>NZ_JBMULZ010000019.1:0-181955 GCF_049534875.1 Uniformispora flossi
CTACGAACGCAAGCCCGAACACTTCCTCGCCTTCACCGCCATCGCCTGCACCCTCATTTGCTATCGCAGACTCACCAAATGAGATGACGTCTTAGCCGCGGACATGGACGGCGCCGCGGCGTCCGCCGCCGTGGACCGGGACGCCGCCGACGCGCAGAACGCGGGCGCGGAGATGACGCCGACATTCGTGATCAACGGCAAGAAGCTCGTGGGCGCACTGCCGAAGGAGCAGTTCTACGAGGAGATCGACAGCGCTGCGCGCCTGGCCCGCAGCGGCGCCCGGCTGCCGTACTGAGCCGCGGGTCGGGCTCAGCGGCGGCGCCCCAGGTGGCGGGCTACCGGCGGGACCACGACCGCAGCGACCGCGACGTGGGCCAGTGCCAACACCACACGCGTCTCCGCGGCCGCGTAGGCGGGCAGGAACGGGAGGACGAGCGAGACCGCGGCGACCGCCCCCGCGGCGACGGCGTACGTCCGGCCCGGGCGGGTCGCCCAACGAGCCACGGCAAGCGCGAAGAGGAATCCCGCGGCGGCGAACATCGCGGTGAAGCCGACGAAGCCGCCGACGGGGATCGCCTCCGCTTCCGCCTTCGACGTGCCCATGTCCAGCGAAACCCCGGCCGCCCGCACGATCGCCTCGTACACCCCGGCAACCGCGATTCCGGCGAGCGACGCGGCGCCCGCAACCTGCCACGCAGGTCGGGCCGCCGCATCGAAGCGCGCCGAAGTACCTTTCACCGTCTGGCTGTTGGTCGCGACTGCCATGTCATCCTCCGCGTGTTCAGGCCGTGTCTGTGCTGTCGCAGGTTCAGACGGTCGCCGCGGAAGAAACTCATCGCTCCGAGGCGAGAAAGTTTGGAGCCGAAGCGCCGTGTTCCTCGGAGGCGTGGACGATATGGGCCTAGGCATGCGGAGACCGCGTGCCTGTTCCCGAGCCACGGACGGAATCGGCGCGGCTAACTCAGCGTCCCGGGGTTCACCGGCAGCACCGGCGGGCACGGCACCGCCCGCACGGTGAAGCGTTCGGGCGGCTGCGGCCTGGCTGGTATGTCGTAGGCGAAGCAGCGGAAGACGGTGGAGTGGCCGAAGGTCGTCGTGCGGCGTTCCTCGGCTTTGACGATGCCGGTGATGCCGCCCGGGGCGCGGTTCAGGGTGAGGACGCGGATCTTCTCCTCCCAGAAGTCGACGCGCAGGGTGTCGCCCAGCGGTGAGGCCCCGGCGTCGATCTGGCCGGCGACGACGGTCGCCCAATGGCGGGCGTGTTCGAGGGCGAGCTGCTCGGTGCGTTTCAGATCGCGCCGTTGTTCGAACTTGAGCGTGACGACGACTCCGCCGACCACCAGTCCGACGACCAGTACGCCGACGACGAGCAACGAGAGGCAGCTGAACCGCGGTGTCCCCCTGGCCATGCGCAGCCCGCCCGGGTCACTCGGCGCTTATGGCGCGGCGCAGGGCGGCGTCGTGCTCGTCCGCCACCGGGTCGGCGGGGTCGGCGATGTAGACGGCGACGGCGTAGGCATCGTCGTCGTCGGCCAGCCGTTCGCGGACGGTGCGCCACGCGGCGACGTTGGGGTGCGGGACGTCGGTGCAGGCCAGGGCGGGGGTCATCGCGGCGATGGCCTCGTCGAGGAGTTCGGGGCCGATCTCGTAGGTGGCGGTGCCGCCGGGGTGGCCGCAGAGCACGGCGAGGGCGACTGCCGGGAGCGGGCCGGTGCCGTCGTTGGTGTGCGGGAACGCGGTGCAGGCCGGGCCGCCGCTGCGGGTCGCGACGCCGAGCGCCCACTGCGCGGGCGGCCGCCAGCCGGGGATGCGGGCGGCGAAGCGTTCGCGGGCGACGGCAAGTTCCTCGAGGGTGCCCCATTGTTCGTCGGTGGCCATGCGCGCGCTCCCTTGTGATCAGGTCGACGACGAGTCCCGACCGTACCGTGCGGGAAATCCGTGTGCCGGGGTGGTGGCCGCGCGGCTACCGTGGCGGAGCGCCGCGGTCTCCGCGCGGCCGTAGGAATCCCGAAGGGAGGCAAGGCCCGTGCGTCACGCAGGTGCGGAAGCACGTAGTGCGGCGGATCGTCCCGCGGCAGCCGAGCCGTAGGTCCCGACCGTCCCAGCATCGACCCGTATCCAGGGGAGCGCCGCAATGTCCGACCTCACGACGGCACCCTTGGAGGTGCCGCATGCTGTGAATTCCATGTCCGTCGACTCCTCCGACTCTCCCGACTCTTCCGACTCGTCGGGCAGCGGGGCTCCGGCCCGTCCCGACCCGGCGGCGTTGGATTCCTCCCTCGCGTTTCTGGCCGCGCTCGACGGCCTGGCGCCGGACGACCCGGCGCGCATCCGCATCGAGCAGGCGCTCGCCGCGTTCACCAAGTCCGGCCGCAAGCGCCGCCGCGACGCGCAGCGAAAGGCCCGGGCCGAGGCCCGCGCCGGAATCTTCGCGCGGACCGCGACCGGCGCCCGCGACCGGGTCGACGATCTGCCGCTCGACGACGACGCCTTCCCGGCCGGACCGATCGGCACCGTGCCAGGACTGCGCTGCTATGTGTGCAAGGCGCCGTATGCCGAGGTCGACGGGTTCTACCACGCGATGTGCCCGGGCTGCGCCCGCGAGAACCGGGCGCGGCGGCAAGCTCGAACCGACCTGACCGGCCGCCGGGCCCTGGTCACCGGCGGCCGGGTCAAGATCGGTTTCGAACTCGTCCTCAAGCTGCTGCGCGACGGCGCCGAGGTCGTGGTGACGTCGCGTTTCCCGCACGACACGCGCTGCCGGTTCGCCGCGGTGCCGGACTACCGGGTGTGGCGCGACCGGCTGTCGATCGCCGCACTGGACCTGCGCGACCCCGGGCGACTGCTCGCATGGTGCGACGAACTCGTCGACGAGGGACGCCCGTTGGACATCCTGGTCAACAACGCGGCGCAGACGGTGCGGCGGGCGCCGGAGGCGTACGCTCCGCTGCTCGCCGCCGAGCGGGCCGCGCTCGGTGCGGCGGCGTTCGAGCCGGTCACCGCGCTGCCGGGCGGGGCCGCGACGGCGTCGCCTGCGGGGGCGTCGCTCGCGGGGATGTCCCTCGCGGGGGCGTCGCTCGCCGGGATGCCGCTCGCGCTGCCGCTGGACCCGAGCGGACTGGTGCCCGACACGGCGCCGGTCAATTCGTGGACGCGGCGCGTGCACGAGATCGACCCGGTGGAACTGCTGGAGGTCCAACTGGTCAACGTCACGGCGCCGTTCCTGCTGGTGAGCAGGCTGCTGCCGCTCATGCTGCGGTCGCCGCGGCCGCGCCGGTACATCGTCAACGTGTCGGCGGTGGAAGGCCAGTTCGGCCGCCGCTACAAGGCGCCGGGGCATCCGCACACCAATATGGCCAAGGCCGCGCTGAACATGCTGACGCGCACGAGCGCGGCGGACCTGGCCGGGCAGGGCGTCTACATGACGAGCGTGGACACCGGCTGGATCACCGACGAGAAACCGTTGGCGGACCGCGAGCGGGTGTTCCGGGCGGGCTTCCGGACGCCGCTGGACATCGTCGACGGCGCGGCCCGGATCTACGACCCGGTGGTGCGCGGCGAGCAGGACCCGGGGGCGGAGCCGCTGTCCGGGTGCTTCCTCAAGGACTATGCGGTGGCGCCGTGGTGACCGGCGCAGCCGTCGGATAGCCACCGGTGGTGCGCCGGGCGTCGCCCTTTTCGGGGGAACGTCCGGCGCACCCGCGCGTCCGCCGCCGCGGCGGCCGGGGCGCGCATTACTCGGCTTCGGCGAGGATCAGGTACAGCCGCTTGCGCGTGTCGGCCATGACCTCCAGCGCCTTGGTGCGCTGGTCTTCGTTGCCGGTGGCCATGACCTGCCGGAGCGCGTCGTTGACCTGGAAGACGGCGCTGCGCAGCTCGTGGAAGGCGGCGTGGTCGAAGCCTTCGCTGACCTCGTCCCACGGGGTGGTGCCTTCGGGCTGGCGGCCGACCTCTTCGCGGCCGGTGTCGGTCAGCGAGAAGAGCTTCTTGCCGCCGGACTCCTCACCCGCGATGACGCCCTCGTCCTCGAGGAGCTGGAGCGTCGGGTAGACCGAGCCGGGGCTGGGCTTCCACACGCCCTGCGTGCGCTCGCCGATCTCGCGGATCATCTCGTAGCCGTGCATGGGCCGCTCGGCCAGCAGGGCCAGGATCGAGGCGCGGACATCGCCGCGCCGGGCGCGGCCACGGCCGCGTCCCCGGCCGCCGTGCGGACGGCCGAAGGGGCCGCCGCGGCCGAAGTCCGGGCCGCCGAAGCCGCGCGGATCCGGGCCCCAGGGGCCGAAGGCGGGACGGCGGGACTCTCGTTCGCCCCGTCCGGGGCGGTGCTTGTTGCCGTACATGGTGGTTCTCCTTCAGTGGATGTGGTGGCGCCGGCCTCTGCCGGTGCTATCGCGATCCCTTCGCGATGGCTCAACGATATATCGGAACCGGCTCGCGATGCAACAACAAGAATCGGCCAGCTTGTCAAGGCCTCCGTACGCCGACCCGCAAAGCGCATGAACTCGGCCGCGCCGCAGGGGCGTTGACCGCCGGAACCCGGGTACATAACGGGCAAGTACGGCGCATTGCCGGATACGCCATAGGATCGACCGGTCGCGGCGGGTAATCGTCGTCCGGTCAACCGGTGACCGCCCGCGACGGCGACCGAAACGCCGCGGAGTCGCGAGGGAGAAACGCTGTGTGGTGGGCCTGGCTGGGAATCGGCGTCGCGGCTTATGCAGTGCTGCTCGGTGCGGTGATCGCGGTCCTGCGCGCGGCCAAGTCCCGGCACGCCGCCGAACGCGCCCACGACGCGGCGCACCGGGAGGAACAAGCGCAGCGGACCGGGCAAGCGGACGAGGCGGACCCCGCCCCGCACCCCGAATACGTGGCGCTCCCCACTCCTGACGGATCGTCAGATAGCTGCTAGCTTTCGCTTCATGTTCCTCTCCCTTGGGCTCCCCACCCACCTCGTCGACGCCGGGCCGGATCTGATCGGCGCCGAAGCGGTCATGACGATGGCGAAGGCCGCCGAGGCGGCCGGGTTCGACGCGGTGTTCACCACCGACCACCCCTTCCCGGGCGACAAGTGGCTGGCGCACGGCGGGCACCACACCGTGGACCCGATGGTCACGCTGTCGTTCGCGGCGGCGGCGACCAGCACGCTGCGGCTGCACACGAACCTGTTCGTGCCCGCGTACCGGAACCCGTTCCTGTCCGCGAAGATGATCTCCTCGCTGGACGTCATGTCCGGCGGCCGCGTGATCCTCGGCGTGGGCGCGGGCTACCTGGAGCCGGAGTTCGCCGCGCTCGGCGCGGACTTCGCGAACCGCAACGACTACCTCGACGAGGCGCTGCGCGCCATGCGGGCGGCGTGGACGGGCGAGAGCGTCACCTTCCAGGGCTCCGGCTACGCCGCCGAGGGCAACACGATGCTGCCGAAGCCCGTGCAGCCGCGGATCCCGGTGTGGGTGGGCGGCAACAGCAAGCGGGCGATCCGCCGCGTCGTCGACCTGGGCGACGGCTGGCTGCCGATGCCGGCGCCCGCCAAAGCCTCGAAGAGCCTCAAGACGCCGGGCATCGAGACGCTGGACGACCTGCGGGCCCGCCTCGACTACGCGCGCGAGTACGCCGAGTCCGTCGGCCGCACCGACCCGATCGACGTCATCTTCATGCCGCGCGGCCTGAGCATGTTCTCGGGTGCCGGCATCGACGCGGACGCCGTCGTCGAGGACCTCGCCGAGCAGGCCACCGCGGGCGTCACCGGCGTGACCATCGCGCTGCCCGCCACGACCCGCGCCGAGTTCCTCGAGCAGGCCGCGCTGTTCGGCGAGCGGATCGTGCCGCGCGTCAAGAAGCTCTGAACCCGGCGCTCCCGCCTCACCCGCGGGAGCGTCGGCGACGGCGGGCGGCTAGGGCGTGTCTGCGCCGGTGCCGCCCGCCGCGGACCTCATGGGCACGCCCGTACCCGCTGACCGGATCGGTCCGGTCGGGGACCCGATGCGGCCTGGCTGCCCGCCCGCCGCGGCGGCCAGGCTGGACGCATGACCCGAGCCTTGATCGTCATCGACGTCCAGGAGTCCTTCCGCGCGATCGCCCCGCTGTGGGAGACCATCTCCAACCCCAAGATCGCCGACGAGGTGCGCCGCCTGGTGCGCATCGCCCGCGACCGCGGCGACCTGGTCGTGTGGGTGCTGCACACCGAGCCCGGCGACGGCAGCCCGTTCGACCCCGCGTCCGGGCACGTCCGGGTGCTCGACGAACTCGACCGCGCCGACACCGAGCCGCTGATCCACAAGACCAGCCACAACGCGTTCACCAGCACCAACCTGCAGCAGCTCCTCACCCTGCGGCAGGTCCACGACCTGGTGGTGTGCGGCATCCGCACCGAACAGTGCGTCGAGACGACCGCGCGCGTCGCGAGCGACCTCGGCTACCGCGTCACCGTCGCCATCGACGCGACCGCCACCAACCCCATCCCGCACCGCGACCTGCCCGAGGACATCTCCCCCGCCGACCTCCTCGCCGACCCGCGGACCCTGCAGGCCGCGGACGTCATCCGGCGCACCGAATACGCCCTCGCCGGCCGGTTCGCCGAGATCCGCACCGTCGCCGAGCTGGAGACCGAACACACCGCAGCCGCCGCCGGATGACCCCGCCCGCGGCGTACGGCAGGATGGCCGGATCGTGACGACCGTCGCCTTCTTCCTGATGCCCGGCGTACACCTCCTGGACCTCGCCGGGCCCGCACAGGTGTTCTCCACCGCGGCCGACTTCGGACAGCCGTACGACCTCGCCTACGTCGCCGAATCGCCCACCGTGGTCAGCGGCCAAGGCCTGCCGCTGACCGCGGACACCGCATGGCCGCCGCTGGGGCCCGACGACCTCGTCGTCGTCCCCGGCTGGCGCGCCCCCACCGTGGACGCCGTCCTCGGCACCCCGGTCGGCGACCCGGTCCTGGCGGCGCTGCGCGGCCACCACGCCCGCGGCGGCACCGTCGCCAGCGTCTGCGCCGGAGCGGAAGTCCTCGGCCGCGCCGGACTCCTCGACGGACGCCGCTGCACCACGCACCACGACGTCCAGGAAGACCTCGCACGCCGCTGCCCGCGCACCACCGTCGTCCGCGACGTCCTGTTCACTTCCGACGACCGGATCGTCACCTCCGCGGGCATCGCCAGCGGCATCGACCTCGCCCTGCACCTGGTCGCCGTCCGGCACGGGCCCGCGTTCGCCGCCCGCGTGGCCCGCGACATGGTCGTGTACGCCCGCCGCAACGGCCACGAACCCCAGACGTCCGCGATGCTGCGGCACCGCTCGCACCTGGACGACGTCGTGCACCGCGTGCAGAACCTCCTCGACGAACGCTTCGCGGAAGCCCTGCCGCTCACCGACCTCGCCCGCGCCGCCGGCGTCGGCGAACGCACCCTGACCAGGCTGTTCACCCGCGCCACCGGCGGCCTCACCCCGCTCCGCTACCAGCAGGCCCTACGCCTGGAACGCGCCGAGCACCTGATCGCGCACGGCAGCACGGTGGAGGCCGCCGCACGGGCGGTCGGGTTCGAGGACCCGCGGATGCTGCGGCGGCTGCGGGCGCGGGCCGTAACCACCGTTTGACGGCTACTGCCGGTAGGAGCCCAGGAACTTGCCGATGCGGGTGATCGCGTCGTCCAGGTCGTCGACATGCGGCAGCGTGACGATGCGGAAGTGGTCCGGCGTCGGCCAGTTGAAGCCCGTCCCCTGCACCACCAGGATGCGCTCCTGCAGCAGCAGGTCGAGGACGAACTTCTCGTCGTCGACCAGCGGGCACACCTCCGGGTCGATACGCGGGAAGGCGTACAGCGCGCCGCGTGGCTTCACACAGGAGATGCCGGGGATGGCTGTGAGGAGTTCGTAGGCCTTGTCGCGTTGTGCGCGCAGGCGCCCGCCGGGGAGGACGAGTTCGCGGATGCTCTGGTGGCCGCCCAGTGCCGTCGCGATGGCGTGCTGCGCGGGGACGTTCGCGCACAGCCGCATGTTGGCCAGGATGTTGAGGCCTTCGATGTAGTCGGCGGCGTGCGTCTTCGGACCGGACAGCATGAGCCAGCCGGAGCGGAAGCCCGCGACGCGGTAGGCCTTGGACAGGCCGTTGAACGTCAGGCACAGCAGGTCGGGGGCCAAGGACGCCAGGGGGATGTGCTCCGCGTCGTCGTACAGGATCTTGTCGTAGATCTCGTCGGCGAGGAGCAGCAGCTGGTGCTTCCGCGCAAGCTCGACCAGGCCTTGCAGGAGTTCGCGCGAGTAGACCGCGCCGGTCGGGTTGTTCGGGTTGATGACGACGATCGCGCGGGTGCGGTCGGTGATCTTCGCGGCGATGTCGTCGAGGTCGGGGAACCAGTCGGCGGTCTCGTCGCACAGGTAGTGCACGGGAGTACCGCCGGACAGCGACACGGAGGCCGTCCACAGCGGGTAGTCGGGGGCGGGCACGAGGACCTCGTCCCCGTCGTCGAGCAGCGCCTGGAGGGCCATGACGATCAGCTCGGACACGCCGTTGCCGAGGTAGACGTCCTCGACGTCGACACCGTGGATGCCGCGCTCCTGGTAGTGCTGCACGACCGCGCGGCGGGCGTGGAACAGGCCCTTCGAGTCGCAGTACCCCTGCGCGGACGGCAGGCCGAGGATGATGTCGTGGAGGATCTCGCCGGGCGCCTCGAAACCGAACGGGGCCGGGTTGCCGATGTTCAGCTTGAGGATCCGGTGGCCCTCGTCCTCCATCCGCTTGGCCTCGTCGAGGACCGGTCCGCGGATGTCGTAGCAGACCCCGGCGAGCTTCGCCGACTGTCGGATCTGACGGTACGGCAGTTCCTGCGTGCTCACCGGTGGTTCCTCCCGAGGCGGAGCGGGTCGCGCGCGCGGCCGGACGCGCCGGGGCCGCGTGCGCGCGTACCGGGCGAGTCTTCCATGCCGGGACGTATCGCGCCTCCCCGGCACGGGTCGGTGGCGGCGGGTGCTGCGTCGACGGGCGTCGGGTCAGCGGCTGCCGGGTCGGCGGGTGCCGGGGAGGTGCGGGGCGTCAGCGGCGGCGGAGCTGGGCGAGGAACGCGTTCGGGTCGGTGTTCTTCGCCTTGGCGGTCGCCGCGTCGCGCTCGGTGGCGTAGGTGATGAACACCTCGGTGCCGAGGCAGTCCAGCAGCGCGGCGGCGACCTGCTCGGGCGTGGCCGCGGTGGCGGGGTCGACGGGGAACGGCGGGTCGTTGCCCTCGCGTTCCGTGGAGAACTCGGTGAGCGTGGTGCCGGGCACGAACAGGTGCGCGGCGACGCCGGTACCGCCGAGTTCGAGGTGCAGCGCCTCGGTCCACAGCTCGACGGCGGCCTTCGACGCCGCGTAGGCGCCCACGCCGTAACTGAACATGTGCACGCCCATGCTGGACAGGTTGACGATGTGGCCGTCGCCGCGTTCCAGCATCGCGGGCAGGAGCGCGGCGGTGAGGCGCACCGGCGCCTCGAAGTTGACGGCCATGACCTCGTGCAGGTCGTCGGGCGTCAGCGAGGCGGCCTTGCGGCGCTTGGGGATGCCGGCGTTGTTGACGAGGACGTCGACGGCGCCGCCGAGTTCCTCGACGGCACGGGCGGCGAACGCGTCGATGTCGTCGAGCCGGGCGAGGTCGACGGTGAGCGCGACCGAGTCCGGCGTGTAGGCGCGGCACTGCTCCAGCACCGCGGCGAGGCGGTCGGCGCGACGGGCGGCAAGGCCCACGGTCGCACCTTCGCGGGCGAACGCGAGCGCCGTCGCCGCGCCGATGCCGGACGAGGCGCCGGTGACCAGGACGCGCCTGCCTTCGAACCGTCCCACGCGTTCGCGTCGTGCCGTCATCGTTATCGCCCTTTGCCGTGCGTGCCGCGGCCCGGCCGTCATCGCGCACATGTTCGTTCGCGCGCGTGTTCGACCGACATGCCTCCGATCTGACGGATCATGGAGGGCCGAGGCGCCGGAATCAAGAGCTGACGCGCCGTCAGTCCCCCGCCGCGGCGAGCGACCCCGGCGCCAGGTGATGCGGGAACGCGAACACCTCGGCACGGCCGGTCGTGCGGGCCAGGGACTGGTAGCGGCGGTGCACGAAGCGCCACCGGCCGTCGGCGCGGCGGTACTGGTCGTGGTAGACGCCGAACGCGTTCGTCCAGCGGCCGCTCTCGCGATCCTGCCGCAGCTCGCAGATGTACAGGCGGCCTTCGGCGGCATCGGGGTCACCGCCGACCGAGGTCTCGACCACGGTGTTCAGGGGGACGAACTGGAAGAACTCGAAGCGCTCGATGGCACCGGAGATGAAGCCGGACACACCGTCGGGGCCGTGCAGACGCAGGGGCTCGCCTACACCGGTGTCGACGACGACAAGGGCGTCGGGGGCGAAGATCCGGTGGAACTCGGGCCAGGCGCGGCGGGAGACGGTGTCGGCATAGTCGGCTTGCAGGCGGGTGACGGCGATGTAGTCGGCCGTGGAGTCGGTCGTCATGGGGCCTCCTTGATCGGGTTGATCGGGAGGCAACAGCAGAGCGGAGATGGCGTGGAGGATCAAGAGGAACCCCGGTGAACGGCCGACGACGTGGCAGGATTCCGGGCATGACCGCCGTCCCGCCGATTTTCCCCGCCGCGCCCGTCCGCGTGGAAGGCCTAGGCCTCGTCCTCCGCCAGTGGACCGAAGACGACCTCGACGCCATGGTCGCCGTCTTCGACAACCCCGAAGCCGACCGCTTCACGCCGATCGTCTCGCCGTTCGACCGCCAAGCCGCCGCCGACCGGCTGACCCGCTCGCGCGCCGACCAAGCCGCCGGGCGGCGGATCTGCCTGGCGATCACCGAGGACGACGGCGTGCCGATGGGCGAGGTGCTGATCTTCCGCGACGAAGCCCGGGCCGCCGGTGCCGAAATCGGCTACGGGATCGGCCCGCAGTTCCGGGGCCGCGGTCTCGCGTCGCGTTCGGTGCGGCTCATGATCACGTTCGGCTACGACACCATCGGCGTCGACCGCCTCGTCCTGCGCATAGACGAACACAACGAGGCCAGCCACGCCGTCGCCCGTGCCACCGGCTTCGCCCCCGACGGCGAGAAGCCCGTGCTGGAAACCGTCAAGGGCCGCGAAAAGCGCCTCGGCACGTGGGTGCACCGGCGCAGCTGACCCTCACACCCCGAGTTCCCCGCTCAGCACCGACACCGCCTGCCCGATCAACGCCACCCGTTCGCCGTGCAGTTCGACGACGACGGTGCCGCCACGCGCGGACACCTGCCGCCCGACCACCCGCGTCCGGCCGACCCGCGGCGCCCAGTACGGCCCCAGCGCACAGTGCGTCGAGCCCGTCACCGGGTCTTCGGGCACACCCACCGCGGGCCCGAACACGCGCGACACGAAGTCGATCCCGGGCTCGTCGCCGGCCGCGGTGACCGCCACACACCGGTAGGGCAGCCGCGCGACGGCATCCAGGTCCGGCGCGAGCTTCCGCACCACGTCCGCCGACTCGGCCTCGACGAGCAGGTCCCCACCCGCCGCGGCCACCGTCACCACACCGGCGCCGAGGATCTCCGGCAGTCCCACCGGCGCCTCGGTCTGCCGCGGCGGGATCGCCGGGAAGTCCAGACCGATCCCGTCCGGCATCCGGCGTGCGGAGAGAATCCCGCTGCGCGTCGCAAAGCGGGCCACCGGCCCCTCGAAGCCCTCCGACGCGAACAGAACGTGCGCACTCGCCAACGTCGCGTGCCCGCACAGGTCGACCTCGGTCGTCGGCGTGAACCACCGCAGATCGAAGTCCGCCTCGTCCCGCCCGCTCGGCACGAGGAACGCGGTCTCCGCATGCCGCATTTCGGCCGCCACGGACTGCATCCAGGCGGCATCGGCGGCGTGCTCGGGGTCGGGGAGGCAGACACCGGCGGGGTTGCCGGTGAAAGGACGGTCGGTGAAGGCGTCCACGACGTAAATGCGCATGGGGGCAAGGTAGCCGCTGGGGCACCCCCGAGGCAGCCGCCTTTCGTTGGGCTCCGCGAAAACGCCCGGCGGCAGCGACCTGAGCGCCACAGTGGGGGCTCCGGGAGCCGCTGTGGCCGTCCATCCACGCCATGCTCCAGCACACCGCCGCCGCACTCGAGCCGGCAGCCGCCGCACTCGAGCGCGACAGCGGCAACACCCCCCAACCCCCCAACCCCCCGACGAGCCCTTCACCTCCCCACCCCCCGCTGTTACCGTCCGCCCGTGACCGCCTCGATCGACACCATCGACACCCACGTCCACGTCGTCTCCCCCGACACCGCCCGGTACCCGCGCACCCAGGGCACCGGGGACGGCGCCGACTACTGGTCCGACGGCACCGCGACGGCCGAGCACGTCCTCGGCGTCCAGCAGGCCGCGGGCGTGGACAGGTGCGTGCTCGTGCAAGGGGTCGGCGCCTACGGCTACGACTGCCGCTACGTCCTCGACGCCGCGGCCGCGCATCCCGACCGGACCCGCGCCGTGGTCGCCGTCGACCCCGCGGACCCGGCCGCGCCCGAGCACCTCACGCAGCTCCTCGAAAGCGAACACATCTGCGGTGTCCGCCTCTTCGCCGTCTCCGGCGGGCCCGGACGCCCCACCCCCGCGTGGATCGACGCACCCCACACCGCGCACCTGTTCGACGTCGCCGCGGCGGCCGGCATCACCCTGGTCCTCACCGCGTTCGCCGCCGACCTCGGCCGGTTCGCCCCCGCGATCGTCGCCCGCCCCGGCCTCACCGTCGCCCTCGACCACGCCGGCTTCCCCGACCCGGCGGCGGGCGACGCCGGACTCCGACCGGTGCTCGCCCTCGCCGAACTCGCGAACGTGCACCTCAAGATCAGCACGCACCTCTTCACGTCGTACGCGCCGCACGACCCCGCCGACGTGGTCGACCGCCTCGCCGGCACCTTCGGCGACGACCGCCTCCTCTGGGGCTCCGACCACCCCCAGACCCGCACCCCCGACTACCCCGGCATGGTCACCCTCGCCCGGCACGCCCTGCGCCGCCGCCCGGCCGCCGGCCAAGCGGCGATTCTCGGCGGCAACGCCGAGCGCCTGTGGTGGAGTTGAGCCGGGCCGACACACGGCGAAGCCCGACCGGCGGCACTACAACGCCCGGCCTCACGTGCAGGCCGGCACCTGCTCGGCAACCACGCCGCCCGTATCCACCTGCGCCACCGGCACATACCCCTGCTTGCCCTGCACGATGATCCGCGCCCACGTCGGGTCCGGCTTCCCGCTGGTGTACTGCGTCTGTCCCTGGACGGTGCACTCAACCATCACCCGCGTGCCGTGATCGGCGCTCAGCACCGTGCGCCCGCGGATCTCCGGCTGCCGGTAGACCGCCATCGCGACCCGCGACTTCACCGTGCCCTCGATCGCGCCGGGTGCCGCTATCGGGGCCTCGTCGGAGGTCGCCGACGGGCTCGCCGAGCCGGACGCCGCGGCGTTGTCCGCGTTGCCGCCGTCCGGCTTGTCCTCGCCGCCGCCCATCTTCACCACGACGACCACCACCACCAGGAAGAAGATCGCCAGCAGCAACGGGGCGAGGAACCGCGGGCGCTGCGCGGGGGCGTCGAGCGGCGCGACCGGGTCGACCGGATCGTTCTGCACGCGGAACCGTTGGCGAAGACCGCCCAGGACCATGGCACCCCCAAAACCGTTCGGGACGGACAGCCGACACGGCCACCCCGTCCGGACTCGTACCCGCCGACCCGGCGTCACACGACCGGTAGCGTGGCACCATCTTCCCGTCCCGGCGAGCGAATCCAGGAGTCCGACCGCGTGGCAGCCCCCGATTACGCCGCAAATCCACTGCCCGCAACGGTGCTTGACACCCCGTCAGACGGAACTCCGGCGACCGGAACTTCAGCAGCCGAAACGTCGACAGCCGAAACATCGACAGGCGGAACGCCGGCAACCGGGACTCCGGCAGACCAGCCGTCCACCGCCCTCGCCCTCCCCGGCCAAACCGCCCCGCGCACCGGGCTCGCCGACCTCCCCGACACTCCCGCCAACCGCATCGCCGTCGGATTCCTGCTCTCCCACCACGGCAACACCCGCACCGCGTACACCCGCGACCTCGCCGACTACGGAGCCTGGTGCGCCGAGATCGGCATCGAGATCCTCGACGCCCGCCGCGTCCACGTGGACGCCTACGTCGAGCACCTCAGCCGCTCCGGCGCCGCCCCCTCCACCGTCGTGCGGCGGCTCTCCGCGGTCTCCGGGTTCTATGCCTACGCCGTCGACGAAGGCCTGATCGACCGCAACCCGGCCGCCCGCGTCCGCCGTCCGAAAGTCGGTGAGAACGTCCAGTCGACCGGCCTGTCCCGGGCCGAGGCGGGGCGGCTGCTGGCCGCCGCGGAAGCGCATTCGCCGCGCGCCGCCGTGGTGGCGAACCTGCTGCTGTTCTGCGGGCTGCGGGTGTCCGAGCTGTGCCATGCGGAGGTCGGCGACCTGGGCTGGGAACGCGGGCACCGGGTACTCACCGTCACCCGCAAGGGCGGCAAGCGGCAGCGCATGGTCGTCCCGCCGCGCGCCGGCGAGCTGATCGACACGTACCTCGACGGCCGCACCGACGGCCCGCTGGTCGCGACCGTGACCGGCCGCCCGCTCGACCGGCAGGGCGTGTGGCGGCTGCTGCGCACGCTCGCCACCACCGCCGTGCCGCACCTCGCGGACAGCCTCCACCCGCACGACCTGCGGCACGCCTGCGCGACGCTCGCGCTCGACGCGGGCGCGTCCCTGCGCGACGTCCAGGACCTCCTCGGCCACGCGGACAGCCGCACGACCCGCCGCTACGACCGGGCCCGGCACAACCTCGACCGCTCCCCCACCTACGCCCTGGCGGGCCTCATCGACACCCCGGACCCCCGCGACTGAGCCCGCACCCGCATCGTCAAGGCCCCGCACGACCGGGGAGCCGGCACCTCACGGCGTAGGCAGCCAACTCACCTTCCCCGCCAGCAGCACGTACCCCACGAACGCCACCGTGTCGATCAGCGCGTGCGCGAGGAGCAGCGGCATGACGCGGCCCCACCGCTTGTAGAGCCAGCAGAAGATCAGCCCCATCGCCAGGTTGCCGAAGAACCCGCCGATGCCCTGGTACAGGTGGTACGACCCGCGCAGCACCGAACTCGCCAGCGCCGCCTTGGGGAACGACCACCCGAACTGCCGGAGCCGGTGCAGCAGGTAGCCGAGGACGATGATCTCCTCGACGGCCGCGTTCTGGAACGCGGACAGCACCAGGACGGGGATGCGCCACCACACGTCGGGCAGCGTCGTCGGCACCACGGTGAGGTTGGCGCCGGCGCCGCGGGCGGCGAGGTAGAGGCCGAGGCCGGTGCCGCCGATGGCCGCGGCGACGGCGGCGCCGCGGCCGAGGTCGAGCCACTTGTGCCGGGTGTCGACGCCGAGGTCGCGGATGGATTCGCCGTCGCGGGTCATGAAGTGCGCGACGAGGAAGATCGGCACGAGCGCGGTGGCGATGCCGAACAGCTGCCAGGCCAGGTCGAGCCACGGCCGGCCGGGCGCGGCGGACCGGTTGAGGACGGCGGCCTGGTGGGCGAGCCCGCCGGGCCGGGTGACGGAGCCGACGAAGGAGATCAGCGAGGACAGCGCCGACGCGCCGAGGGACAGCGCGAGGACGAGGATCACTTCGTCGCGCAGGATGCGGCGGCGCGGCGGCGGGGCTGCCGCGGCGGCCGGGCGCGGCGGGTCTTCGGCGATCACCGGGACAATCTATAAGCGGCGCCGCTACCCCGTCCCCGGTCCCCCGCCCGTCGGCCGCGTCCACTTCCGGTGCTGCACGTCCAGCCCCGCGACCACGCCCTTGCCGCCCTCGGCCATCCGGATGCCGCCGACGTTGCCGCCCCGCGAGCATTGGATCCGCAGGGTCCGGCCGCGGCGTCCGAAGCCTTGGCCGCCGCGGACCGAGATCCAGCCCGGGTCCTGGATCCGGGACAGCGGGGTGCGGGCGACGGAGCGTTCGCCGTCGACGCCGACGACCATCGAGTAGGTGCCGTCGTACGACCAGACGTCGAGTTCGCCGTGCATCTTGCGCGGGACCACGTACAGGGTGCCGCCGACGGCGAGGATCAGGGCGGCGATGATGACGATGACGATTCCGGCGGTCATCCAGGAGGCCCGTTCGGTGGTTTCCTCGCCGGTGAGTTTCACGGGCGGTGACGGCGGCACGTTGGTGATGTCGGTCGCCAGCGCGAGCGGCCGGTTGAGGTACTGGGTGACCGCGGGGCCCAGCGGCGAGTCGACGGTGCCGGTGACCCGCGGGCGGACTTCCACGGTCGAGGTGCCGCCGCCGAGCCCGGTGCGCGTGCGGGCGGCGGACATGGTGACGTTGATGCGCACCGGGGGCGCTTTCGGGTCGACGATCACCGGGTCGGCGGGCAGTCCGGAGACTTGGGCGCCCGACACGGCGAGGTTCGACACCCGTACGGGGACGCGCGCGGTCGTCGCCTTCAGTTCCAGTACGAGCGGCACGTTCGACGACACGTCGAAGGTGCCGTCGAGGGTGTCGGGGACGATCCAGCGTGCTTCGACGCCCTTGCCCTTCTCTGCGTCGACCGCCGCGGCGCCCTGCTTGGCCCGGGCCTGCCCGGCCCATTCCTGGAGCGGGCCGGAGAGTTCGGGGACGGTTTTGGCGTGCCCGGCGGGGATGGACGACAGCACGGTGCTGATGGCCTTGTAGACGACATCGGCGCCTTGTTCGAAGTCGACGCCGAACCCGGCGATGTCGCGCTGCGCGCCGATCTTGTCGAAACGCGCGCGCAGGGCCTTCCATTCGGGCGTGCTCGGGTCGATCTTGGCGTACGGCTGTCCGGCGGGGACGTCTTCCCTGGCGTCGGACAGCAGGACGACGCCGACCGGTCGCGGCGGATTGTCCAGCGGCGTCTTGTCGATGAGGTCGGCGGCGGAGGCCAGGGCGAGGCCGAGGTTGGTGCCGCCCGGGTCGTCGACGGAGAGGCCGTCGAGGAGTGATTTCGCTTCGGCGGCCTGGACGAACTTCTTCTGCGTGCCGGGTTGGACGGCGAAGCTGATGAAGCCGACCCGGTCGACGGACCGCATGCCGTCGATGAGCTTCTTCACTTCGGTGCGGACGGCGGTGTCGTAGCCGGCGTCGCCCATGGAGAGGGACTGGTCGACGAGGACGAGGTAGTCGACGCCGACGTCGCCGATGCCGAGCGCGGTCAGCAGGTCCTCGCGGCTGCCGGGCGCCGCGGGGCCGGCCGCGGCGTGCGCGGTGCCGACCGGGGCGGCGAAGAGCAGCGCGGCGGCGAGCGCGGCGATGGCGGCGCGCAGGCGGCGCGGGCGCGGCCGTCGGGCGGGTGACTTCACGCGGGCTCCCAGGGGACGGGCTCCGGACGGGGCGAGGTGCGTGGTTCAGGACCGGTGGTGCGGCGGTTTCGGGGCCGTGGAAGTGGCGTCTGGGGCGAGGTCTCGCGGGGCCGCGGCCGGCGCGGTGGCGGCGTGGTCCCGGTGGTCCGGGGCCGGCGGCGATCCGTTGTCGGACCCGTCGTCGGACAGCAGCAGGACGGCGACGGCGATGACGCCGATCAGGATGACGACCAAGGCGACGAGGATGCGGGTGACGAGGGTTTCGCGCTCCATCTTCCAGCGCACCGTGGCGCCTTGCTGCACGTGGGGCAGGCTCGGCCGCCCGCCCCCGCGGAACGGGCCGCGGCCGCCGTGGGTCCGGTTCTCGTCGGCCGGTGCGGCGCCCGGCGCGGGGTTCCCCGGGCCGGAGCCGGCGGGGAGCGCCCGGGTGTCCGCCGTCGAGGCGGGCGCCGGAAGGTTCCCCGAGGCTTCGGGTGGTGCGGGCGGTCCGGGTGGTGCGGGCGGTCCGGGCGGCGGTGCCGCGTTCTTGCGGCGACGGCCCTTCCGGCCCGGCGGGGCGGCCGGGGCCGCCGCGCCGCCTTGCGGGGCCGGCTGGGCGGGCGGGGGCTGGAACTTGCTTTTGCGGATGGCCCGCCGGTGCTGCCGGGCGTGCTTGGCCTCGGCGGCGAGCGCTTCGCCGAACTGCAGGCGGCGACGCTCGGCTTCCGGTGCGCCCCAGGCGCCCTGGGTGACGGCGAGGCGGAGGCTGTCGACGGCTTCGCGCGCCTGCGCGCCGTCGACGCGTCGGGCGACGAGGCCGCCGTACAGGGCGTCGAAGACGGCCACCGCGGGGACTTGGCTCTTGCGCAGCCAGTCGCCGACGGCGGCCAGCATGGGTTTGCGGTCGGTGCCGCCGACGACGGCGACGCCCGCGCGGGACGGCGCGCCGCACAGGCTGTCGGCCCACAGGTCGACGACTTCGCGCAGCGACAGGCCGCCTTGCCGGACCCGGGTGAGGGTGCGGCTCTGCTCCAGCGACGGGTCGTACTGGATGAGGGCGTGCCACCAGGTGTCGTCGAGGATCTGGGTGTCGTACAGGCCCGGGTTCTCCAGCGCGCCGCCCACCGCCCCGGCGATCGCGGCCGCGGTGGAGTCCCCGCATTCGAGCGCGAACGTGCGCAGCAGGAGGCGGCTTTCCCGGCTGACCGGGCCCGCGCCCGGGTTCAGGACGAGTCCGGTCCAGGCGGCCGCCCAGCGCGGGAACGCGACGCGGTCGTGCACGTGGCGGTCGCGGACCGCGTCCAGGTAGCGCTCGACGGACAGCCGCCGCTGCTCGGCGCCGTGCGGCAGGTAGCCGCCGACGACGAGGAGCAGGTCGATGCGGACCGCCGTGTCCGGGTCGGCGATGTGCCGCCGGGTGAGGGCGGCGAACAGGCGCGCCTGGTACTGCTCGTTCCCGGCGGTCTCGGTGAAGGTGGGCCAGAACGCGCTGACGACGCGGTTGAACTCCTCGCCGTTTTCGGTGAGGTCGGCGACGGCGATGGCGTCGCCGGGGGTGGGCAGGCTGCCGGTGGCGTGCCGGGAGCCGAGGATCCGGTAGGGGCGCAGCCAGACCGGCACCGACGCGTTGTCCGGGTCGAGGACCGCCAGCCACTGCCGCCGGTCCTCGGATTCGTACGCGAGGAGCGCGCCCGCGACGACTTTCTCCTGCCACAGGAAGTCGCGGACGGCCTCCAGGCGGCGCGCGCGGGCGGGGCCGATGCGGCGCAGCATGCGGACCATCCGCTCCGGCGGTGCCCCGTCGGCGCCCATGCCGGTGAGGAGCACGTAGGCGGCGGCGTTGCCGAGGCCGAGGCGGTCGGCGAGGGCCCAGATGCGGGCGTCGCGGTCGGGGGTGCCGGGGTCTTCGGGGGCGCCGAGTTCGGCGACGATGGCGGCGACGGCCGCGTCGGCGGCTTTGGCTTTGCGGGTGAAGACCTCGGCGGCGTCGGCGCAGCCGGTGTGGCCGCGGACGGCGGCGGCGAACGCGGCGCCGAGGAGGGCGCGCGTTTCGTCGGGCTTGAGGCGGCCGGGTTCGGCGCCGGCGAGGCGCCGGGCGAGTTCGTCGGCGTTGAGGGTGCCGTTGCGGCTGGCTTCGATGAGCCGGGTGACCCAGTCGAGGTCGCGGACGGCGGTGACGAGGCTGCCGCTCAGGCCGCGGGTCTTGGCCAGGTCGACGGGGGTGCGCATGGCGGCCAGGCGTTCGACGAGGTCGTCGAGGCCGTTGCGCTCCAGGAATGTGGTGACGACGGCGTAGTAGTCGGCGGCGGGCCCCTCGGGCGGGAGCGGCAGGCGGCGGTTGACGGCGAGGCGCCGGGCGCCGGGGATTTCGGCGAAGGACACCCAGGGCTGGGCGCGGGTGTCGGTGCCGGTCCAGGTGTGCGCGGTGAGGTGGGCGCGGACGCCGTAGGGCAGGAGGGCGGTGACGGCGTCGACGATGGCGAGGCGGGTGTGCCGGTCGGCGTTGTCCGCCCCGCCGATGGAGACGGGTCCGGCGAGCATCCAGGCCGCGACGGTGGCCGCCCATTCGATGCCGAGGCCGCGGATCTCCGCGAGGATGTCGGCGCGCGTCGCCGCCGGGTCGGGCAGGCGCACGGACACGGGGGCGCCGGGCACGAGCGGCGCTTCGTCGAGGGCGTCCAGCAGACGGGCCGCGGACAGGCCGGCGGCGGCGGCTTCCGGGTACGGCACGAAGAACACGCGGGCGGAGACGATGGCGCGGTTGAAGCCGTCCTTCTCGCCGCGTGCTTCGACGATCTTGACGACCCACATGGGGCTGCGGTCCTGCCCGCGGGCGGGCGAGACGGTGCACCAGGGCAGGCGTTCGGGGCCGTTGTCGATGCGGTCCGGCGTTCCGGGGAACGTCCGCCACACGACGTTGCTGAGCGCCTTGTACGTGTTCGGTTCGGAACTGCCTTCGAGGACTTCGTAGTCCGAGGTGGATCCGGGGGATTTGCCGAACCACACCCACTGGGCTTCCAGTTCCGCCACCGTCACCGCCTCCGGTCCATCACGGCCGATGTCAGATAGAGCAGCGGTTCGACGACGTTCATCGGTTCGATGACGTCGAGGATCAGCTGGTCGTCGGCTTCCGCGACCACGCGGTGGAAGTCGTCGGGGCCGGGCTGTTCGGGATCGACCCGGCCGACGCCGAGCGAGCTGGTGATGAAGTACTTCACCCGGTTCGGGTGGAAGTTGTTGCGCAGCGCCTGGTCGATGTAGCCGAGGTTGCTCTCCGGGATGGCCCGGGAGATCCAGGTCATGAACGCGGCCGGGTCGGCGATGCGCGGGACACCGGCGTCGTCGGTGTGCACGAAGCCGCCCTGTTTGGCGCGGACGAACACGCGGGGGTCGTCCCATTTCGTCAGGCAGACGGCCAGGTGCTGCGGAAGGCGGCCGTCGACGAGGCTGCCGTCGGCGATGGCGGCGATCCGGAGGTTCTCCATCACGCCGCCGAAGTGCCGGAACGAGTTGCGCTGTTCGAGTTCGCCGATCGGGTCGAGCAGCAGAATGAGGCCGCGACTGTTGACGAGGTGGGTGATCGCCGGGTTCTTGCTGTGTGCGTTCTCGTCGTCGTACGTGCGGCCGGGGGCATCGGTGATCTCCAGCAGGAACGTCTGACTGCGGCCGGGGCCGCGGCGCAGCAGGCCGCGGCGTTTCTCGGTGACGGTGAAGTCCCAGAACTGGTGCGAGATGCCCGCGGTGGCCATCGGGAACGTGCGCTCTTCGGTGAGCATGCGCCGGAAGTTCTGCGCTTCCTTGAGGGCCAGGTTGCTGGCCGGGGTCAGGTTGACCGATACCGCAGGGTGCACGAACTGGTTGACGGCGAACTGCAGCGCGGCGAGGAACGTGGTCTTGCCGGAGCCGGGCGCGCCCCACAGGGACAGCGGGACGACGGCGGTGCCGGTGTACGCGTCGAACGGGACTTCGCGGTGGAGCGCGGGGGCCTCCGTGTCGAAGGGTCCGTCGTAGGTGTCGTACGGCAGGTCGTCCGGCACGTCCTCGGGCAGCAGGGGCCCGCCGCGGGCCGCGAACGGCGGCGGCGCGGACGAGTAGACCGTCTCGTCGTCGTCCGGGTCGGGCGGCGGAGGCGGCGGGTAGGCGTGCGGGTCGGTCATCGGGGGGATCCGCCTCCTCGGAAAGGCAGCGTGCGGCTCGCGGTGTCCACGAGCAGCGGAAGTACCGGTGCGGACGCGGGTGCCGGGCCGGTGAGCAGGGCGGCCCAGACCTGCGGGTCGTCCGGGCCGAAGTGGCCGTCGGCGCCGAACTCTTCGCGGAAGGAGCCGAATTCCCACACCCAGGAACTGCGGTTGCGCCGGTCGGGCTCGGTGTGGCGGTCGTCGACGAGGACGCACCGCAGCCCGTCGCGGCTGCGCAGCGCGGCGAGGTGGGTGCGCCAGTCGAGGCGTTCGGGGCAGGGCATGACGAGGTCGGCGCCGCGCGAGCGGGGGTGCGGGGGCCGGCTGCCGACGGTGACGAGGATCCGCGTGGCGGCGCGCCACCGCCAGGCGGGGTCGGTGCGGTGCGTGTCGAGGTGGTGGACGACTTCTTCGAGCGGGGCCGCGTAGTGGTGCAGGACGGCGGCGGGCTCCCACGCGGCGAGGGCGTCGAGGTGGTCGGCGGGGTCCGCGAACGGGACGGTGCGCAGCGGCGGCACGTGGGTGCCGAGGCCGAAGACGTCCGGGCGGCGGACGCGGCGGCGCGGGTCGTGGTCGGTGTAGCCGGCGAGGGCGAGGCGGAAGCGGCCGGCGCCGTCGTCGAGGCGGGTGAGGCGTTCCGCGAGTTCGGCGGCGAAGTCGAGGCGGCGGCGGACGCGTTCGGGATCTTCGTCGGCGAGTTCGACGGCGCACACGATGTCGGCGTCGAGCCCGCCGCCGAGCACGCGGCGGGTGCCGGCGCCGAACAGGGCGGTGCCGGTGGGGCCGCGGCCGTCGAAGTTCCCGTGGCCGTTCCCGTTCCCGTCACCATTCCCGTCACTGTTCCCGTCGCCACTGCCGTTGCCGTGGCCTGGGAGGATGCCGGGCGGGGCGCCCGGAAGGACGGCGGTGAGCGCGCGGGTCGCGCCGTCGTGGTCGATGCCGACCTCGATGCGCCGGGCGTCGACGAGGCGGACGGTGATCTCGTGGGCGCCGCCGGGGGCCGGGTAGGCGCCGGCCATCAGAACGGGCCAATCGCCGTCCGGGCCGCCGTACGGGTCGACGACGTGCAGCAGTCGCTCGGTGGGTGCGTCGGCGCCGTTGCCGGTGCCGGACGCCGGGAACGCCAGGGCGACGCTCGTGCTGGGGGTGCTGCCGGGGAGGGCGAGGGTGCCGCGCGGGAAGAGTTCGCGGGTGATGACCCGGGTGGTGCGGTGGGCGGTGTCGGCTTCGACGGCGACCAGGGCGTAGGTGTGCCGGGTCGGGATGCCGCCGACGAGGTCGTCGACGAGCCGGTCGAGGGGCGCGGTGCCGTCCGGGACGAGGGTCGCGGACGGCGGGTACTCGGCGGACAGGTGCCGGGCGGCCTGCACGCATATGCGCCAGTGCGGGTCGCGGGAGACGAGGATCCACGCGCTGCCCTCCCCAGGCGTGGTGCGTTCGTGCCGCCACCGTCCGGCCCAGCGGCCGGTCCACGCGCCGAGGGCACGCCCGAACAGCGGGTCGACGGGGGCGGGGCGGCCGTGCCATCCGGTGCCGTCGACGGTGCCGACGCCGCCCGCCAGGACGTAGTCGCCGGTGTCCTCGGCGGCGGGCAGCCAGTCCGGGTGGAGCAGGAGTTCGGGCCAGGGGGTGCGCGGCTCCGCGGCGTCCGGGATGCGCACCGCGCCCGCGGGATCGCGGTCGACCCGGACGGCGGCGGCGCCGTGCCGGGACAGTTCGACGAACCACACCCGGTCGAACTCGCCCGCGGCCAGCGCCACGAGCACCTGGTCGGCGCCGCCGGGAGCGAGCGCACGGGCGCGGGCGTCCTCGGCGCGGATGTCGCGCCACGCGTCGCGTTCCGGTCCCGCACGGCCGTCGCCGCCGCCGCCGTCGCGCGGCGGCGGCAGGTCCGGGAGGCCCGGGAAGCGGGGGAAATGCGGCAGGTCCGGCAGGTCGGTGGTCTCGGGGGTCGGGAGCGTGCGGCCGTCGCGGGCCGGGTCGGGTTCCTCGCGCACCGGCCGGGCGCGGAGTTCGGTCTTGAGGTCGTAGCCGCGGCGGGCCGTGTCGAGGTCGCCGCCGGCCTCCCACGCGCAGAACCGGCAGGCGCCGCGTGCCGGGAACGCGGACAGGCACACCGGGCAGATAGCGGCCGGTACGTCACCCGGCGCACGCCGGTGCCGGGGCGTCACCGCCGCTGCCCGGGTCGTCTCGTGGCGTGCGCCCGCACGCGCGCCCGGGCGCTCCGTGCCCGCGCCGCTTCGATCCTGCCGAATCCGCCCCGCACGGCCGCCACCCCGTCCCCCAGCCGTCGTGGTCCCTGCCCGCCGCGCGGGCGACCGCACCCGGATGTCCACGCGGCGTGACCTGGTGATGAGCCGATGGTAGTGGTTGGCGGCCTTTCCCGGAGGTCATTCCCGCCCGCCGTCGCGAGATCGTGAGGAGGGGTCAAAAGCAGCCAATACCCTTTCGGGAAAGCACGTTTCGGCGCACGGCGGCGGCGCGCCCGCACTCCGGCGAACACGCGTTCGGCCAACAGGCCCGGCAGCGGCCCGGATACGCGCCGTGGAGGCGCATCACGGGATCGTATAGCGGCGGACCGCGCCATCCAATCCCGCGGTGTACAAACGGCGTTCGCCTTCGCGTCCGGCGGCTGCCGGGACGCACGCCGCGGGCGTGCGGATCGTGTGGGCGCGCGTGCCGTCGTCGCGGCTGAGGACGTGGACGCTGCCGCCGCGCAGCGCGGCGTACACCCACTGCTCGTCGGCGGCGACCGCGACCACCGGCTCGCCGAGGGACTCCCGCCAGCCTTTGACGCCGGACGCGTGCACCGCGACCACGTCGCCGCCCGACGTCCCCGCCACCACCAGCCCGTCGCCGGACAGCGCCGGGTCCCCGCATATCGCCGTGCCGAGCCGGGCCAGCACACGCGCGGTGCCGCCGGGCGGTTCGACGAGCCACAGCGTGCCGGCCGCGGTCCCGCACACGACCGCTTGGCCGACGGCCAGCGGCCCGCCGAGGACCGCCCCGTCCAGCCGCCATTTCGCCCGGCACTTCGCGATGCCCGTGCCGAACTCCCAGGTGCGCACGCACCCGTCGATCCCGGCGGTGACCACGGATGCGCCGCACACCGCGGGGCGGCGCACCGGACCGACCGCTTCGCGGGCGGTGCGCGCCGCCATCGCGTCCAGCCGGGCGGACACCAGGTCGCCGTTCGCCATCGTCGCGAGGACGGTGTCCGCGCCTGTCACGCACACGCCGTGCACGGCCACGCCGGTGCCGGCCGAGCCGACGGTCGGGCCGACCCACAGGTCGTGTTCGCGTTTGCCGCTGGAGGCGTGCACGATGCGCAGGCGCCCGCGCCCGGTGCCGACCACCAGCCGCCCGGACACCACGGCCATCGCGCCGGGGAGCACGAGGTCGCCGGATTCGGCGGGGAGTTCCCAGCGCTCCCGGCCGTTCTCGGCGTCCAGCCCGACGACCCGGCCCTGGCAGTGCGCGATCGCGACGACTCCGGCGGACAGCACCGGAGGGCAGCGGATCCAGTCCCGCCCCCGCCATTCCCAGTCGGGACGGGGTCCGCCGGTCCGAGGCGGGACCGACCGCCCGTCGGCGGGGCGCGGACCGGCGAATCCGCCGAGCTCGACGGAACCGCCCGGATTGGCTGAACTACCTGAATCAACGGAACTGCCGGAGTCGACGGAGCTGCCGGGCGCCGGGGCCCCGAACGGGCCCATGCCGAGCGCCATCTCCTCGTCGACGGCGACCGCGGCGCCGACCACGGCCGTGGGCTCGCCGTCGGACCGGGGCACCGCTCCCCCGGACGCCTCTTCGATCCTGCGGTCGTAGTCCCGCATCAGGCGCCGGTGCTCGGGCGGCAGCGTCCGCCACAGCGGCACCGTGTCGCCGGGCAGCCGCATGCTGCCGGCGTCGGCGGTGCGCCCGACGTGGCGGCGCGCGACGGAGTTGACCCACACCGCGGTCGGGCGGCCGTCCGGGTGCCGCACCAGGCAGCGGCGGATCAGCCCGGCCAGGTCGCCGTCCGGCAGCCCCGAGGTGTCCGGCGCCTCGCTGCTGATCTTGCGGAGCACGGTGACGATGGACGCGCCGTCGTAGGGCGGATGCCCGGTCAGCGCATAGAGCAGCGTGCCGCCGAGGGCGAACACGTCGGACGGCCCGGCGGCCTGCGCGAGACCCGCGACGTGCTCGGGCGACATGTACTGCAGCGACCCGATGCGGTCGCCGGTGCGGGTCAGCCGGGGGTCGCCGACGAGGCGCACCAGGCCGAAGTCGATCAGCCAGGCGCGGTCCCGCCCGATCAGCACGTTGGAGGGTTTGATATCGCGGTGGTAGACGCCGAGTTCGTGCATGCGGACGATGGCCGCGGACGCCTGCTCGGCGATCCGCCACACGACCTCCGGCGGCAGCGGCCCGCCTTCCCCCACCAGGTCCTGCAGGGCCGGGGCGCGCAGGAACTCGGTGGCGAGCCAAGGCTTCTCGGCTTCGCTGTCGGCGTCGAGGAGCCGCGGGACGCCGTCGCCGACGACGGTGCCCATGGCGCGCACCTCGTTGGTGAAGCGCTGCCGGAAGCCCTCGTTGCGGACGATGTCCGGGTGGGCGATCTTCACGGCCGCCAACTGCCCCGCCCAGGTGCGGGACCGGCCGAGATAGACCTCGCCGAAGCCGCCGGCCCCGATCCGGCACAGCAGGTCGAAGTCGCCGACCCGGGTGGGACCGGCGCCGTCCAACGGTGCGATCACGCGAGCACCCCCTCCCGTCGTGTCGTCCGGCCACGTTAGCGGGACAGGACGTGCGTTCGCCGCGACTTGGTCGCGCCCCTGCTCAAGGCGTGTTCCCACGGCGCCGATGCGGTGCCGGTACGCCGCCGTCGCGGTGCTCTCGGGTTACCCGGCGGGATCTCCGAACCGGGCACGGACCGCGCCCAGAACCGCTTCCGCCCGCAAGAAATCCGGCCCCGGTGCGGACGGCATCGGGAAAGCCCGCAGGTCGCGGCTCAGCGGCACGGCACCGCGCGCCTCGGCGAGGGCGAGGACGAGTCTGCGGTACGCGGCACCCGCCGCCGTCTCCGGTTCGGCGGGCCCGCCGATCCGCACGGCCCGGCGCCCGCGCTGCGCCGATCCGACCGCGAGCCGGACGCTGCCCGCCGCGGACGCCGTCCACCAGGTCGCCGCCGACACCGCGGCGGCCGCCGGATACGGCAGCAGGCCGAGGATGTCGTCGAACAGCCGGACGCGGTCCCGCATCGGCCAGTCCGCGGCGTCCGGCACGAGCGTGACCGGCCCTTCGAGCAGCAGCGCCGCGACCGAGGCAAGCCAGCCGAGCGGGTACGGCTGCCTCCCGCGCGGCTCCCCCGGCGCGGGCAAGGTGAGCAGGGCCGGCTGCGGCGGGTGTTCCGCCAGGTCGATGCCGAACAGCGCCTGCATCAGCTCGTCGAGGGCGGGGCGGTGCAGCGCCAGGTCGACACCGGACAGCACGTAGTGGCTGGTGCCGACGATCGGACGTCCGAACTCGTCCAGGAACGCCGACCATTCGGTCCACGTGACGGTGTTCGCGGTGCCGTCGGAGCTGCGCTCGAACCGCACCCACGGGAGTGCGTCGGGGCCGCGTACCGCGGGCAGCGGCGTACCTATGGCGCGCGCCCGGATCTCCGCGCCGAACCGCGGGTAGTCGGCGGGCGGTCCGGAGGCTCTCAGCACCCGGTAATCGCCGTGGCTGTCCCCCGGTTTGGCATGCCACGCCCACTCCGCGGCTATGGTGCGTTCCGTCATTCAGGAAGTCTCCCCGGCGAAAGCTCCGACCGAACTGGCAAGCCAGACCATGGGTTCCCAGACGTTGACCGGCTGGACGGGGCGGCCGCGCAGCCGGAAGGCGTCGCCCTGGTAGTCCCATCCCACCGACGTCGTGCCGAAGTAGCGGACCCGGTCGCGGTGGAACCAGGTGCCGAGGACCCTCAGTATCGTGTCGACGTCGGCGTCCCCCCGGGCGGCCAGCCGCCGCAGGGCCGGTTCGATGCCGGCCGCGCCGGGCGCGGACGCGCCGCCGAGGACGCGGTCGCGGACCCGGGCGTCGTCGCATTTGGACACGCACACGGCGACGAAGTGCGGCAGCCGGTCGGCGGCTTCCTCGGGCCGGCCGTCCGGCCTGAGCCGCGGGATGAACCGGCTGAGGCTGGCCGCCGTGTGGGCGGCCGCGGCCGGGCTGCTCAGATCGGCGAGGAACACGATGCCGTGGGTGTCGCGCACGTTCCGCACGGCGTCGGCGCCGTGCGTCAGCGGCGAGTCCGGGTCTTCGAAGTCCCCGCCCGCCCGGTCGTGGAGTTCCAGGTCGAAGGCGACCCGCCAGGACAGCTTCCGGCGCCAGCGGAGCCTGCGGCGGACGGTGCACCGGGCGTCCACCCGCAGCCGCAGGTCTTCCGGCTGCGAGGTCGCGTTCGGGAACACCCGCTGCTCGATGATGCTCACGCCGGCCCGGTGCACGAACTCCTTGGTGGCGTCGTCGCGCGGGGTGATCAGCACGTCGTCGAGGGCGACGCCGGGCAGGTCGAGGTCCAGCCGCGCGCTGCGGTCCGTGGTGAACATCCGCAGGGCGGCGACGACCAGGAACGTGGTCTTGCCGGACGCCTGCCCGCCGAGCAGCGCCACCCGCGGCACCGCACTCGGGCGGCGCCGGTCGCGGCCGGGCTCCGGCTCCGGGGCGGGCTCGGACGGCAGGGTGCCGATCGCGTCGGCGACATCCGCGGCGGGCACGACCATGCGCGCGCCGTCGAGCAGCGCGTCGCCCAGCACCCCCCGCGAGCGGGCGGCATCCGCGTCCGGGCCGGACGTGCCCGGGTCGGCGGCGGAGAGCTGCGGTGTCCCGGACGGGGTCTGCGACGGCGGCGGTGCGGAGCCGGGCGGCGCGGGCTCCGGCTTGCGGAATCCCGGGATGGGCGTGCCGGGTGCCAGATCGGGGCCGCCCGCCGCGAGACGTTCCAGCAGGGCCGCGTTGCGCACGTCCGGGTTGTTCGCGAGGCGGCGCAGCAGGGCCGCGGTGAGGTAGGCCAGCGGCCGGGCACCGTCCGCGATCCGCGCCGGGGCGGGGAAGTCCTCGCCGCTCAGCAGGACCCGGAAGGCGACGGCGTCGGAGCCGAGGCGGCGGGCGACCTCCTGGGCGATCCGGTCGTACATGGCCAGGAGTTCCGCCGACGTGCAGCGGCTCAGGAGGACGGCGCGGACGTCCGCCGGGAAGTCGTAGGGCGCTTCCTCGGGCGGCGCCTCGGCGGCTTCGTCGTCGGTGCGCACGAGCAGGCCGCTGAGGAACACCTCGGCGACGTCCGCCGGATCCGGACGTTCGTTGACGACCGCGTTGACCAGCCGCATCGTCTCGAAGGTGATGGGGGCGGTGCCCGCGAGTCCGTACAGCAGATCGGCGCAGCTCGGCGGGACGGTACGCAGGAACGTGTCCACGCGCTGCTCCGCGGACAGGTCCACCGAAGCGGGCCTGGGAGGGGGCGGCGCGGCGCGCGGCGCGGATCGCGGCACCACCCAGGCGGCGGCGGTCAGTTCGCGGATGCCTTGGGTGCGTCCGACGAGCATGCCCATGAGCCTGCGCACATGCGACCACGGCGGCTCGGCGGTCTCCCGGCCGGGCGCCCAGTGCAGGACCGGGGCGCCGTCGAAGGCCAGCACGGGCAGCGCGAGGAAGTCGGCGTCGTCGACGGGGACCGGCGGGCGGTCGTCGTCGCGGCACACGAGGATCCGCGGGCGGTGCCGGGCGCCGAGCGACGGGCGGAGGACGACGCGGCTCGGGGCGATCGCCGTCTTGGCCCACAGGCGTTCCGGCAGCAAGTGCCACACGACGACGGGTCCGCGCTCGTGCCAGGACCCGAGGTGGCCGATCGCGGCGGCGGACTGCCACCCTTCGCATACGCCGTCGGTGATGACGAACACCATGCCGCGGCCCCCGGCCGCGAGCATGCGGGCCGGGTCGCACGGGGTGATGCGGTCGCTTGCCGTGAACCGCGGTTCGGGCCCGGACACGTCCGCGTGGATCTCCCGGACGGTGCGGAATACGCCGCTGCGCCGCAGCACGTCGGCGAGTTCCCGCAGGACGGCGCCCCACGGTGCGGTGGCGGCACTGGTGTCGCGGACCAGCAGCAGGTCCCAGCGCGGTTCGCGCTGCGGGCGCAGCACGGGGACGAACGCGTCGGCGACGGCCATCGCTTCCGCGGTGCGGTCGATGTCGAGGTCGGTGCGGCCGGGTGCGTCGGCGGTGGAGCCCAGCGGCTTGAGCGCGTTTTCGAGGGCGCGCGCGGCGGGCAGGCGCGGTTCGGCGCGGATCCGCATCGGAAGCGCCCGCACCGGGGTTCCGCTGTCGTCCCACGAGGGCAGTTGGACGGGCGCCGCCGGGAATCCCGGCGTCGGCGCGGGGGGCGGCTTGCCGCCGCCGGGCCCCCAGGCGAATCCGGCGGGCGCGCCGTACCCGGCCCCGCCGCCTTCCGGCTCGGCGGCCGGGTCGGGGCCGGTGTCGAGCGCACCGCCGAGCCACGCCATGGCCGCGTCGGGCGTGCTGCCGGTGAGCCACAGGATGTCCAGGGCGGCGCCGACGTCGTACGGGGGTTCCGGTCCGCCATGGCGCGCGGTGGGGTCCATCCGTCACCCCCCTCCGTGGAGATCGCCCATGACGATGTCCAGCAGGGCGCGTCCGGCGGCGTCGAGCGGGTCGAGGGGCGCGCCGGTGCCGTCGAGGAAGGCGGTGTGCAGGAGTTGGTCGGACGACAGGGTGCGGGATTCGGCGCGTTTCGCGAACGTCTCCACCGGGTCGCCCGGCCGGTAGGCGGCGGGTGCCACGCCGAGTTCGGCCCAATAGCCGGTGTGGCGTTCGAGCAGCATCTGCAGGTCGCGTTTGGTGGGTGCCTGGAGTTCGAGGCGCAGGCAGCGCCGGTGGAACGCGGCGGGGAAGTCGCGTTCGCGGTTGCTGGTGAGCACGACGACGGGGAACTCCGCGCACTCGACCCGGCCGCCGACGACCTCGACGCGCCGGTCCCGCGGCCCGGTCCGGTCGGCCGCGCGCACCGGGACGGACTCCTCGCGGTGCCGCTGGAGTTCGGGAATGTCGAACGTGCCGGTCTCGAAGACGTGCAGCAGGTCGTTGGCAAGATCGCTGTCGCCCTTGTCGAACTCGTCGATCAGGAGGACGCGGGGGCGCCGCCGCGGCACGAGGGCCTCGCCGAGCGGCCCCAGACGCAGGTAGTTGCCGATGTCCTCGGCGTAGTTGCCGGCGTTGTCGGCGATGCCGCCGCGGGCGAGGGTGAGGTCGTGGATGCGGCCGAGGGCGTCGTACTCGTACAAACCGTCGCGGAGGGTCGTCCGGCTGGTCACGCCCCAGCGGAGCACGGGTCCCAGGTCGAGTTCGTAGGCGATGCTCATCGCGAGCGACGTCTTGCCGGCACCCGGAGGGCCGGTCACGAGCAGCGGGCGGCGCAGCCGGATGGCGGCGTTGACCGCGAGCAGGATCTCGGTGCGCTGCTCGGCGGGTAAGTGGAAGGTCCGGGCGACGTAGTCCTCTTGCAGGGTCGGCCGCTCGGCGGCCGGGGCGTGGGCGGCCGGCCGGTCGGCGGGCGGCGGCGGGTCGGCGGGCAGCGGCGGCGGCTTCGGGCCGGCGCCGTTGGGCGGGGCGTCGGCATCGCCGCGGGCCCCGGGCACGACGGCGACGGGGGCCACCGGGGCGGGCGCGACAGCGGGGACCGCCGCGTGCGCGGCGGCCGCATCGTCGTCCGCGGGGATGCCGCCGAAGCGGCGCCACGGCGGCGCCTCCGGCCACGGCACCGGGAGCGCGCGGGGGCCGCCGCTGCCGGGGCCGCGGTAGATGAACCATTGTTCGAGGTCGTCGGTCACTGCCGCCCCTTCCGCTGCGGGGTGCCGAGGCTGGGCCGCGGGTCGTAGGGCACGCGGAGGCCGGGCCGGTCGAGCACCAGAACCACTTCTTCGCGCGGCCGGTCCGGGGCCGCGCCGCGCGGCCACACGGGCCGTCGGCGCGGGTCGCCGCCGCCGTTGCGCCACAGCCAGACCCGTTCGGGCAACTCGTCGATGCTCGCGACGCCGCGCAGGTGCCGGCTCATGGCGCGGACGTAGCCGCGGCCGGGGCAGTCGCGGCCGCCCGCGCAGTCGTGCGGGCACAGGGTGCGGGGCCACAGGGCGAAGATCGCTCCTCCCTCCAGGACCTGGTCGACGCCGTCGGGTGCGCGTTCCTCGGCACCGGCGGCGAACGCCAGCGCGGCGCCGATGTACCGCGATCCTTCCCACGAGTGGAGGGGAATGTCGCGTCTGGCGGCGCCGCAGCGGAACCACTTCACCCGTTCGTGGATCCGCAGGGGGCGCCCTTGGCCGATCTCGTGCATGAAGCGGCCGAACACCCGGCTGAGCGCGTAGCCGCTGGGGCCGCCCATGGTCCGCTCCCGGTCGCGCAGTACCAGGGCACGTGCCTTGCCCAACGGCAGCGCATTGCGTTCGTGGTCTTCCGGCCCCAGGGTAATGCGGTCGAACGCGTAGCCGAAGAGCGAACGCGGCACCAGGATTTCCAGGACCTGCACGTATTTGTCACGCGGCAGGGCGGCCTCGGCGGCGGCGATCGCGGCGCGGAACGCCGCCGCGACGGGTTCGCCGAAGTCGATCCGCAGGTTGCCGAGCGGCAGTTTGAGGCCGTGGGTGCCTTGGTACAGCCAGGCGTCCATGCGGAACGGCCCCGGACTTCCGCCCGATTCGGCGCCGGCCGCGGCGACCCGATCGGTGGCGACGGCGTAGTCGACGACGAGGACCGGCGGTCCGGCGGGCGGTTCCGGCGGCCGGAGGTCGTCGGGGATCTCGTGCCACCACTCCTCGAACGGCGCAAGCAGTGCGTCGGCGGTGTCGCGGGCCCACCCGGCGAAGCCGGTGCGCAGGCACGCGCGGAGCCAGTCGCGCAGCACGTGCAGCGGATGGACGGCTTCGGTGGCGAACCGCACGTGGTCTTCGGTGTTGAAGTACACGGCGTCGCCGAGTTCCGCGAGGGTGCCGTCGCGAGGGAGGCCGCGGGTGCCGTGCAGCCACAGTGCGTGGCGCAGCGCGGTGGTCGCGAGCGGTTGCCCGGCGGCGGTCTCGTAGTCGCCTTCGAGCCGGTCGAGGACGTCCCACAGCGCCATGCGGTGCGGTGAGCCGTCGGGGACTTGGCGGTAGACGACGGCGGTACCCGTGCCGGGCGGGCCGATGAGGAAGAAGTCGGGGGTCTGGCGTTGCGTCTGTTTGGACGCGGCCGCGCGGGCGAAGGCCTGCTGCACGGCCTGCCCGGCGAGGAGGGCGCGGGCGAGCGTGAGCTGTCCGCCGGCGGCGCGGTCGGCGAGTTCGTCGATCAGCAGGTTGGCGAACTTGACGCCGACGGCCTTCTGCCCCGCCGAGGCGGCGAACATCACGAGGGCGCGGCGGGCGGCCTGGTCACTCGCCCCGTCGCTCAGGGGGAAGCCGCCGATGTCCGGGTAGCGGTTCGGCTCGTGGTTGCGGCAGATGTCGAAGACGCCGGACCATTCGCCGAGCGGGCTGTTCTGCCCGGCGCGCTGCTGACGCAGGTAGTCGTGCAGTTTGCCGACGTCCTGGCGGTGCGTGCTCCAGACGCCGTCGTCGTCGAGGCTGGGCACCAGCGCGGACGTCGCGTGCGAGGCGCCTTGCACAGTGTGCTGGCCATGGCCGAGCCAGACGACGAACAGGGTGTCGCCATCGTCGGCTTGCCGGTAGAACGCGCGGACGGCCGCTTCGTAGTCGGCGCGCGAGGTGTTGAGCCGGACGTCGACACCGCGGTCCGCATACGCCTTCACCGCCGTCTCGTCCTCCGACCCCGGCTTGGCCGCCGCCAGCAGGGTGATCCGCCAGCCCGCGCCGCCGTCGAGGAGGTAGTCGAGGTAGCGGCACGCGGTGCGGACGACGTGGGGCAACTGGGGCGGGTCGGCGCCGCGCGGCCCGAAGTAGCCGTAGGCGACGACGAGCGCATGTCTGTTCACGGCTGCCGCCGGGCGAGTTCGGCGATGACGCGGTAGGTCTCCCTCTGCCCCCAGTAACCGCTGTGCGCGTCCGGGAAGAGCATTCCGGTGTCGATCCGCAGGTCGGTGACGGGTACGTCGTCGCCGAAGTCCGGCCGCGCCGGGAAGCCGAGCAGGTCTTGCGGGCAGTGCGCGTTGGTCCAGCGCGTCGGCCAGTGCGCGGGCGTGCCGCCGCGCGCCAGCGTGGCCAGCGCGCCGTAGCGGTAGAGCCGGGAGACCTGCGAACCGACCGTGAACAGCCGCACGCGCGGCCCGTAGTCGGCGCCGGTCAGCGTCTCGAACGCGACGATCCCGCCGAGGCTGTGGCCGACCACGACGACGTCGCCGTCGAGGGCGTCGATCTGCCGGGCGAGGTAGTCGCGGGCGCGGGCGCCGTGCGCCTGGTAGACGAGGATGTCGCCGACGAACAGGTCGGCGCTCGCGTGGATCCGGTCCCGGTACTTCCGGATGCGCTTGCGCGAACCTCCGACGTACGCGATTGCCGCACCGGCGATGGCGGCCTTCGCCCGCCCGCCCTGCTCGCGGCCGCCGAGGGTCTCCTCCAGCCCGTCGATCATCCCGGCCGGGTCGAAGCCGTCCGGCAGCACGTGGTGTTCGCCGGCCAGCAGGACGAACTGCGCCGTGAGCGCGCGGGCCAGGACGATGTTGCCGCCGGCCGCGGCGAACCAGTCCCACGCGTCGTCGCCGACCGAGGGATCGTCGTCGCCCGCCAGCAGCCGCGCCGCGGTGTCCAGAAGGGCCCGCGCCGGGACGCGCACGTCGGGGGCGTGGTCGTCCCAGGCGAACTCCGCCGGTGCGGCGAGGACGGTGTCGCGCACGTCGCGGCCGTATCCGGGCCCGCCGTCCTGCGGGTCGGCGGCCTGCGCGGCGGCGGTGACGCGGATCTCCAGCCCGGGGTCGGCGAGCAGCGACGCCCACGGCAGCGTGCCGTCGCCGTCGGGTGCCGGGGCGGGGCCGGCGTCGTCGTCCGGTCCGGGTTCCGGGAGCAGTCCGGTGTTGCCGCCCCCGACGCCGCAGTCCTCGCCCCAGGCCGGGGCGAGGACACGGTCGACGTCGGGGGCGAACGCCCGGCAGCCGTCTTCGATCAGCCGCAGCGTGTCGGCGAGATCGTCGGCCCGGACTCCGGTGCCGTGCACGAACAGAACCGTGGCCATGGCGTCCCCCGCAGACGTGGTGCCCGGCACGGCGGCCGGAAAGAGCGGTCCGGTGTGGTGATCAGGTTAGCCGCACGCGCGTCCCTCCGGGGTCGCTGTTGTGCAACAGGTCCGCCACACACGGTGATCCGCGGTCCGGTCCGCAGGTTTCGGCCGGGCGCAGCGGCTCAGGGCACCGGCCACGTGTGGACGGGTTCACCGCTGCGCATGTGCTCGGCGTACCGGAGCGTCATCGTGCGCAGCGCGCCGAGCCGGTCGAGGCCGAACGCGTCGCGGGCGTGGTGGAACATCGCGCTCTGCCAGGACGCGCCGTTCACACGGCGGATGCAGCGCTGCTCGATGATGCCGAGGTACTCGTCGCGTTCGCGCGGGTCGATCCCCCACGCGTCCAGGCCGCGGTAGGCACGCGGCAGGAGTTCGCGCAGCACCAGTTCGGTGACCGGGACGCGGCCGAGGCCGGGCCACGACAGTTCCGCGTCGATGCCGCGCCGGGCGCCGGTGTGGAAGTTGTCGGTGGCTTCGGCGAAGGACATCCGCTGCCACACCGGGTGGTCGTCCTCCACGAGGGACCGCACGACACCGTAGTAGAACGCCGCGTTCGCGATGATGTCGGCGACGGTCGGGCCGGCCGGGAGGACCCGGTTCTCGACCCGCAGGTGCGGTTTCCCTCGGGCGACGTCGTACACCGGCCGGTTCCACCGGTAGATGGTGCCGTTGTGCAGCCGCAGTTCGGGCAGGTGCGGCACGTCGCCGCGGTCCAGGGCTTCGACCGGGTCCTCGTCGTCGCAGATCGGCAGCAGCGGCGGGAAATAGCGCAGGTTCTCCGCGAACAGGTCGACGGGCCCGTCGATCCAACGTTCGCCGAACCAGGTGCGAGGCCGGACCCCTTGCGCGATCAGCTCCTCGGGCCGGGTGTCGCACGACTGCTCGAACAGGATCGGCCGGGTCTCGCACCACAGTTCGCGGCCGAAGAGGAACGGCGAGTTCGCTCCGACCGCGACTTGCACGCCGGATATCGCCTGGGCGGCGTTCCATAACGGGGCGAAGTTCTCCGGGGTGACCTGCAGGTGCAGTTGGACGGACGTGCACGGGCACTCCGGCGCGATGGTCGCGAACGTGGTGTCGAGCCGTTCGACACCGTCGATCCGCAGCCGGATGTCCTCGCCGCGGGCGATGAGGATCTGGTCGTTGAGCAGCGTGTAGCGCGGGTTGTGCGACAGGTTCTCCAGCACCATGTGCGCGTCGGTGACGGTCGGCAGGATGCCGATCATGACGATGCGGGCGCCGGCTTCGGCCGCCTTGCGGTCGGCGTAGTCGAGGCTGGTGCGGAGTTCCTCGGCGAGTTCGGAGAACACCGGGCCGGCCAGACGGTGCGGCTGGATGTTCACCTCGATGTTGAACTGCCCCAGTTCGGTCTGGAAGTCCGGACTGGCGATCCGGTCGAGCACGGCGTCGTTGACCATGCACGGCAGGCCGTCGGCGTCGGTCAGGTTCAGTTCGATCTCCACGCCCATGAGCTTGCGCGGGCTCTCGAACCGCTGTTCCGCGAGCATGCGTTCGAGCGTCTCCAGGCAGCGCCGCACCTTGTGCCGGTAACGCTGCCGGTCGGACGGTGTGAACGCGATCTGCTCGACTTTCTCTCCCATCGGCGTACCTCCCCGTTGGCCGCCCCGGTCGGGCTGTCGGTCGTCCACCCTGGGGGTTACCCCGCGGTTCGGTCGGACGTGCGCCCGATCACGCAACCATGTGCGGGACTCCGCGCGTCATCCGGACAGACGGGCCGGCCGGTCCGAAAGGCCGCCGGACCACCGCCCTTCCCCTGGGGATTTCGCGATCACTAGGGTGTGGGCGGCGTCGGCGGACTCCGTCCGCCGGCAGGCCGTCCGGGCATGCCGCCGGGGGGACGGCACCCGGAATCCACGCTCCACCATGGGGGGTTGCCATGTTCTCGTTGCCGGTGCGCAGCATGTCGTTCCAGGCCGCGGTCGCGGTGCTCGCGGTGTTCCTGTGCGGCTTCCTGGTCTGGACCGCGGCGGGGGACACCGTCACGTCCAAGGCCGCGGCGGCCACGCCGGGCGCGACGCCCGACGCGACGCCCGGCGGCGGCGAAGGGCAGTACGAGGGCTCGACGAGTCCGCCGCCGCCGCTGGCCTCCGCGTCCGGGTCGCCGTCCGCGCCGCCGACGAAGGTGTCGTCCGCGGTGCAGGCGAAGCCGGGCCGGACCGAACCCGGCAAGTGGGTGTCGCTCACGTTCGACGACGGACCGTGGAACACCTACACCGACGAAATCCTGGCGATCCTCAAGCAGTACAACGTCAAGGCCGTGTTCTGCATGGTCGGCAACCAGGCCCGCGACCTGCCGTCCGAGGTGCAGAAGGTGGTGGCCGACGGGCACACCCTGTGCAACCACACGATGAGCCACGACGAGCAGCTGTCGAAGAAGTCCCCCGACGAGATCCGCGGCCAGATGCAGCACGCCCTCGACGCGATCGGCAAGGCGTCGCCGGGCACCCCGGTGCCGTTCTACCGCGCGCCGGGCGGCGGCTGGTCGCCGCTCGTGCAGGAGACCGCGGCGTCGCTCGGCATGCGCTCGCTGGGCTGGAGCGTCGACACCGAGGACTGGAAGAAGCCGGGCGTCGACAAGGCCATGGCGACGGTGTCGAAGCAGTTGGGCAACTCCGGCATCATCCTCATGCACGACGGCGGCGGCGACCGGAAGATGAGCGTCGATCTGCTGAAGAAGCTGGTCCCGCAGCTCATCGCGGAGGGCTACCAGTTCACCATCCCGGCCTGACGCCCTCCGGCCGGTCGCGGTGCCCGCGGACCGGCATCCGCCGGGCGTGGCATGTCCCGCCTGTACGCAATCAGCCGTAATCTGACCGGGTGGTGTCCGTTCTCGGACGCCACCCGGGGCCGTGCGCTTCGCCGGGCCCGGCACGGGGCCGACCGAGGAGACGGGCGATCGACGTCGCGTTGCCGCTGCTGCTGCTCGCCGTTCTCATCGCCGCGAACGGCATGTTCGTCGCCGCCGAGTTCTCCCTCATCACCGTCGAGCGCAGCCAGATCGAAGAGCGCGCCCGCGACGGCGACCGCGCGGCGGGCCGCATCCTCAAGGGCCTGCGCACGCTGTCCTTCCAACTGTCCGGCGCGCAACTCGGCATCACGATCACGTCACTGGTCGCGGGCTACCTCGCGGAACCGGCGTTCGCCCATCTCGTGGAGCCCGCGGTGAAGGCGATCCCGGGCGTGGGCGACGCGGCGGCCCGCAACCTCACCGGGCCGCTGTCGCTGGTGATCGCGTCGGCTGTGCAGATGGTGCTCGGCGAACTCGTCCCGAAGAACGCGTCCATCGCCCGGCCGTTCCAGGTCGCCGCCGTCGCGGGCCCGTTCCAGACCGGGTTCTCGACCGCGTTCCGGCCGATCATCACCTTCCTGAACCGGTCCGCCAACTTCTTCGTCCGGCGTCTGGGCATCGAGCCCGAGGACGAACTGGGCTCGGCTCGGTCCGCCGAAGAACTCATGTGGCTCGTCCGGCACTCGGCAACCGAAGGCGCCCTGCCCCCGGGCACCGCCCAGGTGCTGCACCGCGCGCTGCGGTTCGCCGACAAGCGCGCCGAGGAAGCGATGACGCCGCGCACCGACGTGGTGTCCCTGCCGTCCGACGCCACCGTCGCCGACCTCATGGAAGCCGCACGGGACAGCGGGCACAGCCGGTTCCCGGTCCGCGGCGACTCCCTCGACGAAGTGAACCGTCTGGCGGTGGTCCACGACGCCTTCGCCGTCCCGGCCGCCCGCCGCGCGACCACACCGGTTCTCTCGATCGCCCGACCCGCCGTGCTGGTGCCGACCTCGCTGAACCTCGACCGGGTCATCGAACGCCTGCGCGAGGCCCATACCCAACTCGCCGTGGTCGTCGACGAGTACGGCGGCACCGCCGGCGTCATCACCGCCGAGGACCTCGCCGAGGAAATGGTCGGCGACCTCGCCGACGAGCACGACCCGCAGGACGAGCCCAGCGCCCCGCCCCGCCTCCCGTGGGCCGCCGGAGGCGCGGCCCGGCTCTCCGGCCTGCTGCGCGCCGACGAGGTCGAGGAAGCCTGCGGCTGGCGGATGCCCGAGGGCGACTACAGCACGCTCGCCGGCCTCGTGCTCGCCCGCCTGGGACACGTGCCGTACGTCGGCGAAGAGGTCGACGTGGACGACCGCCGCCTGACCGTCACCGCGATGGACAAGCTCCGCGTCGACGAGGTCGAGGTCGCGCCGTTGCCCGGCACCGCCGACGCCGCCCGGGACGGTGCCCGATGACCGGACAACTCGCGCTCGCCGTCGTCCTGCTGCTCGCCAACGCCTTCTTCGTCGGCGCCGAGTTCTCGCTGATCTCCGCACGCCGCACCCGCATCGAACCGCTCGCCGAGTCCGGATCCCGCCGCGCCCGCATCGTGCTGCGCGGCATGGAGCAGATCTCGGTCATGCTCGCGGGCGCGCAGCTGGGCATCACCGTCGCGTCGCTCGGGCTGGGCGCGGTCGCCGAACCCGCCCTCGAACACCTGCTGCACAGCCCGCTGCACGCACTGGGCCTGCCGTCCGGCGCGGCAAGCGTCACCGCCTTCGCGATCGGCCTGGCGATCGTGGTGTTCTGCCACATGGTGCTCGGCGAGATGGTGCCGAAGAACATCGCCCTGGCAGGCCCGGAGGAGTCCGCGCTGTGGCTGACCCCGCCGCTGTGGGTGTTCTCCCGGGTGACCGCGCCGATCCTGTGGTTCCTGGGGCACGTGGCCAACGGCTGCCTGCGGCTGTTCCGGGTGCACCCGGTCGACGAGGTGCGCAGCGTCTACACCGCGGAGGAACTCCCGGCGGTCCTCGCCGAGTCCCGCGAGCACCAGCTGCTCGACAAACGCGGGCACCACCGGCTGTCGGCGGCGCTGACGCTGCAGTCCCGTACCGCCGAACAGGCGATGCGTCCGTGGCCGGACGTTCGGACGCTGCCCGGCCCGGTCACCGCGGACGCGCTCGAACACGCGGCCGTCGACACCGGGTTGTCCCGCTTCCCGGTGATCGAGAACGACCGGGTGACCGGCTACGTGCACGTCCATGACACCCTCGGCCGCACCCCGGACGCCACCGTGCCGGTCCACCCGCTGCACACCGTCCGCGGCGACGCCACCCTCGCCGCGGTCCTCGCCCGCATGCGCGCGGGCCGCACCCACCTCGCGCTGGTGCAGGGCACCGACGGCCGGATCGCCGGCCTGGCGAGCCTCGACGACGTCCTCGCCGGGTTCCTCGCGTGAGCCCCGGCCGGACTCCGCCGCGGCCAGGGCCGCGAGCCCGGATACGCCCCTGATCCGGCGCGATATCGCCCCGCTCCTCCCCCGCCCGCCGGGGGCGCCGCCCCGTGCGCCCCACACGCTCCCCCTGGCGCATCGCCACCCCTCGCCCCACCCGCCAAAAGCGCACAACCGGGCGAGTAGCGGACCCTTCCCACCAGGAAACCGCCCACGGTCCGTTACTTTTCGCAGCCGTTCAAGTACAATGCGCTGACCGGCTTGTACGGTCGGTTCCTGCATGCGCGGCGCAGCACCCGCCCGGCCCGGACCGGCACAGCGGCTTTTCTCGACGGCTTTTTCTCGACCCACGCCCATCGCGGCGTAACCCTGGATGCTGTTTCAGAAATGAGGCGGTCTCATGGTCCTGCGTGTGCCCGAAACGCCCGAGCACGCCCGTGAGGCGGTGCGAGCGGTGCTCGCCACGCCCCGCCGGCGCACGGCACCGCCCCCGGACTCCGCGTTCGCCGGCCCGTCCGGTTCCCCCGACGCCGAGGCGGACGACGCCGACCCGGACGTGCCGGGCCCGACGGCCGTCTGCCCGCACCGCATGTTCGAAATCGACCTCGCCGACCTCGCCGCGGGCCGCGGCGTCGAGGCGGCGCGGCCGGTCGGCTGGCGCTGGCTGATCCACGAACGCGGGCGCACCGTCGGCGCCGTCGAGGTCGCCGAACCGGTCGGCGGCCCTCCCTTGGCCCGGTTCACCGAGGGCCCGTTCACCACCGGCACGGACGCCGCCGTCGCGACCGTCCGCAGCCTCCCGCACGTCGAACGCGGCTACTACGAACTGCGCTTGCTGCACATCCCCGGCCTCTACACGGTCGCCCTCTGGCTCGCCGACCTGGTCGGCTGGCAGGACCTCCTCGTGCCGCTCGCCCCGGCACCCCCGGGCGTGCAGCCGCTGCGCCCGTATCCGGCCGCGGAACTCGCGCACACCCTGGTCGCCCGCGGCGCGCACGTGCTCACCACGACCCAGGCCTGACCCCCCCGCGCAGTCCTCGCACGCCCCTCGCGCAACCCTCGTATGGTCCTCGCGCGGCCTTCGCCTGACCCTCTCGGTGGAAACCCGGTGACGCGCTCGGGTGAGAACTGCGAATTCCGCTGCGGGAGCGCCTCCGCGGGCGGAGACTGGGATCGGATACGAGTCAGGTCGTGTCCGGAACGCACGTACGAACGCACGACCAACGCACCGGCCGGTCGGCAGGCGTCCGGCCCCATCGCGAGGCATCGCGAGAACACACCGAGAAGGTACGACGATGTGCCAGCACCAACCGCAATGCCCACCGGCCGACAGCCCTGACCGGGAAGCCGCGCACGTGGTCGCGGCCCACCCCGAGCAGGGTTGGAGCCTGCTGTGCAACGGAGTGGTCTTGTTCGACGACACGGGGGAACTGCTGCCGGACGGCCGCATGATCGCTCCGCATCGCCCGCGCGTCCGACTCGCCGCCTGAGGGGGCCTCAGGAGGCGTACTCCGCACCGCAATCCCCGCCCATAACGACGTGGGAACGCCGGAGGGCCACACCCGATCGGGTGTGGCCCTCCGGCGTTGTCCGTGACGTCGCAGCGGGTCGGGGCTCAGTTCTCGTACGCGTCCACCGACGGGCAGGAGCAGACCAGGTTGCGGTCGCCGTACGCCCCGTCGATGCGCCGCACCGGCGGCCAGTACTTGCCGGCCGGCGTCATGCCGCCCGGGAACGCGCCTTCTTCCCGCCCGTAGGCGTGCTCCCACGTGTCCGCCGCGACCATGGCCGCGGTGTGCGGGGCGTTGACCAGCGGGTTGTCGTCCGCGGGCAGCTCACCGGCGCCGACCCGGTCGATCTCCGCCTTTATGGCGATCATGGCGTCGCAGAACCGGTCGATCTCGTGCAGGTTCTCGCTCTCGGTCGGCTCGATCATGAGCGTCCCGGGCACCGGGAAGGACATCGTCGGCGCGTGGAAGCCGTAGTCGACGAGCCGTTTGGCGACGTCGTCCACGGTCACCCCGGTGGCCTTGGTGATCCCCCGCAGGTCGACGATGCACTCGTGCGCGACCAGGTCCGCGGGCCCCGTGTAGAGCACCGGGAAGTGCGGCGCGAGGCGCTTGGCGATGTAGTTGGCACTCAGCACCGCAACCTGGGTGGCGCGCTTCAGGCCGTCCGGGCCCATCAGGCGGATGTACGTCCACGAGATCGGCAGGATCGCCGCCGACCCCCACGGCGCCGCGGAGATCGGCCCCACGCCGGTCGCCGGGCCCGCGGTCGGCTGCAGCGGATGGTTCGGCAGGTACGCCGCGAGGTGCTCGCGGACCGCCACCGGGCCGACGCCCGGACCGCCGCCGCCGTGCGGGATGCAGAAGGTCTTGTGCAGGTTCAGGTGCGACACGTCGGCACCGAACGCGCCGGGCTTCGCCAGGCCGACCAGCGCGTTCAGGTTCGCGCCGTCCACGTACACCTGGCCGCCCGCGTCGTGCACGAGCGCGCACACGTCGCCGATGTGCTCCTCGAACACGCCGTGCGTGGACGGGTAGGTGACCATGAGCACCGCGAGGCTGTCCCGGTGCGCCTCGATCTTGGCCTTGAGGTCGTCGAGGTCGACGTCGCCGTTCTCCCCGGTGCCGACCACCACGACGCGCATCCCGGCCATCACGGCGCTCGCCGCGTTGGTGCCGTGCGCCGACGACGGGATCAGGCACACGTCGCGCCCGGTGTCGCCGTTGGCGCGGTGGTAGGCGCGCACCGCGAGCAGCCCGGCCAGTTCGCCCTGCGACCCGGCGTTCGGCTGGATGGAGACCTTGTCGTAGCCGGTGACCGCGACCAGCGCGTCCTCGAGGCCGTGGATCAACTCCAGGTAACCGGCGGCCTGGTCGGCGGGTGCGAAGGGGTGGATCTGCGCGAACTCGGGCCAGGTGATCGGCTCCATCTCGCTCGTCCCATTGAGCTTCATGGTGCACGAGCCGAGCGGGATCATGCCGCGGTCGAGCGCGTAGTCCTTGTCGGCGAGGCTGCGCAGGTAGCGCAGCATGTCCGTCTCCGAGCGGTGCGCGTGGAAGACCGGGTGGGCCAGGTAGTCGTCGGTGCGCAGCAGCCCCTCGGGCAGCGCGTCCGGGGTGGCCTCGTCCAGCGCCGCGACGTCCTGCCCGGCGACGCCGAAGGCGCGCCACACGGCGGCGAGGTCCTCGCGGGTGGTGGTCTCGTCGCAGCTGATCGACACGTGGTCGTCGTCGGCCTGGTACACGTTGACGCCTTCGCCGCGCGCCGACTCGCGCACCGCGGCCGCCCGGCCCGGGACCCGGACGTGCACGGTGTCGAAGAACGCGCCGTGCGCGACCTCGACCCCGCCCGCGCGCAGCCCGGCGGCCAGCACCGCCGCGTACCGGTGGGTGCGGCGGGCGATCGCGGCGAGGCCCTCGGGGCCGTGGTAGACGGCGTACATGCCGGCCATGACGGCGAGCAGCACCTGCGCGGTGCAGATGTTGCTGGTCGCCTTCTCGCGGCGGATGTGCTGCTCGCGGGTCTGGAGCGCGAGGCGGTAGGCCTGGTCGCCCGCGGCGTCGACGGAGACGCCCACGAGGCGGCCGGGCAGCGAACGGGCGAGCTTGTCGCGGACCGCCATGTAGCCGGCGTGCGGGCCGCCGAAGCCCATCGGCACCCCGAACCGCTGCGTGGTGCCGACGGCGATGTCGGCGTCCATGCTGCCGGGCGAGGCGAGCAGGGTGAGCGCGAGCAGGTCGGCGGCGACCGCGACGAGCGCGCCGCGGCCGTGCGCGTCCGCGATCAGTGGCGCGAGGTCGCGCACCCGGCCGTCGGCACCCGGGTACTGGAGCAGCGCACCGAAGAACTCGCCCTCGGGCAGTCCCGCGGAGGTGTCCGCGACGACGACGTCGATGCCGAGCGCCTCGGCACGCGTCCGCACCACGGCGATCGTCTGCGGCAGACACGCCGCGTCCACGACGAACACGTTGCTCTTGGCCCGTCCGGCACGGCGCGCGAGCGTCATGGCCTCGGCGGCGGCGGTGCCTTCGTCGAGCAGCGACGCGCCCGAGACCGGGAGGCCGGTGAGGTCGGCGACCATCGTCTGGAAGTTCAGCAGCGCTTCCAGGCGGCCCTGCGAGATCTCCGGCTGGTACGGGGTGTAGGCCGTGTACCAGGCCGGGTTCTCCAGCACGTTGCGGGTGATGACCGGCGGCGTGTGGGTGCCGTAGTAGCCGAGGCCGATCATCGGCCGCAGCACGGTGTTGCGCGACGCGAGGGCGCGGAGCTGCTCGTGCACGTCGGCCTCGGAGACCGCGGCGGGCAGGTCGAGCGCCTCAAGGGTGCGGATGGCGCCGGGGACGGCGGCGTCGGTCAGCTCGTCGAGCGAGCCGTAGCCGACGTGCGCCAGCATCTTGGCCTGCTCGTCGGCATCCGGGCCGATGTGCCGGGCGGTGAACGGCGACGCGGCCTCGAGCGCGGCGAGGCTGCCGGGACCGGACGCGTGGTGCGATGACGACGAGCTCACGTGGAGGCCTCCAGTGTCGCGGAGGAGACCGCGCGGGTCGCGCGACCTCTCTGCCTCCCCCTCTGTCATCGATACCTGAGAGCTTCACCCGAGCGCCGCAGAAACGCGGAACGGGCTTTCACCGTCGGTGAGCCCCGGCCGCACTCCGCCGGAAAACCGGCGGAACCCGAACGGGACTGCTTTCCAGAGTGCCCATGGCCACGCGGTACGGGTGCCTGAGAGATTCCGGGGAGGGGTTGCTCCTTCGGCGCCCGGATCGGTGTCCGGGACTCTCCCGCGCGACTGTTGGTGCGCCCTCAACGCTACCAGTGCGCCGCCGACGGATAGGCGGAAGATCACCCCGGGACCTGCGGAAACGAGGTCTACGCGGGTAGTGCGACCGGTCGGCCCGCCACCCCCACGGGTTTCCCGGTTTCCCAACCGCCCGTCCAGCCCCGCGGGTACGGTGGGTGGCCGTGCTCGCCGACCTTCCCTCCAGCCCCGCCGGTCCCGCTCCGGCCTGGCCCGCCGCCTACCCGCGTGACTTCGCCGTCGTGGACGTCGAGACGACCGGCCTGACCGTCCGCGACCGCGTCGTATCCGTCGCCGTCCTGCTGCTCGACGCCGGCGGCACGGTGACCGGCCGCTGGTCGACCCTCGTCGACCCGCGACGCGACCCGGGCCCGACCCACATCCACGGCCTGACCCGCGAGGCTCTCACCGGACAGCCGCTGTTCGCGGCGATCGCCGACGACCTCGCCGAACTCCTCGAAGACCGCGTCCTGGTCGCCCACAACGCCGCCTTCGACTGGAAGATGCTCGCCGCCGAATACGGCCTGCTCGGCCGTGACATGCCGACCACGGCCCGGCTGTGCACACTGACCCTCGCCAAACGCCTCGACCTGCCGCTGCCCGACTGGCGTCTGGCCAGCCTCGCCGCGTACTACCAAGTGCGGCAGTTCCGCGCGCACGACGCCGAGGACGACGCCCGGGTGCTCGCCGAGGTGTTCCGCCCCGCGCTGCACGAGGCCGCACGGCGCGACCTGCCGCTGCCGGTGACGACACCCGACCGGCGGAGCGCGGCACGCGTACCGGCGCAGCGCCGTGCCCCGAAAGCGGCGTGCGCGTACGCCAACCCGGGGCCGCTGCGCGACGGCGTGCTGGTGCAGGGCATGCGGGTGGCGTTCACCGGCGACACGCGGGTCCCCCGCGAGGAGCTGGAGGCCCGCGCGACGGCCGCGGGGCTGCACGTGACCGGAAGCGTCAGCGGAAAAACGTCCCTGCTGGTCACCAACGACACGGACACCGGGACGGGCAAGAACCGCGCCGCGCGCGAGCGGGGCGTTCCGGTCGTCGACGAGGCGGCGTTCGTGGCGATGCTGGCGGGGGTGCGCGAAGGCGCACGGGTCGGGGGCGCAGTTCCGGACGGTGCGGGACGGGCCACCGGCTCGGAGGCGCCGAGCACGGCCGCGCCCACGGCTGCCGGGGAAGCCACTGCCGAAGAGGCTTTCGCCGGGACCGCACCGGGCGAGACCGCCGCCGGCGCCGCCGCGGCGGCCGGGGGCTTGGCCGGGGGCTTGGTCAGGGGCTCGGTCGAGGGCTCGGCCGAGGGCTCGGGAAGCGCCGCCGGTGGGCGACCGGACGCGCCCGCCCCCACGCCCGACGCTCCCCCGCACACCCCGCCGGCGGCGCCCGCCGAGCAGGGCTCCGACGCCGCTTCGCCCGCCGCTCGCGCGCGGCGCCCCGGTCCCGCCAACGTCCTGATCCTGCACGGGCGCGACGAGCACGGCGAGGGCGGCCGGGTGCGGGCGCTCGTCGTGGAGCGCGGGCATCGGCTGCGGGTCAACCTGACGCCCACGGTCGACGTCGTCCTCGTCCTGCCGGGTGCCGCGGCCGATCCGCGGACCGCGCGGGCGGCGGCGCTGGGCATTCCGTGCCTCGCCGTCGACGCGTGGCAGGCCCAGTCCGCGTCGCCGGAAGCGGAAGCGGAAGCGGAAGCCCACGGCGTGACCGATCCGGCCGCCTGCCGCGAGCTGCCGCGCGGTGGCGCGCACGACCTGCCCGGCGGTGCCACCCCCGGTGTCTGGACGCTGCACGCGTCGTGGCGGTGGGACTGCGGCGACGGCGAGGTGGATGTCGTCGCGTTCGTCCTCGGGGCCGACGAGAAGGTCCGCGGCGACGACGACTTCGTATTCTGGAACCACCTGTCGACCGACGACGGCACCGTGTCGCTCGACGTCATGGGCCCGGCCGAACAAGGCATCACCGTCGATCTCGACCGCCTCGGCCCCGCGGTGGCGCGCATCGCCGTCGCGGCGGTGCTCGACGGCGGGAGCACGTTCGACGCGGTGGGGGCGATCGAGGTCCAGACGGCCCCGCACCAGGCGGCCGCGCACACGCACTCGGTCCTCGACGCCGCGACCACCGAGCGCGTCCTGCTCCTCGGCGAGTTCTACCGGCGCGGCACCGGATGGCGGTTCCGCGCCCAGGGCCAGGGCTACGAATTCGATGCGATCGCGCTGGCGCGGTCCTACGGGGTCGACGTCGAGGAGTAGCAGTCAGGGGCCGCGCCGGTCGATCGCGCGCATCGCCGACGGTCGACCGGCCGGGTCCGGTCACGCCCCGGCAAGCACCCGCATCCCCGCCGGTATGCGCCCTGCCCCCGTCGCACCGGCACGGGCCGCGACCGCTCACCCTTCCGCCGTCGGCGGCTCCCCCTCCCCCTCCGCCACCAGCGGCAGCGGCGCCGATGCCGTCAAGTCCGGATCGTCCACCGGGAACGTCCGCACACGCCCAGGCGGCGACCCCGGTGTCTCGAAGCGCACCGTCACGCGGCCGACGCCGCTGCCCTGGACCCAGCCCGGGCCGTACGCGGTGTGCGTCACATCCTGGCCGGGGAGCCACTTGGCGTTGCCGAAGCGGCCGGGGTGGAAGACCGGGACGGGTCCGTAGGCGCCGTCCTCGGGGTTGTGCTCGGGACTGTGCTCGGGGCTGGGCTCGGCCGCGGCCTCCTCGTCCGGGGCGGGCTCGCCGGTGCCCGCCGCCGGGGCGGCGGCCGCGTCGGCCGCCTTCCCCACCTCCAGGTCGGCTGCCTCGTCGCCGCCCCCGGCGAACCCGACCTCCGCCCCCGCGACTTCCCCGAACAGGTCCTGCTGGGCGAAGTCCGCCAGCGACGCGACGCCCACGCCCAGCAGCCGCAGGCCGCCGGTGAAGTCGACCTGCGCGGCCAGCCGGTGCACGGTTTCCCGGACCACCGCCAGGTCGTCCGTCGGGGCGCGCAACGTCTCCGAGCGGGTCAGCGTGCTGAAGTCGTAGCGCCGCATCTTCACCACGACGGTGCGGCCGGACCGGCCCGCGGCGCGCAGGCGTTCGACGCAGCGGGCGGCCAAACGGTCGAGTTCGGCGGACACCCGGGCCCGGTCGACCAGGTCGACTTCGAAGGTGTCCTCGACGGACACCGACTTGGCGTCCCGTTCCGCGACCACCGGCCGGTCGTCGATGCCGAGCGCGTGGTCGTGCAGGCCGCGGCCGTGGGCCTGGCCGAACATCCGGACCAGCTCGTCCGGGTCGGCCGCGCCCAGCTCGCCGATGGTGGTGATGCCGACCTTACGCAGGTGCTCGGCGGTGGCCGGACCGACGCCCCACAACGCCCGTACCGGCAACGGGTCGAGCAGAGCGTGCTCTTCACCGGGTGGAACGACCACGAGGCCGTCGGGCTTCGCGGCCTCCGAGGCGATCTTGGCGACCAGCTTGGACGTGGCCAGGCCGACGGACGCGGTGAGGCCGGTGGCGGCCCGTATGTCGGCACGCAGGCGTACCGCGAGTTCGGTCGCGCCCGCGGTGTCGAGTCCCTCGCCGTGCGGGCCGGCCTCCAGGTCGACGAACGCCTCGTCCAGGCTCAGCGGCTCGACCAGCGGCGACAGTTGCCCGAGCAGGCCCATGACACGCTCGCTGACGTCCCGGTACGCGGTGAAGCGCGGGATCAGGAACGCCGCGTTCGGGCAGCGCCGCCGCGCTTCCGCGGTGGGCATGGCGGAGCGCACCCCGAACCGCCGCGCCTCGTAGGACGCGGTGGCCACCACCCCGCGGCCGCCGACGCCGCCCACGACGACCGGCTTGCCGCGCAGACTCGGTTTGGCGGCCTGTTCGACCGACGCGTAGAACGCGTCCATGTCGAGATGCAGGATGCCCGGCTTCTGTCGCATTTCCTCCGATGATCGCGCATCGGTGCGACATCCCGGCGGCGGCACACCCCGCACGGGCACAGGGGGTTCGAGAGGGCGTTGGGCAGCCGCTTCGGCGGGCGGTTCAGCGGGCCGCGGCCAAGGCCTCGTCGACGCCGGGCTCGTGCGGGCCGAGCGCCTGCGGTTCCGGTTTCAGCACCGCCTCGCCGAGGGCCTTGTACGCGGCGAACACCTCGCGGAAGCCGCCGTACAGCGTTACGCCGATCAGTTCGCCGTGCAGCGAGTCGTCGCCCACCCCGTAGGCCGTCACCCCGGCCGCGTCGCACAATGCGAGAGCGCGGCGCAGATGGAACGTCTGGGTCACCACGATCGCCCGGTCGACCCCGAACACCTTCTTCGCGCGCACGCAGGAGTCCCAAGTCGAGAATCCCGCATAGTCGGCGACAACTTGCTTCTCCGGCACTCCGCGAGCGACGAGGTAGCGGCGCATCACATCCGGCTCGTTGTACGAGTCCCGGCCGTTGTCGCCGGACACCAGCAGCACCTTCACCTTGCCCGCCCGGTACAGGTCCAAAGCCACGTCCAGGCGGCGCGCCAGCAGCCGGGACGGCTCACCGTCCTTGACCCCCGCCCCCAGCACCAGCGCGACCGGCGTCGACGGCACGTCGGAGACCGAGCGCAGGCGGCCGCCCGCAACCGCGTACATCCACGTCACGGGTGCAAGACCGAGCACGGTCACGAGGACGGTGGTCTGGAACGCGATGCGCTGCCGCCGACGCGTCCGCAGCGCGCGTGCGAGCCGTGCGGGAACCAACCGGTGAGCCATGCCGGAAGGGACGCCGCGGACCGCGGCGGCGGTTCCGGCGGGTGGCCGGATCAGCCCGCCCGCTCCCGCCGGCGGCGGGCGAGTTCGTCGGCGGGATGAGCGCGGTAGATGACCTCGCCGGTGTCGGGGCGCTCGCCCTGCAGGTGGCCCAGCGACGCCTCGACCTCGCGCCACACCGCGCCCACGGCGATACCGAAGACACCCTGGCCGCCTTGCACCAGGTCGACGACCTGGTCGTACGACGTGCACTCGTACACGCTCGCGCCGTCGCTCATCAGCGTCATCCCGGCCAGGTCCTCGACGCCCCGCCCGCGCAGGTGGGCGACCGCCACACGGATGTTCTGCAGGCCGACCCCGGTGTCCAGGAGCCGCTTGACGATCTTGAGGACGAGGATGTCGCGGAAGCTGTACAGACGCTGCGTGCCGGAGCCGTGCGCCGGTCTGATGCTCGGCTCGACGAGCTGCGTACGGGCCCAGTAGTCGAGCTGGCGGTAGGTGATGCCGGCCGCGGCACACGCGGTGGGGCCGCGGTAGCCCACCTCGCCGGACTCGTCGGCGGACGCCGCTTCCCGGGGCACGCCGTGCGGCGTCAGCGGGCGGGCCGCGCGGGCTTCGCCCGCAAAGTCGCCGGTGCTGCTCACGCCGACCTCCGTTTCGTCTCCCCGCACCTGCCTGCGGCGAGAGGAATGCCGTGAGTCCCGGGCCGCATGCGGCGGAGTGCAACGCGCACGGCTCACCCCCGGAACTGTCGATTTCGACGGTAGGCAGTCACCCACAGCGCGTCAACGACCGCCGCATTCGGCACGCCGAGTGACGCATCTCTCAATCTGCGTTTGGATACTCGGCAACAAGGGTACGCATCGCGACCGCCCTCTGTCGGTTCCGCACCCCAGTTGATCGAATCGGCCCGTTCGGGTGGCCGGGCAGATCGGCGTATTTCACTCGATCGCGCAAGGGTTCCGACGCGGAAACGGAAAGCCGGCCCGCGCCCACGCGGACCGGCTCCGGAAGTACCCGGTACTGATTGCCCGATGTCGCCCGACTACCGGCTTGTCACGGGTGGCCTGTCACTGACTCGTCGTGCCGAAATCCTCGGGCGAGATCTGGTCCAGGAACTCCCGGAACTTCTCGACCTCGTCCTCCTGCTCGTCCGGAATGACGATCCCCGCCTCGTCGAGCACCGCCTCGGCACCGAAGATCGGCGTTCCGGTACGCAGTGCCAGCGCAATCGCGTCGGACGGCCGGGCACTGACCTCGGTCCCGTTCGCGAAGACCAACTCGGCGTAGAACACCCCTTCGCGCAGGTCCGTGATCCGGATTCGGGTCAACTCCTGGCCAAGCGCCTCGAGCACATCCCGGAACAGGTCATGCGTCAACGGCCGAGCCGGCACCACGCCCTGCTGCGCAAAGGCGATCGCGGTCGCCTCCACGGGCCCGATCCAAATCGGCAGGTAGCGATCGCCGCCGGTCTCCTTCAGGAGAACGATCGGCTGGTTGGAAGGCATCTCCACCCGGACGCCCACGACCTCAAGCTCGTTCACATCGCCACACTAGCGCGCTCGGGTGACGAGCACAGATCCCCCCGGCCCCATTCGCGCACGGATTCGTCGCATTTTCTCCGCCGGCGGTAAACGTGCACCCCCCGGAATTTCACATGACTGCAACGGAATCGGCCGCGCTGAGGGGCGGTGGAGGAGGGGGCGAGAGGGCGGGGCCGGATGGGTGAGGAGGCGGGTGACGTGGGACGTTGGCGAGCGCGCTGCGGTAGGTGGCTGGGGGTTGGGGGCGCTGGGGCGGCCGAGGGCCGAGGGCGGGACCGGTGGGGAGGCGGATCGTGCCGTCGACAGGATGGCGATGTGCGGCGGTGGCGATGTGGGGTGGTGGCGGTGTGGCGGGCGGTTGGCTGGCCGCAGGGCAGCCGCGGGGCGGGAGAGCTGCTGGCGGGGCTGTCGCGATCGGGGTGAGACCCGGCTTGGGGTGGCGGGGCGAGGAGAGGGCGGTGTGGGCGGGCGCGTCGGCCGGGCGCACGGGCTCGGCGGGATCGGCGCTCCTCGACGGACCGGCTCCCCGACCGGTCGACCAACCAGTGCCGGCGGCTGCCGCGACTTTCCGCTGGACGTGGCCACAGCCTGTGCCTCGGCGGGGCCAACCTGACGCGGCGGCGCGGTGCACTCATCACCGGGCGAAGTCAGCCCGAGCGTGTGCGGGCGACGCCGCCGCGGCGGAACTCGGCCGATTTCCTCCCGCGGGGCTTTGCCTCGTGCTCCGGCAGAGGCCGCGTATGCCGTGGCTCACGCGGCGCAATGCGACGCCTGGTGATCGCGGTGCCGCCCAGGCCGAGCACGGCGACTCCGCCGAGTGAGGCCACGGCGTGAGCGGCAGCGGGTTGCACGCAACGCCAAGCCCAGCGGTAACCCGTCGGCGGCCGCGGCCGCCCTGACGACACGCCCGGCACGCCCGGCACGCCCACACGGCCTGTGCGACGAGTCGGCGAGTCGGCGAGTCGGCGAGTTTTCGGGCAATGGGTCCGGGGGGCCAGGTTGAGCTGCGGAAGCGACTGGGCGGAGTTGGGAATCCAGGCTGAGCCAGGCCGCCGAGGTCGACCGCGAGGGGGCCGTTCGACGCCCTCGGGGCACGCCCGAGCCGATACCGCGCCGTCCTGCGGCGCGGTTGTGTGCTCGGACGGTTGGGCCGTCGTGGCGCGTGCGTGCGCCCGTCCGCCCAACGAGCGCCGCGGCTGTGGGTCAGCGGTCCAGGAGGGGGCGTAGGGCGGAGCTGACCAGGACGGTGTGGAGGCGGGAGGTGAGGGAGAGCAGGTCGCGGACGGTTTCCTCGGCGCCGGATTTGGCTCCCGCGCCGCGGCGGTGCAGCAGCGGCGCGACGATCTGCTCGGCCAGCGCGGCCTCGCGGTCGGCGGCCGCCTTGACCTGGCGCAGGTGCCGCGGTTCGAGGCCGTACTCGCCCAGCGCGGTGACGAGCCGGGCGACGACGAGGGCGTCGCCGTCGTAGCGGAGGACGGTCCGGGGGGCCGGGTCGGCGCCGGACGCCGTGGCGCGTGCGGGGACCGGGCGGGTGGCGGGCTTGGCCCCGGCGGACGGTGCCGCACCGGTGGCGAGCGGCGACGGAGCCGTGGAGCCGCCGGCCTTGGAGCCGTCGGCCGTAGGCCGGTCGGGCGCGCGGGAGGACGACGTGGTCTCCCCCGCGGTGGTGCCGACAGCATGGTCGGTGTCGGGTTGCTCCCGGTCCGGCGCTGGAAGGGCCGACGCGGTCTGCCCTGCGGTCGTGCCGAGAGCATCGTCGGCGCCCGGTTGCTCCTGGACACGCGTGTCGGCTGCGGGGCCGGGGACAGTCCCGACACTGCCCCCGGCGTGCACCTGATCGCCCGCGTCCGCCGCGGGGCCCAGGCAGGTATCGGAGCCGCCGGGCTGTGCCTGGTCGCGCACGTCGGCCCGGGGGCCGTGGAGGACATCACCGGGTTGGTTTCGACCGGGCGTGTCCGCCGCGGGGCCGTCCGGGGTGCCGGTGCGCGTCTCTGCGGCGCCCGGGGCGGGGTTCGAGGCGGCGTTCGCCTCGGTGTCCGCAGCGACGGCGTCGGGCGCTGGGTGGGCGGCCTCGGCCACTTCGGGGCCCGAGGAGGACGTCAGGGCTTCGGACGCCGTCGAGGGCGCGTCGGTGGGGCTTTCGGGCGCGTCGGGCAGCGTCTTCGACGCGGCCGAGTCCGTCGCCGCGGCATCGTCGGCAGCGGGAGCCGGTTTCCCGAGCACCGTGGCAAGGGTGCCGGTCGGCTCCGGTGCCACCGCGGCGCGCGCGGAAGGCACGTCGCTCGACACGGCATCCGCGTCGGCACCGGTCGTCCGCCCCGAGCCCGGGGCGTCGTCCGGCGCCGCGTCGGCGGCATCCACCGTGTCGGCGGCCCCACGCGCCGCGGGCGATCCCGCAGAGCCGTTCCGTTGGGCGTCGAGAACCTGCGCCGACAGGACGTCGACCGCCATCGCGGCACCGTCGCCCGGCACCACGTCGGCAGCGGCGTCGCGCACGGCCCTGACGCCACCGCCCGGCCCGGTCACAGCCGAGGTGACGGCGTCGACCGTCCGTACATCCGCTGACGCGCCCGGCACCGCAAAGCCGACGTCACCCGTGACCACGTCGGCGCCCGCGCCGCTCCCCCGCGCCGCCGGAACGCCGGCCGCGGCGTCGGCGTCCGCACCCCGGGCCCCCGGCCCCGCGACCTCCACCACCCGCCGCGCCTCGATCAGCCCGAATTCCTCCAGGCGGGTGAGGGCCGCGTCGTCTATCCCCGCCGCCGCCAACAGTTCGGCCCGGGTGAAGTACACCGGGGCCGGGGGTGACGCGTCGGCGGCGGCCAAGGCCGCACCGAGGCCGTCCTCGGCCGGTTCAAGGCCGCGGTCGATGGCGTCGAGGTGGTCCTTGATCACCTTGAGCGGCAGGTACTGGTCGCGCTGGGCGCGCAGCACGTAGCGCAGGCGGTCGAGGTCCGACGGTCCGAACTTGCGGTAGCCCGAGGGCGTGCGCTGCGGCTCGACGAGGCCTTCCGCTTCCAGGAAGCGGATCTTGGAGACGCTGACGTCCGGGAACTCCGGACGCAGCAGCGCCATCACCTCGCCGATGCCGACCAGCGCACGTCCGCCGCCGGCCCGCGGCGGCGTTGATGTCACGCGTGCTCCCCGCTGCCGATCTGCGCGTGGCGGCTCGGGAAGAACACCAGGCGGTACTTGCCGATCTGCACCTCGTCGCCGGCCGCGAGCGGCACCTCGTCGATGCGCTGCCGTCCGACGTAGGTGCCGTTGAGGCTGCCCACGTCGGCGACCGTGAACCCGGCGGCGCCGCGCCGGAATTCCGCGTGGCGGCGGGACACCGTCACGTCGTCCAGGAAGATGTCGCTCTCCGGGTGGCGGCCCGCGGTGGTGCGGTCCGAGTCGAGGAGGAAGCGGCTGCCCGAGTTCGGTCCGCGGCGCACCACCAGCAGAGCGGTGCCCGGCGGGAGGGCCTCGACCGCGGCCTGCGCCTCGGGGCTGAGGACCTCGCGCGGCGCGGGTTCGGCGTCGAGGGCCTCGATGCCGGTGATCGAGATCGTCGACGTCTGCTCGGACGGGCGTTCGACGTCCGGCCGCAGCGGGTTGCCGCAGTTGGAGCAGAAGCGGCTGCCGGCCGGGTTCGGGTTGCCGCAGTTGGCGCACGAGATCGTGTCGGCGGGCGCGCCATATGGCACCGGCCCGGGCTGCGGCTGACCGCCGTACGGCTGCGGCGCCGGAGCGCCCGGATGGCCTCCGCTTATCCGCGGGTCGGGGCCGGACGCGGCGCCCGGCGGAACCGCGCCCGGCGCGGCGGGACCGGTCCCGGGGTACGGCACGCCGGCCGGAGGCTGCTGCGGCGCCTCCTGCTCCGCGCGACGCGAACGACCGAACAGCCTCGCGAACAACTTCACGCGAGAACCTCCCCGAGAGAGCCAGGCCCGCCCATGGGGCAGGTACATGTCGTAGTTGTACTGAAGGTTGTACTCAATGTCGTGCAGAAAAAGGTTGTACTCGAAATGGTGCGGAAGATCCGCGGGACACCCGACGCGTTCATGATCGGTCAGGCGTCCAGGTTCTTGACGTACGTCGCGGCGTCCCACAGCGCGCCGGGCGCGGCGGGGTCGTCGGGGCGTACCTCGAACATCCAACCGTCGCCGTACGGGTCGGAGTTGACGAGTTCGGGCACGGTATCCAGCACGTCGTTCACGGCAACAACGGTTCCGCTGACGGGGGCGTAGACGTCGCTGACGCTTTTCGTCGACTCCAGTTCGCCGCACGGCGTGCCGCCTTCGACGACCGCGCCGACCCGAGGCAGCGTCACGAACACGATGTCGCCGAGGGCGTCCTGCGCGTATTCGCTGATGCCGATCCGCACGGTCCCGTCCACGTCGCCGAGGGAGCGCACCCACTCGTGCTCCGCCGTGTACGTGAGGTCCTCGGGATACATGCGGGATCCGTCCTGTCTTCCTTGCCTCGTGTCGCCTCGTGGGCCGCCGGATGGCACTGCCCGGGACTGCGGGTACGGCGGCCCGGCAGCGCTGGTCCGCCGCCGCTCACGACGATTCTGTCAGGTCTCGATCATCGCGGGGTCAGCCCTTGCCGTCGCCCGGTGCCGTGCGAGCGTAGTCAGGCGCCGTCGGCACCCGCAAGGCGTCGACGACGACCTGCTGAGAGGGCGTCACCACGGCTTGGGCCTGCTTCTTCTCCAGGGTGCGGATCACACCGCCGGGGATGTTCAAAGCGGGTTGCAGGTCTTGGGGGTTGCCGATGACCTTGAACGTGTACGGCGCGGTCACGCGCTGCCCGTCGACGACGATCTGACCCTGCGTCGGTTCGTCGAACCACGTGGACGCGACGACCCGGACCTGGTTGATCTGGATCGCCTCGGCGCCGGCCGCGCGGAGTTCCTGCAGCGTGTCGAGGAGCATGTCGGGGCGGACGTTGCCGAGCGGGTCGTTGATGGTCAGGGTGATGCCCGGGCCGGTGGCTTTGACGGTACCCGCGAGGATGCCGAGGACCTGGGCGCGCTGCTCGGTCTGCTGACGGGCTTCCTCGGCCCGGTTGTTGCTGCTTTCCAGTTGGTCGCGGGCCACTTCGAGCCGGTGCTTCTCGGAGTCGAGGCGCTGGGTGCGCTGTTCGAGTTCGTCGAGGATCCGCACCAGGTCGGACTCGCGCGCCCCGCGCAGCGGATCTGACTCGGTGTTGCTGCGGACCTGGATGGCGAGCCCGGCCCCGAGCGCGAACAGCAGCAGCCCGACGATCAATTGGGCCCGGCTGACGCGCGGCGGCCAGACGGCGCCGAGGAGCCGGCGGCGGCCGGTGGGTTCGTCGGTGTGGGGATGCTCGGGGAAGTCGGAGGTGTCGGGGTCGTCAGGATCGTCGGGGCCCTGCGGGCCGTCGGGTCCGTCGGGTCCGTCGCCGCCGGGACCGCGCGGGCCGCGAGGCCCCTGGGGACCGTTGCCGTCCCCGGGCGCGCCGTCGTGACCGGCGTCGGCGTGGTCGGCGCCGCGCTCGTCGTGCGGACGGCCGCGGTCGTCGGCGGAACGCTTCGCGTCGCTCCCCCGGTCGGGACCGGGTGCCGCGGACGGATCACCGGGCTCGCCGGGCGTGCCGACCGGCTCCGGGAGTTCGGACGTGGTGCCGGACATGCCTTCGGCACGGAACAGCCGCGACACGCCGCCGCGCGCCCCGCGCCCCGCCGCGTGCCCGGGCTCGCCGCCGTGTCCGGACCGCCGCGGACGCAGCGGCACGACGTCGCCGCCCCGCCCGGCATGCGCGGCCCGACCGCGGTCGGACGCCCGATGGCCGGGCGCCGCCGGACGCGCGCCGCCACCGTCGGGTTCCTGGGACGACGCCTGGCCGCGCCGGGGAGCGCGGTGCCCGGGCGAAGCCGGGCGCGCGCTGTCAGGACCGGGCTCGGAAGGGGCCTCGCCGGGCCGGCGCCCGGACGCGGGCGCCTGGCCCGCGGCGCTGTCGGGTCCGTGTTCGGGCGTGCGACGGCGGGTGGGGCCGCCGTCACCGGGCCGGGGCGTGCCGACGCCCGGCTGTGTCGGGCGCGCGCCATCGCCACCGGGCTGAGCGACGCCTTCGCCGGGCTGTGTCAGGCCGTCACCAGGCGGACGCACGGGCGCACCGCCCGTCGCCGCCCCGTCGAGCCCGAGCGGTTCGGGCCCACGGCGCCCGGCACCCGGCCCCGGCACTCCGCCGCGCGGAAGCCGCGACGCGGCAGCATCGCCGCCCGGCCCCGCCACGCCCCCGGCGTCCGGCCTGGGAGCCCGGCGCATGTCGACGGGCCCGCGCAGGCCACCGTGGGGCGGCTGCGGCTGCGGCTGCGACGCGGCGTCGTCGGAGAAACGTCCGGCAGCCTGGCCGCCACGCGGAGCAGCCGACGCGGCGCCACCGGCCTGCGGGCGAGGCACCGGGGAGCCGCCACCGGGTCCCGCGGCCCCGAACTCCGGGTCGGGCGCACGACGCCCGTCGACAGGACCCGGGCGCCCACCCTGCGGCAATCGCGACGAGGCGTCGTCGGGGACACGTCCGGGCTCCACACCGCCGCGCGGCTCAGCCGACGCGGCGGCACCCGTCGGCGGGTGCAGCGACGCGGTGTCGCCACCGGGCCTCGCGCCCCCGAACTCGGGCTCGGGCGCACGACGCCCGTCACCGAGGCCCGGCCGCCCGTCCTGCGGCAGCCGCGACGCGGAGTCGTCGGCGGGGTGTCCGTGCGAAGCGCGTCCGCGCGGGTCGGTCGACGACGCGTCCCCGATCGGCGGGCGCAGCGCCGCGGTGTCTCCCGAGGTCCCGCGCGTCGTCGGACGAGGCACCCGGGGCCCGTCTCCGGCCCCGCCGAAGTCCGGCTGCCGCGTCTCCGCGGCCGCAGCACGTTCGTCGGACCCGCTCGCGCGCCCCGGAACGCCTTGCGGCGACGCCCCCGGCGGGCGGACCGCCGCGCCGAATCCGCTGTCGCCGTCGTCGAAGCCGGGGCCGTAAGGGTTCGCGACCTCGCCGGGCCGCTGCGGGGGCAGATCGCCCCGCGGCCGGTCGGCAGCTTCCGGACCTTGTCCGGGCACCCCGAGCCGCGCACCGGCCGGCGGCACGTCACCGCGCCGCGCGTCACCACCGCGCGACAGATCCACCCGCCGCGGCAATTCCGCGGACGCACCGGAGCCGCGGCCGGCGTCCGAGCCGGAGGCATCGGCGGCACCGGCCTGCCAGTTCTCCCCCGGAGCCGAACCGCCCGGCGCCGCGGGCACGGACGACCCGCCGCCAAGCCCCTCCACCAGCCGCCCGAGCGCCGCGAACCCCGGCTCGGGAGCGGGGGGACCCGAAGGCGGCACGGAATTCACGCCGCGAGCCGTCGGTGTGGGAGTCCGCGGCTCCGCGGAACTACCCGCCGGGGAGGCCGCCCCTGCGGCTTGCCGTCGCGCGGTGTTCCACGGGTCGGCGGTCGGCATGCCGGACGAGTCGGCCGGTCGGGGGGTGACCCGCTCCTCCGAGGCTGCTGCCTGGCCCGCAGGCCGCGAGGCATCGGTGGGCCGTGGCGAGGCGACTCCCGGTCGCGGTCCCCACCCTTCCGAAGCAGCCGAGTCGGCCGGGATCACCGGGGTCACCGGGGTCACCGGGGTCACCGGGGTCACCGGCAAGTCCGTCACCCGACGCGGTAGCCCGCCATCCGCCGCGGGCTCGGACTCGCTTGCAGATGCCGGACCGACGGCCGGCGTGCCCAACCCGTTGCTCAGCCCGTCGCCCGGCGCGTTGTCCCGCCGAGGAAACTCCTCGGCGGCCGGCTCCCCCGCTTCCGCCGCCTCCAAGTCGCGGAACCTGCGGAACGCCGGCATCTCGGGCCGCCCCCGCCCCGCGCCACCGCTGTTTCCGGCCGTGTCGGCGCGCTCGCCGGGTCCTCCGCTGTCGGGCGCGTCCTCGCCTCCCCGAGAGCCTTCCCAGGCGTCCGTCGCGGCACGGCCGTCGGCGCTGCCGCGGCCCGCAAACCCTTCGCCGTTCGGCCCGCGCTCGCGTCCGCGAGCACCGTCCCAGGCGTCCGTCGCGCCGCGGCCGGCGAATCCTCCGTCGTCCGGGTTCTCGCCGAGCGGCGCGCCGTCGCCGCGGCCGTCCATCCGGTCACGGGCCTCGACGCCGTCGAACCAGCCCGCCCCGTCGCGGCCCGCGGGCCCGCCGTCCGCGGTCTCACCGCGCCCCGGCACACCCTCGTGCCCGGCGAAGCCGTCGGAACCGCCGTCCGCCAAGCCGTCAGGCAGGCCGCCTTGCGGCTGTTCGCCGTGGCCGCCGTCGCCGGATCTCCCTACCCCCGGCCTGTCGTCCGCCATGTCGCGCACCCTCTCAGGCCCGGAACACGTGCCGGCGGATCGCCGCGGCGTTGGAGAAGATGCGGATGCCGAGGACGACCACCACGCCGGTGGACAGCTGCGCGCCGACGCCGAGCTTGTCGCCGAGGAACACGATCAGTGCCGCGACCACGACGTTGGACAGGAACGACACCACGAAGACCTTGTCGTCGAAGATGCCGTCGAGGAGCGCGCGGAGGCCGCCGAAGACGGCGTCGAGCGCGGCGACCACCGCGATGGGCAGGTACGGCTCCAGTTCGTGCGGGATGACCGGGCGGGCGAAGAACCCGACCACGACCCCCAGCGCCAGGCCGAGTACCGCGATCACGCTAGTCCTTCCTCGGGCGTCGGCGCGGAGTCGCGCGCGGCCGCGTTGTTCGACGGGTGCGCGGTGGCCGCGCCCGTGGCGGATTTGCCGTTCTTGGGCGGTGACGTGCTGTTCCGCGGAGTCGCCGGGGCTTTGCTGCCCGGAGTCGCGGGGGCCCCGGACGTCGGGGTGGGAGACACCGTACCGGTCTGCGGCGTGCCCGAGGGGCCGGGCGCCTGCGTGGGGCCCGCGGACTGGGCGGGGGCGGGCGGCGCACCTGCCGGTTGGGCGACCCGGAGCTGGATGCCGATGGCGGCGGGGAGCTTGATGCTCTTCTGCGTCGCGAACGTCGCGCGGATGCTGTACCGCTCACTCAGCGCGTGCAGATAGCGCCCGTCGGAGCTGTCCTGGAAGGCCACTTGCATCTTCTTGCCGTTGCCGATCGCGAGGATCGTGTACGGCGGCGACAGCGGCCGGTTGTCCACCAGGATCGACGCCCCCGCGGCGCGGATCGCGGACAGTGCCGTGAGGCGCTGGCCGTTGATGCCTATCGCTTCGGCGCCGGCCTGCCACAGGCCGTCGACGACGCGCTGCAGGTCGCGGTCCAGGACACGGCCGTTGGCGAGGTCCTCGGCGGCTCGCGGGTCCTTGTTGGCGCCGTCGGCGCCGTCCGACTGGGCGGCGTCGTCGACGACGACCTTGAGGCCGGGGCCTTCCACCGGGTCCGCGCCGGTGAGCAGCGCGAGGAGGTTGACGCGTTCGATTTCGTCGGGTGTCAGGTTCTTGTCCTGCATCGCGTCGACCTGGTCGCGCAGCGCGGCGACTTCCTTCTCCAACTGGTCGGCGGTCGTCTCCCGGGTGTGGATGCGGGCGATGAGGTCCCGGCGTTCCTTCTCGGCCTGCGGGGCGGCGATGCGGACCTGGATGGCGGCCATGGTGACGACCGCCGCGATGAGGCCGACGCCGAGCATGACCACGAGGCGGGCGCCGGGGGCGCGGCTGAGGGCGGTGCCCTGGCCGCGCACCGCGCGGCGGGCCGTGGCCTCGGCGTATCCCTCGTCGAGGCTGTGATCCATGATGTTGATCAGCAGCGACATGGACGCGTCGGGCCGCCGGTATTGGGCCTGCCGGGCCGGACCGGGTGTGGGCTTCGGCGTCATGCGCCATATCGTTCCATGCCTGCCCGGCCCGGCGTATGAGGGCCCGGAAGCGGGCGTGCGCGGGGCACGCGGCGCGGCCGGAAAGCACCCCGCCGCGCGCCCCCGCAGCACCCTGCCGAGCGCCCCGGAAACGCCGGTCAGTCGCCCGCGCGCTCCACGACGTGCGACCACTCGTCGAGGAGTTCCGCGGCGGCCGCGTCGTCCGGGCCTTCGGCCCACAAGTGCGTGACGGCTTCGGCGACATCGGGCAGCACGAGCACCCAGCGGCCGTCGGATTCGACGACGCGGACGCCGTCCGTGGTGTCGATGCCGCGGTCCCCCGCCGCCTCGACGACCGAGCGCATGACCATGCCCTTGGCCGCCCACGGCGTCGGCACGTCCCGGCGCAGCACGTGCGCCCGGGGGATCCGCGCATCGATCTGACTGAGCGTCAACTGGGTGCGGGCGACCAGCCCGATGAGCCGGACGAACGCCGCCGTCCCGTCGAACACCGTGCTGAACTCCGGGATCACGAACCCGCCGCGCCCGTCGCCGCCGAACACCGTGCCGTCCTTCGACGCCACGCGCGCCAGGTCGTCGGGCGACGTCGTCGTCCACCGCACCTGCACGCCGTGGTACGCCGCGACCTGCTCGGCGATCCGCGTCGTGGTGACCGGCAGGGCGATATCGCCGCCGCGCCGCTCCGCGGCGACCAGGTCGAGGAACACCAGCAGCGCGCGGTGGTCGTCGATGATCCGCCCGCGCTCGTCGACGAGCGACATGCGTTCGCCGACCGGGTCGAACCGGACCCCGAACGCGGCACGCGACGACGACACCATCTCGCCGAGCCGGATCAGGCCCGCCGCGCGGTCCTCCGCGGTCTCGGTCGGCCGGGCGTCGTCCAGGCCGGTGTTGATCGACAGCGCGTCGATGCCGAGCCGGCCGAGCACGCTCGGCAGCAGCAGCGCCGCGTTGCCGTGCGCCGCGTCGACGACGACCTTGAGCCCGGCGTCGGCGACGCCGGTGATGTCGACGGTCTTCAGCAGCGAACCCGCATAGCTGTCGAACGGGCGGGACGGGAAAGTGAGTTCGCCGATCTCGCCGGGGAACGCGCGGCGGTACTCCTGCCGCCCGAACACCCGGTCGAGCTTGCGCTGCTGGGCCTGCGACAGGTCGGCGCCGCGTTCGTCGAAGAACATGATGTCGACGGAGTCCGGCACCCCGGGCGTCGTGCGGATCATGATGCCGCCCGCCGAGCCGCGCGCGGTCTCCTGGCGGGCCACCGGCATCGGCACGTTCTCCAGGTCGCGCACGTTGATCGCGCTGGCCTGCAGCGCCGAGATCACCGCCCGCTTGAGGGCCCGCGCACCACGAGAGTGGTCGCGCGCCGTGGTGACCGTCGCGCCCTTCTTCAGCGTCGTCGCATAGGCGCCGGCGAGCCGCACGGCGAGTTCCGGGGTGATCTCGACGTTGAGGATGCCGGACACGCCGCGCGGCCCGAACAGGTTCTTCTGCCCGCGCGACTCCCAGATCACCGACGTGCTGACGACCGCGCCCGCCTCGATGGTCTTGAACGGGTAGACGCGCACGCCCGTCCCGACGAGGGACTCCTCCTCGATCAGGCACTCGTCGCCGATCACCGAGCCTTCCTCGATCCGCGCCGCCCGCATCACGTCGGTGTTCTTGCCGACGACGCAGCCGCGCAGGTTGGTCTGCGGGCCGACGTAGACGTTGTCGTGGATGACGGCCTTGTGCAGGAACGCGCCGCGCTTGACGACGACGTTGCTGCCGAGCACGGTGTGCTCGCGGATCTCGACGCCGCCCTCCACCTTCGCGTAGTCGCCGATGTACAGCGGGCCCTTCAGCACGGCGTCGCGGTCGACCTCGGCGCCTTCCGCGACCCACACGCCGGGCGACAGCTCGAAGCCGTCGATGTCGACGTCGACCTTGCCGTCGAGGACGTCGGCCTGCGCCTTGACGTAGCTCTCGTGCGTGCCCACGTCCTCCCAGTAGCCCTCGGCGACGTACCCGTAGACGGGCTTGCCCTCCTCGAGGAGCTTGGGGAAGACGTCACCGGACCAGTCGACGGACACGCCCGCCGCGACGTAGTCGAAGACTTCCGGCTCCATCACGTAGATGCCGGTGTTGACCGTGTCGGAGAAGACCTGCCCCCACGTGGGCTTCTCCAGGAAACGGTCGACGCGTCCTTCGTCGTCGATGATCGTGATGCCGAACTCGACCGGGTCGGGCACCCGGGTCAGGCACACGGTCACCAAGGCGCCCTTGGCGCGGTGGTACTCGACCAGCTTCGTCAGGTCGAAGTCGGTCAACGCGTCGCCGGAGATGACCAGGAAGCTGTCGTCCTTGAGCGCTTCCTCGGCGTTCTTGACGCTGCCTGCGGTGCCGAGAGGGGTCTCCTCGTTCGCATACGTCAGGTGCATCCCGAGGTCCTCGCCGTCGCCGAAATAGTTCCGGACGAGCGACGCGAGGAACTGCACGGTGACGACCGTCTCGGAGAACCCGTGCCTCTTGAGCAGCCTCAGCACGTGCTCCATGATCGGGCGGTTCACCACGGGCAGGAGCGGCTTGGGCATGCTTGAGGTCATCGGGCGCAGGCGAGTCCCTTCACCGCCTGCCATGACGACGGCCTTCATCGAGTCACGTCCTCCTTCGCTTCGCTTCGTCCGCGCGGAGTGGCTCCCGGCGATGCGGGATGCCTCGCGGACGGCTGGGCAGGGGCCGCGCTACGCGTACCCGGTCCCCGCCTGTTTCACCGCGGCAACCAGGCGTCTGGCCTGTACCGCGTACAGAACTCCTGCCCACCAGTACAGAGCGATACCCCACCAAGCGAAGGCCCAGCCGAAGATGGCGGCGAGAGTTGCGACACGTCCCGTGTCGTCGCTGAGCAGCAGCAACGGGAACGCGTACATCAGGTTGAAGGTCGCCGCCTTGCCGATGAAAGAGACCGGCAGGAGCCCGTAGCCGTACTTCCGCAAGTACGGGAACAGCGCACCGATGAACAATTCGCGCGCCACGAGAATGCCGGTCACCCACAGGGGCAGGATGTCGCGGACCGTGAGACCGATGATCGTGGAGATGATGTACAGCCGGTCGGCCGCCGGGTCCAGGATCTGGCCGACCCGGCTGATCTGGTTCCACTTGCGGGCCAGCTTGCCGTCCAGCCAGTCGCTGACCCCGCTGGCCATCAGGATGACCAGCGCGATGATGTCGTGCTTCGGTCCGCCGAACTCCGGCCACAGGACCAGCCACAGGAACACCGGCACGCCGAGCAGCCTCAGGAAGCTCAGCACGTTCGGAATGGTGAGCACCCGGTCGGTGGTCACCGCCAGGTTGCCGCCCGTCGCGGGGCGCGGAGCCGGGCCGCCGTCGGACGGGCCGGGCTCGGGTGCGGGGTGCTGGGCCGCCACGACCACTCGTTCTCCAGATCAGGGCGTCACTCGGGGCGGGAACCGCCGGACGGAACGGACGCCCTGAGCGTATCGGTGCGCGCCCCGCCCCCGGACCCGCGCCCCGCCTCCCCGGCCGGCCGCAACGCCAGATACGCCGCGACGGCGACCAGCAGCAGCCCCGCGAACAGGTACGCGTTCCCGGCCAGGAACTGCACCGCGTCCCAGTGGTGCTCGCGGTCGTCGGCATACGGCAGCTTCCACAGGAGTCCCTGCGGCGTCAGCGCCGGCCGCCCCGGCAGCGCCATCGGCCACGCGAACGCGAGCAGCACGAACCCGACCGGGAACGCCGCCCACGCCGCCTTCACCGCCCACGAGCCCGCCGCCCGCCCACGCGTGACGGCGACGTGCACGACCAGCACCAGCACCGGCGCGACCCACACCCAGTGGTGCGTCCACGAGATCGGCGACACCAGCAGCCCCGTCACCCCGCACGTCACCACCGCGGCGAGTTCCTGCCCCCGCCGGGACAGCAGCGTCGCCGCACCCAGGCCGGCGACCGCGGTCGCCGCGCACAGCAGCAGCCACAGCGGCGCCGCCCCGCCGTCGAAGACCCGGCGCACCATGCCGTTGAACGACTGGTTCGAGATGAAGTCCTGCCCGACGTTGTCGCCCACGCCGATCGCATCGAACCAGTACTTGCGGGACGCCGCCGGAATGAGCAGCCACGAGCCCAGCACCGTGGCCGCGAACGTGCCCACAGCGACGGCCGCCGCCCGGAACCGCCGGGTCAGCACCAGGTACACGATGAAGATCCCCGGCGTGAGCTTGAACCCCGTCGCCAGCCCGATCAGCGCGCCCTTCCACCAGCGGCTGTCCGGGAACGCCAAGTCGACCAGCACGACCGCCAGCAGGATCACGTTGACCTGCCCGAACAGCAGCGTCTGCTGCACCGGCTCCAGCCACAGCGCAGCCCCCGCGACGGCAAGCGTCGCCCCCGCCCGGCCCCAGGAACGCCGGTAGTGCAGCATCCCCCACGACACCCACACGATCACCAGCAGCGACGCCAGCGTCAGACCCGTGACGACGAGCTTGAGGGTGCCGAACGAGAACGGCAGCTTGTAGAAGACCAGCGCCGCGAACGGCGGATAGATGAACGGCAGCTTCCCCTCGCCGAAGCGGTGCGTGTAGAGCCGGTGCTGCGCCCGCTCCAGGGAGTGCCCGGCGTCGTTGTAGACGCCCAGGTCGATCAGCCGCCACAGCGCGTCGGGCTGGTGCCGCACGGTCAGCACCCATGCGGTGGCCGCGGTGGCGGCGACGAACAGGCCGAACGGGAGCCACCAGCGCGCCGGAAGGGTTCGCATGGCGGCATCATGGCGTCGCGCGGGGGGCGCACGCCATTCAGACGCGCGCCCCGCGCCGCGGTGGCGCCAAACGGGTGAAAGCGGGACGGGACGGGCGGGCGAACCGGGATCGTTCGGGCGGCCTGCCGCTCAGGACTCCGCGGCGACCTTCTCCGCCCGCGGCCGCGGCGCGACGTCGGCGGGTTCGGCCTCCGCCCCGGCGCCGGTCCCCGCGGCGGCGGTCGTGCGCAGCACCGACCAGGCGACCAGCACGGTGAGCGCGATGCCGACGAACAGGTAGCTGTTGCCGACGAAGTACTGCCACACGTTCCACCGGTTCTCGCGCTTGCCGTCGCGCGGCACGAGCCAGATGAGGCCCCACGGCTGGAGCTTCTGCCCGCCGTCCCAGTGGCCGTTCACGTCGAGCGACAGCGGCCAGGTGCCGTAGAAGGCCAGGAACGCCGCGGTGGCGTACCACCACATCCGGCGGCGCAGCCGCAGCGCGTGGTGCAGCAGCAGCACGAACGCGGGCACCACCCACACCCAGTGGTGCGACCACGAGATCGGCGACACCAGCAGGCTGAGCACGCCGACCAGGACGACACCGAGGAGTTCCTGCCCGGCGAGCGAGGCCTTCGCCGCGGCGACCATCACGAGGATCGCCAGGGCGGCGCAGCACAGCAGCCACAGCATGCTGCTGAGCGACTCGCTGTCCAGCATGCGCCGGAACATGCCCTGTACGGACTGGTTGTTGAGGGTGCCGACGGGGAGCTGTTCGCTGACCCGGTTGTTGATCTCGGCGATGTCGCTCCAGTACTTCGCCGACGCGCTCGGCAGCAGCACGAAGCCGAGGCCGATGGTGCCGAGGAAGGTGCCGAGCGCGACGCCCGCGGCACGGAACCGGCGGGTCATCGCCAGGTAGACGATGAAGATCAGCGGGGTGAGCTTGAACCCGGCGGCCAGGCCGACTCCCACGCCCTTCCAGCGGCGGGTGTCGGGCTGCCCGAGGTCGAACATGAGGACGGCGAGCAGCGCGAGGTTGACCTGGCCCCATTCGAGGGTCCACACGACCGGCTCGAACCACAGGACGACGGCGAACGTCGCGAGCGTGGCGCCCGCACGCCCCGCCGAGCGGCGGTAGCCGAGCATGCCCCACGACGTCCACACCACCGCGGCGAGCGCGAGGAGGCTGGTGACGGTCATGAACCACTTGAGCCCGGCGAAGCCCATCGGGACGAGCCCGAAGAACGTCAGCGCGGAGAACGGCGGGTAGATGAACGGCAGCTTCCACGTGCCGAAGTTGCTCGTGTACAGCGCGTCCTGATTGTCCTTCAGCGAGTCGACCGCGTTGTAGTACACGCTCAGGTCGAGCATGTTCCACATCACCGTGCGCTGCAGGTACGCCCATATGCCCCAGACCGCGAGGGCGAGGACGGCGGCGGCGATGCCGATGCGCAGCAGGCGCTGCTGGTTGCCGAAGGTCTTGTCGCGGTGCGTTCCGTAGGGGGTCCGCGGTGCGCGCGTGCACAGCTCACGGCAAGACGTGACGAGCACGCGTGGGAAGGACATAACGGCAGGGGACTCCAGGGACGCGCGGGAAGGCCGGCGACGGCGGCCGGGGTCAGGATATCGGCCGACTCCCGAGCCAGATGACGCCTTGTGAGCCGCCTCGGCACAGTATCACCGTGCTCGGACGGTACCGGGTTCCCCGTGCGCCGCTTGCCGCACTGGCGTTTCTTGTTGCGCGTTTATTGCTGTTTCGTGTTCCGTTCGCGTCCCAGTCGCGCATAGAAACCGAGGATTTCCATGTCGTCCACCGAACCGGGGTTGACGGCGGTGTCCAGGCTTTTGCCTTGCAGGAGTTTCTTCACCGGGATTTCGATGCGCTTGCCGGTGAGGGTGTGTGGGACGCCGGGCGCTTCGAGGATCTCGTCGGGGACGTGCCGCGGCGAGACCTCGGTGCGGATGACCTGTTTGATGCGGTCTCGCAACGCGTCGTCGAGGACGGCGCCGGGCGCGGGCACCACGAACAGCGGCATCCAGTAGCCGCCGTCGGGCTGCTCGATCCCGACCACGAGCGACTCGGCGACCTCCGGGATGCGTTCGACGGCCTCGTAGATGTCCGCGGAGCCCATCCGGACGCCCTGCCGATTGAGCGTCGAGTCGGAGCGGCCGTGCACGACGACGGTGCCGCGGCCGGTGAGGGTGATCCAGTCGCCGTGCCGCCACACGCCCGGAAAGGTGTCGAAGTAGGCGGCGCGGTAGCGCTCGTGGTCCGGGTCGTTCCAGAAGAACACCGGCATGGACGGCATGGGCTTGGTGATGACCAGTTCGCCGACCTCGTCCACGACCGGACGGCCCGCTTCGTCCCAGGCCTCGATGGCGCAGCCGAGCAGCCGGGCCTGGAGTTCGCCGCAGTACACCGGCAGCGTCGGGACGCCGCCGAGGAAGGCACTGCACACGTCGGTGCCGCCGCTGACGGACGCGAGCCACACGTCGGGGTGCGCGGCCTCGTACACCCAGCGGAAGCCGTCCGGCGGCAGCGGCGACCCGGTGGTGCCCAGCGCGCGGACCTTGGACAGGTCGTGGGTGTCGCGGGGGCGCAGGCCCTTCTTGCGGCAGGCCATGACGTAGGCGGCGCTGGTGCCGTAGACGGTGGTGCCGGTGCGTTCGGCGACGGTCCACTGCACGTCGGGGCCGGGGTGGCCGGGGCTGCCGTCGTACAACACGATCGTCGCGCCCACGAGGAGGCCGCCCACCAGCAGGTTCCACATCATCCAGCCGGTGGACGTGAACCAGAAGAAGCGGTCGCCGGGCCCCAGGTCGAGGTGCAGGGCGTTGTGCTTGACGTGTTCGAGCAGGATGCCGCCGTGGCCCTGCACGATCGCCTTCGGCAGGCCGGTCGTGCCGGACGAGTACAGGATCCACAGCGGATGGTCGAACGGGACGGGTTCGAAGTCCTCGGGAATCCCGGCGTCCCCGGCGGCCGGCTCGGCGATCAGGTCGGCCCACGCCACCGCGTCGCCGTCCGCCGGCGTGCCGAGCAGCGGGACGTGCACGACGGTGCGGACCGTCGGCAGCTCCGCGATCAGCTCGGCGACCTCGGCCCGCCGGTCGATCTCCTTGCCCGCGTACCGGTAGCCGTCCACGGTGACCAGCGCGACGGGCTCGATCTGCTGGAGCCGGTCCAGGACGCTGCGCGCCCCGAAGTCGGGCGCGCAGGACGACCACACCGCACCGATGCTCGCGCAGGCCAGCAGCGCGACCACCGCCTCGGGGATGTTCGGCAGGTAGCCGGCCACCCGGTCGCCCGGTCCGATACCGAGACCGCGCAGCCGGTGCGCGGCCGCGGCGACCTGCCGGCGCAGCTCGCCCCAGCTGATCTCGCGCGGCTCGAGGGACTCGTCGACGTGGACGATCGCGGTCTCGTCCGGGTGGGTCTCGGCGCGGCGCAGCGCATGGCGCGCGTAGTTGAGGCGGGCGCCGGGGAACCAGACGGCGCCCGGCATCCCGGGATCGGCGAGGACACGGTTCGGCGGGCCGGTGAAGGCGATGTCGAAATAGGCGCAGACCGAGGCCCAGAAACCGTCCGGGTCGTCGACCGACCACTGCCACAGCGCCGCGTAGCCCTCGTGGTCGCCCAGCCCCTGCTCGGCGCCGACGTAGCCGGCGAAGTCGGTGATCCGTGCGGCGGCGACCCGCTCCGCGGAGGGGCGCCAGAGGATCTCCGGGACGGCGGGCTGCTGAGCTGCGGAAGGCATGCGCACATGTTGACACGGGGCCACCCGGCGAGGGATGTTACTTGCGGTAACACCCCACGACACGGCTTCACGACGAGGAGGGCCCGGGCCATGGCGGTTGCGTCTGGCGTCAAGGACCGCGAGGTGACCGCGGAGCGCCTGTTGGCCGCGTCCGCGAAGAACTCGTTCGACCCGCTCAAGGACATCGACTGGGCGGCTCCGCTGCTGCCCGACACCTACTTCATCGCCGAGGAGCGCTGCACCCTCTACGGCACCCGCACCTGGGGGCGGATGAGCGCCCAGCAGCGCATCGACCTGAGCCGCCACGAAGTGGCCAGCACCGCCAGCGTCGGCATCTGGTTCGAGGTCATCCTCATGCAGCTGCTGATCCGGCACGCCTACGACCAGGACATGACGAGCCGCCACGTCCAGTACGCGTTCACCGAGATCGCCGACGAATGCCGCCATTCGACGATGTTCGGCCGGATGATCGAGAAGTTCGAGGCACCCAACTACGGCCCCGGCAAGCACGCGCACGAACTGGGCCGGGTCATGAAGACCATCGGCTTCGGCATACAGACGTTCGCCGCCGCACTCATCGCCGAGGAGATCCTCGACACCGCGCAGCGCGAAATGATGCAGGACGAGACGATCCAGCCGCTGGTCCGCGGCGTGGCACGGATCCACGTCATCGAGGAAGCCCGGCACGTCCGCTACGCCCGCGAAGAGGTCGTCCGCCGCGCGCCGCGCCTCAACCGCGCCGAGATGGCCTTCAGCCGCCTCGTCATCGCCCGCTCCGCACACGTCATCGCCCGGCATCTGATCCACCCCGGCGTCTATGCCGCGGTCGGCCTCGACCCGAAGCTCGCCCGCGCCGAAGCCCTCGCCAACCCCCACCACCACGAGACCCTCCGCGCCTGGGCGCGCCGCCTGGTCAAGTTCTTCGAGGAAAACGACCTGATGGCAGGCCCCGGACTGGCCCTGTGGCGGCGCAGCGGACTGGTCGCCCCGGACTACCGGCCGCCCGCGAAGGCACTCGTCGTGTGACGCGGTGTGAGCATTGCGACTGCCCACCTCCTTGCCCCGGGTAACTGACGTACCGTCAGAATAGGGGGACGGGGCCCGCCCGGCCCCGGACCGACCCCAAGGCGCCAGCCTCCACCGGAACCCTCCGGAGAGGACTGCACCCGACACGAAGGAGGCCCGGGCGATGAAGGACCACAAGCCCGTGGTCCCGGGCTGGTTCACCGCGGACGACGAGGACTTCCGCCTCCTCGGCACCCGGTGCACCGCCTGCGGGACCGTGTTCTTCCCCCGGCAGGACACGTTCTGCAAGAACCCCGCGTGCGCGGGCCGCGAATTCGAAGAGGTCAAGCTCTCCGGGCGCGGGACCGTGTGGTCGTACACCAACGCGGGATACCGCCCGCCGGCGCCGTACGTGTCGGACCCGGACACCGAATGGGTGCCGTTCACCATCGTCGCCGTCGAGCTGGCCGAAGAAGGCATGATCGTGCTCGGCCAGGCCGAGCCCGGCATCACCGTCGACGACCTGACCGTCGGCGCCGAGGTCGAGGTCGTCCCGGGCGTGCTCTACGAGACCGACGAGCACGTCTACACCACCTGGAAGTTCAAGCGGACGGGAGCGGCATCGTGAGCGACCGCGAAATCGTCGTCCTCGGCGCGGGCATGCACCCGTGGGGCAAGTGGGGCCGCAACTTCGTCGAATACGGCATCAAGGCGGCCCAGGACGCCCTCGCCGACGCCGGCCTCGACTGGCGCGACATCCAGTACGTCGCCGGCGCCGACACCATCCGCAACGGCTACCCCGGCTTCGTCGCGGGCGCCACCTTCGCGCAGGCCCTCGGCTGGACCGGCGCCCGGGTCAGCAGCTCCTACGCGGCCTGCGCCTCCGGCTCGCACGCGATCGCCAACGCCCGCGCGCAGATCCTCGCCGGCCTCGTCGACGTCGCCCTCGTGGTCGGCGCCGACGCCGCCCCCAAGGGCTTCTTCGCCCCCGTCGGCGGCGACCGCCCGGACGACCCGGACTGGGTCCGCTTCCACGTCCTCGGCGCCACCAACCCGACCTACTTCGGCCTCTACGCGCGCCGCCGCATCGACCTGTACGGCGCCACCGTCGAGGACTTCGCCCGGGTCAAGGTCAAGAACGCCAAGAACGGCCTCGCCAACCCGAACGCCCGCTACCGCAAGGCGTTCACCCTCGACGACGTCGCCGCGTCGCCGGTCGTCGCCGACCCGCTGCGTCTGATGGACATCTGCGCCACCTCCGACGGCGCCGCCGCGGTCGTGCTGTGCAGCAAGGAGTTCGCCGCCAAGCGCACCACCAAGCCGGTGCGCATCGCCGCGGTCTCCACGGTCACCCCGACCTTCCCGAGCGCCATCATCGAAATGCCGGACATCGCCACCGACTCGTCCGCCGCCGTCGCGCCGAACGACCTGTCGTTCCGCGCCTCGCTCGCGCAGGCCGCCTACGACGAGGCCGGCATCGGCCCCGAGGACCTGAGCCTGGCCGAGGTCTACGACCTCTCCACCGCCCTGGAACTCGACTGGATCGAAGACCTCCAGATCTGCGGCCGCGGCGAAGCGGAGAAACTCCTCCGTGACGGCCAGACGGAGATCACCGGCCGTATCCCCGTCAACGCGTCGGGCGGCCTCGGCTCGTTCGGCGAGGCGGTCCCCGCGCAGGCCATCGCCCAGGTATGCGAACTGACCTGGCAGCTGCGCGGCCAGGCGGGCGACCGCCAGGTCCCGGACGCCAAGGTCGGCATCACCGCCAACCAGGGCCTGTTCGGCCACGGGTCGTCCATCATCGTGACCCGGTAATACGCCCGTGCGCGGTGTCCCGGCGGCTCCCGCTGCCGGGACACCGGCATTTCCGCTCCCCTCTGCTCCCGCCTGCTCCCTCTCCGCTCCCGGGACCTCCGCAGGACTTCCAGGAAGGTGCGTCTCATGGTCTTTCCGGCCGGTGTCGGCGTCGTCGACACCCTCATGGGTCTCCCCAACAAGGACCGCCGCTGGTGGGCGACCGCCATGGCGGGCACGCTGCGCGACGAGGACTCCCGCAGCGGCATGACGCACCCCGCCGGATACATGTTCAAAGACCTTCCGGACATGGAGCGCTCCGCCACCTCCGCGGACGACCTCGTCGCCGCCATGGACGCGTTCGGCGTCGACAAAGCCCTCATCCCCGTCTCCTTCGCGGATGAAGGCACCATCGCCGCGGTCAAGCAGTACCCCGACCGGCTGCTCGGCAGCTTCCAGGTCGACCCGTCGCAGGGCATCGTCGAGGGCGTCCGCGCGCTGCGCCGGGCCCACGAGGAAGCCGGCATCGTCGCGGCGTCGTTCTTCCCGTGCGGCTGCACTCCCCCGGTGCCGATCGACGACCGCGCCGCCTACCCGCTGTACGCGGCCTGCGTCGAACTCGGCCTGCCGGTCTTCGTCAACGCGGGCATCCCCGGCCCGCGCGTCCCCGCGACCGCGCAGGACGTCATGCGGTTCGACCAGGTCTGCTACGACTTCCCGGAACTGACCGTCGTCATGCGGCACGGCGGCGAACCGTGGTGCGACCTCGCGGTCAAGCTGATGCTCAAGTGGCCGGGCCTGCACTGGTCTTCGTCGGCGTTCGCACCGAAGCACTACCCGCGCGCGATCATCGACTACGCCAACACCCGCGGCGCCGACAAGATCCTGTACGCGGGCTACTTCCCATACGGCCTCACCCTCGACCGGATCTTCTCGGAGCTCCCGCACGTGCCGCTCAAGGCGGAGGTGTGGCCGAAGTTCCTGCGCGAGAACGCGCTGCGGGTGCTCGGCATCGCCTAGGGCGTGACCGGTGGATATTCGCGCCCCTCACGTCCTCTGGTGCCGTGCATCGCAAGGCGCAGGCCCGCAGCTCGTACTTTCTCGTACTCGCAAGGGCCTGCAACGCGGCCTTGGGAGGGCCGCCAGGCCCGGATGCGGTGCCAGGCGGCGTGAGGGGTGTGAAGATCCACCAGACACGCCCTGGCCGTCGAGGGTCGTGGAGAGGCGCCGTGTGCCCGCGAACTGATATATGAGAGACCGCTGATCGCCCGGCCGTGCGGAAGCACGGCCGGGCGTCGTGTGTCGGAAATCGGGGGCGGGTCGCTTTGATGCTGCGCGGGGTTGTCGTGCGGTGGTGGGTACTGGCCGTGTGCGCACTGACGGGAGTGCTGTCGGCGGCGGGCGTGTCATCGGCCGCCGGGGCGGCGACGGCACCGGCGTCGTTGGACGCCGCGGCCCGGATCACCGTCTCACCGCAACAGGCCGACGTCGGCACCACGTTGGAGATCCGCGGCACCGGCATGCGCGGCTGCCCGGACGGCAGCATCGACGTCTTCCTGCTGTGGCATCCCGACGGCGGCAACATGGGCGACTACCGGTACCTCCTCGCCGCCGGCCTCCCCATGAACGACGCCAACGGCTACAGCTTCACCCTGCGCCACAAGGTCACCGAACACGAGGTGGACAGCAACCAGGTCCAGGCCGTGTGCCACGCCGCCGACCGGAAAGCCTCCACCGGGGCCCCGGTCGTGGCCCCGGTGAAGATGACCGGCCGGTCGCAGACGACCGGACGCCCGTCTCCCGCACCCATCGCACCGCCCGCGAATCTCCCCGCGAACTCCGCGACCGCGGCGCCGTCGTCCGGACTGCCCGGGTCGACCTTCGTGGTGTGGATCAAGGCGTCGTGCCCGCGCGGCGACGACATGGCGTCGCTGCGGAACAGCATGTGGGCGGCGTGGGACGAGACGGACCTCCTCCCGGACGACGCCCCCTCGACCGCGACCGGCACCGACGGCATCGACCGGGCCATCCGGCTCCAGGTCCCGGTCAGCGGCACGCGCGGCCCCCACAAGATCACCGTGCCGTGCGTCAGCGGCCACGACACCCGCGAGCTGACGACCACCTTCACCGTCACCCCCACCGAACTCGCCGTCACCCCGCGGAACCCCGCACCCGGCGGCCGGTTCCACGCCACCGGCAAGTACTTCACCGGCTGCGCCGACGCCGGTGCGGGACGCACCGGCGAGATCGCCCTGGCCCTCGGCTCCCGCGAGATCGGCCGCACCCGGGTCGCGGCGGACGGCAGCTTCGACGCCGACCTCCTCCTGCCCGCCGACGCCACCGGAAACGTCCCGCTCACCGCGGCCTGCACCGTCGACCACTTCGACGGCACCGCACAAGCCGCGCTCACCCTCGCCTCGGCCGCCACCCCCGTCACGCCGCACAGCCAGGGCGCCCCGCTCGCCCCCGGACGCTCCGCATCCGCCGCGCAACTCCCGCAGCCCGCCGACGTGTTCCACCACCCGGGCACGGTCGCCGCGGCCGCGGTCGGCTCGACGATCGCGATCGCGGTCGTCGGAGCAGGCGCGGAGATCGTGAACCGCACGATCGAGGAGCAGCGCGAACGAATCCGCCGGTTCTTCCGCCCGGGCGGCCGGGCGCCGCGCCGCCACCCGCGCTTCCCCAAGCTCCACGTCCTCGCCTTCGTCCTGCTGTCCTCCCTGTTCGCGCTCGTCGCCGACCCGGGGCTGGACTTCGACCGCGGGACGCTGACACTCGGGCTGGCGATGGTGGTCGCGGTGCCGCTCGCCGTGCTGACGTACTCGGCCAGCGCGGAGGCGTACCGGCGCCGGGTGAGCGGAATACCGTCGGTGCCGTCGCTGGTGTGGGGCGCGCTCGGCATCGCGGCGCTGCTCGCGGTGGTGTCCCGGCTCGCGGACCTGACACCGGGTTACGTCTTCGGCCTGGTCCTGGCGTTCACCGCCCTCGGGGCGCGGGCGCTGACCCCGGCGCAGGAAGGACGTGCGGTCGGGATCGGCGCGCTGCTCCTCGCGCTGCTGGCGGGCGCGGCGTGGGTCGCACGGATCCCCGTGCACGCGGCGGCGGGCGACGCCGGGCACCCCGGCTTCTGGCTCGTCTTCGGCGAGGACGTCCTGACACAGACGTTCGTCGGGGGCGTGGTGGCCCTGGTCTTCGGCCTACTTCCGATGCGGGGCCTGGACGGCGGTCTGTTGTGGGGCTGGAGCAAAACCGCATGGCTGGCGCTCTACGCCGCGGCCACGTTCCTGTTCGTCCTGGTCCTGACCGACCCGGCGGGCGTCGTCGACGGCACGACCACGGCCATGCTGGTCCGCACCGGCGTCATCTTCGGCGTCTTCTTCCTCGGTTCCCTGGCGTTCGCCGCCTGGTTCCGCCTCCGACCTGACCCGTCCCGGCCGGTGGCACCGCCCCCGGCGATCTAGGGAGCCCTCGTCGCCTACGGAACGGGCGCGCTGCCGCCGGTCCACTCGCAGAGCACGGTGAACAGGGCTGCGCCGGCAACGGCGGTGCGGACGCTGCGCAGTCCGAGCGATCCGGCGAACAGCCGCCGCGCCACGAACCACACGCCGACGAGGAGCAGCGGGACGTAGATCACCAGCGCGGCCAGCGCCAACCCCCATGGCGACACCGCGAGTCCGGCGATCGCGATCGACCAGGCCGCGGTGGGGCGCGGGCGCGGCGTCTGCTGGACGACGTAGGCCAGGGCCGGAGCCAGCGCCCAGTGCACCGGGACGGCAAATCCGCGCAACGCGGCGAAGACCAGCAGCAGGGCACCGACCGGGGCTGCCCACACGGCTCCGGCGGGGATCTCGCGGCCGAGAACGCGGATCCGGTCGCCGTTGCCGTTGACGGTGTCTTTGCCGTTGCCGTTGCCGTTGCCGATGCCGTTGCCGATGCCTTTGCCGGTGCCGTCGCTGTTGCCTCCGCTGTAGGCGGCGCTGTCGCGTCGCCACAGGAACCACGGCAGGGCGAGTCCGGGAGCCACCGCGCTGACCGGCCCCAAGAGCAGTGCCATGTAGGTGATGATGCCCGCGCGGCGCGGCCGTACGCCGAGCACGGGTGCGCCGGCGACGGCGATCAGCGGCCAGGCTGCGGCGAGGAGAAAGAGCACGTTGTTGCCGGCCACCGGGCGGAGCGCGCCGGCGAGGACGGCGGTGGCGAAGGCCATGCCGACCGCGGCCGCGGGGAGGCTCCCGGCGATTGCGGCGGCATTGCGTGCGCCGGCATTGCTTGCGGCGGCATCGGTCTCGTGCGGGCCATCGGTGTGCGGAGTCGGGTGCTCGGTTGTCTCGCCGGTTCTGGGCATGCCGCTCACTTCCCCTTCGTGAACGCGCCGGTTTTGGTGGCGGGCATCACCATTACAGCGTCCGGTCGTTGGGCCATGTGGCGCAGGGTGTGGGCCGGTTGGAGGAACCGCGGTCGCACACCTGTCTGACCGGGGCGGGATCGGGGGAGCCATGAGGCCGGTCGGTCCGGCGCCGGTTGGGGCGGGGGCCGGGGAAGAGACGGGGCAGGGATGGGGCAGGGCGAGTGGCGCAAGTGGTGAGCGGTGTCGTGGACGAGGCGCCGGATGCTGCGACCGGACCGGCGGAGCCGGCGTGTTCGTCGCGGCTGTGCGGGGCGGCGACGCGGCCGGAGCGGCGGCCGGGGCATCCACGGTGGCGGGTGACGGTGGCGGTGCTGCGGGAATGCGCGAGTGGCGAAGGCGCTGTGCTGGTCGTGCCGTTCGGGCCGCGGGGGTCGTCCGAGCAGGTGCGGGGGCCGCAGCGCGCGCGGGAGTCGCCCGGACTGCCGGGGTTGCGCGCGCCGGACGGCCTTCCCGTGCTTCCTCAGGGGGCCAGCGACAAGGCCGCGTCCAGCGGGCCCGCGTCCGGGCGGGGGTCGATGACGGCCAGGACCGGGACGGTCACGCCCGCGTCCACGTAGGCCTGGATCTTGGCGCGGCACACCTCCGGGCTGCCGTGCACGACGAGGTCGTCGACGAGCGCGTCCGGGACGAGTTCGAGGGCGCGTTTGCGGTCGCCCGCCGCCCACGCGTCCCACATCGGCTGCAGCAGCTCGCCCCGGCCCAGCCACCGGTGGAACTCGGCGTACACCGGCACGTTGAGGTACGACGTGATCATCCGCCGTCCGATCGCCCGCACCAGCACCGGGTCGTCGATCGGGCAGACGAAGATCCGCGCGACGATCTCCTTGTCCGGGCCGCCCTCGTGGACGTACGGCGCGACCTGGCGGACGTCCTCCGCGGACAGCCAGTTGACGATCGCCCCGTCGCCTTCCCGCCCGGCCAGCCGCAGCATGCCGGAGCGCAGCGCGGCGACCAGGATCTTCGGCGGGGTCTGCGGCGGCCGGGTGAGGCGGAAGCCGCGGACCTGGAACGTCTCGTATTTCTCGGTGACCTTCTCGCCGGTGAACGCGGCGCGCAGGAAGCGCACCGTGTCCCGGACCCGCTGGTACGGGCGGTCGAACTCGGCGTCGTTCCACGACTCGACGATGAGCTGCGACGCCGAGCCGATGCCGAGGTGGAAACGCCCGGGCGCCAGGTCGGCGAGGGCCGCGGCGCTCATCGCGAGCGTCGCCGGGCCGCGGGTGTAGGGGGACACGATCGCGGTGCCGAGCCGCACGTCGGGGTCGGCGAGCGCGGCGACGGTGAGCGGGGTGAACCCGTCGAAGCCGTCGATCTCCGCGGACCAGATGTCGGTGTATCCGGCCGCGGCCAGTTCGGCGATCAGCCGCGGATGCTCGGCAAGGGGTGCGTTGAGCGGGACGGTGATGCCGTACCGGTGGGCGGTCATGCGCACTCCCTGGGCGTCGCTCGTTCGGCCGACCCACAAGTACCACAGCGGAGCGCGGATGTGATCGGCAGGCCGGTCGGCATGTCGTCTCGATGGCGACCGGTTTTACGGCATATGTTCGGAATTCCGGGCGGATTCCGAACGGATTCCGGTGGGTTCCAGTGGGTTCCGGGGAGATTCCGGCCCGGTTCGGCGGCACGACGACTGCGGAGGCATGCGTTGGCACTCAAGCACCCCGGCGGCCCGACGGGTCCGGACCGCGATGTTCCGGTCAACCCGCTCTACACGCGCGACGACATCCAGATTCCGCGCCACCGGATCCCGGAAGGCGAGATCGAGCCGGACACCGCCTTCCAGATCGTGCACGACGAGCTGATGCTCGACGGCAACGCACGGCTCAACATGGCGACGTTCGTCACCACGTACATGGAGCCGCAGGCCGGCGTGCTGATGGCCGAGTGCCGCGACAAGAACATGATCGACAAGGACGAGTACCCGCAGACCGCGATCATGGAGCTGCGGTGCGTGTCGATCCTCGCCGACCTGTGGAACGCGCCGGACGCCGAACGCGCGATGGGGTGTTCGACGACCGGGTCCAGCGAGGCGTGCATGCTCGCCGGACTGGCGCTGAAGCGGCGGTGGCAGCAGCGGCGCAAGGCCGCGGGGCTGCCGTACGACAAGCCCAACCTCGTGATGGGCATCAACGTCCAGGTGTGCTGGGAGAAGTTCGCCAACTACTTCGAGGTCGAGCCGCGGTATGTGCCGATGCAGGGCGACTGCTTCCACCTCGGCGCGCCGGAAGCGGTGGCGCTGTGCGACGAGAACACCATCGGCGTGGTGGCGATCCTCGGGTCGACGTTCGACGGGTCGTACGAGCCCGTCGAGGAGATCTGCGCCGCGCTGGACACGCTGCACGCGGGCGGCGGGCCGGACATTCCGGTGCACGTCGACGGCGCGTCGGGGGCGATGATCGCGCCGTTCCTCGACCCGGACCTGGTGTGGGACTTCCGCCTGCCGCGGGTCGCGTCGATCAACACGTCAGGGCACAAGTACGGGCTCGTCTACCCCGGCGTCGGCTGGGTGGTCTGGCGCGACGACGAGGCGCTGCCGAAGGAGCTGGTGTTCCGGGTCAACTACCTCGGCGGCGAGATGCCGACGTTCGCCCTGAACTTCTCCCGGCCGGGGGCGCAAGTCATTGCGCAGTACTACAACTTCCTGCGACTGGGGCGGGAGGGCTACCGGCGGGTGCAGCAGAACTGCCGGAACGTGGCGACGTATCTGTCGGCGCACATTGCCGATCAGGGGCCGTTCGAGCTGCTGACCAAGGGCGACGAGCTGCCGGTGTTCGCCTTCAAGGTGCGGGCCGAGGAGACGCGGTTCAACGTGTTCGACGTGGCGCGCGGGCTGCGGGAGCGGGGGTGGCTGCTGCCGGCGTACACGTTCCCGGCGGAGCGGACGGACTTGGAGGTGATGCGCGTGGTGGTGCGGAACGGGTTCAGTCACGATCTTGCGGATGTGCTCCTGGAGGACCTGCGCAGACTGTGCGAACGGCTCAAGGAGCAGCCGCATCCGATGGCGGGACCGGCGGCGGGCGGGTTCCATCACTGAGGGCGTTTGCCGGTGCGGCGGGGGTGAGGTTGCTCCCTCCGCCCTTTCCACTGCGGTGTGTACGTGTGCTCCCCTTCACTTCTCCGGCTCTGACGCTTTCGCTTGCTCTCGGGGGGGGGTGAGGCGGGCGGCGGTCCGAAAGTGCGCGGCCCGACGCCGAGGGTGGTGCGCGGGCAGTCGGGCCTCTCCTCCTGCCGCGGCCCACTTCTGCCCTCGCCTTCTCGATCTCGCCATGCCCTCCGCCGGCGTTCCCCACCCGCTCCCCGCCGCACCTCCTCCGGCGCTTCCTTCTTCGGCGCGTCGTGCATCCAACTCTCCACTACCAGCTGTTCGATTAGTCGAACTGGGGTGTCGAAAGTCGTTCGGTTCTGGGGTAGCGTCGGGCGCCCGCCCTCGGACTCGCTGGGGGCCGCCGCGACGGGAGTGCGCGACGTGCCGACGTTTTGCCTCAACACCTTCACGTTCTCGCCGTTCGCGGGGGCGCCGAAGCCGGTCGACTTCGCGGAGCTGCTGGACGGTGTGCGCGCGGCCGGGTTCGAGGCGCTGAGTCTCGACGCGTTCACGTTGGCGGCGTACCGCGAGGCCGGCGCGTCGTACGAGCAGCTCGCCGCGCAGGTCGCCGCTGCCGGGCTGACGTGTCCGGAGATGCTGGGCTTCGTGGTCGCGGAGGACGAGGCGTCGACGTTGGACGGGGCACGGCAAGTGGCCGAGGCCATCGCGGCGTTCGGCGCGTCGTTCGCGCTGGGCATGGTGACGATCGCGCCGGATGCCCGGTGCCGCGACCTGTTCGCGGGCTGTGCGGAGATCATCGCGGCGGCGGGCGGGAAGGCTGCCGTGGAGTTCCTGCCGTTCAGCCCGGTGGCGACGGTTGCCGACGCGCGGGCGTTGGTGCAGCACGCGGGCACGGACCGGGCGGGCGTGCTGGTCGACTCGTGGCATGTCTTCCACGGGCCGGGCAGCCTGGACGACGTCCGTGCGCTGCCGGTCGCGGAGTTCGGCTATGTGCAGCTCGACGACCATCCGCGGGCGCTCGGGGCCGACGCCGACCTGTACACCGAATGCATGACCGGTCGCGTGATGCCCGGGGACGGGGTCTTCGATCTGGCGGCGTTCCGCGGGGCGGTGGAGGCGACGGGGTTCGACGGGGTGGTGAGCGTCGAGGTGATCAATCCGGAGCTGGCGGCGGCGGGGCCGGCGGCGTTCGCCGAGGCGGCGATGGCGGCGGTGCGGCGGGTGTGGAGCTGAGGGCGGCACGGCCGTAGCGGTTTGACGTTTCCGAGAATCGCTATCCGCAAAGCTACTTTCCGGATAGCGACTCCCGCCACAGCCATCAGCCCCGGTCGGCCTCGGGCCGGCTCTCCCACCTCCACTTGCCGAGGACGCGGTCGCGGCCGGCCAGGTCGGCGCGGCCGGTTGCCCACAGCAGGGTCTGCCATGGGTCGGTGTCCTTCGGCACGGCCGGGAACAGCCGGTCGCGGACCCTGGCGCACAGGTCGGCCGGGGGTTCGAACGCGAGTCCGAGACCGCGCGCGACATCGTCCACGTGTACGAGCGTCTCGATGACGCCCATCGCGGCGAAGCCTTCCGGGTCGGAGATGCCGTAGCTGTGGAAGCCGCGCACGTCCGGGCCCTTGACCGCGACGACCGCGGACAGCAGGCCGCCGCTGACCTCGACGAGGTGGCAGAGGCCCTCGAGGCCGCTTTCGCGGTCGGCCCACAGGGAGTTCGACGGGCCTTCGGTGCGCGGCTGGGTCCACGCGAAGGGCGGGTAGTTCCGCGTCCAGGGGCGCGGCGCCGAGATCGCCGCGGCGTAGAACACCAGATCGTCGATGAGGTGTTCGACGGTTTCCCAGCAGGTCCAGGTGAGGGGTCCGGCGGCGGAGTCCCAGTCGGCGTCGGTCGGGGCCGACTGGAACACGGCTACGGCAAGGGCGACGGCGTGGTCGACGTCGGCGGGAGCGACCGGGGTACGGTCGGCAAAGGCGTCAGGCATGCGCGCGACCCTAGCCGAGGGGCAGCGGACCGGGCCGGACATTTCCGACCGAACAATCCGCCGACTCGGCCACGCGCCTACGCGGCCAGCCAGCCCGCCATCCATCCACCCGGTCACCCACACGGTCAGTCGCCCGGCCGCTTCTCCGTTCGGTGCTTGGCGAATCGTCCGTTCGCGCAGCGTGTGCACCGCCGCGGCTGACCCCGACGGCGCTCGACCGCCCGTACGACGCACTTCCCTCGACATCATGACGGCGCACCGCCACGTCAGGCCCCCGGCACCGCCGCCTGGTACGCGGCGAACAACGGCACCGTCCCGGACGCGTCCATCACCGCGCAGGCGAACGGGCGGTCGAATGCCAGGTCCAGAATCCGTTTCTTCGCGGGCGAGAAGCTCATCCGCACCATCGTCACCGACGTTACGGCCGCGGCTTCGACGCCCTCCTCGTCCACCTTGACGAGTGATTCCTGCACCACGTCCTCGATGCACAGCGGCTCGTCGGCCAGCGCCGCGAAGTCGGCAGCGTGCGCATCGAGCGCGGCGTGGACACCGAGCGCGGGCAGGTGCGCGGCCACGTCCAGCGTCGTGCGCAGTGCGAACCGGGGCAATGCCAGGGCGACTTCGTCATACTCGAGCGGCGTGCCCGCGCGGCGCGGTGCCCAGGCGGCGGACATCACGGGCGCGGGCGGCGCGCCTTCGGGGCCGAGCGCGAACCGTATGAGCGCGGGGCGCTCCCCGGCGCAGGCGAGTTCCACGACATGGACCGGGCCGAGGTGCGCACCGATCGTCCACGCGTCGGCGGCGGCCAACGTGCGGTGCATCATCGGCACCGGCGCGGGCGTTCCCGAGGCTGGTGTGAAGTCACGCGGACGAGTGAAGTCCGGGTCGAACGGAGTCCCCCACCGCGCTTTGAGCGCCAGCACGTTGGCGAGGAGCAGCCGGACGGTCGGTGCCACGTCCACCGGCAGCCGCGTGATCAGTCCGCCGGTGGCGTCGGCCACCCACGCGTCGATCGTCGCGCGGCCCGCCAACGGGCCGAAGCCGATCTCGGGGAGTGACGCGCGGAAGGCGTCGCGCAGCGGGGTCGCACTCCAGAGTCCGGTGGCCACGGCGAGCGCGTCGGTCGCGCCCAGCTCCGCCGCCGCCGCGGACACCGCGGGCGCCGCTTCCGGGCCCGCGACGCCGAGCAGGTCGGCGAGTTCGTCCGCCGTCTCGCCCTCCGCGCCGCACGCGACCGAGGCCAGCGCGAGCCACAGCCCCGCGGGCGAACACACCGCGTTCCCGCCGGCGGACGCCACCGCCGGATCCGACAACACGCCGTCGAGCCACCGCGAACCCAGCTCGCGGATCTCGCCGGCGTACTCGCGCACGGTCATGGTGGTGTCGCCGTCCGGCATCGCTCCGCCCGCCTCGCCCGGTGAATGATCGTCCCTTCGACGCTACCCCGGTTCGGGGTCGGCCGGCCCGCATGCCCCACCGCAGCCTCAGCACTTTGCCTCCGCCGCACTTCGGGCCCCTCCCTCTCCCGCTGTCACTGGGAGACCTCGCGTCGAGGCCCCTCCCCCGCCTCCGCCGCCGCCGGATCACTCCGACCCACGCAGTCTCTTCGGCCCGGTAACACCCCGTCCAACCCGAAAAACCCACCCTGTGGAAAACCCATCCACCCACCGCCCAACCACCCACACCGCTCGCCCGCGCAACGCCGACCCCCCAAAGGCCCCTGGCGTCTACATCCCCCCACCGCCAGAATCCCGCGATGAGCACCAAACCCGACCACACCACCCCCGACCCCCTCCACGACCTCCTCGCCCGCCAGGAGATCCACGACGTCGTCCTCCGCTACTGCCGCGGCGTCGACCGGCTGGATCTCGACGCCGTCCGCGCCTGCTACCACCCCGACGCCACCGACGAGCACGGCAGCTTCACCGGTGGCGTCGACGCCTTCCTCGCCTGGATCGGCCGCCTTCTGCCCCGCTACACGATGACCATGCACGTCGTCGCCAACCACCTCGTCGAGTTCGCCGGCCCGGATCTCGCCCGCGCCGAGACGTACGGCATCGCCTACCACCGCAGCGACGGCGGCGACCCGCGCGGCAATCTGACCACCGGTTTCCGCTACATCGACGACTTCGCCCGGCGCGACGGCGCATGGCGCATCGCCAAGCGCGTAGCGACCACCGAATGGGTCCGCATCGACGACGCGGCCGGCCAGTGGCCGGTGCCGGAAGGCATGCTCACCGGCCGCCGCGACCGTGAAGACCCGGTCTACGCGCCGTTGTCCGACCCGGAACACGACGCCGATCCGACACCCTGACGACGATTTCCGGACATCCCGGCAACGCCTCGGGAAACTCTCACTGGACGCAATGCTGAACCTTGTTTTCTTGCGTCCAGCTCAATACGGTCCTCGCGGCGGGGGGCAGGCACCGACGAGAAGAGGGGTTCCATGGCGATTTCGCGCAGGTCCGTACTCACCGGAGGCGGCGCCGCGAGTGCCGCACTCGTCGTCGGGGGCGCGGCGGCCACTCCGGCCGCCGCGGCCGACGACCCGGCGGGGACGCCCGGCTCCGCGCTGCTGTGGGACAAGCCGGGCGCCCTCGGCGCACCCAGCGTCACGGGCCTCCACCTCCAGTTCGGCGCGGACGCGTCGCGCGAGGTGGTGGTGTCCTGGCTGACCCTCCAACCGGTGGCGAAGCCTCATGTACAGTACGGCACCGCGCAGGCCGGACTCGGCCGCAGCGTGGAAGCGGAGACCCGGCACTACCGCGACGGCCTCAACAACATCGAGGTCTTCGTCCACCACGCCCGCCTGACGAAGCTTCAGCCGGGCACGCGGTACGTCTACTTCGCGAGCCACCAGGGCTCGACACCGGAAAGCGGCGTGTTCGAGACCGCGCCCCGCGGCCGCCAGCCGTTCACGTTCACCAGCTTCGGCGACCAGGGCACCCCGAACCTCCGCAAGGAGGTCAAGCTCCCGCCGGGCACGCCGTCCCCGAACGGCCCGTACCCGATGTACACCGCCGACGCGGTCGGCACGCAGGCCTCCGCCGACATCGTCGCCGCGATCGAGCGCGTCAACCCGCTGTTCAACCTGGTCAACGGCGATCTCTGCTACGCGTCGATCGGCGCGATCTTCGGCGGCGCCAATCGCGTGCAGACGTGGGCGGACTGGTTCATCAGCAACAGCCGCTCGGCGCGTTTCCGGCCGTGGATGCCGTGCGTCGGCAACCACGAGAACGAGAAGAACAACGGCCCGGTCGGCGCGGCGGCCTACCAGGCGTACTTCACCACGCCGGATGCCGGCGCGGACGACGAGCTGAAGGGCCTCTGGTACGCGTTCACCGCCGGCTCGGTGCGCATCATCAGCCTCGCCAACTGCGACGTGACCTACGAGGACGGCGGCGACTCCTACATCCGCGGCTACTCCGGCGGCGCACAACGCCGCTGGCTGGAAAGCGAGTTGAAGGCGGCCCGCGCGGACCGCGACATCGACTGGATCGTCGTCTGCATGCACCAGCCGTTCATCTCCAGCAACAAGGGCGGCGGCAGCGACCTCGGCGTGCGCGAGGCGTGGGGCCCGCTGTTCGACCAGTACGGCGTCGACCTGGTGGTCAGCGGCCACGAACACCACTACGAGCGTTCCCACCCGGTCCGCGGCCGTCTCCCCAACGAGACCCGCACTCCGACGCCGGTCTCCACCAAGCAGGACGTGATCGACACCGGCCTCGGCACCGTCCACATGATCATCGGCGGCGGCGGCAACTTCGCCACTTCGGAGAACACCCTGTTCGAACGCCCGCAGGGCCAGGTGATCGTCGCCCTCAGCGACAAGCCGAGCCCGATCCTGCCCGGCCACAAGGACTCGGTGAAGGTCACCGAGGACGCCCCGTGGGCGTCGGTCCAAGACCGCGTCCACAAGCACGGTTTCGCCGCGTTCGAGGTCGACCCGGGCGACAGGCGCTCGGGCCGCACGCGCATCAAGGTGACCTACTACACCTTCGACGGCGCCTACGCCGACCTGACCCCGGTCGACCGCTTCATCCTGGAGAAGGACCGCGCCGACGCGAGGCACTGACGCACGCGAAGCACTGACGCACACGAAGCAACGTACGGGACGGCAACTGCCGGGCAGCCTCAGGCTGCCCGGCAGTTGCCGTCTGGGGCGGCCGCCCCGCGCCCACCCCGCCCCCACCTTGACCCCCGCCATTTGAACATGTTCAAATCAACCCCGTCAGCGACTTTTGAACGCGTTCAATTCCGGAGCGTGGGCCATGGTGCTCCTCGTCAACCTGCTCGCCACCCTCGGCATCGCGGCGGTCTTCCCCGCACGTCTGCGGCGGATCGACGACCCCTGCGTGCGGGCGCTCTCCCGGGTCTGGCTGCTGGCCGCCGGCCCCGGCGCGATAGCGGTGTGGATGCCTCGCGGCCCCGACGCCGTGGCGATGACCGGGCTCTACGCCGCGGCCGCCATCGCCCTCGCCGGCTGCGTGCCCCTCCGCTTGGCCCGCGCGAAAGCCGCCACATCACACGAACTCACGCTGATCGCGGCTCTCCTGATCCCCCTCGGCGCGGCCGCCGCTCAGCTCGCCGACCGCGCCAACGGCGATTTCGGGCACCTCACGGCACCCCAGCTCGCCTTCGCCGCCGCGCTCCTGCACCTCGGCGCCGCCACAGCCGCAGTCCGCGCCGCCACCAACGACGACCGACGCACCAGCACCAGCACCAGCACCAGCACCAGCACCAGCACCAGCACCAGCCGAGCCACGCCCTCCCCCGAACCGCCCCGCCGGCTCACCCCCGTCGCCGGCGCCGCCCAATAGCCGGCCCCGAAGCAGCCTCCGCTACGGGACACTGACCCCCGGCGCATCCCGCAGCAGCGGCGCGTCCGTCTCCGCCGCCGCCTCGCCCACCGCAACCACAGCCGCAGCCGGCTGCCGGAACACCCGCGTCGCGTGGATCTGCCCCAGGCCCTCCGGAATCTCCGGGTCGGGCTGCGGCAACCCCGGCCGCAGGTGCTCCTCCACCGAGATGTACTTCAACCCGGCCCGCAGGTCCGCGTCGTTCCGCAGTCGCACGACCAGCGGGAACTCCGCCAGAGCGGTCGTGTCGAACAGGCCCGTCGTGTAGATCAGCTGCACGCCGAGCGCGTCCGCGACCGCCCGCTGCAGCTCCAGCAGGTACGACGCGTTCGCGCGCCCGATCGGGTTGTCCAGGAAGAGCGTCCCCGCGTGCCGGTGCCGGGCGCGCCCGCGGTCGTTCGACCGCAGCGCCGCCATCGTGCAGTACAAGGCGATGGCCGCGGTGAGCAACTGGCCGCCGGAGAACACGTCTCCCATCTGCCCCACCGGGACGCGCTCGGCGCGCAGCACGGAGTCCGGCTTGAGGATCTCGACCTGCACGCCTCGCGGCTCCAGGCCCGCATGCACGCTCCGCAGGAGCAGCGTCATGCCGTCGCGCCGTACGGCCGGGCCTGCCTTCCGGGCCGCGCGGGTGGCTTCGTCGACGACCTCGCCCAGGCGTTCGGACAAGTGGGCCGCGTCCGGGTCGTCGAAGCGGATCCGCAGGAATTCCTGCCCCGACCACTCGCCCAGTTCTTCCGGCAGCCGGGACAGCCGCTGGGCCGCCCGCAGGGTGGTCAGCGACGCTTCCACCATGCCGCGGAGCCGGTCGACGATGCTGTCGCGATTGCGTTCGATCTGGGCGAGTTCGTCGGTGAGGACGCGCAGCCGCGGCTCGAACGCCGCCGCCCAGGCGAGCGCGTGTTCGGGCAGGGCGGACAGCGGCAGTTCGCGGATCTGCTGCCGCGCCGGCATGCGGACCTGTTCGAACTTGGCCGCACCCGCATGCCGGACGACCGCTTCGGCTCGCTCCCGCACCTGGCCTTCGGCCGCGGACAGTTCGCCGGCGGCGGTGCGCAGTGCCCGTCGGCAGGACGTGGCCGCGTCGCGGGCATCCGCCGTGGTGCCCTCGAACGCCGGTGTCTCGTCGTCGTCGGACGTGTGTGCTTCGGCGGCGGGCAGCGTGTCGGTGAGCGACACGGACACTTCGGCGAAGCTGGACGCTGCGGTTTCCGCGTCGGTCAGGGCCCGGACCAGGCGGGTGTGGGCGTCGCGCGCGGTTTCCACCTGGTCGGTGCAGGAGGCGTGTTCGGCGGCGGCTTCGCGCAGGAGTTCCTGGGCGTGGGCCGGGTCGCGCGGGATACGGTCGTCGGGGAGTTCGACGTGTGCGTCGCGGCCGTCGCCGGGGGCGTGCCGTTCGACCTCGCCGCGCAGGCGGCCGAGGAGTTCGTTGGCGGCGTCGGCACGGCCTTCGAGTGTACGGACGTGTTCCTCGGCGCGGCCGGCCGCGGCGAGTCGGGACGGGCCGTCCGCGCCGTCCGGTCCTTCCAGCAGTTCCGCGGCGTGCCGCCGGACGCGGGCCGAAAGCCGGTCCAGTGCGGCCTGTGCCGCGGCTTGTTCGCTTTCCGCTCGGGCCTGTTCGGCGCGCAGGTCGGCGCCGACGCCGACCTTGTCGTACAGCACCGAAGCGGTCCGGTAGGCCTCGCGCAGAGCGGGCAGGGCGGCCGGGGGTGTGCCGTCGGCCGTTTCGGTCTCGTCCGGTGCGCCGCTGATGTCGGCGCGTTCTTCCAGCAGGGCGCGGGCGGTACGGCGGGCGTCGTCGGCGGCGCGCTGGGCTTGGCGGCGGTCCTGGTCGGCGGCGCGGGCGAGGGTGAGGTTGGCTTCGGCGGCGCGTTCGTGTTCGCCGGTCTCCTGGTCGAGTTCGCGGATGCGCCGGGTCCAGCCGGCGCGTTCGCGGAGTCGGAAGGCGAGGCCGGCGAGGGTGTCGGCGCGGCGGCGGGCGAGTTGGGCGGCGTCCATGCGCCGGTCGCGCTGCTCGGTGGCGCGGGCGCGGGCGGTTTCGGCGGTGTCCGCGGCGGCTTGGGCTGCGGTTCCGGCGGCGCGGGCGTCGACGAGGGCTTCGGTGGCGGCGCGGACGGCGGCGACGAGTTCGGCGACGCGGCCTTCCGGGCAGGCGGTGCGCCAGGCGGCGAGACGTCCGGCGAGGGTGCGGTCGCCGTCGAGGCGGGCGGCGCGAGCGCGGATGGCGTCGTCGCGGTCGGTCGCGCGGCGGCGCAGGGCTTGGCGTTCGGTGTCCGCGGCGCGTTCGTCGTGCATGGCCGGGTTCGGCGGGACGAGGAACACGGCGTCGCCGCCGCCGGTTTCGTTGCGTGCCGTCAGCAGGGCGTCGGGGGTACCGACGGCGACGGCGGAGCGGGGCAGGAGTGCGGCTTCGGCGAGGGCTTCGCGGGCCCGCGGCATTTCGGTGGGGGCGGTGACGATGACGCCGTCGACGAGGTCGGGGTGGGCGTCGAGGACGGCGGCGTGGCGTTCCGCGGGAACGGATTGGGCGAGGTAGCGCCAGCCGGGCAGGGCGGGGATGCCGTGTTCGCCGAGGAATTCGACGGTGGCGAGGACGTCGGGGCTGGGCGGCAGGAGTCCGCCGTCGCCGAGTGCGGCGAGGATGCGGGTGTCTTCGGCGGCGTCGGTGCGCAGCTGGAACAGGGCTCGTTCGCCGTCGGCGACGGCGTCGCCGAGGAGTCCGGCGAGGATTTCGGCGGCTCGGTCGAGGACGGCGGCGGGGCCGGCCGGGTCCGCGTCGGCGGCGCCTGCCTCGCCTTCCAGTCCCAGGAGTTCGCCTACCCGCGGTTCGTCGAGGAGTTCGCGGGCGGTGGCCCGGACGCCCGACAGGTCGTGTTCGGCGGCGGCCAGCCGGTCTGCCGCGCGGGCCGCGGCGAGTTGGGCGCGGCCGCTCTCTGCTTCCGCATCGCGGACGGCGTTCGCGGCTTGTTCGACGCCGGTGCGGGCTTCGGCCCATGCCGCGGAGGCGGCTTTCTCTTCGGCGGCGGCGCGTTCGGCGGCTTCGGCGGGGTCGTCGTCCTCGGCGATCCAGCCGGCGTCGACGGCTTGGCCGAGTTCGGTGCCGACCTCGGCGAGGCGGGCGCGCAGGTGGACGGCTTCGCTGCGGGTGCGCTGCGACTCGGTGGCGGCGACGGTGGCCGCGCGCTGTGCGGCTTCGCCGCGTTCCTGGAGGTCGGCGGCGCGCTGTTCTTCGTCGTCGGCGCGTTCCTCGGCGACGCCGGCGGCGGCGTTGAGGGCGCGGACCAGTGCCCCGGCAGCGGCTTGGCGGGCGGCGAGGGCGGGGGCGGCGTCGCGTTCGGCGGCCTGGATGGCCGTGGCGACGCGTTCGGCGCGGTCGGTCGCGGCGCGGTGCCGCAGGGCCGCTTCGGTGCCGAGCCAGGCGGCGTGCAGGCCGCGGGCGTCGGTGAGTTCGCGTTTGAGGGCGGCGGCGTCGGTTTCCGCGGCGGACAGGCGCATGCCCGCGTGCCGGTGGGTGATCTCGGCGGTGATGAGGGCGGTGTGGGCGCGGGAGCGCTGTGCCGCGTCGACGGCTTCGGCGGCCGCGGCGACCTGGTCGGACAGGTCGGCGGCCCGGCCGCGTTCGCGTTCGGCACGGTGGGCGAGGGCGCGGCCGAGGCCGCGGGCGTCCTGCTCGGCGGCGTGGTGGGCGGCGCGGTAGCGGCCGCGGCGGTCGGCGGCGTCGGCGAGCTGGTGGAGGAGGCCGGTGGCGCCTTCGACGAAGTCGCGTTCGGCCATGAGTTCGGCGCGCTGGGAGAGTTTGGCGGCGAAGCCGTCGACGAGGTCGGCGAGGCCGTCGGTGTCCGCGGTGTCGGTGACCGCGCGGAGCAGCAGGTCGACGAAGTCGGCGTCGTTCTTGACCGCGAACAGTCCCGCGGCCTCGCCTTCGTCGGCGTTCATTTCCCGCTGGTAGCGGAAGAGTTCGGGATCGAGGCCGAGTTGGGTGAGGTGGTCGTTCCAGCGTTCGTGGATTTCCTCCCAGACGACGTCGACGTCCGGGTAGAGCTTGGCGGTTTCGGCGAGGGCGTCGCGGAAGCCGCGCATGGTGCGGCGGCGGCCGGACGACACGACCGGCAGGTCGTCGAGGGTGAGACCGGGGCCGGGGCGGAACGAGTACCACGCCTCGGCGAACTTGCGCGGGTCCGAGGACACCTGGCGGCCGCGCCACTCGCTGACTTTGCCGACGACGACGAGTTCACCCGTGCGGGTGTGCTGCCATTCGAGGGCGACGTGCCCGCAGTCGTCCGCGAGGAGGAACTTACGGAGCACGCCGGAGCTGGCGCCGCCGAGGGTGTTGCGGTGGCCGGGCAGCATGACGGAGAAGATCAGTTTGAGCAGCACGGATTTGCCGCCGCCGTTCTCCAGGAACAGCACACCCGCGGGTGCCGGGCGGCGCGGCGGGCCGATCTGTTCGCCCTCGAACAACTGGGCTTGGCGCGGTGCCGGTTCGGGCACCGGCTCGCCGACGCCGCGCAGGTCGAGCACGGTGTCGGCGTAGCGCGCACCCGCGGGCCCGATGGAGAACAGGCGGACGCGGGACAGCTCGTACATCGGTCTTCCCTCGGCTGGTTGGCGGGTCGTCGTCGGGGAGTGCGGCGGGGCGGCCGGATGGTGGGGCCCGGCGGTGCGGCCCGGTGGCGGTGCGGGTCAGACGCCGTGGAACGGGAGTCCGGCGCCGGGGGCGAGTTCGGGTTCGCCGTCGGTGGGCGGTACCAGTGTCGGGGAGCCGTCCGACACGGGGACGATGCCGAGTTCGAGGAGTTCGCTCATGGCGGCGCTGCCCGCCATGTCGCGGACTTGGAGCTGGTAGCGGGCGGTGGTGCGGTAGGTGCCGCCGGATTCGTCGGAGACGCGTTGCAGGAATCCGGAGTCCACGAGGAAGGCGACGGCTTTGCCGACGATGCCGATCGTGGATGCGGAGAGGCGGCGGGCGTCCTTGGTGGCGCCGGTCGCGCTGCGGCGCGCGTACACGCGCCAGGCGGCTTCGAGGCCGGGCTGGTCGACGGCCGGGTCCGCGTTCGAACCGGCTTCCTCGGCACGTTGTTCGAGGCGGCGGCAGGCTTGGCGGACGAACGCGTCGACGCCGTGCACGCTGAGCCGGCCGACGTAGGTGTCCTCGGCGAGGTCTTCGGGGCGCGGGAACGCCAGGGCCGCTATGGCGAGGTGGGCGAGGCCGTGCAGGAACCGGTCGGCGGACTCGGTCGACGCGCGGCGTGCGTAGTCGCTCATCCGGACCGCGAACACCGAGTCCTCGGCGGCGGTCACCGCCATGCCGGCCCGCGGCGACACTTCGAACACGACGAGGCCGAGACCGGCGGCGACGGCGTCGCACAGGGCGGCGAAGCGCGGGTCTTCGCGGTGCCGGCGGACGAGTTCGGCGTACTCCTGGTCGCGGGCCGGGAGCAGCTTGGGCTGCAGGCCGAAGGCGACGAGCCGGGCGGCGTCGCTCACGTCCGCGGGCGTCATCACCGCCGTGCCGGGGCGGCCGGCCTGGTCGGCGTCGGCGGGGCCGGGGATCGGACGGTCCGTCGTGGAGTGCAGGTCGGTCATGCGTTCGGTTGCCCGTCGGTCAGGTCGAAGGAAGCGTCGTGGAGCGGGGTGTCGAGCACGGTGTCGCGCGGGGCCGGCGCCGGGTCGTCCGCCATGGCGCCGGGGTCGGCGGCCGGTTCGGCGGCGAGCAGGGCCGTCCCGACGATCAGGTCGGCGCCGCCGACCTCGGGGTCGTCGAGGACCGCACCGTCGTCGACGGCGACGAGGAGCGACCGGTCGCCCTGCCGCATCGCGGTCCCGACCGGCGGCGACGCGGCGTGGAAGGCGAGCAGCGCGACCAGGTACGGCAGATCGGGGTCGCTCGCGCGTGCTTCCGCGAGCAGGCCGGACAGCCGCCGCGGCGCGTCGGGCGGCAGGTCGAGCAGCGCGGCGGCGGCATCGTGCTGGGCTTCGCTGTAGCGGCTGTCGTCCGGGGTGGCGACGAGGTCGGGTTCGGGGACTTCGGCGCCGAGATGTTCGCGTTCGGCGGGCGGCGTCAGCAGCAGCTCGGCGAGGTCGTGCAGGCGCACGGAGACGGGGGTGCGCAGGCCGGTGCCGGCCGCGAAGAACCGGTCGGTGACCGTGCGGGCGTCGCCGACCGGGAGTTCCAGGACCGGGCGCAGCAGTTGCCCGTACAGGTCGAGCCCGGGGCGCTGCGGCCGGGCCGCGAACGCCTGCCGGTCCTGTTCGGCGCGGAACAGCGGCCCGGCTTCCATGAGCCGGGTCTGGAGCTGGGTGTGGCGCCGGATGCAGTCCTGGACGATGTCGACGAGTTCGGCCGCGCCGCGCTTGTGCTCGGGTTCTTCGGCTTCGTCGCGGGCGCGGCGGATGTTGGTGAGGATCGCGTTCTCGTGCCGGTAGCGCTCGGCGACGTGGTCGAGGGCTTCGTCTATGAGGTCGGGGACGGCGTGCAGCCAGTCGACGGCGCGGACGTTGCGGCGGGTGGCCTCCAGCGCGCGGCGCAGCGTCTCTGCGTACTGGACGGTGCGGTAGCGGGCTTGTTCGGCGGCGAAGCGGGCTTCGGCGAGGCGGCCGCGGCGGATCAGGTGTTCGAGTTTGACCTCGGCGGCGATCTGCGCGCTGGTCACGTCGGTGTCGAGGGCGCCGACGAGGACGTTGACCGCTTCGTCGGTGGCGCGCAGGAAGATGTCGCCGTCCGGGCCGGGGACTTCTTCGAGGAGCTTGAAGTCGTAGTCGCGGCGGACGTAGCCGTCGGCGGGCGTGTAGGTGCCGTAGACGGCGCGGAAGCCGCGGTCGACGCTGCCGACGTTGATGAGGTTCTCGAGCACCCAGCGGGCGACGCGTTCGTGTTCGGCGGGGCTGCGTTCGGGAGCTTGGGCGGCGACCCGGGGCCGGAGCCGGGCGACGACTTCCTCGTGGTCGGCGCCCGTGTCGAAGTCCATCGTCACGGTGACCAGGTCGATCGCGGTGAGGCCCAGCTCGGCCATGGCATAGACGGTGTATTCGCCGGCGAGGTTGACCTTGCGCGCTTCGAGGTCGTGCAGTGGCGCGGTGCAGGCCAGGGCCTTGAGCCGCCGTGCCAGGCCGTCTTCGGTCACGCCGGACCGGTACGGCATCGCCCCGGGAAGATGCGGGGTGCCAACAGGTGCAGCCTGGGCGGAAACGGTCACGGTCGACAAGACTAGAGCGTCCGGGCGACAGTCCTTGCCACCCGAGGCGCCGCGCCCCGGGCGCGATTCTAGCGGTGCGGCAAGGGGCCCCGGCGCAGGTGCGCACGCGAGCCCGGACCCGGCGCCGGGAGCGGAAACCCCGCAACGCGACCCCGCAACGCGACCCCGCAACGCCCGCGGGTGCCTTCGGCCCGCTCGGGCTTCGAGCCCCCGGAAAACGCGCGAGCGGCCCGTGGGGGTCTGCCCTGGGCCGCTCGTCGCGTCGTCGTGGTCGGTTGGGGGTGGTGGCCGCCGGGTGGGTTCGGGGGTGTCGGGGGCTCCCGAAGCCGCGGCGGCCGGTGGTGCGGTCGTTCAGCGATTCCGGTGCGGCCGGTGCCGTGGTGGGGCGGCCGCTCCGAAAGCCGGGTGCTTCACAGGGCCGCCAATCGTCGCCGCACGGCGCTGCGCACGCCCTCGTCTTCCGAGGGGTCGCGGGCGAGTTCGCGGAAACGTTCCAGGACGCCGTCGACGGCGAGGTCCGCCCGGTCGACGGCGATGCGGCGGGTGCCCGCTTCGCAGTCCCACAGGCATTCCACCGCCGTGGTGCCGCCGAACGCGGGTTCTATCCGCGCCAGCGTGTCCACCGCGCGGCCGCGCAAACCCGCGCACGGGCTGCCGAGGTAGACGTCCCGTACCGGTTCGACCGCGTCGACGAGGCCGAGTCGGCCGACGCCGTCCACGAGGTCGCCGAGGGCGAACCGGCGGTCGCCGCGGTGGTCGTGCCGACATCGCTGCAAGGCGGCGATCAGCACCGGGCCGTCGGCGGGTCCGCCCGCGCCGGCCAGTATCCGGACGGCGACATCGCCGAGCGCGCCGTCCTTGCCCGCGCCGAGCCAGTCGCGGGCCCGACCGACCGCCTCGCGGGTGCGCAGGCCGCCGACGGCTTGGACCGCGGCTTGGCGGACCACCGCGGGCGATTCGTCGCCGAGGGCGTTCTCGGCGAGGTCGAGGAGTGCGGGGTCGCCGAGGTCGCCCAGGTAGCGCAGTGCCGCGACGCGGGCGCCGGCGGCGCCGGACCAGGCCGCGGCCAGGATCAGCGCACGGTGTTCGGCGGTGGCGACGGATGCGAGTCTTCTGCCGCAGACGAAGCTGCGTCTCGGGCTCGCGGCCGCCTCGGACAGCACTTGGTCGACCGTCGGCTGCATGCGCGGCGGCACCTGCGGTCCGTCGGCGGGTGCCGTGTCCTGTCCGGCCGCGGACTTGCCGCGGGCCAGCTCCCAGCGCCACCAGTCGAGGTCGACCTGTTCGACGATGGCCCGCATGCGGGCGTCCTGGAAGCCCCACACGCGCCAGGGGCGCATGCCGGTGCCTCGGCGGACGCAGTCGTACAGTTCGTCGTCCTCGCCGCGTTCCAGCGCGAGGGCGAGCATGCCGGACAGCGCGGCCGGGTCGGCGGCGCGGGCGAGGTGCTCGACGGCGAGCGTCCAGTCGCGGCCTTCCGCGGCGTAGCGGCGCAGCAGGGCGACGGCGTCGGCGCGGCCCGCGCGGGCGAGGGTGCCGAGGACGGCGAGCGGGAGCGCGGTGCGGTCCGCGTCCTCGTCGGTCCAGTCCTCGTCGCAGATCAGGTGGGCGGCGAGCGCGTCGAGGCCGGCGCCGAGCCGGTCGTACAGGCGCGCGTAGTACAAGGAGCGGGATTCGGTCGCCGGGACCGCGCGTGGATCTCGCAGGACGCAGGAGTCCAGCGCGGCGATCACTTCGGCGCGCGCGGCGGGGTCGGCGGTCGCGAGAGCGCGGCGCGCCCCGTCGCCGTGGCCGCTGCGCAGGCGCGCGAGCAGATCGCTGGGCGAGGGGCGGCCTGCCGGGGCCGCGGCGTCGGCGGCCGTGGCGGCCGTCTCGCGTGCGGCGTGTGCCCGACTGGTCATGACTTGTTCCTGGCTGGATCGAACATGTCGCCAGCATCCGACGCCCCGGATCAGGGGGCAACAGGATTTCACCGACATGAACCCCAGATGGCGATTTTGCCTCGCCTTTGCGTCGCGGTCACGGTGTGCTGGTCCCGTGGCCACACGGCGGCAAGAGGCGCGGCGCGGCGTGCCTGGTGTCCGGTGCCGGTCAACCCTGCCGCGGGAGGGTGATCCGGGGCCGGTGCCTGCGTACCGCCCGGTAGTCCTCACCCGGCAGCGGGGTGAGCATACGGGCCGGCACGAACGCCTCCTGTGCGCAGGTCCGGGTCTGGACCTCGCCGGCGTGCAGGACGGCGCCCCAGACGGGCCAGGTGACGCGGGCCCGCCAGGTGCCGTCGGCGTACTGGTGCCAGCTGACGAGGGTCACCTCGATGTGCTGGCCGTCCGGCAGCCGGAGCCGTACGCGCGGGGCCCGCGAGCGGCGGTGCCGCCGCCCGAACCCGGGCAGGGTGCGCAGGTCGGCGGGGGTGCCGGGGCCGAGCGTCTCGTCGGCGGGCTCCGGCGCGGGGCCGGGGACCCGCACCTCGTCGGTCGGCGGCGCGGTCGTGGTCGACGCGGCTTTGCTCGGGGTACGTCCCGGTCGACGCGCCGCACCGACGCCGGCCCCGGTCTTGCTGTGGGTCACGGCAGGCATTGTGGGGTGGGGGCGCCGGGTGAATGGGGGAAGCGGTCGGCGGGTCGGTGACCCAACCACCCGTGTGGACCAGAGAACGCGAGTTGCGCCCTGTGGACAACCTCGGCTGTCCACAGGGCGCGCGCATACGGCCTTCAGCCGCTCACGTCGGTTACGACACCACGCGCAGATCCGGGGCCGCCCCCAGGTCCAGCCCCAGCATCGCTGCCAAGTCCTCGACCAGATTGGTCGCCTGAGCGGTCGTCAGGCGTTCGACCGTCCACTCCTCGGTCGGGCGGCCCTCGGCGTCGGTGTGCGGGCCGAACCGGAGTTCGACGGGACGCTCGGCGTCGGTCGAGCGCAGGACGGGGACGCGGGCGACCAGGGTGACGTTGTTCGACATGCGGTACTCCGTTCGGACGAAGGGCACAGCGCCCTCCGCGCGAATATCGACAATTCGGCCCGCGGGCTGAAGTGGCCGTCGGAGTGACACGCTCCGCACGGGATGCGGAGGGCGGCGTGCCGGGTATGGCCCCGGAGGGGTCCTCCGTACCACCATGGAGGGCGACGAACCGGCTGCACCCGCTCCCCGGCCCGACGCCGGGGCTTCTCTCGGAGGATCAGGTGACCGACGCGTGCGAGCCGCTCGCGGCCGAGCCTGCCGAGCGTCTCCTCGCCCTCGCCGCCGCGCATCCCTCGCCGGCGGCCCGGGCCGATCTGCTCGCCGTCCTGTCCTGTGTGGCGCTGCCCGAGCAGTTGCGTCCGCGGCTGGCGGTGACGTTGATCGACGCGCTGTCCGACGCCCAGCCCGAGGTGTTTCCGGACCTGGTCCGGACCGCGGCGGGCAGCGACGCCCCCGCGGTGGTGATGTGGGTCCGTGCGTTCGCGGCGTCCCCGGGCCCCCGCCGGCATGCGGCGCTCGAGGCGCTCGTGGACGTCGGCGACCCCGACGTCGGCATCGAGCTCGAACACCTCATGCGCTCCCCCGACCCCGGCGACCGACTCGTCGCCGCCCGGCTGACCCAGCGCCACACCCGCCGCGCCCCGCGCCTCCGCAACGGCGACACAATCCCTCCGCCGCCGGCCCCCGAAGGCGCGGCCGAAACCGCGCCCGAGACCCCGGGCGAAGCCGCTCCCCGACCCGCCACCGCCCTCTCCAGCCTCCCCGCCCTCACTACTCCCCTCGACGCTCCCCCCACCCCACCCGACGACCCCTGGCGCCCCACCTACCACGGCATCCTCCGGGTGGTCGGCTCCCGCTGGTTCGAGCTGATGCAGCGTCATCCCCCGATCCACGCCACGTCGTTGCCCCCGGAGCGGCTGGGACCGCTGCTGGTGGACCGGCTGTTGGACAGCGCGGTCGCGGCCGGTGCCGCGGAACCGCTGGAACTGCGGGAGTGGCCCGCGGAGATGCCGTCCGAGACCGCGGTGCGGCTGGCCCGATCGCTCAACGGCGCCTATCTGCCCGACCGGGCCGGCCTGTTCCGCCGCTACCGGCTCGCCCGCCGCGGCGAGGGCCCGGATCTGGCCGTGTCCGCACAGTCGTTGGCCGAGCTGGCCGGCGTCGGGGCGCCGGAGGTTGCGGTGACGGAGTTGCTGGGGCCGCTGCTGGCGGACGATCCGTGCGAGTGCGCCGAGGCGGCGGCATTCCTGCGTACCGCGCTCGAACAAGCCGCCGCGGCACGCAAACACCGGACACACCCCGCGCACACCTGACACCGGCCACGGCCGCCCCGGCCCACACCCCACACGACACACGACACACGACAAAAAGCGGACGGCCCGCGGGTTTCCCCGCGGGCCGTCCGCCGCAATGCCGTTCGGCCGGGATCAGATCGACGACAGGAACTTCTGCACGATCGGTCCCGCCGCCTTGCCGCCGGATTCGCCCTTCTCGACGAGCACCGCGACCGCGATGTCGTCCTTGAACGCGATCATCCAGCCGTTGGTCAGCACCTGGCCGCCTTCGCTGAACTCGGCGGTGCCGGTCTTGGCGCCGACGGTGCCCGGGATGCCCTGGAGCATCTTGGCGGTGCCGCCCGCGACGACGCTCTGCATGAGCGACTTGAGCTGCGCGGCCAGCGCCGGGTCGACCGGCTTGGCCGCGGCGCGCTTGGGGGCCGGGTCGGTGACGATGATCGGCTGGTTGAACGTGCCGGAGTCGACCGTGGCGGCGACCGAGGCCATGACGAGCGGGCTGGCCTGGACCTTGCCCTGGCCGATCATCGACGCGGCCTTCTCGTTGTCGCTCGCGGCCGCCGGGACGGAGCCGTCGAAGGTGCTGGCGCCGACGTCCCACTGCTGGCCGATGCCGAACACGTCGTTGGCGACCTTGGTGAGCGAGTCCGCCTGGAGCTTGTCCCGCTGGCTGATGAAGCCGGTGTTGCACGACTGCTGGAAGTCGGTGCCGAAGTTGGCGCCGGGGATCGGCGCAAGGCCGTCGTAGTTCTTGAACGTCTGGCCGTTCACGACGACGGTGTTGTCGCACGCCGCCGGGTCGTTCGGCTTGAGGCCGGCCTGGATGAGCGCGGCGGCGGTGACCGTCTTGAACGTCGAGCCCGGCGCGTAGTGGCCGTTGAAGGCGCGGTTGTCGCCGGTCGCCGGGTTGTTCGCGACGGCGCGGATCTCGCCGGTCTTGGCGTCGATCGCGACGATCGCGGCGTTCTTGTCGAGGCCGGTCATGGCCGCTTCGGCCTTGGACTGGAGGCCCTGGTCGATGGTCGTCTTGACCGCCGTGCCGGGCTTGCCCTGGATGTCGACGAGCGTGGCGACGTCGTTGCCGTTCGGGCCCTTGATGGTGAGCTTGGTGGTCGCGGTGCCGCCGAGCTGGGCCTGGTAGCGGGCCTGGAGGCCGCTGGTGCCGACCTGGTCGCCGGCCGCGGCGTTCTCATAGCCGGGTTTGGCGAGGATCTCCGAACTGGCGTCGCCGACGGAGCCGACGACCTGCTTGGCCGCGGTGGCGGTCTGCCGGGTCTGGTCGGCGATCTGCACGCCGGGCAGGTTCGCGAGCTTGGCGCGGGCCTGGCCTTCGTACACCTCGGTGCGGAGGCTGACGACCGGGACGGACTGGTTCGGGTCGGCCTTGGCGACCCGGTCCTTGAGCTTGGGCACGTCGACGTCGAAGACCGGGTCGCCGAGAGCGGCGTACACCTGGTCGGGCTGCGTCATCTTCGCGGGCCACAGCGAGATCGCCACGACCTTCGTGGCACCCGCCAGCGGCTTGCCGTCGCGGTCCAGGATCGGGGCGCGGTCGGGCGACTTGCGGGAGTTGGAGAACTTCGCGCCGTCGACGTACTGCGGGTGGATGATCGTGGACTGCCAGTGGACGAGCGTCTTGTCGTCCTTCTTCTGCACCGGCACCGCGGAGTCCCACTCCACAGGCGCCGTAACGCCCTGGACGGTGACCTTGGCGTGGTAGTTGAGGGTGGCGGGCTTGTCGCCGTCACCCTTCTTGTAGTCCTTCGCCGTGTACTCGCCGGCCTTCAGCTGAAGCTGGTTGGCCGCGGCGGTGAGCCCGGCCGTCGCCTTGGCCGGGTCGTCGGTGAGTCCGGCGGCCTTGGCGATGTCGCCGGCCTGCCATGCGGCGAGGAAGTCCTGCGCGGTCTTCTGCGATTCGTCCTTGCCTCCGCCGCCGCTGCTGCAGCCGGAGAGCCCGATCGCGACCACCACGGACAGGGCCACCGGGACCGTCGCCCGCATCCGACGCCTTGACCTGCCCACGCACGCCTCCTGTTGCCACCAACCGCCGCGTCCCCGGCGGTATGTCTCCGCCACGCTACCCAACGGCGGCGGATGGTCGGTCGCCGGACGCAAACCACAGACGTCTTGTGACCGAGCTGTTGATGTTCTTATCCGACCGAGGGCGTGGACAAGGCGCGGTTCCGCGGCACGGCGTGGCCGGTCGGACACCCCGTGCACACAAAAGCGCCGGAACGCGGCCGGGAGCACCGGAAAATCCCAGGAAACCCCCGGGGAACTCTGCACGCCCGCCACGTGGACGGCCAATTCGTCCGTTTCCGGCTTATCCCCGCAAATCCCCCCACGGGCACGCCGCATCGCGCGCGTGCCCTCCTCCCCACTGCGGATGCGCGGGGCGGCCCCTCATCCTCCCGCACGAAAACTGCTGCCGTGCGGAAACCAATGGGCGGGGTCACGCGTCGGATAAAGGCATGGGGCCGAACCGCGTGGTCCCGCAACTGACATCCGGTCGGGGAAATGCCGGTCGAGCAGGAGGAGAACGGGGCGATGGGGACCACGAGGATCGCCATTCCGACACCGCCTAGGTACGGGTGGCAGGAGGACGCGTCGTGCCGGGGCATGGACGCGGCGTTGTTCTTCGGGGACGACCAGGAGCGTCCCGGGGAGCGCCGCGCCCGGGAGCGGGTCGCGAAGAAGGTGTGCATCAGCTGCCCGGTGCGGCGGCTGTGCCTGGACCACGCGTTGACCGTGCCGGAGCGGCGCGGTGTGTGGGCCGGGATGGGCGAGACGGAGCGTGCGGCGCTGCTGCGGGAACGCGAACACGCGGCGTAGCGGGCGGGCACCGCGTATCGGGGTGCCGGCGCGGTTGGATCCGGGCGTCGCGGGGGCGGCCGGGCAGGGCACCATGCCGCGTCCGAGCGGTGCCGAGGCACGGCCACGCGGATTCCGTGCGGCCTCTATGCCGTCTCGTCGAGGTCGTCTTCGCGGACCAGTCCGCGGACGCCGAGCCGTTCGCCGACTTTGGGTTCCGACGCGTCGACGATCACCGCGACGCCGGCCCATTCCGCGCCGGATTCGCCGACCATGCGGCGGACGGCGTTGGCCTGCGCGCCGGTTTCGATCCATTCGTCGACGAGGAGCACGCGGTCGCCGGGCCCGAAGAGGCGGCGCGGGGCGACGAGGGTGAGTCCGCCGTCCTGGTATTCGGGCGGGGTTTCGGCGCGCAGCATGGGGTCGTTGGCGTCGCGGCGGAGCGGGTCGCCGCCGGTGCGGTGGTCTTTGCGGATTTCGACGAAGCCGACGCCGAGGTGCAGGGCGGTGAGCGGGCCGAGGACGAGTCCGCGGGTTTCGATGCCGGCGACGACGGTCGGGGCGGGGGTGCCGGGCGGGTCGGCGTGGAGTCCGGCGAGGGCGGGGCCGAGGAGGCGCAGGACTTCGGCGTCGCGCCACCAGCCCGACAGGTCGGCGAATATTCCTCCGGGCGTTTCCCGCCAGGCGAAGGTCTCCTTGAGCCGCTGGACGACCCGCTGACGGTCGGTCACGCCCATGTCCTCCCGATTGCCCCCGATGTCATCGACCGGGCAAGGCTACCGGTCGGACAAAGTCACACGACACGGAACACCGGGCCGCGCGGGGTGAACGGAAGGCGGGCGCCTTGGGGGACGAGGAAGGCGTGTTCGCGGCGGACGACGACGCGGTCGCACGCGGCGTCGGTGATGACGAGGACCGGTCCGTCGGCGGGGAAGTCGTCGGCGCGCTGCAGGAGATCGATGCCGGGTTGCAGGACGGTGCCGCCGCGGCCGCGGATGCGGACGCGGGTGGCGATCTCTTCGACGGGGAGGTAGCCGGCGTCGTAGGCGGCGGCGTCGCAGAACACGACGCGGGCGCGCGGCACATCGCGGGCGGCGGCGTAGGAGGCGATGGCGCCGAGGGCCTTGCCGAGGAGTTCGCGGTCCATCGATCCGGAGGTGTCGAGGACGACGCCGAAAGTGCATTGCGCGACGAGTTCTTCGGGGAGGACGCGGCCGGGGCGGGGGATGCCGGGGGTGGCGGCTTGGCGGCGGGAGGCGCGGGCGTAGGAGCGGCGGGGTTCGGGGGTGCGGACGTGTTCGTCGAACCAGCGGGCGAGTCTGGCGTCCCAGGCGAGGGGCGGGTGTTCGAGGGCGCGGATTTCCTCGACGAGTCCGGCGGGGACGAGGCCGCGGCCGTGGTCGTGGTAGGCGAGGCCGGTGGAGAGGGCGCGGCGGTAGAACGCGTCGAGGTCGACGGCGTTGCGCGGGGTGCCGGGGCGGTCCCAGGGTGCGGGGGCGGCGGGCCGGCGGTCGCGGGCGCGGGTGCCGCGCCGGTCGGCGGCGGCCGGTTCGCACAGCCAGTCACCGAGGACGTCGCCGGTTTTGCCGCCGTGGGTGCGTCCGGCGAAGGTACGGAGTTTGCGGGCGCGGCGGAGGTCGGTGACGAGGGTGTCGTAGACGGCTTCGGCGGACAGGCCGGTCAGTTGGGGGTCGTAGAGGAGTCCTTCGGGCATGTCGCCGACGCCCATCTGCACGAGCCAGTCGTTGATGACGAAGTCGCAGGCGATGTTGAAGAGTTCGGGGTCGCGGCCGGCGACGCGCCGGTCGTGGCCGAGGGCGGCGTGCAGCATTTCGTGGGCGAGGACGAACCGCCATTCGGCTTGGGTGAGGGCGGCGTGGGGGTTGATGTAGATCTCGCCGGCGCGGGCGCTGACGGCGGCGATGGAGATGTCCCAGGCGCGGGCGGTCTCCGGGTCGTCGACGATCGTGAGCCCGGCGGCGAGTGCGCCGAGCAGGGGGTAGGAGGCGACGAACCAGTCGAGGGCCTTGTCCCAGGGGCCGCGGCGGGTTTTGCGCTGGACGCCGCCGGCTTGGTCGTGGGCCTTCTCCATCGCGTCCTGGGCGGTGCGGGCGAGGCTGCGGGCGAACAGGCCCGGCCAGTCGGTGTCCCAGGGTTCGGTGCCGGCGTAGTGGCGCGGGGCGGGGAGGTAGCGGATGCAGGGCTTTCCGGCGTTGGGGGTGAGAGCGCGGAGTTCGCGCGGGATGCCTTCGTCGGCCCAGCGGGCGGCGAGGGCGAGGACATCGCCGGCCGGGAGTTCGGGCAGGTGGTAGAGCGGGACGCCGACGCGCACGGTGTCCCGGGCGAAGCGCTCGACGGCGACGCAGCACGCGACCGCGTAGGTGTCGGGGATGGCGGGTTCGCCGGGGCGGTCGAACCGGACGCCCGCTTCGCGCAGCCGGTCCGGGTCGAGGTGGCCGAGGCCGAGGTGCAGCAGCATGTGGGTGACGATCCAGGCCCACTCCCCCGGGCGGCCGTCCTGGTACGGGTTGTGCCGGATGCGGCCGGTCGAGGTGATCTGCGCCCAGTCGACGGGGTGTTCGGCCGGTTCGAAGGCCGTGGCGGCCATCAGGCCGAGCAGGATCGACTGGTCGGCCACGATGCGGGTGCCCGCTTCGCGGGCTTCGCGACGGCGTTTCTCGAGTTCGTCGGGGCGGCGGGCCACGGGCTCACTTCCTCGCGCGGGCGGCGACCAGGCGCGGCATGTCCTGCGCGGCCTCGACAAGGAACCAGCCGGGCAGCCGCAGTTCCCCGTCGTCGCCTTCGGCGATGACGAGCTGGGCGATCTCCAGGGAGATTTCCGCCAGTTCCACCAGAAGCGCCTTGGCGCGGAACGCGAACTGGCGTACGGACGCGGACGCGTGCTTCCGGTCCGCGGGCAGTTCCTTGACCAGCCGGGCGCGGAACGTCTCGGCGAGGAAGTACAGCAGGTCGCGGTCGGCGGGCGCGGCGGGCCAGCGCGCGTCGCCTTTGAGGATCGCGTCGAGGCCGTAGGCGTTGCGGACGGTCTTGAGATAGGCGAGGAACGCGGCGGCGTGCGTCGGGGTGAGCGTGCCGTAGGCGAGGAGGGCGACGGTGTCGGCGGCGTTCTCGCCGGTGAGCGTGTCGCCGTAGGACGCGAGCGTGTCGGACAGCATGTGCCAGCTGCGCGGGGTGGAGAACGGCTCCTCGCTCTTCGGCGGGGCGCTCCACAGGTGGTCGGGGCGCTGGGTCAGGTATTCGACGATCCACGGGTGGATGCCGGACCGCATCGCCCACGCCAGCCAGTCCGCGGCGGACGCGCGCAGGTGGACGTGCACGAGCCGGTTCGCGAGCGCGGACGACATGGGGCGGGCGAGGGCGTTGTCGGTGGCGCGGTTCCCGGCGCCGATGACGACGGAACCGGCGGGCAGCTCGTACGAGCCGATGCGCCGGTCGAGGATGAGCGAGTAGAACGCCTTCTGGACATCGGGCGAGGCGGCGTTGAGTTCGTCGAGGAACAGGCAGTACGGCTCGTCGCGGGCGATCTGCTCCGGCGGGCAGAAGCGGCTGCGGCCGTCGGCTATCTGCGGGACGCCGATGAGGTCCTCGGGCGCGAGCTGGGTGCCCAGCAGCGACACGCAGTCGAAGCCCAGGCTCGCGGCGAACTCGCGAACCAGGGAGGACTTTCCGATGCCGGGTGCGCCCCACAGGAACACCGGCCGCACCACGGCCACATGGAGGAGCACCTCGGGCAGGTCGGCGGGGGTCACGGTGACGGCTGATTGCACGCGGGGTTCCGTTTCGGGGCTGCGGAAATCGGGCGGGCGGACGCGGGTGTGGGGGGAAATTGCGGGGACGCGACCGCACGTTCCGTACTGGCGTTCGAAAGACCCGAAATCGGGCGCGCCCGGGAGGGGACATGCGGCGCGAAGCGGGTCCAGGGTGGCGGGCGAGGCCGTACGATGTCACCCGGTTTTACTCCGGGTTACGTCTCCGGGTCCCGCCCCGGGCGTTGCTACCACCAACCGCGTGCACCGTCCTCTAACGTGTGTCCCAGACGACTTGATCACAGTTGCCGGACCAGGTAGGAGAGCGCTCCCGATGACGATGGTGCGGCTGCGGCGGCAGGATCCGCGCGTCGTCGGTTCGTACCGGCTGCTGCGCCGACTGGGCGCGGGCGGCATGGGCGTCGTCTATCTGGGCACCGACCGGCACGGCAACAAGGTCGCCCTCAAACTGATCCGCCAAGAGCTGGCGAACAACCCCGAGTTCCGGTCCCGTTTCGCCCGCGAGGTGGCCGCGGCCGCGCGCGTGCGCGGCAACCGCACGGCGCCGCTGGTGGACGCGGACCCGGAGGCGGCACGGCCGTGGCTGGCGACGGCGTACGTGCCGGGCCCGTCGCTGCAGCGCCGGGTCGGCGAACGCGGCCCGCTCAACTGCCTCGACCTCGCCCGCATGGGGTCGGCGGTCGCGGACGGGCTGGTGTCCGTGCACGCGGTGGGCGTGGTGCACCGGGACGTGAAGCCGTCCAACATCCTGCTGTCGCCCGACGGACCGCAGATCATCGACTTCGGCATCGCCTACGCCGACGGCGCGGGCACGCTCACCCACACCGGCACCGCCGTCGGCTCCCCCGGGTTCCTCGCACCCGAACAGGTGCGCGGGCAGCCCGTCACTCCGGCGACGGACGTGTTCGCGCTCGGGGTGACGCTGGCGTATGCGGGGCGCGGCAGTTCGCCGTTCGGCTCCGGACCGGTGGACGCACTGCTCTACCGGGTCGTGCACGAAGAGCCGGACCTGGAAGGCGTGCCGTCCGCGGCCATCCCGCTGGTGTCCGCGTGCCTGGCGAAGGACCCGCTGATGCGGCCGCGCGCCGAGGAGGTCCGCGACCGGCTCGCCGCGCTGGCCCGGCGCATCGCCGCCGACCCGGACGCGTCCGCGGTGGACGGGCCGCGCACGAACGGGCGTTCGCCGCGCCCGGGCAACGGGCCCGCGTCCGGCCCGCGCACGATGCCGCGGCCCGGACCGGGCGTGCGCTCGGGCCCGGTGCGGCCCGGGTCGGGGCCGCTGCGCACGAACGGGGCCGCGGCGTCCGCGGCCGCGGTCGCGGCGGCGGCCGATTCGGTGCTGGGGCCGGAGTCGGGCCGCAACCGGGTACGCGCGGCCGACGGTTCACCCGCCGGGCGCGGCGGCGCGGGCTCGTCCGGCACGGCCGGGCCCCGGTCGCGCGGCGGTTCCTCGCGGCCCCCGCAGCGCGGCCCGCGGACCTCGCCGCAGCGGCGCCGCCGCGTCCTGGTGCACCAGGCGATCGTGTTCGTGATCGTCACGGCCGTCGTCGCCCTCGCGATCGCGGCGTTCCAGGGCTCCGACGACAAAGCGCCGCCGTCGCCGAAGACCACCGGCGCGGCCGCGACCGGCGCGGCAGGCGCCCTCGCCCCCGCCGCGACGACCGCCCCCGCGGACTGGGCCAACCGCACCTACGCCGACCCCACCGCCGGGGGCGCCTCGGTCACCCTGATCAACGGCTCCGCCACCGTCGGCACCGACCGCGTCGACCTCACCGACACCCTCCCGGCCGCCTTCCGCGGCGAACCCGCCGCCGTCGTCGTCCTCACCCGCACCCCGGGCAACGGCGGCCCCGCCACCCAGTTCGTCGAACTCTTCCGCTTCGACGCCGCCACCCCGGTCCCCCTCGGCGTCAAAGCCGTCCCCCTCGACCCGGGCGCCACCGCCACCAAGTGGTCCGTCGAACCCGGCGCCATCCTCCGCACCGCCACCTTCCCCGGCGCCCCGGACGTGGTCAGCCGCTACGGCGTGAAGGCCGACGGGTCCCTGGCCTGAGGCCGGGCGACATGTCCGTATCGCCGAGGCCGCGGTTCTAGACTCGGACCATGGTCAATGACGACACCCAAGAGATGTTCGACCACATCCTGCGGCTCATCGACGAGCATCCCGAGCTGATCGGCGACGTGAAGTTCGAGACCACGCCCACGGGCATCGTGGCGATGAGCCCGGCTGACGCGGCACACGCCTGGATCATCGACAACCTTCGCGATCAGCTCAAGGCCGGGCTCGGCAGCCGAATCAAGGTCGCCGAGTCCCTGGGCTTCGTCGCAGCCGGGCTCAAGAAGATCCCCGACCTCTTCGTCATCGACTACGACCAGGTTGGCCCGCAGTCCGACGGCTACGTACAAGACACCCAGGGCGTCTGGCTCTTCGCCGAAGTCACCTCGCCCTCCACCCGCGCCGCCGACCTCGGGCTGGCGCACTCCACCACGGACCCGGGCAAACCCTGGGTCTACGCCGAGGCCGGCATCCCCCTCTACCTGGTTGTCGACCGCAAGGAAGCCCGGGTGCTGCTGTACTCCGAACCCGGTCTCGGCGGCTACCCCGAACCCGTGATCCGCTCGTTCGGTGAATCACTATGGCTGCCCAGGCCGTTCGGGTTCGAGCTGGAGACCGAGCCGCTCAAGGAGTTCGTCTGACGCCGGGCCCGCGTCACGGCCACGCAAAAACGGCGCCCGCCACGGGGAGTGGCGGGCGCCGTTGGGGGTTGTGCTGCCGGTCTTGCCGTGCCGAGCGGCGGGACCGGGGGGTGAAGGCAGGTCAGCCGAACTGGCGTTCCAGGTCCTTGAGCTTCCGTTCCAGGGAGTCCAGGCGCGGGAGCGTCATGGTGTCGTCTTCGGCCGTCAGGTCGATGTGCTCGCCACGGGCCTGGGACGACGCTTCGGCGGTTGCGGGGGCAGCTGTGGAGTGGTCGTGGCCCTCTATGGCCGGCTCCGAAACAGCTTCGGAGCCCCCACCTCCCGGCAGCGCCGCGATCTCCTGGCGCGAGCCGGACGACCGGCCCCAGCTTCCGCCACTGCCCTCGCCGCGGCTGAGCGCCTTCAGCTGAGCGCGCTCGCGGCGGCTCTGCAGACGGCGGTGCTCACGGTCCTCCTGCTTCGAGCGGCGCTCCTCGCGGACCTCCTCGACAGCCTCGTCGAGGGTACGCACGCCTTCGAGCAGCATGAGCGACCAAGCCGCATACGTCTCCCGCGGGGCACGCAGCCACCGCACGATACGGATCTGCGGCAGCGGACGCGGCACGAGGCCCTGCTCGCGCAGCGCCGCACGGCGGGTCTGCTTGAGCGCGCGGTCGAACAGCACCGCGGCGGACAGCGACATGCCGGCGAAGAACTGCGGAGCGCCCGCGTGTCCGATGCCGCGCGGCGCGTGGACCCAGTTGAACCAGGCCGAAGCGCCCGCGAACGTCCAGACGAGGATGCGGGAGCCGAGCGCCGCGTCACCGTGGCTGGCCTCGCGGACGGCGAGGACGGAGCAGAACATCGCGGCACCGTCGAGGCCGAGCGGCACCAGGTATTCCCAGCCGTCGGTCAGGCCGAGGTTCTCGCGCCCGAAGCCCATGAGGCCGCGGAACGACAGCGCCGCGGCGACCGCGGCGCAGCAGAACAGCAGCGTGTAGGACGCGACGCCGTACCAGAGTTCCTTGCGGCGGCGGCGAGCTTCCTCGCGCTCCCAGCTGTCGTCCGACGCCAGCGCGGAGTCGGACTTCTTGGAGCGCAGCAGGTACGCCACCAGCGCCATGAGCGCCACGAGTTCGACCAGGCCGACGATGGCCCAGGCCAGGGGTACACCCATGATTTTCATGAAGCGGTACTGCCTCACTTCCCATGCCTGGTCCGGATTGCGGACGCCGGATCCCCGTCGGCCCGGGCGAAACGGCGCGCACCGGACCGGAGTTCGGAGCGTTCCCTGCGCGCCGGATGCCCCCTTCGTACGGCGCCCTATCTTGGCGGAAAATCCGCCGCGCGTCGTCCGAACGACGGAACAACCCCCGCTGCGGGTGAAACCTACTTCACTCTCAGGGGATTTGCTCCGGCGCAGAGGCCGCGCGCTGAGGGAACAGCCCGAAATCCGGTGCGGTCGAAAACTCGACCGACCGACGATACAACCGTTCGAGGTACAAGCGCGAAAACGCGCCGCTTCCCTCGGCAAAATCCGGATGACAATCGGGTGCCGTAGCCAGGACCCTTGTGGCACAACGGACATGACGGACCCTCACCGCGGTCCCAGTCTGCCCTACGTCGCTTCCGAATCGCGCACTTCCGGGTGCGCTTCACTCGTGAGGAGTACCCCCGCATCGCCCACGAAGGAGTGAAACTCCACCGCCGGACCCTGGTGCTCGACGGCCGCACGTACACCGTGCTCGGCTTGCGCCCCGCGAACCGCGAGCGTTTCGCGGTCAACCACTTCCACGGCACCTGGCACGTCGTCAGCGACCGGGCCGGCGCGCTGCTGCTGGCGAAGCTGATGTGGGCGCTGTCGTACGAGCGTTCGCCCGGCACACTGGTGCTGATCGACCATCCGTTCCTGGACCCGAACCCGTTCGACGCGGAGAAGTCGCCGCCGATCGTGCTGACCGCGCACAAGCTGACCGTGTTCGACGCCGGTACGGCGCGCGAACTGCGGCGCAAGCTGCCGCTGTCGGCGCCGTCGGAGGGCACGGTGCGGTACCGCGCGCCGGGGCTCGCGGCGGCGGCCGCGGACCCGGACGGGTGGCTGGCGGCGCGGCTGCCGCGGCCGTACCACTGGCAAAACCACCGCTACACGCGGCCGACGGTCGACGTGCGCTCCGGGGTGCTGCACGTGGGCGGCAGCGCGGACGAGTTGCGCGAGTGGGCGGTGCGCCTGACCCGGACGAACCCGTATGTGGTGATGCCGCACACGTCGGGCGGCATGGACTACGACCACCTCGGCGACGACTACAGCCTCGAGGTCCAGGTCTTCGCCGACTACCGCCTCCGGGTGAGCGCGGCACGCCAGGCCCGTGCGCAACTCGAGGCCGAGGAGCCGGAGATCGCCGCCGCGTCGCCGGACGAAGCGAACCCGGTGCTGTGGGACCGGAGCACGCGTATCCACCACCGTATGCGGCGCGACCGGGTGATGGCCCGGAAGCGCCGCTCGCGTCGGGCGGTTCAGGCGGTTCAGGCGGATCGGGCAGGCCGGACAGGCCGCGCGGGCCGGGGTCAGCCCGCCGGCCGCCCGTAGGCCACCGCGTAGAACGCGACAGCCGCGGCCGCGCCGACGTTGAGCGAGTCGACGCCGTGCGACATCGGGATGCGGACGCGGCGGTCCGCGGCCTCCATCGCCTTGCGGGTGAGCCCGGGGCCTTCCGCGCCGAGCATGACGGCGCAGCGTTCGAGTTCGGCGGCGGGTACGTCGTGGAGCGGGACGGAGCCTTCGGCGGGCGTCATGGCGAGAAGCGTGAGTCCGGCGTCTTTGACGGTGGCGAGGGCGTGCGGCCACGGGGCGAGGCGGGCGTAGGGGACGGAGAACACCGCGCCCATGGCGACCTTGACCGAGCGGCGGTAGAGCGGGTCGGCGCAGTCGGGCGAGAGCAGGACGGCGTCCATGCCGAGGGCGGCGGCGCCGCGGAAGATGGCGCCGATGTTGGTGTGGTCGTTGACGGCTTCGAGGACGGCGACGCGGCGTGCCCCGGCGAGGAGTCCGGCGGGGTCGGGGAGGGGTTTGCGCTGCATGGAGGCGAGGGCGCCGCGGTGGACGTGGTAGCCGGTGACTTGTTCGACGACGTCGGGGGTGGCGACGTAGACGGGGCCTTCGGCGTGGGCGATGACGTCGGCCAGGGCTTCGGCCCAGCGTTCGGTGAGGAGCATCGAGCGCAGCGGGTATCCGGCGTCGAGGGCGCGGCGGATGACTTTTTCGCCCTCGGCCATGAAGAGGCCTTCGGCGGGTTCGCGGCGGCGGCGCAGGTCGACGTCGGTGAGGCCGGTGTAGTCGTGCAGGCGCGGGTCGGCGGGGTCGTCGATGGGGATCACGCGGGTTCCTTGGCTCCTCCGTCGTTGCCGCTGCCCGGTTCCGTGGTGCCGTCGGGGTGTGCGGGGGTGCTCTTGAGGTGCGGCGGGGCGAAGTAGCGCAGGAGGTGGTAGCCGACGATGGTGACGATGGTGCCGAGGGGGATGCCGTCGAGCTTGAAGTCGTCGGTGATGTCGAGGGATACGTTGCCGATGCCGATGACGATGCCGGCCGCGAGGGGCACCAGGTTGAGCGGGTTGCCGAGGTCGATGCGGTTCTCGTTCCAGATCTTGGCGCCGAGGAGGCCGATCATGCCGTAGAGGACGACGGTGATGCCGCCGAGGACGCCGCCGGGGGTGGCGGCGACGATCGCGCCGAACTTGGGGCAGAGGCCGCACAGGATCGCGAAGGCGGCGGCGGCGTAGTAGGCGGCGGTGGAGTAGACGCGGGTGGCGGCCATGACGCCGATGTTCTCGGCGTAGGTGGTGGTGGCGGGGCCGCCGACCGAGGTGGAGAGCACGCTGGCGGCGCCGTCGGCGGCGATGGCGCGGCCGAGTTCGGGGTCGAGGTTGTCGCCGGTCATCTCCGCGACGGCTTTGACGTGTCCGGCGTTCTCGGCGATGAGGGCGATGACGACGGGCAGGGCGAGGAGGACGGCGGAGAGTTTGAAGTCGGGTGCGTGCAGGGCGGGGAGCCCGAACCAGTCGGCGTCTTTCACGCCGCCGAAGTTCACCCGGTTGTGGTCGGTGACCTGGCCGGAGCCGGTCACCGCGTGGATGGTGCCGAACACCCGGTCGAAGACCCAGGAGAGCACGTAGCCGAACACCAGGCCGAGGAACACCGCGATGCGGGACCAGAAGCCGCGCATGACGACCATGGCGGCCATGGTGAAGGCCATCGTGAGCAGGGCGACCCACTGGTCCTGCGGCCAGTAGGTCTTGGCGACGACGGGTGCCAGGTTGAACCCGATGATCATGACGACGGCGCCGGTGACCACAGGCGGCAGTACCGCGTGCACGATCTTCGCGCCGAGGGCGGTCACCACGAGCCCGACGACGCACAGGACGGCGCCGACGACGAGCATGGCGCCGGTCACCGTCTGGACGCTGCCGCCGGCCGCCTTGATCGACGCCGCCACCCCGACGAACGACAGGCTGGACCCGAGGTAGCTGGGCACCTTGCCGCGCGTGATCAGCAGGAACATGACCGTCGCGACGCCGGACAGCATCACCGCGAGGTTGGGGTCGAGCCCCATGAGCACCGGCGCGACGAAGGTGGCGCCGAACATCGCCACCACGTGTTGCGCACCGAGCCCGGCGGTCCGCCCCCAGCTGAGCCGCTCGTCCGGCCGCACGACCTCGCCGGGCCCGGGGGTTCCCCCGGTCCCGTGCACCTTCCATCCGAGGCCGAGCCCCATTGCGCACTCCCACTGCTCCGTCACCGGCCGCCGACGCTCCACGGGCCGAACCGCGCACTACGGTACCGGCCAAGATCACGGCGTCCCTGGTCCCCCCGATCCCGGAGGACGGAACGGGCCGACGATGCGCATACCGCAGTATGCTCGGGTCATGGCGGACACGACGCGCATCACGGTGACCTTGCCGACCGAACAGGTGGACGAGCTGCGGAAGCTCACCGACAACATTTCCGGGTACGTGGCCGCGGCGGTGGCCCGTCAGCTGCGACACCAACTGCTCGGCGCCGACCTGCAGCGCCACCAAGAAGAGCACGGGGCGTTCACCGAGGAGGAGCTGGCCGAGGCGCGCTCCCGGATCTTCGGGGCGACGGGCTCGGGCGGCTCGGCGAGTGCGGCGTGAACGAGCACGTCGAGACCGTCGTCCTGGACTCCCAGGGGGTCTCCGCCTGGATCGCCCAGGACCGCAAGATCCTCGCGATCTTCCAGGTGTTCCACACGATGGGTGCCGATTTCGTCATCGGCGCCAACACCGTCGTCGAAGTGAGTCATGCCCGTGTGAACATGCCGCGGCTGCGCTGGGTGCTGTCCCGCGTCAAGGTCGAGCCGGTGACCGAGGAAGCCGCGAAGGCGTCCGCGGAACTGCTCAAGGCCGCGGGTCTGCACGGCCACAAGTACGCGATCGATGCGACGGTCGCCGAGATGGCCCTGCGCCAACCCGGCCCGGTGGCCATACTGACGTCCGACCTCGACGACATGACCCGACTGTGCGGCGCCCGGATCCGGCTCATCGGCATCTGAGCACGGCCGCGGGCGGGACGGTCGGCCTCGGGGACGGCAGGGCGTCCGCGAGGCCGTCCGGGGCGGCGTAGGCGTGGCTAGAGGGGCCGGACGCGTTCGGCGACGGCGACGACCTCGCCGATGACGACGATGGCCGGGGGGCGCATGCCCGCGGTCTGGGCGTCGGCGGCCGCGGTGGCGAGGGTGGTGCGGAGGGTGCGCTGGGTCGCCATGGTGCCCTCTTGGACGATCGCGACGGGGGTGTCGGCGGCGCGGCCGTGGGTGATGAGGGTGTCGGCGATCGCGCCGAGGCGTTCCATGGCCATCAGGAGGACGAGGGTGCCGCGGAGGCGGCCGAGGGCGGCCCAGTCGACGAGGGAGTCGGGGTTGTCGGGGGCGACGTGGCCGGACACCACCGTGAACTCGTGGGTGACGCCGCGGTGGGTGACCGGGATACCGGCGATGGCCGGGACCGAGATGGCGCTGGTGATGCCGGGCACGACCTCGACGGGGATGCCCGCTTCGGCGCACGCGATGGCCTCTTCGAAGCCGCGGCCGAAGACGTAGTTGTCGCCGCCCTTGAGGCGGACCACGAACTTGCCCGCGGATGCGTGCTTGATGATCTCGTTGTTGATGGCCTCCTGCGCCATCGCCCGCCCGTACGGGATCTTCGCCGCGTCGATGACCTCGACGTCGGACGGCAGCTCGTCGAGGAGCGCCCGCGGCCCGAGCCGGTCGGTGACGACGACGTCCGCTTCGGCGAGGAGGCGGCGGCCGCGGACGGTGATCAGGTCGGGGTCGCCCGGCCCGCCGCCGACCAGCGCCACGCCGGGCGTCTTGGCGCGGAAGTGCGCCGCGCCGAGGGTCCCTTCGCGGAGTTCCTCGAGGATGCGGTCGCGGACCGCGGCGGCGCGCCGCGGGTCGCCGCCGGCCAGCACGGCGATCTGGAGGCCGTCGTGCCGGCCGCTCGCGGGCGTCCACGCGCTGGCCTGCGACGCGTCGTCGCTGCGGACGCAGAAGATCCGGCGTTCCTCGGCGTCGGCTTCAACCGCCGCGTTGACGGCCGGGTCGTCGGTCGCCGCGATGACATACCACGCGCCGTCCAGGTCGTCGGCCCGGTAGCCGCGGCGTTCCCAGCGGAGTTCGCCGTCGTCGGCCATCGCCTCGACGGACGGCGTGGCGTCCGGTGCGACGACCAGGACCTCGGCGCGGGCGTCGACCAGGCCGGGCAGTCTGCGGCGGGCGACCGTGCCGGCCCCCACCATGACGACCTTGCGGCCCGCGAGCCGCAGACCGGCCGGGTAGGCGGGGATGTCGTCGTACTTCGGGGACATGGCGTGGCTTCCGCTCTTTCGGACTGCTGCTCGGCGTCGGGTCTGCGTCGGACTACTTCAAGGCTGCGTCGGTTCTGCGTCGGTTTGCTTCGGTTCTGCTTCGGTTCTGCGGGGGTTCTGCGGGGGTTCGGCGGTGCGACGCACGGGACGTGCGGTGCTGTCCCGTAAGTATCACTTTCGTGTTTCCGGATCATTGCGCACCGGCCGGGTGCCGTCGGTGCGTGCCAGTCCCCGGGCGCGGCCGTGCGGGCGGTCCGGATCGTCATCCGGCCCGCCCGCACGGCCCCTCGCCTCGCGCTACTCGGTCTTGCCGCTGACCCCCGCGGAGTCGAACGTCGCGACGTCGTGCAGGACGCGCGCCGCGCTCTGCACCAGCGGCAACGCCAGCACCGCGCCGGTGCCCTCGCCGAGCCGCAGTTCCAGCTCGACGAGCGGACGCAGGCCGAGCTTCGCCAGCGCGGCCGCGTGGCCGGGCTCGGCGGAGCGGTGCCCGGCCACGCAGGCCGCGAGCGAGTCCGGCGCGATCCGGTGCGCGGCCAGCGCGGCCGCCCCGGCGATCACGCCGTCCAGCACGACCGGCGTCCGCATCGCCGCGGCGCCGATGACGAACCCGGCGATCGCCGCGTGCTCCAGGCCGCCGACCGCGGCGAGCACCCCGATCGGGTCCTCCGGGTCGGGCTTGTGGTGCGCGAGCGCGGCGCGGACGACCTGGACCTTGCGGTCGTGCGTCTTGTCGTCGATGCCCGTGCCACGGCCGGTGACCTCCACCGGGTCGGTCCCGGTGAACACGGCGATCAGCGCCGCCGACGCCGTGGTGTTGGCGATGCCCATGTCGCCGGTCAGCAGGCACTTGTTGCCGGCCGTGACCAGGTCCCGCGCGGTCTCGATGCCGACCTCGATCGCCTGCAGGACTTCCTCGCGGGTCATCGCCGGGCCCTGCGTCATGTCCGCGGTGCCGGGACGCACCTTGCGCGGCAGCAGCCCGGGCGCGGACTGCGGCAGCTCGGCCGCGACGCCGACGTCGACCACGCACACCTCGGCACCGATCTGCCGGGCGAACGCGTTCACGACCGCGCCGCCGCCGAGGAAGTTGTGCACCATCTGCGCGGTGACTTCCTGCGGCCACGGCGACACGCCCTGCGCGTGCACCCCGTGGTCGGCGGCGAACACCGCGACCGCGGCCGGCTCCGGGATCGGCGGCGGGCACTGCCGGGACAGGCCCGCCAGCTGCGCCGAGATCATCTCCAGCACGCCGAGCGACCCGGCGGGCTTGGTCATGACCTTGTGCCGCTGCCACGCCGCACTGAGCGCCTTGGCATCCAGCGGACGCACGGCGCGCAGCGTCTCGTCGAGGAGCCGCACGGGCTCTTCGCCGGGCAGCCCGCGGCGGCCGTACTCCTCCTCGTGCACCACCCACGACAGCGGGCGCTGCTTGGCCCAGCCGGCCTGCGCCAGCTCCGGGTCCTCGGGGAACTGGTCGACGAAGCCGACGCACAGGTACGCGACGATCTCGACGTGCTCGGGCAGGCCCAGCGTGCGGCTCAGCTCGCGCTCGTCGAAGAAGCTCACCCAGCCGACGCCGAGGCCTTCGGCGCGGGCCGCAAGCCACAGGTTCTCCACCGCGAGCGCGCTGGAGTACGGGCCCATCTGCGGCTGCGTGTGCCGGCCGAGGGTGTGCCGTCCGCCGCGCGTGGAGTCCACCGTCACGACGATGTTGACGGGGGTCTCCAGGATCGCCTCGGTCTTGATGCCGAGGAACTGCTTCGCGCGGGCCTTCGGCAGCGACGCGGCATACGCCTCCCGCTGCCGCGCGGCCAGCTCCTGCACGAGCGCGCGGGTTTCCGCGGACCGGATGACCACGAAATCCCACGGCTGCGAGTACCCGACGCTCGGCGCGTGGTGCGCGGCCTCGAGCACCCGGATCAGCAGCTCGTCCGGCACCGGGTCGGCGCGGAACCCGACCCGCACGTCCCGCCGGTCCCGCATGACGCGGTGCACGGCTTCGCGGTCGGCGTCGTCGTACCCGGGCGCGGGCGGACCGGCGGGGTCGGCCGGGTCCGCCGGCGCCGCCTCGGTCGCGTCGCTCGGGTCGATCGCGTTGATCGGGTTGTTCGGGTCGGCAAGGGCGGCGGGCGGGAGGAGCATGGTGCGGTTTTCGGGGTCGGGTGCGGGTGCGGGAGCGGTGCCGGGGTCGGCCGGAGCGGCGTGGTCGGCACCGGTGTGCGCGGCCTGGGGCGTGCCCGGGTCGGCAGGCGCCTGCTGCGCCGGGGCGGCGGCGTTGCCGGTGCCGCGCGCGTTCCGGGGGCCGGCGACGGGCTGGGCGGGCGCCGGGCCGTCGGCCGCGGGCTGAGCGGCGGCGTCCGCCGCGGGCGCGCTGCCCGGGGCGTCGGCCGCGGCGGGAGCCTGCGGGGCGTCCTGGGCCTGGCCCGGGCCGCCTGCGGCGGGGGCCGTGCCGGCGCCCTGCGGGGCACCGGCCGGGTCGGCCTGAGCCGCGGGACTACCGGGCCGGGGAGCCTCGTCGGCGGCGGGCGCGAGCTGCGGCGTGCCGTCGGCGGGCTCGGGCTCGGCTGCGGCGTCGGCGGGCTGCGCACCGGCTGCCTGGGCCGACGGGTCCGCGACCGGGGTACCGGCTTCGGCGGCCGGCGTGGTGGTGCCCGGAGCCGTCGCCGGGGCCTGCGGTGCGGCGGTCTGGTCGGCACCGTCCGGAGTCTGGGCGGACGGTGAACCACCCTGTGCCGTCAGCGGGTTGCCCGTGGCGTCGGCCGTGGCCGGAGCCTGCGGCACCGCTGCCTGCGCCTCGTCGGCCGCGGCCTGCGGACCGGACGGGGGCTGAGCCGAACCGTCGGCGGCCGCGGGGGCGGCCGCACCGGTCGGGGCGTCGGCCGGGCCCGGCTGGGCGCCCGGCTGCGGACCGGCCTGCGGCGCGTCGGCCTGGCCGGCCGCCGCGACGTCGGCCGCGTCCTGCGCCGCACCCGGCGCCGGAACCTGGCCCGTGGGCGCGGGCGCCGTTTCGGGCGCAGGCTGCACCGCGGCCTGACCGGCCGCGGCCCCCTGCGGGGCAGCGGACGGACCGGACTGCGGCGCCGCGTCGGTGGCGGCCTGCGCAGGGGCTGCGCCGGCGGCCTCCGCGGCACCGTCCTGAGCCGCGGGGGCTTGGACGGCGGCCGCACCGGCGACCGGTTGGCCTGCCGGTCCTGCCGTCGCGTCCGCCGCGGGAGCGCCGATCGCGGCACCCTGCGCAGCGGCCTGCTCGGCCTGCGGGCTCTCCTGAACGGGCTGAGCGGGCTGAGCGGGTTGAGCGGGCTGGGTGTTGCCCGCTCCGGCGGGCACCGGCGCACCGTTCGCCACGGCTGCCTCCGACGGACCGGTTTGCGAACCGTCGGCGGCAGCCGGGGCATTGCCCGCGGCGGCGGCCTGAGGAGCACTCGGCTGCGCGGCGCCCTGCGGGACGGCAGCACCGGATTCCGGCCGGCCCGACGGCGCGCCGGGCCCGGCCGCCTCCGGGGCCTGCGCCCCCGCGACACCCTGAACCGGGACCCCGCCTTGCGGCGCGGCCTGGCCATCGGCCGAACCGTCCGCGGCCTGCGGAGCGGTCGGCACACCGGCCGGAACACCCTGCACGGCGTCGACAACCTGCGGGCCGGTCTGACCGTGCGGCACGTTCGCCGCCGGGACGGCCTGCGGACCGGCCGGGTGGCCCGGCGCCTGCGCGTCGGCCTGGACGGCCACGGCCTGCGGACCCTGGGGGTTCCCGGCCACAGCCGGTCCCTGAGCCGTCGCCGCGGCGGTCTGCGGCCCGGCCTGAACGGGCACGGCCGACAGACCGCTGGGCGCTTCGGCCTGCTGCGGCTCGACGGCTTGACCCTCGACCACACCCTGCGGAGCCACGGCCGGTGAGGCCGCGACACCCTGCGGGTTGACCGGCGCCGACGGCACATTGCCCGCGGCGGCTGCCTGCGGCCCCGCCTGACCGGCGACCGCAGCCTGCGGGCCACTCTGCGGCGCGCTCCCCGGCGTCGGCGAACCGGCCGGAGCAGCCTGCGCGTTGCCCGCGGCCGCAACCGCCTCGGGACCACCCTGTCTCACGTCGCCCTGCCCCGCCACGGCGGCGGGAACCGGCTGCGCGCTGTCCACGGCTGCCTGCGGCGCGTTCTGCCCGGCACCCTGCGGTACGGCAGCTTGCGCGTCGGGGCCGCCAGGCATCGGCGCACCGGCCTGCGGGGCCGCCTGCGCAGCGTCCACCACCGCGGCATGCCGGCCGCTCTGCTGCACGGCATCGCCGGGAGCCGACGGCGAACCGCCGACGGCGGCCTGCGCGTTCTCCGCAGCCGCCACCGCCTCGGGCCCGGCCTGCCGAGCCGGAACCGGCCCGGCAGCGGCGTCGGCCACCGGCTGCGGCGCGGCCGGCACGGCGCCCTGCGGCACCGCTGCCGCGCCCGTCGGCGAAGCCGCGGGGCCTGCCTGTGCGTTCACCGGGCCTTCTGCCACCTGCGCCACTCCCCCAGCAGCAGCCGCCCCGGCAACGGCACCCTGGGGCGCCGGAGCACCCGGGGTGCCTTGCTGATCGCCTTGCTGCGCGTCGGTCGGTGCGGTCCCCGTCGAAGCCTCCTGCGTCTGCGCCGGGTTCGAACCTGCGGCGGCGGCGGTCACGGTGCCCTTGGGGGCATTGCCGGTCGGCACGGCAGCGCCCTGCTCGGCGGTCGGTGTTCCGGGCGCGGCAACCACCGGCGGGACCGGGATCGGCCCCTGGTGGGCGGGCGCGACCGGCGTGCCCGCGGCCGGGGTCGAGACCTCGGCGGGCGGCGCCGGAACCTGTCCGGGCTTCGCCGACGGGGCCGGTGCCGGTGCGGGAACCTGGGTTCCCCCTGCCTGGCGTGCCCGGCGGGCGGCCACCCGGCCGGTCGTGGCCACGCGCGGGGCGGGCGGGACGAAGCCTGGCGGCACCGTGCCGTCGGCGGCCGCGTCGGCGGCCTGCCGAGCTTGGGCTGCGGCGTCCGCGGGCGCCGCGCGGCGGGCCCGACGTCCGCTGCCCTGCGCGGCGTTCCCGGCCTCGGCCGGCTGCGGCGTGCCGTCGGCGGCCGCCTCGGGCTGCGCGGCCTCGTCTTCCACGGCCGGGTTGCCCGCGCGGCGGGTCCGGCGCGCGTTGGCCGCCGGACCGGTCGCGGGCGTGGCCGCCTGGGCACCGGTTTCCTCAGCTGCCTGAGCCGCGGCGGCGTCTTCGGCCGCTTCGGCGGCTTCGGCTGCGGCCTCCGCCGCCTGGTCGGCGGCGCCCGGCTGTTCGCCGTTCGCGTCGGAGTTCGCCCGGGCGCGGGTCCGCAGTCCGCGGCGCGGCGCGGCGTCCGGGTCGGCGAACGCCGCCGTACGCATCCGCCGCACGGGCGCCTGCCCGGCTTCCGCGGCCGGGGCGTCGGCCGCCGGAGCGGCCGCGTCCGCGACGGGCGCGGCCACCGCGGGCGCCTCCTGCCGCGCCGCCGCGACCGGAGCCTGTACGGCATCCGGCTGCTGCTGGGCCGCCACCTGGCCGGTGTCCGGCCGGGCACCGCCGGGCGCGGCCGGAGTCTCGCCGCCGGGCGGCGGCGGAATCGTCGGTACGCCGGAAGTCTGCGGCGCCGCCTGCACGTTCGCCGCGGCCTCGACGGCCGGGCCGGGCACGGGCCCGGGCACGGCCGGTCCGCTCTGCTGCGCCGGAACCTGCACGCCCGGCCCCTGGACACCCGGCCCCTCGGCACCCGGGACCTGCGCGTTCGCCACCGGCGCGCCCGGAACGGCCTCCGGCACGGTCTGCGGCGGCACCGCCTGGTGCTGCGCCGAAGCCGGTCCGCGGCCCACGCGGCGCTGGCGCCGCGGCGGCAGCGTCGTCCGCGGGACGGCCGGTCCGGCGACCGCCGGGACCGGCTGCGACTGCGTCGACGACACGCTCTGCTGCGGGAGTTGCACACCCGGCACGGCGCCGGGACCCGGGGTCGCCCCCTCGGGCTGCACCGGCGTCGGCGCGGTGAACGCCACCGGCCCCGACTGCACGACCCCGCCCGGCGCCGCGGCCGGAGCCGCGCCCGGGGCGGGCACCTGTCCGGACGCGTCCTGCTGCGGTACGTCAGCGGTGGCACCCGGCACGCCCGCGACACCCGGTGCGGACTGCCCGGCCTGTGCGCCGTCGGACGGCGCCGTCACGGCTTCGGGCACGCCCGGCGCGGGCTGCGCGGCGTTCTGCGCCGCGGTCGGCTGAGCGGCCATCGGCTCGGCTGCCGGCTGACCCACCGGCTCGCCCGGCACCGCGAACCCGGATGAGGCACCGGCTGGCGCGCCACCCGCGTGCGCCGCGTTCCCGGGCACCCCGGCCTCGGGACCCGGCACGGCGGCGATCTGCCCCGACCCGTCCGGCACCGCACCGGCGGCGCCGGGCGCCGCGGCGGGGGCCGGGTGCTGCGGACCGGGCACCTGCGGCGCCTGCGCCTGCTGTCCGGCTCCGGACGGCGAGGCCTGTCCGGCCGGTTCCGCCATCGGCTGAGGGACCTGAAGCTGTGGAATCTGAAGCTGTGGAATCTGAGGCTGCGGGATCTGCGGCTGCGGCACCGCGGTCACCGGTTGCCCGGCCGCGACACCCGGAGCGCTGTGCGGTCCGGCCTGCTGCGGCTGTTGCGGCTGCTGCTGCACGGGCTGAGCGGCCTGCGGCGGCACACCCGGACCCGGCATACCCGCCGCGACCACGCCGTCGGCCGGCATCCGCGGCGGCTGTGCGGCTGCCGGGGCCGCGTGCGGCGCCTGCGCGAACGGCGCACCGGCGTTCTCCGTACCCCCGGCACCGGGCACCGGCACGGCATGCGGCGGCATCGCCTGCGGCGGCGTTCCCTGCTGGGGTACGCCCGGCTGCGGCATCTCCTGTGCGGGCACCGGGGTCGTGCCGTACTGCGGCACCCCCGCACCCGGCGCGGCTTCCCCGGGAACCTGCCCCGGCACCCGGCCCGCGGGCTGTCCGCCGCCGAAGCCCGCGTCGAGCGGCGCGGACGCGGCGGCCGCCGCGGCCATCCGGTCGGCCAGCGACTGCGCGGCCCCCGGCTGCGGCGCCGGCTGGGGCATCTGCTGCGGCACGGGATGATGAACGGGCTGGTGAACCGGCTGCGGCATCGGCTGGGGCACCTGCTGCTGCGGAACCTGCGCACTCGGCGCATACCCGGCAAACTGCCCGCCGTGCGGCGGAGTGTCCCCGACGGGAACTCCCTGATCGGGCGCGGGAACACCGTAGGCCGCGGACTGCGGCACGGCGTACTGCGCGGACTCCGGGTAGCCGACCGGCATGCCGGGCTGCGGCACGTAGCCGCCGGGCGCGGCCGGGTACTGCTGCGGTACCGCGTACTGCCCCGATTCGGGGTGCGGCACCTCCGCCCAGCCGCCTTGGGGGCCGGGCATCAGCAGCGCGTCGTCGTCGTCGAGATCGTCGATCTCGCCGGGCGCGACGGCTCCGTCGTCCGGATAGGGGTACGCCGGTCCGTTCGGCACGGGGTGGTGCTGCGCCGGGCCGTGGCCACGCAGCTCGTCGGACTCACTCATGCCGAAACCTCGCTTCGCCGGGCGCCGCACACGCCGTCCGCACCCTTCTTTCCGATGAGCGTTTTGCTGTGGAACGTTTTGCCTTCGCCAAAAGTGACGCCGGCACCGCATGCCGCCCCGCCCCGAACCCGCTTGCCGCCGCGGGCGGTGGTGCGGCCGCCGTCTCGTTTCATGGGCTCAACACTCCCTCCAGTGCGGCCGCGAAGGCCTCGGTCGTGGCGCGGTCGCGCACCGCGATGCGCAGCCAGTCCGGGCCGAGCCCGGGGAACGTGTCGGCGCGACGGACGGCGAAGCCCCGCTCGCGCAGGAGTTCGCGTACCGCCAAGCCGTCGTCCACGTGTGCGAGGACGAACGACGAACGCGGCTCGACCGGCAGCCGTACCCCGGGAATCGCCCGGAGCCGTGCCACGAGGTACGCCCGGTCATCGGCGAGCGTAACGGCCGCGGCGTCCGCGTGGGACACGGCGCCGGGCTCGCTGCACGCCTCGGCGGCGACCAGTGCGGGGGTGGAGACGGACCACAGGGGCTGCGCCTCGGCGCAGCATCGGACCAGGTCGGGGGCGGCGAGGAGGTAGCCGATGCGGAGCCCGGCGAGGGCCCAGGTCTTGGTGAGGCTGCGGACCACGACGAGTCCGTCGACGTCGGCGCGTTCGGCGAGGCTTTCGGGTTCGCCGGGGATCGTGTCGGCGAAGGCTTCGTCGACGACGAGGACGCGTCCGGGGCGCGCCAGAGCGGCGATCGTCTCCGCGGGGTGCAGGACGGACGTCGGGTTGGTGGGGTTGCCGATCATGACGAGGTCGGCCTCCTCCGGGATCCGGGCCGGGTCCAGGCCGAAGCCCTCCTCGGCGCGGAGGAGGACCCGTCGCACAGTATGCCCGGCGGCCCGGAGCGCGGCCTCGGGTTCGGTGAACTGCGGGTGCACGACCACGGCGTGACGCGGCTTCAGGGCGCGGGCGAGGAGGACGAACGCTTCCGCGGCGCCGGCGGTGAGCAGCACGTCGGCGGGGTCGCGGCGGTGCCGGGCGGCGACCGCGGCGCGGGCCTCGGCCGCGTCCGGGTAGGCGGCGAGGCGGGTGAGGCTTTCGGCGATGCGTTCGGTCAGCCACGGCGGGGGTGCGCTGCCGCGGACGTTGACCGCGAGGTCGACGAGTCCGGGCGCGACTTCGCGGTCGCCGTGGTGACGAAGGTCGACGTCCGCGGAGTGGTCGCGCGCAGGGTCGGGCGGGGTGTGGGTGGTGATGCGCATGCGTGGTGTGCCCGTGCTCCTGCCCTGCGTCGTGCGGTACGCCGTCGTGCCGTCGGCGTCCATCATGCTGGTGACTATGCCGGTGCCGCTCGGCGGGGTCGCACCGATGATCACAACGCCTCCCGGTTTGATCGAGTCACCGCGTGTTGACTGTCGCGCAGCGACCGTTCATGTGGCGTTCGTGCTGCCGTTCCGTCCAACCTGTCGGCGCGCCACGGCAATCGTGCACAGGGACGGGGTCCGGGCGCCCCGGGTTTTCGGGATCACGAGGTCGGCGCCGGCGCCGCAGGCGTGGAGGGCGGCGGCTTCGGCGACGCTGGGGGTTCCGACGCGGGCGCGGACCGCCGGGGACGGGTGGGGTACCGCGACGGCGGCGAGTTCGGCGGCGTCCAGCGCGACGAGGGCGGCATCGAGAGATTCGGCCAATCGCAGGATCGCCGGAAAATCATGCTTTGTGGCGAGGGTGGCCACCACGGAGACGTCAGTGCGGGACAGGCCCGCGCGGTCGAGGACCGCGCCGAGGGTGTCGGCGAGTTCGGCATACGTCGCGCCGCGGGCCGCGCCGACGCCGACCGCCAGCGCCCCCGCGGGCACGGTCACAAGCGCTCCCCCCACACCACGAACACCGGTTCGCCCGGCTGCAGGCGGTGCGCGGTGCCGCCCGCCGGGGCGAGCCGGGAGGGCTGGAGCAGCGTGCCTTCGACGGCGTACCCGGCGCCGGCGAGCGCCTCGTGGACGGCGCCCACGGACTCGACCGCGGGCAGCGCCGCGACCACGCGTTCGGGACGCCGCGCCGCGCAGGCCGCGACCACGTCGGCACCGCCGCCGCCGACGAACACGGCGTCCGGGTCGGGCAGGTGCGACAGCACGTCGGGGGCGGTGCCGGGCACGATCTGGACCTCGACGCCGTAGCGGGCGGCGTTGGCCGAAATGTGCTCACACCCGGTCGGGTCCCGGTCCACGGCGATCACCGCGGCGCCGTGCCGGGCGATTTCGACGCTCATCGCGCCGCTGCCCGCGCCGATGTCCCACACCAGGTCACCCGGTCGCGGGCCGAGCCGGCCGAGGGCGACCGCGCGGACCTCGGCGCCCGTGATGGCGGCGCCGTCGTGGTCGTACGCGTCGTCGGCGAGGCCCCAGCCGCGTACCGGCCCGGGGAACGTCGAGCGCTGCCCGGCGAGCCAGCCCGCGGGTGCGGAGGTGGCGGGGTTCGGGCCGACGACGATGACCACGTTCGGATCCGACCAGGTGCGGTCGGCCGCCTTGTCGGCGGCCAGCATGGTGACTTCCTCGCTGTCGGTGCCGAGGTTCTCGCAGACGACGAAGGTGCGGGGGACGCCGCGGAGCATCAGGCCGAGTTCGGCGGGGCCCGAGCCGGGGCCGGTGAGCACCGCGACCTTGCCGTAGGCACGGCACACGTTGACCGCCCGGCGCAGCTCTCGGCCGTGCGCGCTCACCACCTTCGCGTCGTCCCACGGCATCGACGCCCGGGCGAACGCGTGCGCGACGGACGAGACCGCGGGCACGATCTCCAGTTCGAGCCCGTACTCGGGACGGCGCAGTATCCGCACGATGCCGAAGAAGCCCGGGTCGCCGGACGCCACCACGACGGCGGTACCGCGGTGTTCGCTGATCCTCCGCGCGGCGACGTGCACGTTGCCCATGACGACGCGCTCGGCCGCCTCCGGCACGCGCACGGCGTCGAGGTGCCGCGCACCCCCGGCGACCAGCGTGGCCGACGCGAGCGCGGTACGCGCCGCGGCGGACAGCGGCGCGCCGTCGTAGCCGATCACGGTGACCCTGTCCGCCATGGAGCCGTCCTGTTCCTGGTGCGAGTGGTGTGCCCGGTCTCCCGAGTGTGCCGGGTTGTCAGTGAAGACGACGGTCACGTGGCCGGATCGGTTTCCGGGGACGCCCCGCCGCGCGCACACCATTCCGCAAACCGCACCGCCGCCCCCGGGTTCCCCGCCCAGTGCGTATGCAAGTAGGACGCGTGCACCCCATCGGCGACGAAGCCTTCACGGACCCGACCGGAGCCGGCCGACCACGACCACGCCGCCCTGTCCCCCGCCCCCGGTGTCACCGCCGTCCGATGGAACTCGTGCCCCCGCACGGTCTCCCCGGCGTCCGCCAGCACCGACGCCTCCACCGCAACCGCTTCGCGATACCCCAGCGTCAACCGCGACGTCATCCGCGCCTCCGCCGCCAGCACCCCGCACATCGGCGCACCGTCCAGCGACCGCGCCAAATAGAGCAGCCCCGCGCACTCCGCCGCGATCACTCCACCCCGTGCCGCGAACGCCGCCACGTCGCCGCGCAGCGTCGCGTTCGCCGACAGCTCCCCCGCGTACACCTCGGGGAAGCCTCCGCCGACGACCAACCCGGAGACTCCGTCCGGCAAAGCCTCGTCCCGCAGCGGATCGAACGGCGCCAGTTCGGCACCCGCCGCGGCCAACAGCTCGAAGGTCTCCCGATATCCGAACGTGAACGCAGCGCCGCCCGCGACCGCGATCCGGGGCCGGCAGGCCGTCCGGCGCCCGACACCGGCGACCGCGTCGACCGCGGCCCCCGCATCCCACGCCGCCACGGCCAACGGCGCCGCACCACCCGCAATCCGCATCACCGCTCCCAGGTCGACCGCGTCCGCGACCAACTCCCCGAGCGCCTCGACCGTCGCCACCGCGTCCGCATGCCGTTCGGCGACCGGTATCAGCCCCAGATGCCGCGACGGCTTGGCGATCGCGTCATGACGTCCGAGGACACCCAGCACGGGAATCCCCAGCGGCTCCAACGCCTCGCGCAGGATCGCCTCGTGCCGTTCGGTACCCACGCGGTTGAGCACGACCCCGGCAACCCGCACCCGCGGATCGAAACCGGCGAAGCCCTGCACCAGCGCGGCCACCGACCGCCCCTGCGACCGAGCGTCGACGACCAGCACCACCGGCGCGTCCAACAACCGCGCGACATGTGCCGTGGACGCGAACTCGCCCCGCCCGAAGGCCCCGTCATGCAACCCCATGACGCCTTCCACCACGGCGACATCGGCCCCCGCCGCCGCATGCGCGAACAACGGCGCAATCCGCTGCTCCCCGACCAGAAATGGGTCGAGGTTCCGTCCCGGCCGTCCGCTCGCCAGGGCGTGGTACCCCGGGTCGATGTAGTCCGGGCCGACCTTGTGCGGCGACACCCGGAAACCCCGCCGCGTCAGCGCCGCCATCAGCCCGGTCGCGACGGTGGTCTTGCCCTGCCCGGACGCCGGCGCGGCGATCACCAGCCGCGGGACCGTCACCACTCGATGCCTCGCTGGCCCTTCTGCCCGGCGTCCATCGGGTGCTTGACCTTCGTCATCTCCGTCACCAGGTCGGCGTACTCCACCAGATCCGGGTGCGCGTCACGGCCGGTGATCACCACGTGCTGATGCCCCGGGCGTGCGGCCAGCGTCGCCACGACATCGGCGACGTCGACCCAGCCCCACTTCATCGGATAGGTGAACTCGTCGAGCACGTACAGCTTGTACGCCTCCGCCGCCAGGTCCCGCTTGATCTGCTCCCAGCCCTCGGCGGCGTCCGCCGCGTGGTCGGCGTCGGAGCCCGGGCGCTGGATCCACGACCAGCCTTCGCCCATCTTGTGCCACGCCACCGGCCCGCCCTCGCCGGTCTCGTCGTGGACCCGGCCGAGCGTGCGCAGCACGTTCTCCTCGCCGACCTTCCACTTCGCCGACTTGACGAACTGGAACACGCCGATCGGCCACCCCTGATTCCACGCCCGCAGCGCCAACCCGAACGCGGCGGTCGACTTCCCCTTTCCGGGGCCGGTGTGCACCATCACCAGCGGACGGTTGCGGCGCTGACGCGTCGTCAGACCGTCGTCGGGAACGGTCTCGGGCTTACCTTGCGGCATGGGGACTCCTTATACGTCGGTGTGGCTCGGGGCAGAGCGAATCGGCGGCCCCGGCACAGGCAAAGGGAATGAGTCGGGCGGGCCCTCCGCGTGCGCGCGGGTGGGACGAGGCAGCTCGCCGCCCCACCCGCGTCGTTCAGCCCGCGGCGCGCAAGTCGCGGACGAGCCCCGCGAGTCCGTCCGCGGCCAGCTCGCCGAGCCCCAGCACAGGGCCGCAGAGGTCGGCCGCCAGCCGCGCCGCCAACCCGAGCCGCACCGGACCGCTCTCGCAGTCCACGACGACCGACGCGACCCCGGTCGCGGCCAGCAGCCCGGCCGCCCGTCGGGCCTCGCCCAGCGCATCACGGCCGTACGTGGCACGTCCGTCGGTCACCACCACCAGCAGAGCGCGGCGCCGCGGATCCCGCAGCCGTTCCACCCGCAGCGTCTCGTAAGCCCGCAGCAGCCCGGCCGCCAAAGGCGTCCGCCCCCCGGTCGGCAGCGCCGCCAGCCGCGCCGCGCCGGCCTCGACCGACGACGTCGGCGGCAGGGCCAACTCCGCGCCGCCGCCCCGGAACGTCACCAAGCCCACCTTGTCCCGGCGTTGGTACGCGTCCAGCAGCAGCGACAGGACCGCGCTCTTGACCGCCCGCATCCGGGCGCGCGCCGCCATCGACCCGGACGCGTCGACCGCGAACAGCACCAAGTTGCCTTCGCGGCCTTCCCGTACGGCTTCCCGCACGTCGTCCCGCCGCAGCACGAGCCCGGGCCCGCTGCGCCCGCGCGCCACCTGGTGCGGAGCCGCGGCCCGCACCGTGCCCACGAGGTGCAGGCGCGCCGCGCCGGCCCGCGCCGGACGACGCTCGCCGGTCGTCCGGCCGGTCCCGGTCTCCGCCCGCGACCGCCGCCCGGCGGCGCCCTGGCCGAGCCCCGGCACCGCGATCAGCCGTGTCCGGTACGGCTCCCCCGCCGCCACCGCCGCCTGCTCGGCAGCCGCCGCACCCCCGGCCGCCGGCCCGGCCTCACCGCGGGCGTCCTCGGACTCCCGTGCCGCAGGCGCCTCGTCGACCGACGACGTCGCACCCCGGGGATCCCGGGAGTCCCCCTGCGGCGGAACCTGCGGCTTCCCGCCCCCGGGCCCCCCGGAGCCGCCCGGACCACCGTCCGGCCCGGGATCCGGATCCTCGTCTCCCCCATCGGACCCCGGGGCCGGCTCCGGCTCAAGCTCCTCGTCATCCGAGTCATTCGGGTCATCCGAGGCGGCATCGTCCGGCTCCTCCGGATCATCCGCCAACGCCTCGTCCAGCCGATCCGTGTCCAAGCCCGGTGCGTCGAACGGGTTCCGCCGCCGCCGGTGCGGCAGCGCCAGCAGCGCGGCCTGACGCACATCGCCCGCCTCCACCGCCGTGCGCCCGTCCCACGCCGCCAGCGCCATCGCCGTGCGCGCGGTCACCAGGTCGGCCCGCAGCCCGTCGACTTCGAACGCCGCGCACACCCGGGCCACCCGGTCGAGTTCCCGGTCGGGCAGCCGCACCTCGGGGAGCAGCGCCCGGGCCCTGGTGATCCGCACGGCGAGGGCCGCGTCGTCGTCGGCCCAGCGGCGGGCGAAGCCGTCCGGGTCGGCTTCGTAGGCGAGGCGGCGGCGTACGACCTCGGCGCGTTCGCGGGGTTCGCGGCTGGCCGCGACCTCGACGGTGAGGCCGAAGCGGTCGAGCAACTGCGGCCGCAGTTCGCCTTCTTCGGGGTTCATGGTACCGACCAGCAGGAAGCGGGCGGCGTGGCGGACGGAGACGCCCTCGCGTTCGACGTGCGCGGTGCCCATGGCGGCGGCGTCGAGGAGCAGGTCGACGAGGTGGTCGTGGAGCAGGTTGACTTCGTCGACGTAGAGGAGGCCGCGGTGGGCGGCGGCGAGCAGACCCGGTTCGTAGGCTTTGACACCTTCGGCGAGGGCGCGTTCCAGGTCGAGGGAACCGACGAGGCGGTCTTCGGTGGCGCCGACGGGGAGTTCGACGAGCCGGGCGCGGCGGGTCTCGCCGGGTGCGGATCCGTCGTGCGGGCCGTCGGGGCAGCCGGGGTCGGGGGCTGCCGGGTCGCAGGCGAAGCGGCAGCCGGAGACGACCGCGGCGTCGGGGAGCAGTGCGGCGAGCGCGCGCACCATGGTGGATTTGGCGGTGCCCTTCTCGCCGCGGACGAGTACGCCGCCGACGCCGGGGGATACGGCGTTGAGCAGGAGTGCGAGGCGGAGGTCGGCGAGGCCGACGATGGCGGAGAAGGGGTATCCGGCGGTCATCGCCCGACCGCCGGGTTGGCCTGGTCCGGGCGGACGTTCTCGGTCCGGTCGGCGGAGCGGCACGGTATGCGCGGCGACATCGGTGGTCGGCCTCCCTCGGGTGTCCACGCCCTGGTAGGTGGCAGGCCCGCCGGTGCGGACCCGGACAGCCGGAAGTGTCTGGCTCCCGGCCGGTCCGGCCCGCGCGGGTCGGCTCGTCCGGTCACAGTGGCGGGACCGCTCCGGCTTCGCACCGGATTCCTTCCCCGCTGTCGGGCGACAGCCTCTCATACCGCCGCAACGGCCCCGACACGGGCGCGATCCGTCTGCCGCGGCCTCGGCGGTGGCAGACTTCCGGCATGGACGAGGGCGGCAAACTGGTGTTCGGGGCCGATGTGCTGGGGGCTCCGTACGAGGCGGCGACCATCCGGTTGCGCGACGACGCCGAAGGCGAGGCGGTCGCGACGCTGGTGCGGCGCCGGGCGGAGACGCCGACCGGGCGCGCGGTGCTGTACGTGCACGGGTTCAACGACTACTTCTTCCAGCGCCACCTCGCCGACTTCCATATCGCGCAGGGGTTCGATTTCTATGCGCTGGACCTGCGTTCGTACGGGCGTTCGCTGCGCCCGCACCGCACTCCCGCGTACACCGACGACCTGGGCCGCTACGCCGAGGAGTTGGACATCGCGGCCCGGCACATCCGGGACGCCGACGGGCACGACACGCTGGTCGTCAACGGCCATTCGACGGGCGGCCTGATCGCCGCACTGTGGGCGCATCACCGGGCCGGCCGCGGGATCGTCGACGCGCTGGTGCTGAACAGCCCGTTCCTCGACCTGAACGCGCCGCTGGTGACCCGGACGGTCGGGGTGCGCGCGGTGCATGCGGCGCGGCACTACGTCGCGCGGCGTCCGATCCCGGGCGGTCTGGGCGGCGGTTACGGCGAAAGCCTGCACCGCGACCACCACGGCGAATGGGAGTTCGACCCGGCGTGGAAGGCCATCGAGGGCGTGCCGGCGTATGCGGGCTGGGTCGCGGCCGTGCACCGCGGACACCGCGCCGTGGCCCGCGGACTGGCGGTCGACTGCCCGGTGTTGGCGATGTCGTCGACGGCGAGCGTGGACGGCGCCATGTGGCGGCAAGAACTGCACCGGGCCGACGCGGTGCTCGACGCCGACCGGATCGCCTTCCTCGCCCCGCGCTTGGGCCATCACGTCACCATCGTCCGCATCGAGGGCGGTATGCACGACCTGGTCCTGTCCGTCCCGGACGTGCGTGCCGCGGTGTTCGACGAACTCGCCCGCTGGCTGCGCGCCTACGCGGCTCCCTGACCCGGCGGCCGGCCCCGTGGCACGCCGCAGCCGCCCCACGGCGCGGACTCACCGATTCGGGTTAACGCCAGGGGGCAACGCTGCTAAATCCCCGCGACGTGCGCCAACGTCTCCGCGGGGACTGCTACCGTCACCCCCGTGGGGGCTCACGAGGTGGCACGAAACGGTTACTCACGCGCGGCGGAGGTCTACCAACGGGCGCGGCCTTCCTACCCTTTGCCCGCCCTCGCCGAACTCTCCGACGCCCTGGGTCTGGCCGCCGGGCGCACCGTCGTCGATCTCGGCGCCGGCACGGGCCTGTTCACCCGGTTGCTGGCGCTGACCGGGGCGCAGGTCGTCGCCGTGGAGCCGGTCGCCGAAATGCGCGGGCGCCTGGCCGATTTGCTGCCGTCCGTGACGGTCACCGACGGCACCGCGGAACGCACCGGCCTGCCGGAGAACTCCGCGGACGCGGTGGTCGCCGCGCAGGCCTGGCACTGGTTCGACGGCGATGCGGCGCTCGGCGAGGTGGAGCACGTCCTCACCCCGGGCGGCGGCCTCGGCCTGGTGTGGAACACGTACGACGACGCGGTGCCGTGGGTGCGCGACTACCAGGAGATCTACCGCAGCCGCGCGCCCGAAGGCCTGCCTTCGCACCAAGACGGCGTATGGCGGGCCCGGTTGGCCGCCCGGCCGGGCTGGGGCGACGTGCAGGAACGGCACTTCCCCAACCCGCAGCGCATGCCGCGCGAAGGCGTTGTGGAACGCATGCTGTCCAGCAGCCACATCGCGTGCCTGGACGCGGCCGCTCAGGACCGCGTCCGGCGCGAGGTCGAGGACGTGCTGGACGCGCACCCGGAGACGCGGGGGCACAGCCACGTGGAGATCCCGTATACGACGGACGTCTACTGGACGGTTCGCACCGGGAACTGACCGCCCCCACCGGCGGAGCGCTTCAGGCCGAGCGGGCGCGCAGGCCCGGTCGCCGCATCTGCACGTGGGCGATGTCGCTGTCGCGGTAGGCCGCGCCGTCCCGGACGAAGCCGAACCGGCCGTACCACGCCTCCAGGTCGACCTGCGCCTCCAGTACGCACGGCAGGTCGCCGACCATGTCCAGCGCCTTGCCGAGGAGCATCCCGGCGACGTCCGAGCCGCGTTCGCGGCGCGACGTGCACAGCCGGCCGATCCGAGGCGAGCCGTCCGAGTCGCGCAGCAGGCGGAGCGCCGCGGCGATCTCGCCGTGGCGTTCGTACCAGAGCTGCCGGGCGCCGGGTTCCAGGTCGCGGCCGTCGAGTTCCGGGTAGGTCCGCTGCTGCTCCACGACGAAGACGTCGACGCGCAGGCGCAGCAGCCGGTACAGGTGCACCACGTCGAGGTCGAGGGTGCGCGCGGAGCGGAATTCCAGGTCGGTCACGGCGCTACGGTACTGCCGGTTCGCTCGGTTTCGCGCCATTTCGCGGCAAAACGAACCGGCCGGACCCCAGTGTCGGGATCCGGCCGGTTCGCAGGGTTTCGCCATACCCGGCGAGTCCCCGAGAAGCTCGGAGCGACTCGGTGAGACTCGGTGAGACTCGGAGAGCCCCGGCGGGAATCAGAAGGCGGCGAGCACGCTGCCCTGGTAGTTGTCGGTGATGTACTGCTTGACCTCGGGCGAGTTGAGCAGCTTCTTCAGCTTCTGCACGTTCTCGTCGTTCTCGTGGCCCTTCTTGACCACGAGGATGTTCGCGTACGGGTTGCCTTCGGCCTTCTCCAGCACCAGCGCGTCCTTGGCCTTCAGGTCGGCCTGGAGCGCGTAGTTGCCGTTGATCACCGACAGGTCGACGTCGTCGAGGGTGCGCGGCAGCTGCTCGGCGTCGAGCGCCTTGAACTTGAGGTGCTTCGGGTTGTCGGCGACGTCCTTCTCGGTGGCGTTGATGCCGACGCCGTCCTTGAGGGTGATCAGGCCGTTGTCGGCGAGCAGCTTCAGCGCGCGGCCGCCGTTGGTGGCGTCGTTCGGGAAGGAGACGGTGGCGCCGTCCTTGATGTCGGCGATCGCCTTGGTCTTCTTCGAGTACAGGCCGAGCGGCTCGAGGTGCACCGGGGTGACCGGGACGAGGTTCTTGCCGTTCTCCTGGTTGTACTTGTCCAGGTAGGGCTTGTGCTGGAAGAAGTTGGCGTTGACGCTGCCTTCGTCGAGCGCCGGGTTCTGCAGCGCGTAGTCGTCGAAGACCTTGACCTCGAGCTTGAGGCCTTCCTTCGCGGCCAGGTTGTCCTTGATGTAGTTGAGGATCTGGGCGTGCGGCACCGCGGAGGCGCCCACCGTGAGTGTGCCGGTCCCGGACGACGACCCGGACTTGTCGTCGTTGCTGCTGCACGCGGCGAGACCGAGTGCGAGTGCTCCGACAGCGGCGAGAGAAACGATTTTCTTGCGCACGAAGAGTGCCCTTTCCTTGGGTGGGGTTCTCAGCGGTGGCTCAGCCGGCGGGACAGGAAGTCCCCCACGAGCTGGACCGCTTGCACGACGACGACCAGGACGAGCACGGTGACGAGCATCGTCCGGTTGTCGAAACTCCGGTATCCGTAGCGGACGGCGAGGTCGCCGAGGCCGCCGCCGCCGATGACGCCGGCCATGGCGGAGTAGCCGATCAGCGCGATGACGGTGGTGGTGAGGGCCGCGACCAGCGACGGCAGTGCCTCGCGGACCAGCACCTTGCGCACGATGGTGGTCACCGACGCGCCCATCGCCTGCGCGGCCTCGACGAGTCCGCGGTCGACCTCGCGGATCGCCGTCTCGGCGAGCCGCGCGAAGAACGGGACGGCGCCGACGGTGAGCGGCACGATCATCGCGTCCGTGCCGATCGAGGTGGCGGTGCCGAACAGGCCCATCACCCAGCGGGTGAACGGGATCAGCACGATCATGAGGATCAGGAACGGGAACGAACGGCCGACGTTGACCACGAACCCGAGGATCTTGTTGACCGGCAGCCCGAACGCGTTCGCGATCCGCGAGTCGCGCAGCAGGCCGCCCTTGTCGGTGAGCACCAGCAGCACGCCGATCGGCAGTCCGAGCAGCACGGTGAACAGGGTCGTCCAGCCGACCATGTGGAAGGTCTCCTGGAGAGCCGTCCACAGCAGGGGGCGCAGTTCGTCCCAGGGCATGGTCAGGCCTCCTTGCGGGCCGCGTCGACCGCGGTCGACGGGGTCGCGGGGGTCGTGCGCGGGTCGGCGGGTTCGTCGAGGTCGGGGGCGCCGCCCTGGACGACGTGCAGACGTCCGCCGTTCGCGGCTGCGTTGCCGGCGTCCTGGACGACGTCGACCTGGAGGCCCTGCTCGCGCAGGTAGCCGATCGGCACGACGTTGTCCTCGAACACGCCGTCGAGGGCGAGCCGCATGCGGCCGACCTGGCGGCCGCCGACGGTCTCCACGGCCGCGCCGAGGATGTTGACGTCGACGTTGTAGGTGCGCGCCAGCGTGGACACGAACGGCTGCGCGGTCTCCGCGCCGCGGAAGGTGATCTCCAGCACCGTGCTGCCGCGGCCGGGCGCGGTCGCGGCGAGCGGGAACATGTCGCGCGCGAGGCGCGAGTCCGGGCGGGTCAGCAGGTCGGTGACGCTGCCGGACTCCACGACGCGGCCGTCCTCCATGAGCGCGGCGGAGTCGCAGATGCTCTTGACCACGTCCATCTCGTGGGTGATGAGCAGGATCGTCAGGCCGAGTTCCGCGCGCAGGTCCTTGAGCAGCGCCAGGATCGACCGGGTCGTCTCCGGGTCCAGCGCGGACGTGGCCTCGTCGCAGAGCAGCACGCGCGGGTCGTTGGCGAGGGCGCGGGCGATGCCGACGCGCTGCTTCTGCCCGCCGGACAGCTGCGCGGGGTAGGCGTTGGCGTGCCCGGCCAGGCCGACCAGGTCGAGGAGTTCGGCGACCTTGCGCTTGCGCTCGCGGCGCCCGACTCCGGCGACCTCCAGCGGAACGGCGACGTTGCCCGCGACGTCCCGGCTGCTCAGCAGGTTGAAGTGCTGGAAAACCATGCCGATCCGGCGCCGCTCGGCGCGCAGCGCGGATGCGGACAGGCCGGTCAGCTCGCGGCCGCCGACCTCGACGGTGCCGGACGTGGGGCGCTCCAGGAGGTTGACGCACCGGATCAAGGTGCTCTTGCCTGCGCCGCTGCGGCCGAGCACGCCGAAGATCTCGCCCTCGGCCACCTGCAAGTCGACGTCGTCGAGCGCGGTGACCTCGCGGTCGCGCGTGCGGAAGACCTTGGTCAGGCCAGTGGTACGGATCACCGTGGAGTCCAGGTTGCTCGGGGCCTGCCGGAGCGGCCGGGCAGCAGGCCCGGGATTCGGCAGGCTTCGGCAGGAATCGGGAATGAATTCAGCCGAAAACGACGGGGTCGAACGGAAAGGTCCGGGGCGCCGCTCGAGGGGCGCTCACCCGGATGCCGGGCCGAGAACTGCAGCGAGTCTCAGCAGCCGCACATTCGACACATTCGGCGCATGGCACAGCGAACCGTGGCAGGCGCCGCGGTCGTGGACATGTCAGCCGTGATGAACATGTCGTCGATTAAATCAGACGATCCGACCCGGCCCAAACGACGGCGGTGTGCAATCGGATACACCAAGGCCCCGGTGACCATGATTTCGCAGGTCAGCGGGGCCTTGGTGGAATGTTTCGCAGGTATGAACAGTCTATGACGCAGGCGGCGGGGGCGACTCAGGCGGCGAGGGAGGTCGCCTTCGTCAGGTACACCATGCTCAGCCGGGGACCGACGCGCTCGGTCCGGGCCTCGGTGTAGCCGAGGCGCGCGTACAGCCGCAGGTTGTCCTCGCTGCGGTGGCCGGTGAACAGTTCGAACGAGTCGGCGTGGCCGAGCTGCGCCTCGATCGCGCGCAGCAGCCGGGTGCCGAGGCCGTGGCCCTGGAGCCGCGGGTGGACGATCAGCCGGCCGATGTGCGCCACGCCGTCCGTGACGATGCCGCGGACCGAGCCGACGACCTCGTCGCCCAGGCGCGCGACGAGCACGGTGTGCGTGTCGAACTCCCCGACCAGGCTCGCCAGGCTCTGGACCAGCGGCGCGATGCCGTAGTCGTTGTAGAGCGCGGCCTCGCCTTGGTAGCAGAGGTACTGCAGCTTGAGGATCTGCTCGGCGTCGGATACGTCCGCCTGCGCGACCCGTACGTTCTGCCCCATCCGGTGCTCCCCTGATGTCCGGGCGCGGGCGGCCGGGGACACCGGATCTCGACGTCCCCGGCCGCCCGGAGCCCTGATTGCCCTGATGCCGTGCGGAACACGGCGTAGTTCCGTCACTGTTCCACACGGCTTTTCGGGTTCTTCTACCCGGGTCGGGGCATGCGGCACACCACGAAAAAGCGGTGGGTCACGGCAGGCCGATGAGCCGCCGCACCGCCTTGTCGCGGAGTTCCACACCGACCCGGAAGTTCTCCACGAACCGGCTGACCAGCAGGCTCGCGTGCGCGTCCCGGCCGACCACGTAACGGCCGTGCGGCTGCTCGGCGGTGGCGGCGTGGGCGACGACTTCGGCGACCCGCTGCACGTCGGTCCAGAACGGTTCGACGAGGGTGAAGCCGAGGTCGAGGCGGCGGAACGCGGTGGCGTACTTCGACCCCCGGTACCGGTGCGCGACGTCCGCCATCTCGTCGGTGATCCCGCTGCGGAACCCGCCCGGCGCGACGACCGCGACGTGGATGCCGGACCCGGCAACCTCCAGGCGCAGCGCGTCGGACAGGGCTTCCATCGCGTGCTTGCCCGCCTGGTACCAGCCCATCAGCGGATACGTGACCTTGCCCGCGACCGACGACACCTGCACGATCCGGCCCCACCCGCGGTCCTGCATGTGCGGGATCGCCAGGCGGGCCAGGCGGATCGGCGCGAACACCGCGGTCTCCACGTGGTGCCGGGCCTCTTCCTCCATGACCTCGGCCACCGGCGCGTAGCAGGTGCCGCCCGCATTGTTCACCAGCACGTCGGGCCGCACGTCTTCGACGACGTCCTTGCACCCGGCCGCGTCGGTGACGTCGAGGATCCGGGTCTCCACCGGGACGCCGGCGTCCGCCGCCGCGGCCTCGACCTTGCGGGCCTTGTCCGCCGACCGCACCGTCCCCACGACCCGCAGCCCGCCCCGCGCCAGCTCGAGCGCGGACGCGAGCCCGAGCCCCGAGTTGGCGCCGGTGACGAGCGCGGTCCGCAACGGCAGTTCGCTCATCGGGGTCACGCTCCGGTGGCGGGGGCCGCAGCGGACGCGGGCTTCCGGCGGGGCCGCGGGGTCGCGGCGGCCTTGGCCGTTCCCTCGGCCGCTTTCCGTCGCGGGTGCGGCGCCGCGGACTTCTGCGCCGCGGTCTTCTGTGCCGTGGACTTCTGCGCCGCGGTCTTCTGTGCCGGGACGAAGGGCACCCCCGGCGCGGCGGCAACGTCCCCGACCGCCGCGACCACGCCGCCGAGTACGGAGGCGGCCGTCTCCCCCGCGGCCGCACGGTGTGCCGACGGCTCCGGCAGCTCCGCCGAGTCCACCGGGTCAACCGGGTCAACCAGGTCCGCCAAGTCCGTCGGGTCCCCGTGCGGGATGTCCGGCGCCGGTGTCTCCGCGGCCGGCTCCCCCGCCGGTGCGAAAGCCGGCTCCACCGCCGGCTCGACGGAGGTCCCCGCGAACTCGTGCGCCGCCTTGAGCAGCATGTTGAGCTGCTCGACGATGCTGTCCGCGAGCGCGAACGGGTCGGGGAGCATCTCCTTGTCGGCCAGCACGCCGATGTCGATCTGGTCGTCGTAGCTCATGCCGCCCACGAAGAGGCCGAAGCCGTCCGCAACGATGCCCATCGAATGGAACGCCTCCACCTTCTGACCCTGCGAGTACAGGGCCGCCCGCGGACCGGGGACGTTGGATATGACCGCATTGCACACCGGCGGCAGGAGCGACGCGGCGTTCACGCCGCGGAACACGTCCCCGCCCAGGCTCATCAGCGCGGGCGGCGGCGTGTCGGCGAGGTTCGCCAGCATGTCGTTGCCCAACGCGCCCTGCACCGCTTTGGATGCCAGCGCGTTCTCGTGCACGCAGAGCAGGCGCTCCGCCGGGTCGACGACGTCGGTCGACAGGCCGACCAGCATCCCGGTGATCAGGTTGCCGCTCGACCGCGTCCCGCCCTTGGTCGCGTCGACCGGCACCGTCCCGACGAGCTGCTTGTCCGGCGTCTCGCCGAAATTGTCGAGCTGTTCGCGGATCGCGCCGCCGACGATCGCCAGCACCACGTCGTTGACCTTCACCCCGAACGTGTTCTTCACGGTCTTCACGTCGGACAGCGACACCGTGCAGAACCCGTACGAGCGTTCTTTCCCGACCTGCCCGTTGAACCGGGTCCGCGGCATGTTCAACGGCATCGCCTGCGCGAGCCGCCCGGTCATCGCGGCCGACACCGCCCCCTGCACGGTCGTGCCGAGCTGCCCGGCCAAACGCACCGGCATGCCGGCCACCGACTTCGCCAACTCGCCGTACCGGGCGAGCCCTTCGGGCAGCGGGTCCTCCTCGTCCGGCATCGGCAACGGCACGACCTCGCGCGACACCGCGCCGTGCGGGTCGGCGTCGAAGAAGACCTCCTGCATGGACGCGCCCGCACGTCCGTCGATGCACGCGTGGTGCACCTTCCACAGGTGCGCGATGCGGTTGTTCTCCAGGCCGTCGACCACCCACCACTCCCACAGCGGCCGGTCGCGGTCCAGCCGGTTGCGGTAGATCTCCGCGGCGAGCAGCGCGAGTTCGCGGCGGCCGCCGGGCGCGGGCACGGTCGCCCGGTGCAGGTGGTTGCGGAAGTCGAAGTCCGGGTCGGGCACCCAGTGCGGCCGCGACAAGCCCCACGGGCTGTGCACCAGCTTGCGGCTCAGCAGCGGCAGTCTCGGCAGCCGCGCCGCCAAGGTTTCCGCGAAGGCCGGGAAATCCACCCGGCCTTCGGTATCCGACGCGTCGACGACGGTGAGGCAGATGACGTGCATCGGCCAGGTCTCCGACTCCAGCGCCAGAAAGGCCGAGTCCAGACCGGAGAGCTTCACCAGGCGTTCCTCCTCCCGATGCCCGACGAAGTCAGGGCATCATCGACGAAGCGGCGGCTCTGCCGGTTCCACATCGCGCCGATGTGCGAGCCGCGGTACCAGCAGACCGACGGTTCCTCCCAGTGCTTCCACAGCCGGTACGCCTGCTGCGGGGTCGCCATGCGGTCGGCGAGCCCGGCGTACACGAACCGCCGTTCGACCGGCACGCGGGGCGTGACCGCCAGCGGCGACACGACCCGGTGCACGGCCTCCGCCTCGGCGCCCAGCAGGCCCGCGGCGCGGACTTCGCGTTCGACGTCGTCCGGCACGTGGTGCGACATCACCCACGCCATGTCGACGGACGGCACGCCGACGACGACGCAGTCGAGGTCTTCGACCCCCGCGAGCAGCGCGGCGACGTAGGCGCCGAGCGACAGGCCGTGCACGCCGACGGCCGTGGCGCCCTGGTGCCGGGCCCAGCCGATGGCGCGCCGCACGTCCCACACGGCCTGCGCAAGGCCGTGCACGTTGCCGAGGTAGTCGAAGGAGACGAACGGCGCGTCCTGGGTGCGCGACGCCTTGCGCGGCCCGTGCATCGGCAACACCACATGCATGACGTTGATGCCGAAGTCGCGGTGCAGGCGGGCGGACCGGAACGCGGCCAGGTCGGACGGGCGGCCCATGCCGAACCCGTGCAGGTTGACCAGCCAGGGGCGGGGCTTGCCCGGATGCCGCAGCACGTACGCCCAGACGCGCTGGTTCGCGCCGGCGGCCTGCCAGCGGGTGGCGCCGGGGATGCCGGGCCAGGGGGTGTAGCCGCTGTCGAAGGCGAGCTGCTCGTATCCGATGGTGCCGTACAGCTTGCCGCGCACGACCGGGTCGGTCAGCGGCGGCGGCTCGGGATGGAACAAGGTCGGGTCGTCGAGGAACGCCTCGGCGCGGAATTTGCCGACGGCTTCCGCGACTTCGTCGCGTATTCGGATCGCGTCCGCGGGCGCCGGGGACAGTCGGCCGGTGGACATGAACGCCACGACCAGCTCGTCGAGGAATGCCGCGGACACCAGCCCCGGGGTCGGGAACACCGTGGGCATGTCGGGGTAGTTGCGGCGTTCCGCCCGCAGCGAGCGGACGTAGGAGCGGACTCCGAAGCCGACCGAGCGCGGAACGCTGCCGAGCATCGCGCCGACCGGGATGTCGGACAGCAGGGTCGCGGATTTCTCCCCGTCGGAACGGAGTCGGCGCAGGCGTTCGAGCATGCGGAATGACCTCCCCGGGCGGTTTGAGGGACGGCGGGCCGGAGGCACGGCGGCACGGCACACCACGATCACGCACCGTGGCGCTTCCGCCACTGTGCGGCGATCCGACACCGGCGACATTAGTACGGAATCAACGGAGCGAACACAGTCACTTGCCAGTAGTAACGACGAATTCACACATCCGTGCGGAAGCTTTACTTCCGTTCATCTCCGACCAGTTGTCCGCTACACCGACGAAACGGAACCGCAATAACCGGTCGACACGTGTCGAACGACCGCGGTCCCGGACGGGTTTCGGCCATTCCGCGAGGGCGCAGCGGTGATCGTCCGGTGCGGCGATATCCCCCGGGAATTCACGGTGTTCGACCGCGGCGGGGACGGCACGCCCGTGCAGCCACGGGAGCCCGACGACCCGGCCCGGCCGGCTGCCGGAACGCGCAGCGGCCCGCCTCCGGATGTCCGGAGGCGGGCCGCTGGAAACAGATGCCTAGGCCTGCGCCCAGCTCCGCTGCACGTCCAGGCCCTTGCGGGCGTCGTCGAGCTGCTCGGCGACCCGGTTGGGCGCCGTGCCGCCGCGGCCGTCGCGGGACCCGATCGAGCCGAGCACGGTCAGCACCGACCGCACCTCGGGCTTGAGTTCCGGCGAGATCTCGGCGAACTGCTCGTCCGTGAGGTCCCACAGCTCCAGGCCGCGCGGCTCGCAGTACTTCACGCACGCGCCCGCGACCTCGTGCGCGACACGGAACGGCGTGCCCTGCTTGACCAGCCACTCGGCGATGTCGGTGGCCAGCGCGAACCCGGCCGGGGCCAGTTCCTCGAGCCGCTCCCGGCGGAAGCGGAGCGTCGCGATCATGCCGATGAACGCGGGCAGCAGGACTTCGAGCGTGTCGATGCTGTCGAACACCGGCTCCTTGTCCTCCTGCAAGTCGCGGTTGTACGCGAGCGGGAGGCCCTTGAAGGTGGCCAGCAGACCGGACAGGTTGCCGATGAGCCGCCCGGACTTTCCGCGCGCCAGCTCGGCGATGTCCGGGTTCTTCTTCTGCGGCATGATCGACGAACCGGTGGAGAACGCGTCGTCCAGTTCCACGAAGGAGAATTCCTTCGTGTTCCAGATGATGATCTCCTCGGACAGCCGCGACAGGTTCACGCCGAGCATCGCCGTGACGAACGCGAACTCCGCGACGTAGTCCCGGCTGGCCGTGCCGTCGATCGAGTTCGCCGCGGACCGCGAGAACCCGAGGTCGCTCGCCACCGCCTCCGGGTCGAGGCCGAGCGACGAACCGGCGAGCGCGCCGGAGCCGTACGCGGACTCGTCGGCCCGCTTGTCCCAGTCCCGCAGCCGCTCGGCGTCCCGGGCGAACGCCTGGACGTGCGCCAGCAGGTGGTGGGCGAGCAGCACCGGCTGCGCGTGCTGCAGGTGGGTGCGGCCCGGCATGGCCACGTTGATGTTGGCCGCGGCCTGCTCGACGAGCACTTCCTGCAGGTCGGCGAGCAGCGCGCCGATGGTGCGGGCGTGGTCGCGCAGGAACATCCGGCCGAGCGTGGCGATCTGGTCGTTGCGCGACCGGCCGGCGCGCAGCTTGCCGCCCAGCTCCGGGCCGAGGCGCTCGAGCAGGCCGCGCTCCAGCGCGGTGTGCACGTCCTCGTCCTCGATGGTCGCGGTGAAGGTGCCCGCGGCGACGTCGGCTTCGAGGCTGTCGAGGCCGCCCAGCATCCGGGTCAGCTCGTCGTCGGTGAGCAGCCCGGCCTTGTGCAGCACCCGGGCGTGGGCACGCGAACCGGCGATGTCGTAGGGCGCGAGCCGCCAGTCGAAGTGCACGGACGCGGACAGCTTCGCCAGCGCCTCGCTCGGGCCGTCGGAGAACCGACCGCCCCACAGGCGGGTCGACTCCTTGTCGTTCGTCACGGGAATCCTCCGGCGTGTCCGGCGCCCCGCCGTCGGGACGGGGCACGGCACGCGCTTTGCTGGGTGGTGCGGGGGCTGGTGGTGCGGGGCTGGTGGTGCGGGGGCTGGGTGGTACTGGGGGTGCTGCTCCTGCGGGGTGTTGCTCGGGGCACGCGGTCGGTGCTCCCGCGCGGCGCCGCCGCGGGTCTTGCCGGTCGGTGGTGCCGGCACGCGGTCGGTGTGCTCCCGCGCGGTGCCACCGCGGCTCTTGCCGGTGCGTGCTGGTCGGAAGTCTGCTCTCGCAGCTGCCGCCACGCGGTGCTGTGCCGGGGAGTGTCGCCGGATTCCTGCCGCGCCGAGCCGCATCCCGGCGCGGCCGCGGTGGACCATCGCGAGCTGAGGCCCGCCGCGTCCACCCCGGCTCACTCCCCCGCGGGGCGGCCTTCCGCCAGCGAGATCAGGTGCGCCACCAGGGCGGCGCCGCCCTCCGGGTCGCGGCACACCAGCAGGATGGTGTCGTCGCCGGCGATGGTGCCGAGGATGTCGCGGTTCTCCGCGTGGTCCATCGCCGAGGCGAGGAACTGCGCGGCCCCGGGCGGGGTGCGGACCACGACGAGGTTGCCGGACGCCTCGGCGGAGACGAGGAGTTCACCGGCCAACCGGGCCAGCCGGCCCTCGGACGCGGAGTCGTTGACCGGTGGCCGCGGGGTGCGGTCGCCGCCCTCGGCGGGCACCGCGTACACCAGGGCGCCGTCGCCGTCGCGGATCTTGACCGCGCCCAGTTCGTCCAGGTCGCGCGACAGCGTGGCCTGGGTGACGGCGAGGCCGTCGTCCGCGAGCAGCCGGGCGAGCTGACCCTGGGACCTGACCCGGTGCCGGGTCAGGAGGTCCACGATCCGCCGGTGCCGCGCGGTGCGGGTGCTGGGCACCGCGTAGACCCCGTCGGGTGACGGTGCCGGCATGGGCCCCGTCGCCATGGTCTTCTGCTCGTTGCTCATCGGACGACCTCGCCTACCTTCGGTCTCGTCGCCTGCCGCGCATGCGCGGTGCCGTGTCCGTGCCGCGCGGGCGCGGCATGGCCTCTCTCGTCACTCGGCCCCCCGGGTTCGGGCGTCCGCGAGGATGCCGGGGAGTGCGGCGATCAGCGCGTCCACGTCGGCGTCGTCGACGACCAGCGGCGGAGCGAGCCGGATGACGTCGGGCGCGACCGCGTTGACGAGGAAGCCGGCGGCGGTGGCGGCCTCGGCGACGTGGCCCGCGACGGGTGCGGTCAGCACGATACCGAGAAGCAGGCCCGCACCGCGCACATGATCGACCAGCGGGTCGCCGAGTGCCTCGACTTCGTGGGAGATCCGCACGCCGAGGTCGCGGGTACGGGCCAGCAGGCCGTCGGCGTCGATGGTGTCGAGCACCGCCAAACCGACCGCGCAGCACACCGGGTTGCCGCCGAACGTGGAGGCGTGGTCGCCGGGCGCGAGGAGTTCGGCGGCGTCGCCGAACGCCACGCAGGCGCCGAGCGGCAGGCCGCCGCCGACGCCCTTGGCGAGCGTCATCACGTCGGGCAGCGCGCCTTCGAAGTACGGGTCCTGATGGGCGAACCAGTAGCCGGTGCGGCCGGTGCCGGTCTGCACCTCGTCGAGGATCAGCAGCGCGCCGCGTTCCGCGGTGATCTCGCGGGCCCGCTTGAGGTAGCCGGGCGGCAGCGGGCGGACGCCGAACTCGCCCTGGATCGGCTCCAGGAAGACCGCGGCGGTCTGCTCGGTGACCAGGGCGTCGAGGGCGTCGATGTCGCCGAACGGGGCGTACTTCACGCCGCCGGGCAGCGGTTCGAAGCCGGTGCGCTTGCCGGGCTGGCCGGTGAGGGCGAGGGCGCCCATGGTGCGGCCGTGGAAAGAGCCTTCGATGGTGACCACTTCGGGCCGCCCGGTCTTGCGGGCGATCTTGAAGGCGGCCTCGTTGGCTTCGGCGCCGGAGTTGCAGAAGAACACCCGGCCGTCGCGCCCGGTCAGCTGCAGGATCCGCTCGGCGAGTTCGACCGCGCGGGTGGAGATGAACAGGTTCGACACATGGCCGACGGTGGAGATCTGCGTGGTGGCGGCGTCGATCACCGCCGGGTGCGCGTGGCCGAGGACGTTGACCGCGACCCCGGACAGGAAGTCCACGTATTCGCGGCCGTCGGCGTCGACGACGTGCGCGCCCTTGCCGGACACCAGCGCGACCTTCGGCCGGCCGAGGGACGGCATGAGGGCGCCCGTCCACCGCTTCTGGTAGGTCTCGTTGGCGGTCATGCGCCCTCCCCCGCGGTCTGGCCGGCGTTCGGGACGACCATCGTCCCGACACCTTCGTCGGTGAACACTTCGAGCAGCAGCGAGTGCGCGACGCGGCCGTCGAGCACGTGCGCGGCCCGGACGCCGGCCTGCACGGCGCGCAGGCAGGCTTCCATCTTCGGCACCATGCCGCTGGCCAGGGTCGGCAGCAGCTCGGCGAGTTCGTCGGCGTCGAGGCGGCTGATCACCTCGTCGCTGTTGGGCCAGTCGGCGTACAGGCCTTCGACGTCGGTGAGGACGACGAGGCGTTCGGCGTGCAGCGCGGCGGCCAGCGCGGCCGCGGCGGTGTCCGCGTTGACGTTGTAGACGTGGCCGTCGGCGCCGCGGGCGACGGACGAGACGACCGGGATCCGGCCGTCGTCGAGCAGGGCGCCGATGGCGCCGGGGTTGACCTCGACGACGTCGCCGACCAGGCCGATGTCGACCAGTTCTCCGTCGACGAGGGCATGCCGCTTCTCGGCGGTCATGGTGTGGGCGTCCTCGCCGGTCATGCCGACGGCGAACGGGCCGTGCTCGTTGATGAGCCCGACGATCTCGCGCTGCACCTGGCCGGCCAGCACCATCCGGACCACGTCCATCGCTTCGGGCGTGGTGACCCGCAGGCCGCCCGCGAAGGTGGACTCCAGGCCGAGCTTGTCGAGGTGGGCGCTGATCTGCGGGCCGCCGCCGTGCACGATGACCGGCTTGAGGCCGGCGAAGCGCAGGAACACCACGTCCTGGGCGAAGGCGCGCTTGAGGGCGTCGTCGACCATGGCGTTGCCGCCGAACTTGATGACGACGGTTTTGCCGTAGTAGTGCTCGAGCCAGGGCAGCGCTTCGATGAGCGTGTGGGCCTTGCCGAGAGCGACGTTGTGGCGCGCGGCGCGGATCGCTTTTCCGACCGTTCTCATCGAGTTCCCCCCGTTGCCGTGTGCGTCGGCGTTGCCGCCGACGTCCTGCTTTCCGGTGGTCGTGCTCATGACGAGTACGCCGAGTTCTCGTGGACGTAGTCCGCGGTCAGGTCGTTGGTCCACACGGTGACGGCCGTGTCGCCGGCGTTGAGCCGGGCGGTGACGCGGACTTCGCGTCCGCTCATGTCGACCAGGTCGCGGTCTTCGCCGACCGCGCCGCCCTTGCATACCCATACGCCGTTGATGGCGACGTCGAGCCGGTCGGCGTCGAACTCCGCGCCGGTGGTGCCGATCGCGGACAGCACCCGGCCCCAGTTGGGGTCTTCGCCGTGGATGGCGCATTTGAAGAGGTTGTTGCGGGCGATCGACCGGGCGACCTCCAGCGCGTCGGCCTCGTTCGCGGCGCCTTCGACCTCGATGGCGATGTCCTTGCCGGCGCCTTCGGCGTCGCCGATGAGCTGCCGGGCGAGGTCGTCGCAGACGACCCGCACGGCCTCGGCGAACTCCGCTGCGGCCGGGGCCACTCCGGACGCGCCGGAGGCGAGCAGCAGGACGGTGTCGTTGGTCGACATGCAGCCGTCCGAGTCGATCCGGTCGAAGGTGGTGTGCGTGGCGGCGCGCAGCGCCGCGTCGAGCTGGTCGGCGGGCACGTCGGCGTCGGTGGTGAGGACCACGAGCATGGTGGCCAGGCCCGGCGCGAGCATGCCCGCGCCCTTGGCCATGCCGCCGACGACCCAGCCTTCGCCGCCGGACACCGCGACCTTGTGCACGGTGTCGGTGGTCTTGATGGCGATCGCCGCGGCCTCGCCGCCGTCCGCGGTCAGCGCGGCGGCCGCCGCGTCCACGCCCGGGATCAGCTTGTCCATGGGCAGCTGGATGCCGATGAGCCCGGTGGAGCACACCGCGACCTCGCCCGCGTTCAGTTCGAGGAGTTCGGCGACGCGCTCGGCGGTCTTGTGGGTGTTCTGGAAGCCCTCGGCACCGGTGCACGCGTTGGCACCGCCGGAGTTGAGGATCACGGCCTGGAGTTGGCCGCCGGTGAGGACCTGGCGGGACCACTGCACGGGCGCGGCCTGCACGCGGTTGGACGTGAACACGCCGGCCGCGGCGAGCGACGGCCCGTCGTTGACGACCAGCGCGACGTCCGGCGCACCGGTCGTCTTGAGCCCGGCCGCGACACCCGCGGCCCGGAACCCCTTGGCTGCCGTGACAGTCATGGCGCAACCCCCACCTTGCTCAGACCCAGCTCCTCGTCGAGGCCCAGGGCGATGTTCATGCTTTGCACCGCGCCGCCGCCGGTGCCCTTGGCCAGGTTGTCGATCACGCCGACGGCCACCAGGCGGTTCGCCTGCTCGTCGACGGTCACCTGGAGAAGTGCGGTGTTCGCGCCGTAGGTCATCTGCGTCGCGGGCCACTGGCCCTCGGCGAGCAGGTGCACGAACGGTTCGTCGGCGTACGCCTTCTCGTACGCCGCGCGCACGTCCGCGGCGGTGACGCCGGGGCGCAGCTTGGCGGTGCAGGTGGCGACAATGCCGCGGGACATCGGGGCGAGGATCGGCGTGAAGGACACCGTGACCGGCTCGCCCGCGGCGGCCGCGAGGCCCTGGGCGATCTCCGGGGTGTGGCGGTGCACTCCGCCGACGCCGTACGCGCTGGCGGAGCCCATGACCTCGCTGCCGAGCAGGTGGGTCTTGGGCGCCTTGCCCGCGCCGCTGGTGCCGGACGCGGCGGCGATCACCACATCGGCCTCGACCAGCCCGGCGGCGAACGCCGGCACGGTGCTGAGCAGCGACACGGTCGGGTAGCAGCCGGGGACGGCGATCCGCTTGGTGCCGCGCAGCCGCTCGCGCGCGCCGGGCAGCTCCGGGAGGCCGTACGGCCAGGTGCCGGCGTGCGGCGAGCCGTAGAACCGCTCCCACGCCGCGGCGTCGCGCAGCCGGAAGTCGGCCCCGCAGTCGACCACGAGCACGTCGTCGCCGAGCTGCTCGGCGATCGCCGCGGACTGCCCGTGCGGCAGTGCGAGGAACACCACGTCGTGCCCGCCGAGCACCTCGGCGGTGGTTTCCTGGAGGACACGGTCGGCCAACGGCACCAGATGCGGCTGGAGCGCCCCCAGGCGCTGCCCCGCATTCGATCCCGCGGTGAGCGCGCCGATCTCGATTTCCGGATGTGCGATCAGCAGACGCAGAATCTCCCCGCCTGCATAGCCGCTGGCTCCCGCCAATGCCGCCGTGACCACTCTGGCCACCTCCTCCCGATGGCATGACTATACGGAGCAGCGAAGACTTATGCAAACACCTTCGGCCGCCCGGGTGAATACGCCACCCCCCACCCGACCATGATCCGTCCCCAGAACCCGACACCGGAAATCCCCCCGGTCCGGCACGGGTCGGGACCTGTGGTGCCGATGCCGACCAACCCGGCCGATCCGGACGGCACACCCGCCCCGCGCCCCCACCTCCGCACGCAACGAAAAGAAAGGGAGGCAAGCGCCCGGCGCGCACGTCCCGCCCCCCTCAGCTCCGATCAGCCGATCGGCGGCGCGAGGTACTCCAGCGCAAAACCCTCCCCCGCACGCGTGACCCGGGCGATGCCGGGCGAGTCGAGGTGGGCGCCGGCGACGAAGTGGTCCGGCCGGATCAGCCGGTCGAGGAGCCCGGCACGGGCGGCGCGGGCCTGGGACTGGTCGTCGTCCCACTCCCAGGACACGGACGGTCGGCCGAACTGCAGCGTGGGGACGTGCACGGTGTCGCCCCAGGCGAGCAGGCGGCCGGCGCCGCTCGCGACCTCGTAGACGGTGTGGCCGGGCGTGTGGCCCGGCGTCGGGATCGCGGTGATCCAGTCGTTGATCGCGACCTGCTCCGAAACAGCGACGACCCGGTCGCGGATCGGCTCGAGCCGCCCCGTGAACACCGAGGCGTCCCCCGCGCCGATCCACACGCGCTCGAGCTTGACGAACGCCTCGGAACCGTCCGGCATGACCAGACCGCTCACGTGGTCTTCGTGCCGGTGGGTGATGGCCACGTCGGTGATGCCCGCCCCGTGCCGACGGCCCGTCCGCTTGGGCACACTCAGGCCCATGCCGATCAGCCCCGACGCCGCCGCCCTGTATCCCGACATAGCCGCCCACGGCAGCTTGTTCGCGCTCCTCCGAGCCGAGACGGCAGGCCGCCTGGCGGACGCGTCGGTCATGCCGGACGACACCAACCCGCAGCGCGCGACCATCGCCGCCACCCTGTCGTGGCGCGAACCCCTGCTGGTCATCGCCACGTCGTACCAACGGGATTGGCTGATCGTGGGGTCGGATTCGTTCCAGAAGCTGCCCCTGATCCACGGGCGCACCGAAGACCCGTCGGCAGTGGCGCAAGCCGCCATCGCATGGCACGACGGCGCCTCCCTCGATGCCATCTGCGCCGCGGCCCCGTTCGTCCACCGGAGCGGCCGCTACGAAGTCCGCGACCGCGACCCCGACCGCTTGACGGATTCCGAGTGGCAGAGTCTCCGCCGCGACGCAGCCGACATGGAGGTCGATGGGAAAGTGCACCAGCAAGCCCTGATCGAGGCGGCACACGCGGACCCGGTGCTGCGCGGCCTCTACCCCTTCACCAGCCACTGGGCCCTATGCTTCTCGACCACCACCCGCCCGGACATGACCATCGTCGGCCCCTGTGTGGCCGCGGGCGCGAATGGCACGTACACCGTCGGGGACCACCATTCCGACGCACCCGACCACTTCCCGACCGCCGGCGAAGCCGTGGCGGAGGCCGTCCGTCGGCTCCCCTCCGGCCTCGGCTCGGTCACCCTCGGCGTATGACCGCGCCCCGCACCCCCGACCTCCTGACGGCCGTCGACCGGCTCATCGGGCTCCCTTTCCCCGCGGACGATCAACGCCCGGCCTGGCGCGGGCTCTGGGGCGGGCCCACCTACCTGATGACCGTGCTCCACGAGAGCCGCGACTTCTGGGAGGACCGGAGCGAGGACGTCGTCGAGGCGGCACAGCGGGAACTGGACGCCGCATGCGACGCCTTGGCCGCCGCGCTGACCGCGCGCTGGGGATCCCCGCGGCCCCTCGACCTCCGGCCTGATCCGGGCTTCGGCGAAGGCGGGCCCGACGCTGACGATCCCGTCCCGGAACCGTTCGAGTCCCTCCGTCGCGTCGCGAGCCACGTGCAGGTCTGGGGCATCGCCGCCTCCCACCGCTCGCTCGTCCTCACGATCGGTCAAGCCGACGCCGAGTTCCCGCTGCAGCTACTCGCCGCGGTCGTCACGGAGCCCGTCCCGGCGTCGTGAACCGAGGCCCCCCGCCGACCCCCAGCCCCACAAAGCCAAGGGCCCGCCCCCACACCGCGATAGCGGCAGGGAGCGGGCCCTCGTCAGGTTCCTGCAACGTCAGCTGAGCGTCGCCAGGGCCTGGTTCAGCGTCGCGGACGGGCGCATGACGGCGGAGGCCTTGGCCGGGTCCGGCTGGTAGTAGCCGCCGATGTCGGCCGGGGAGCCCTGGACGGCGAGCAGCTCGTCCACGATGGTCTGCTCCTGCTCGGCCAGCGTCTTCGCGAGCGGGGCGAAGGCCGCGGCGAGTTCGGCGTCGGCGGTCTGGCCGGCCAGCTCCTGGGCCCAGTACAGGGCCAGGTAGAAGTGGCTGCCGCGGTTGTCGATGCCGCCGACGCGGCGGGTCGGCGACTTGTCCTCGTTGAGGAAGGTGCCGGTGGCGCGGTCGAGGGTGTCGGCGAGGATCTGCGCGCGGGCGTTGGAGGTCGCCGTGGCGAGGTGCTCGAAGCTCGCGGCCAGGGCGAAGAACTCGCCGAGGCTGTCCCAGCGCAGGTAGTTCTCCTTGACGAGCTGCTGCACGTGCTTCGGCGCCGAGCCGCCCGCACCCGTCTCGAAGAGGCCGCCGCCCGCCATCAGCGGGACGACCGACAGCATCTTGGCGCTGGTGCCCAGCTCCAGGATCGGGAACAGGTCGGTCAGGTAGTCGCGGAGCACGTTGCCGGTGACCGAGATGGTGTTCTCGCCGCGGCGGATGCGCTCGACCGACAGGGCGGTGGCCTCCACCGGCGACATGATCTCGATGGTCAGTCCGTCGGTGTCGTGCTGCGGCAGGTACTCGCGGACCTTGCCGATGAGCACGGCGTCGTGCGCGCGGGTCTCGTCGAGCCAGAACACGGCCGGGTCGCCGGTGGCGCGGGCCCGCGTCACGGCGAGCTTGACCCAGTCCTGGATCGGCAGGTCCTTGGTCTGGCACATGCGGAAGATGTCGCCCGCGGAGACCTCCTGCTCGAGGACCGCGTTGCCGTCCTCGTCGACGACGCGGACGGTGCCCGCGGCGGCGATCTCGAAGGTCTTGTCGTGGCTGCCGTACTCCTCGGCGGCCTGCGCCATGAGGCCGACGTTCGGCACCGAGCCCATCGTCGCCGGGTCGTAGGCGCCGTTCGCGCGGCAGTCGTCGATGACGACCTGGTAGACGCCCGCGTAGCTGCTGTCCGGCAGCACCGCGAGGGTGTCGGCCTCGTTGCCGTCCGGGCCCCACATGTGGCCGGAGGTGCGGATCATCGCGGGCATCGACGCGTCGACGATGACGTCGCTGGGGACGTGCAGGTTGGTGATGCCGCGGTCCGAGTCGACCATGGCGAGCGCCGGGCCGTCGGCGATCTCCGCCTCGATCGACGCCTTGATCGCGTCGCCGTCGGGCAGCGCGGCCAGGCCGTTGAGGATGGCGCCGAGGCCGTCGTTCGGGCTGAGGCCCGCGGCCGCGAGGGTCTCGCCGTAGGCGGCGAACGTCTTCGGGAAGAAGGCGCGGACGACGTGGCCGAAGACGATCGGGTCGGAGACCTTCATCATCGTGGCCTTGAGGTGCACCGAGAACAGCACGTCCTCGGCCTTCGCGCGGGCGATCTGCGCGGTGAGGAACTCGCGGAGGTGCGCGGCGCGCATGACGGAGGCGTCGACGACCTCGCCGTCGAGGACCTTCACGGTCTCGCGGAGCACGGTCGTGGTGCCGTCGGCGGCGACGTGCTCGATGCGCAGCGTGCCGGCCTTGGCGACGACCGCGGACTTCTCGGTGCTGCGGAAGTCGTTCTGCCCCATCGTGGCGACGTTGGTCTTCGAGTCGGCGGTCCAGGCGCCCATGCGGTGCGGGTGGGCCTTGGCGTAGTTCTTGACCGACGCGGGGGCGCGGCGGTCGGAGTTGCCCTCGCGCAGGACCGGGTTGACGGCGCTGCCCTTGACCTTGTCGTAGCGGGCGCGCGTCTCGCGCTCCTCGTCGGACTTCGGGTCGTCCGGGTAGTCCGGCAGCGCGTAGCCCTGCGCCTGCAGCTCCGCGACCGCGGCCTTGAGCTGCGGGATCGAGGCGGAGATGTTCGGCAGCTTGATGATGTTGGCGGCCGGGGTCTTGGCCAGCTCGCCCAGCTCGGCGAGGGCGTCGCCGATGCGCTGGTCCTCGGTGAGGCGCTCCGGGAAGGACGCGATGATGCGGCCCGCCAGGGAGATGTCGCGGGTCTCGACGCGGACACCTGCGGTCGAGGCGTAGGCCTGGATGACCGGCAGCAGCGAATACGTCGCCAGCGCCGGGGCCTCGTCGGTGTGCGTGTAGATGATGGTCGAGTCAGTCACCAGGTGCTCCGCTCCACGTCTCCGGCTTGCTGCAACATTGCTCGATTGCTCGACATCAAGATATCCCGAAGCGGCACCGGTTTCGCACGCACCCGGCCGCCGGGATAAACCTCACGCGGACGGTTGGCGGAAACCTACAAATGCGTGCTGCGCGACTCGGTGGTTCCCGGTACCCGATGGCGGCTCGAAGCGCTGGCAGAGTCGGTGGCAAGTCCAACTTCTCGGGGCTTCGACCCCGACAGGGAATTGTCTGCCTATCACAAAGAGGTGGCTGCTGTGACGCCTGCGACGCCTGCTGGGACACCCATGACTCCTGCCGTCGCCGTGACCGGACTGGGCGCGACCACCCCGTTGGGCGGCGATGCGCCGTCCACCTGGGCCGCGATGCTCGCCGGGAAATCGGGCGTACGCCTCCTCGACGACCCCCGCCTGGAGGACTTTCCGGCCCGGATCGGCGCCCCGCTCGCCGTCGACCCCGCCGCCGTCCTCCCGCGCGTCGAGGCACGCCGCATGGACCGCTCGCAGCAGGTCGCCATGATCGCCGCCCGCGAGGCCTGGGCGGACGCCGGAAGCCCGGAGGTCGACCCGGACCGCCTCGCCGTCGTCATCGGCACCGGCGTCGGCGGCGCGGTCACCCTCCTCGAGCAGGACGACAAGCTGGAGTCCGGCGGCCCGCGCCGCGTCTCGCCGCTGACCGTGCCGATGCTCATGGCCAACGGCCCCGCCGCCTTGGTCGGCATCGAACTGGGCGCCCGGGCGGGCGTGCACACCCCCGTCAGCGCGTGCGCGTCCGGTGCCGAAGCGATCGCCTACGGCATGGACCTGATCCGCCTCGGCCGCGCCGACGTCGTGGTGGCGGGCGGCGCCGAAGCGTGCCTGCACCCGCTGCCGCTCGCCGGGTTCGCACAGGCCCGCACGCTGTCCACCCGCAACGACGACCCCGAGCGCGCGTCCCGTCCGTTCGACGCGGCCCGCGACGGCTTCGTGCTCGGCGAAGGCGCCGCGGTCGTGGTGCTGGAACGCGCCGACTTCGCCGCGGCCCGCGCCGCCCGGCGGCATGCCCTGCTGGCCGGATCCGGCATGACGTCCGACGCCTTCCACATCACCGGCGCCGACCCCGAGGGCCAAGCCCGTGCGATGCGCCGCGCCCTCGCGGACGCCGGACTGCCGCCGCAGGCCGTCGACGTCGTGCACGCGCACGCCACCTCGACCCCCGTCGGCGACCTCAACGAAGCCCGCTCGGTCGCCGACGCGATCGGCCTGCATCCGGCGGTGACCGCGACCAAGTCGATGACCGGCCACCTGTGCGGCGGCGCCGGCGCGGTCGGCGCGCTGGCCGCGCTGCTCGCCGTCCGCGACGGCGTCGTCCCGGCGGTCCGCAACCTCGACGACCCGGACCCGGACGTCAAGCTGGACCTGGTCCGCGGCGAACCGCGGCGCGGCCCGTTCCGCACCGCGCTCGCCAACGCGTTCGGCTTCGGCGGGCACAACGTGTCGCTCGTGTTCACCGCGGCCTGACCCCCACCACGGCCTGACCCCCCACCACGGCACCGCACCAGGCACCGCACACAGGCATTCCCCCCAGGCCGCGACCTCGCGCGCGGACGCCTGTCCCGGCCCCGCGGCCGGTGGCCCGCGCCACCGGCCGCACCGGCCCCCTGCGTTAGACTCTGGCGCTCCCGGGCCGTCCCGCACCGCCCGCGTCCGGGCCGTCCAGCCCGGTCGCCCCCGCTCCGCGCGGACCGGCCCTGCCCCCGGATGAGACGACGAGACGACGTGACAACTCCCCTGGAATCGGACGACCGCACCAACGTCACCGACCCGGAGAGACCAACATCCCGCACTTCGTCCCACTTCGGCCGGATCGCCGCCCGGGCCCGCGCTCTCAACCGGTTCGACCTGATCGCCATGGCCGTCCCCACCGTGATCCTCGCGGTGATGGGCTGGCAGAAACGCTGGATGACCGACGACGGGCTGATCTTCACCCGCGCCGTCAAGCAAATCGTGGACGGCAACGGCCCCGTCTACAACATCGGCGAGCGCACGGAAACCTCCACGAGCACCCTGTGGCAATGGGTCCTCGCACTCGTCGACCTCGTCACCCCCGGCGACATCGCGGCCATCGCCGTCTACCTCGGCCTCGCCCTGTCCGTCGGCGGATTCCTGATCGCCCTCAATGCCACCCGGCGCCTCTACCGCGGCCTCGCCGTCAAGCGCTTCCTGCTGCCGGCCGGCGCCCTGGTCTTCGTCGCGATCCCGTCCATCTGGGACTTCCTGACCGCGGGTATGGAAACCGGGCTGATCATCTTCTGGATCGCCGTGTCCTGGTCCCTCCTGGTGCGCGCGTGGCAGATCCCCGCCGACCGCGTCCGGCTGCGCCGCGTCCTCGGCACCAGCGTCTGGTACGGCCTCGGCCCGCTCGTCCGCCCCGACCTCGGCCTGGCGATGATGGTCTTCCTGGCCGCGCTCGCCCTGCTGACCCGGGCCCGCTGGACCCGCTGCATCGGCATGCTCGCCGTCGCCGGCGCGCTGCCCGCCGCGTACGAGATCTTCCGCATGGGCTACTACGGCCTCATCTTCCCGATGCCCGCGCTCACCAAAGAAGCCGGCGAATCGCTGTGGGGCCGCGGCTGGGACTACCTGACGGACTACAACCGGCCCTACAAGCTGTGGATCCCACTGCTCCTCCTCGCGGTCGTCGCCGCGCTGCTCCTGCGCGTCCGCCGCCCCGGGAACCGCACCTGGATCGTCGTCGCCGCCCCGCTGACCGCGGCGTTCGTGCAGACGTTCTACGTCATCAAGGTCGGCGGCGACTTCATGCACGGCCGCATGTGGATGCCCGTCCTGCTGATGCTGCTGCTCCCGCTGCTGCTCACGCCGTTCGACAAGCTCGCCACCCCGGTGGTCGCCGGCATCGCGGTCTGGGCCGTCATCTGCGGCAGTTCGTGGCGCTCCGGCATCATCACCACCGACTCGCCGCTCGGCAACGGCCAGCACCAGGTGTGGAACGAACGCGACTTCTACACCAACGAGACGAAGACCGACAACCCGGTCACCGTCGGGCCGCACATCCGCACCATCGAAGAGTCCTACGACGTCAGCCGCAAGGCCCTCGCCGACGGCCGCCGCGTGCTGATCCTCGACCCGAACTACGCGCGCGCCTACAACCTCCCCGTCGACTTCGCCCTCCCGCTGCGCACCGACGTCGACTTCCCCGTCGGCCTGGTCATCGGCCGCCTCGGCGTGGGCGGCGCGGTCATGCCGCTCGACGGCATCGTCGCCGACGTGTGGGGCCTGTCGAACACCATCGGCGCGCACATCGACCAGACCAACTTCGCCGCGGCCGGCCACCAGAAGCTGCTGCCCCCGGCATGGAACTTCGCGTTGTACGTGGACCCGGCGGCCTGGTCGCAGATCCCCGACAACTTCCTGTCCGCCAAGGACCGCGAGCGCGGCGTCACCATGCTCCAGCTCGTCAACGCCGCCAACCACACGATGCAGTGCGGCGACGTGAAGGAGCTGGTCGACTCGGTCACCAAGCCGCTGACGTTCGGCCGCTTCTGGGACAACCTGACCGGCGCCTACGACCGCACCAAGCTGCGCATCCCGGCCGACCCGATCGCCGCCGAGCAGAAGTTCTGCAAGTAGGCGGCCGTCCACCGATGGCGGCGGGGCGACGCGGCACGGTGAACTTCACCGTGCCGCGTCCATGCGGCTACGCTGCGTATCCGTCCGAATTCACCCGTCACGCACGGCAGCGCAACTGCTCGCCTGACGCGTCATAGAAGTGAGCCCATATATGGTTGCCGTGCGTGCCCGGTCACGTCGGCGTTACCAGTGCCGGGCCGCCCCCGCGCAAACGTCCGACGCCCCGGCCCTTGGAGTCCCCGAAGCATGAGCCTCGTCAGTGCGCTGTACCGGCGCACCGGCAGCGACGCGCCCGGGGACGCCGCCGCCGCCGAATCCGGCACCGCCTTCACCCGCCGCTGGAACGCGGCCATGGTCGCGCTGCCCGCCGCGGTGATCCTGGTGCTCGGCTACACGCACCGCTGGATCAGCGACGACGGCCTCATCTTCACCCGCACCGTGCGACAGATCCTCGCCGGGCACGGCCCCGTCTACAACGTCGGGGAACGCGCCGAGGCGTCCACCAGCACCGTGTGGCAGTGGCTGCTCGTGCTGGTCGGCTGGCTCACCGGCGCGGACATCGGGAAGATCGCGGTCTACCTCGGCCTGCTGTGCACGGCCGCCGGGTACGCGATCGCGCTCGACGCCACGCGCCGCCTGTACCGGCCGTACGCCCCCGGCCGCCTCATGCTCCCGCTCGGCGTCCTGCTGCTGATCGCCCTGCCGCCGGTGTGGGACTTCGCCACCTCCGGCCTGGAGACCGGCCTTTCCACGCTGTGGATCGCGGGCTGCTGGTGGCTGCTGGTCCACACTCTCGACGACCGCCGCAACCGCATCACCTACCCGCTCGCCGTCCTCGCCGGACTCGGGCCGATGGTGCGCCCGGACCTGGCAATCGCGAGCGTCGGCTTCCTCGTCGTCCTGGCGATCGCCCGGCGGCCGCGTTGGCTCGCCGCCCTCGGACACCTGGGCGCGGCCGCGGCGATCCCGGTCGCCTACGAGATCTTCCGGGCCGGCTACTACGGCGTGCTTCTCCCCCTCCCCGCCATCGCCAAGGAAGCCTCCGGCTCCGACTGGCGGCGCGGCGGCCACTACGCGCAGGACTTCGTCACCCCCTACGTCCTGTGGCTCCCCGTCCTCGCCCTCGTCGCGCTGGTCGTCGCCGTCGTCGTGCTGCGCGTCCGCGCCGACGGCCTGCGCACGACCGCCCGCGGCGACGCCCCGCGCACCGCCGTCTTCGTCATGCCGGTCGTCGTCGCCACCGTGATGAGCCTGTACGTGGTCCGCGTCGGCGGCGACTTCATGCACGCGCGCATGCTCATCCCCGCCCTGTTCGTCGCCGTGCTGCCGGTGCTGCTGGTGCCGTCCGGCAGGCTCGCGATCCCGGTCGCGGCGGCCGTGACGGTGTGGGCCGTGGTCTGCGGCGTATCGCTGCGCGTGCCCTACGACGGCTTCAGCTCCGACGGGATCATCGCCGACGAGCGCGCGTTCTACATAGACGCCATGGGCATCGCGCACCCGATCTCGGCCGCCGACTACATGGCGCACTACCCGCGCTTCCCCGAAGCCGTCCGGATCGCGAGGACGCAGTACACCCACGTCCTCGTCTACGCCTGGTACGACGGCTTCTACGTCACCCCGCTCCGCCCCGGCGACCCGGCCCCCTACGCGACGGCGTGGCTCAATCTCGGCATGAGCGGCGCCGCCGTCCCGCTCGACGGGCGTTCCGTCGACATCCTCGGCCTGGCCTACCCGCTGGCCGCCCACCAGGAGCTGACCGGCCGCGGACGCCCCGGGCACGAGAAGGAACTCGACATCGCCTGGCTGTTCGCCGCCTACGCGCCGGAGAACACCGTCCTGCCGCCCGGCATCGACCCGCTCCGGGTCGCGCAGGCGAAGTACGCGCTGACGTGCGGCGACGAGAACCGCGGCGCGTTGCGGGAACTGCAGGACTCGGTGCAGCAGCCGATGACCTGGAGCCGCTTCTGGAAGAACCTCACCGGCTCGTGGGACCGCACCCAGTTCCGCTTCCCGAACAACCCGGCGGACGCCATGGAGCAGGTATGCGGCGTCCGCACGCTGCCCGACGGCTACCTCGACAAGATGTTCAAGGTGTCCCCGGACGACGCCGCGAAGACCGGGCAGGCCCCGATCAGCGCACCCACCACCAACCGCTAGCGCGCCCGAAAGCCGCCGCAGGCACCCCCGGAGGACGCACCGCCATGACCCTCGGCACGACCGCTCTCGTCACCGGCGCCGCGCGCGGCCTCGGCCGCAGCATCGCCGAACACCTCGCCGGGCAAGGCGCGTCGGTGGCGGTACTCGGACGCACCGCGGAAAGCCTCGAGCCGGTACTGGCCGCCATCCGCGCCACGGGCGCGCGCGGCACCGCCGTGGTCGCCGACGTGACCGACCTGTCCGCGGTGACCGCGGCGGTCGCCGACGCCGAAGCCGCACTCGGCCCGCTGGACCTGGTGGTCAACAACGCGGGCCTCATCGACGACAGCGAAGTGCCGTTCTGGGAGACCGATCCGGACCGGTGGTGGGCGGTCGTGGAGACGAACCTGCGCGGCCCGGCGAACATCGACCGCGCGGTGATCCCCGGCATGCTGGCCCGCGGCCGCGGCCGCATCGTCAACATCAACAGCGGCTTCGCGCTCCGCACCGACCCGAACTACTCGGCCTACAGCACCTCCAAGGCAGCATTGCTGCGGCTCAGCGACGCCATGGCCGGCCCCCTGGCCGAGCGCGGTGTGTATCTCTTCGACGTCTCGCCGGGCGCGGTCGCCACCGACATGACCGCCGGCATGGCGATGTTCGAGGGCAAGAGCGACTGGTACGACAAGCAGCGGATCCTCGGCGCGGTCACCGCCGTCGCCGAAGGCAAGGTCGACGCCCTCGCCGGGCGGTTCCTGCACGCCGGCAAGGACGACATCGTGAAGCTGGCCGCGGAACGCGCCGACGACATCGCCGAACGCGACGCACGCCGCCTGCACCTGCGCCCGTACGGCGACGACGACCCGGAAGGCTGAGCCCGCCGTCCGCCCGAGAACCGGCAACCGCGGGGAACCGGCAACCGGGCGTGAACAAGCAACGCGAAGGGCCCGCGACTCCCCCGATCCGGGGAAACCTCGGGCCCTTCGGCGTTCGTGCGTATGCGTGGGTGCGTCACGCCCCGCGCAGCACCGCGCCCGTGCGCTCCGCCGCGAGCGCCACCGCGGCGTCGCGCGCCGCCGTGGCCTCCTCGACAGTGAGCGTGCGGTCCGCCGCGCGGAAGCGCAGCGCGTACGCGAGGGACTTGCGGCCCTCGCCGATCTGCTCGCCGGTGAACACGTCGAACAGGCTCAGCGACTCCAGCAGCGCACCCGCGCCTTCGCGCAGCGCCGCCTCGACCGCGGCGGCCGACACCTCCGCGCCGACGACCAGCGCGACGTCCTGCGTGGCGATCGGGAACGACCCGATGTGCCCGGACACCGCGTGCTTCTCGCCGCCTTCCAGGCCGGCGGTCAGCGCGTCGAGGTTCAGCTCCATCGCGCAGGTGCGCTCCGGCAGCTGCAGCGCCTTGACGACGCGCGGGTCGAGTTCGCCCGCGTGCCCGACGACGGTGTCGCCGACCACGAGTTCGGCGCAGCGGCCCGGGTGCCACGGCGCGTACTGGCCCTGGCGCACGGTGAGTTCGACGCCCGCGGCGGCCGCCACGGTGCGCGCGGCCTCGACCGCGTCGGCCCACGACGCCGGGCGGCCCGCGCCCCACCAGCCGGACGGCTCCCGCTGCCCCGCCAGCACCGCGGCCACGTGGTACGGCTGCTCGGGCAGCGCCGCGGCCAGCGACGCGAGTTCGGCGTCGGTCGGACGGCGGTCCACCGGCAGCCGCGGCGCGACGGGGCGCTCGGCCTTCGGGTGGAACACCAGCCCGCCCTCGAACAGCGCCACGTCGGTGTTGCCGCGGCCCACGTTGCGGCGCAGCGCGCCCAGCAGTCCCGGCAGCATCGTGGTGCGCAGCCCGGGCTCCTCGTCGGAGATCGGGTTGACCAGCTTGACCGTCATCCGGCGCGGGTCGGACGCGTCGAGGCCGAAATCGTCGAAGACCGCGTCGCCGACGAACGGGTAGTCGAGGACCTCGTAGTACCCGGCGGCGGCGAGCGCCCGGCCGACCCGGCGGCGCAGCCGCTGCCCGGCGGTCAGGCCGCGCCCGGCGGGCACCTGCGGCAGCACCGAGGGGACCGCGTCGTAGCCTTCGAGCCGGATGACCTCTTCGGCGAGGTCGTTCGGGTCGGTCAGGTCGGGGCGCCAGGTCGGCGGGGTGACGGTGAGCGCGTCGATGCCCTCGACCGTGCAGCCGACCTCCTGGAGGCGCTGCGCGACGGTCTCCGGCGCGTACGGCACACCGGCGACCCGCGCCGGGTGGTCCGCGGCGATGCCGATGCGGACCGGCTCGCGCGGCGCGTCGACCTCGGTGACGCCGGCCTCGGCGACGGCGCCTTCGCCGCCCAGCAGCACGAGCAGGTCGACGGCGCGCTGCGCCGCGGCCCGGGCCGCCTCGGGGTCGACGCCGCGCTCGAACCGGCGCGACGCCTCGGAGCCGAGCTTGTGACGGCGCGCGGTGCGGGCGATCGCGACCGGGTCGAAGTTGGCGGCCTCGATGACGATGTCGGTCGTGTCGATGCCGATTTCGGTGGTCGCGCCGCCCATCACGCCGGCCAGGCCGATGGGGCCCGAGGCGTCGGTGATGAGCAGGTCCTCGCGGTCGAGGGTCCGCTCGACGCCGTCCAGCGTGCGGAGCTTCTCGCCCACGTGGGCGCGGCGCACGGTGATCGTCCCGTCGAGGCGGGCGCGGTCGTAGGCGTGCAGCGGCTGGCCGATTTCGAGCATCACGTAGTTGGTGATGTCGACGGCGAGCGAGATCGGCCGCATGCCGGCCATCTGCACGCGGCGCTGGAGCCACAGCGGCGACGGCGCGGACGGGTCGATGCCGATGACGGTGCGCGCCACGAAGCGGCGGCAGCCGTCCGCGTCGTCGACCGCGACCGGGTAGCCGTAGGCGTTCGCGGCGGGCACGTCGAGCAGCGCCGGGTCGCGCAGCGGGATGCCGTAGGCGATGGCGGCCTCGCGGGCGACGCCGCGCAGCGACAGGCAGTAGCCGCGGTCGGGGGTGACGGCGATGTCGAGGACCTCGTCGACGAGCCCGAGGAGTTCGATCGCGTCGGCGCCGACCTCGGCCTCGATCGGCAGCACGATGATGCCGTCGTGGTCGTCGCCCATGCCGAGCTCGCGGGCCGAGCAGATCATGCCCTCGGACGTCTTGCCGTACGTCTTGCGCGCGGCGATCTCGAACCCGCCGGGCAGCACGCCGCCGGGGAGGATGACGACGACCTTGTCGCCTTCCTCGAAGTTGCGCGCGCCGCACACGATGTTCTGCGGCTCGCCGGTGCCGTTGGCGTCGCCGACGTCGACCTGGCAGTACCGGATCGGCTTCTTGAACTCGGTGAGTTCCTCGACGGCCAGGACCTGGCCCACGACGAGCGGGCCCTTGAGGTCGGCGCCGAGCCGGTCGACGGTCTCGACCTCGAGGCCGAGGCCGATGAGCTTGGCCGCGACGTCCCGGCCGGACTCGCCGGCCGGCAGGTCGACGTACTCCCGCAGCCACGAAAGCGGGACCCGCATCAGATCTCCATCCCGAACGGAAGGGTGAAACGCACGTCACCCTCGACCATGTCCCGCATGTCTTCGACGCTGTGCCGGAACATCAGGGTGCGTTCCAGGCCCATGCCGAAGGCGAAACCGCTGTACACGTCTGGGTCGATGCCGCACGCGACGAGCACGCGCGGGTTGACCATGCCGCAGCCGCCCCACTCGATCCAGCCTTCGGACTTGCAGGTCCGGCACGGGTTGTCGGGGTCGCCCACCGACGCGCCGCGGCACACGAAGCACTGCAGGTCGACCTCGGCCGACGGCTCGGTGAACGGGAAGTACGACGGGCGCATCCGGGTCACCAGGCCCTCGCCGAACATCGACGCGGCGAAGTGGTCGAGCGTGCCCTTGAGGTGCGCCATGGTCAGGCCGCGGTCCACCGCGAGGCCCTCGACCTGGCCGAACACCGGGGTGTGCGTGGCGTCCAGCTCGTCGGTGCGGTACACGCGGCCCGGGCAGATCACGTAGATCGGCGGGGTGCGGGTGAGCATCGAGCGGATCTGCACCGGCGAGGTGTGGGTGCGCAGCACGACGCCCGAGTCCGGGGTGCCGTCGGCGGCCTGCACGAAGAACGTGTCCTGCATGGTGCGCGCCGGGTGGTCCGGGGCGATGTTGAGGGCGTCGAAGTTGTACCACTCGGCCTCGACCTCGGGGCCTTCGGCGATCTCGTAGCCCATCGCGACGAACACGTCGCCGATGCGCTCGGACAGCGTCGTCAGCGGGTGCCGGGCGCCGCGCGCGGCGCGGTCCCACGGCAGTGTGACGTCGACGGTCTCCTCGACCAGGACGCGGGCGTCGCGTTCCGCCTCGAGCACCTCGCGGCGGGCGGCGAGGGCCTGGTTGACCTGGCCCCGGGCCTGCCCGACGCGCTTGCCGGCCTCGGCCTTGGCCTGCGGCGGCAGCGCGCCGATCTCGCGGTTGGCGAGCGCCAGCGGCGACCGGTCCCCGGTGTGCGCGATCTTGGCCTCGTGGAGGGTGTCCAGGTCACCTGCGGCGGCGAACGCGGCAAGGGCGGCATCGCGCGCCTTGTCGACCTCCTCCGGTTTCAGCGACTCCACCTCGACCGGGTCGTACGACTTGTTCGGTGCCGACATCTTCTTCCAGTGCTCCTGTAGGGATTCTCGCCCGCACGGGCGTCCGGTCGAAGCCGGGCGGCTCGTGGCGCCGACGGCGTTCCGCGCGCGCGGCAGAGGCGCACGGGAGGCACGGGGCGACGGGTCGAGTCTAGGCGAATCGAGGCGGCCACCCGGAACCTGCCCGCACCCCGGACAGCTCGGGGATTGCGGCGTCGTCCGGGTGCGGCCCGACGTGGTCGCGGCACAGCCCGCGGGGTGGTCGTCCGGTGCGGCGTTTTGCGGCTTCCACGGCCGCGCACGCTCAGGTCAGGACGTCCGGCATCCCCGCGGGCAGCCGAAATCGGAACCGGGCCCCGCCGCTCGCGGCACGCCCGACGTCGATGGTCCCGCTGTGCGCTTCGACGAGGCCCTTGACGATGTAGAGGCCGAGACCGGTGCCGCCCCGCCGGTTGCCGCGCCAGAAGCGCGTGAAGACCCGGCCGAGCAACTCGTCCGGGATACCCGGGCCCTCGTCGCTCACCGTGATCTCCGTCCCTTCCTCGCCGGCCTCGCCGTCCTGGTCGTCCTGGTCGCCGCCGCCCGCTTCGCCCGTCGCCGGGTCGTCGGACGCGTCCGCGCCCAGACGGATGCGGGTCATCTCGATGGTGACGGTTCCGGCGCCGTGGCGCACCGCGTTTTCCAGCAGGTTGCCGAGGATCTGGTCGAGCTTGTCGCGGTCCATCCAGGTCTGCGCCAGCCCCGGCTCGGCACGCACCACGAACCGGTCGGCGGGGTGCCCCGCGGTGACCATCGCCCGCACGTGCCGGTCGACCGCTTCGCGCAGGTCGACGACCTGGCGGTGCAGCTGGAGCCGGCCCGAGTCGATCCGGGAGATGTCGAGCAGCTCGGTGATCAGCCGCGTCACCCGGTCCGCGTCCGCGTCGACGGTCTCCAGCATCAGCCGCTTCTGCTCGTCGGTGAACCGCTCCCACTTGCGCAGCAGCGTCGCGGTGAAGCCCTTCACACTGGTCAGCGGCGACCGCAGCTCGTGCGCGACGGTGGCGACCAGTTCCGCGTGGTTCCGCTCGCTGCGGCGGCGCGCGGAGGTACAGCGCAGGCCGACGACGACGTGCGTGACCGGGGTGTTGGCGCCGTTCTCCCGCACGTAGGACGCGGTCACCAGGACCTCGCGCCCGGCCAGCAGCAGGTTGCGCTCCGGCTGCCGGGTCCGGATGCCGAGGCCGCCGAACGGGTCGGTGCACACCCACCAGCGCCGCCCGTCGATGTCCTCGAGCGGCAGCGCGTCGGACAAGTGCTTGCCGAGGGCGTCGGCGGCCTTGATGCCGGTGATGCGGACGGCGGCCGTGTTGAAGCAGCACACCGTGCCGGAAGCATCGGCGATCACCAGCCCGTCGGGCAACGCATCCGCGGTGAGCCCGCACAACGCCGCGACGCCGGGGCCGGGGTCGTCTCCGGCTGGAACTCCCTTGCCCGGCAAGGAAACCGGATCGCCGGCCGGGGCCGGGTGCGGAATACCCGGCCCGTCCACGCCCGTGCGTCCACCTGCCGCGTGCAGATCCGCGTCCACGCCCACCGGCCCCCTTCCGACCTCGTACGGCCGAGGGATTGCAGCATTCCGTGGCCCCCCGCGGAACGGCATACCCCTATGAAGCAGATGCTCCGGGCCGGTCACACTACTCCAACGGGCCGCCCGGCTCGACAGTCACGCGACCGCTTTTCCTTGCGCGCCCCTGGCGAACCGGGCGCACGCCGGAGTACGCCGGTCAGTGGGCAGCGCCCCCGGCGCGCAAGGTCCGGCATCCGGAACTCCCGCGCTGCGCCCGCGCGGACGCATACAGGCACACGGCCGCGGCGGTCGCGAGGTTCAGACTCTCCGCCCGGCCGTGGATCGGCACCCGCACGACCGCGTCGGCCAACGCCCGCGTCTCCTCGGGCAGTCCCCACGCCTCGTTGCCGAAAATCCAGGCCGTCGGCCCGTCCAGCCCGCCCGCGTCGATCTCCTCGTCCAGGTCGCACTCCCCCGCCCCGTCGGCGGCGAGGATCCGCAGCCCGGCAGCCCGCAACTGCGCCATGGTGTCCTCGACCCGGGCCCCGACCGCGACCGGCAGGTGGAACAGGCTGCCCACGGACGCGCGCACGGTCTTCGGGTTGTAGAGGTCCACGGACGCGTCGGTCAGCACCACCGCTTCGGCACCGGCCGCATCGGCGGCGCGCAGCACCGTCCCGGCGTTGCCCGGGTCGCGCACGTGCGCCAGCACGGCGACCAGGTCGGGCGGGGTGTCCGCGGTGAGCGACGCCAAGGGCACGTCCACGAACCGGCACAGGCCGACGATCCCCTGCGGGGTGACGGTCTGGCTGATCGCCGCGATGACATCCGTGCTCGCGCTCAGCACCGGCACGTTCTGCGCCCGGGCCAGGTCGACGATGTCCGGGTAGCGCTCGGCGGTCTCCGCGGTCGCGTACAGCTCGACCAGCGTGCCCGGCAGCGCGGCGGCTTCCCGCACCGCCTGTGGGCCCTCGGCGAGGAACCGCCGCTCGCTCGCCCGGTGCGCCCGCTTGGCCAGCCGCCTGGCCGCGGCCACACGCGGCGAGCGGGTGGACGTCAGCTCGGGACTCGGCATACGGAAAACCGTTTCTGGGCGAGGGCGTTCGGGCGGAAGGCGGAGCCGGCGGCCGCGCTCGCCCGGCCGGGCCGGTGTCCGGCCCCGGGGCGACGGGCGCGCGTTTCGCATCGGCCGCAAATGCGCCGGTGGGCCTCCACCGACCCGCGCCGCCGTACCGGGGTACGGGGGCGGCGTCCGTGGAGGCCCTCCGGAAAATCGGCCCCGAGGGGCCGGGTCCACCGGCCCGCCTACATGCGACGGGCCCGGGACGGCAAGCCTCAGGCGGCTTCCTTCGGCGCGTTGACGTCCTCCGGAAGAGCCTTCTGGGCCGCCTCGACAAGCGCCGCGAACGCCGTCGGGTCGTTGACCGCGAGCTCGGCCAGCATCTTGCGGTCGATCTCGATGTTGGCGGCCTTCAGACCCTGGATGAAGCGGTTGTAGGTGATGCCGTTCAGACGCGCGGCAGCGTTGATGCGCTGGATCCACAGCTGACGGAAGTCGCCCTTGCGCTTCTTGCGGTCGTTGTAGTTGTAGACCAGGGAGTGGGTGACCTGCTCCTTGGCCTTGCGGTAGAGGCGCGAACGCTGACCGCGGTAGCCGCTCGCCTGCTCGAGGATTGCGCGGCGCTTCTTCTGCGCGTTGACCGACCGCTTGACGCGTGCCACTTGATGAACTCCTTGACTTCAGACCGGGGCGTGGTGGAAGCCCCGACCCGGGGTACGACTGGGACCGGCGCCCGCCGCTCCCGCCGGCTCACGCTCGGCGGGGCAGGCGCACATGGCTCACTTGCCGAGCAGCTTCTTGATCTTCTTGGCGTCACCCGGAGCCATCTCGGCGGTGCCCGCGAGGCGGCGGGTCAGCGTCGACGGCTTGTGCTCGAGCAGGTGGCGGCGGCCGGCGCGCTGGCGGAGCACCTTGCCGGAGCCGGTGATCTTGAAGCGCTTGCTGGCACCACTGTGCGTCTTGTTCTTCGGCATGTCGCCGCTGTCTCCTCGTCGTGCCGTGCCTGCCCGGCATCACACCGGGCAGGCACAGGTATGTAGGTAACTTCCTGGTCGCGGAACGACCGGGCCGATCAGGCCTGGTCCGCGGCGGCCGGAGCCTCCGCGGCTTCCGGGGCCTCGACGGCGTCCGGCGCCTTGGCGGCTTCCGGGGCCTCGACGGCTTCCGGCGCCTCGGCCGCGTCCGTCGCCTCGCCGGCGGGGTCGGCCGGGGCCGACTCCTCGCCGCGGCGGGCCTGCTTGCGCGCCTCGGCGGCTTCGCGGGCCTCGGCCATGGCTTCGGTCTTCTTCTTGTGCGGACCGAGAACCATGATCATGTTGCGGCCGTCCTGCTTCGGGCTCGACTCGACGAAGCCCAGCTCCTGGACGTCCTCCGCGAGACGCTTCAGCAGTCGGAAGCCCAGCTCGGGGCGGGACTGCTCACGACCGCGGAACATGATCGTGATCTTGACCTTGTCGCCCTGCTTCAGGAACCGCTCGACGTGACCCTTCTTGGTGTCGTAGTCGTGCGGATCGATCTTCGGCCGGAGCTTCATCTCCTTGATGACCGTGTGCGCCTGGTTCTTGCGCGCTTCACGGGCCTTCATGGCGGACTCGTACTTGAACTTGCCGTAGTCCATGAGCTTGCACACAGGCGGCCGGGCGTTGGCCGCGACCTCGACGAGGTCGAGGTCGTATTCCTGAGCCAGCTCCAGGGCCTTGGCAAGCGGGACGATCCCGACCTGCTCGCCGCTGGGACCGACAAGTCGCACCTCGGGGACGCGAATCCGGTCGTTGATGCGGGGCTCGGCGCTGATGGGGCCTCCTCGATTCCTGAAGTGGTCGGCGGTTCCGTCCCGCGGCCACGTACTCCTGCCGTTCGACCGACTTACGGGTCCATCCGTCACACCGGGCCGTTCAGACAAACAGCCCGACATGCGAAAAGCCCCGCACGGGACGCATGCGAGGCTCCATAACACCGGCGGCAGACGGCTTCTTCCCGTTCCGGGAATCCGCACACCTGCCCGGCCATCCGTGGATGACCGGTGCCGGACCGTGACCCGTCGACCGCGAGGCCGATCAGGTGGGAGACGGAGCCTCCGCTTGCGTGGCGGACACACGAAGTATCCGCTCGGTCGACGCACCACAATACCACCCGGCAGGATGAACCGGACACCGGGCGGAGTCGTGCTGGCGGAGGGAGTCTAGCGACTCCGAAGGGGAGGCCGACTCGCGAGCGGGCCAGGGGCGGGCGGAGGCCGATGCCGCGAGCGGGGCCGGGCACGCGTGGGGTCGGCCGGTGCCGCGAACGGGCCGGGGGCGGGCCGGTCGGTGTCACCCCTTCGGGCGGAGGTCGACGCGGCGGGCGGGCTGCGGACCCACCGACGGGTGACGATCGCGCGGATGCCGCCCGCCGCGGAGCCCCGGCCCCCAAGCCGCGGCCACCGTCCGATGCCCGACACTGGTGCGCATGACCGACAGCGCACAGCAGCACTCCTCCTCCGCCGCCGACCCGTCCGAGCCGGGTGAGGCGGTCGACGGGATGACCCGCGACCTCGCGGACGTCTCCGCGATGGAGGTGATCACCACCCTCGCCGTACACCTCATGAGCGCGTCGGCGATCAAGCTGGGTCTCGCCGAGGACGGCGAGCAGCACAAGGACCTCGACGAAGCCCGCAAGCTCATCACCGCGCTGGCCGGCCTCGTCACCGCGGGCGCCCCCGAGCTGGGCTCGCAGCACGCCGCGCCGCTCCGCGACGGCCTGAAGTCCCTCCAGCTCGCGTTCCGCGAGGCGTCGCTGATCCCGGACGAGCCGGGCAAGGGCCCGGGCGAGAAGTTCACCGGCCCGGTCTACGCCTGAGCGGAAGTCCGCCGAGCCGCCCTGCCGACGGGGCCGGGGCCGGCTCGGCCGAGGCGAGGCCCGGGCGAAGCGGGAGCGCCGCGACGCAGCGGCCCGGCTTCGTGGAACGGCCCGATCGAGCAGCGCGGCCTCGGCCCTGGCCCCACCCGTGCACCGAACCCGGCCTCGGTCCGGATCCCGACGCCGCGCCCCGAGCCCCGCTTCCGGCACCACTGCCGTTTTCTCCCGGCGTCGACACTCGGCCTCATAGGTCACCACCCGCCGGGGGTTCACCGCCCGCCGAGCCACCAAGCCGACCACCGCCGGGCCACCAAGCCGACCACCGCCGCGCCCCCCTGTGGACAACAGTCCGCACCTCTCAAGCCCACGCTGCTATACCTCGGCGGTTGGGGGAGCCAGCACCGGTATGACAACCCGACGATCATCCGCGGCCCGCTCCCGCCCCACCCCCGCGCACCCAAGCCGCGCCGCCCCAACCCGTTAGGGTCACCCCGTGGACTTCACCGGCAAGAGCATCCCCGACCCCGGCTTCTCCGGCGACGACGGCACCGCCGATCCCGCCCTGGCGTCGGCGCTCGCGAGCGGCGGGGACGTGGTCGGCGCCCTGGCCCACGCGCGGCTGCTGGTGCCGGTCGTGGCGATCCTCGGCGAGTTGGAGGACACCGCCCCGGGGGAACTCAAGCGCGAGAAGTCCAGCGACATGGCGGTCCCCACGATCGTCGGGCCCGACGGCCGCAAGGCGCTGCCCGCGTTCACCTCGACCGACGCGTTGACCCGCTGGCGGGCCGACGCCCGTCCCGTGCCGGTCGACGCCCGCCGGGCCGCGCTCGCCACGTACTCCGAGGGCGCCGACACGCTGCTGCTCGACATGGCCGGCCCGGTCGCGTACGAACTCACCGGCGCCGCGCTCCGGGCCGTCGCCGAAGGCCGCACGCTCGTGCCCGCGCACGAGGACCCCGAGGTCGCCGCCGCGGTACGCGCCGCCGTCGCCGCCGAACCCGTCGTCGAGGCCGCCTACTTGCGCCCGGCCGAAACAGCCGACGTCCAACTGGCGCTCGTCGCGTCCGCCTTGCCGCAGGACATCACCGCCGCCGCGCAGCGGATCGCGGCGCGTCTCGCGGAAGCCGACGTCCTGCGCGGCCGGCTCACCCGCGGCCTCGACCTGGCCCTGCTCCCGCCGGGCACCCCCGCCCCCGGCCCCGCGCTGTACACCCGCTGAGCGGAGATGCCGCACGTGGCCTGACCACGGGGCCTCGTGCGGCATCCCGTCCGGGGCCCGCGGCCTCGCGGACGCGGACGACTCTCGCGATCAGTGTCGTCGGCCGCCTCCACGCCGCGGATCGGGCCGCGCACGGCCCGATCCCTCGAACGAGATTCAGGCTAGGCACCCCGCCCGGGACCGGACGCGGAACCCTCAGACGTCACCCCTACGAGTGATCCACTAACGTCGGCAACTCCCCTGCCCACCACCAGCGTTGACCAGGGCATCGAGTCCGCTCACCATCCCTCGGGCAACCCCAGCCGCCGGTACCGCGCCAGCCGCCGCGCCATCCGCGTCTCCGGGTCGAGGGTGTGCAGTCCCGTCAGTTCCTCCGCGAGCGTGTCCGCCACGCGCCGGACGAAAGGTTCCGGTTCCTCGGCCGCGTCCGGGAGTTCGGGGACGATCCGGTCGACGATGCCGTGCGCGCGCAGGTCCGCCGCGCGGATGCCTTGGCGTTCGGCGATCTCGGCCGCGCGGTCGGTCGTGCGGTACAGGATCGCCGACGCGCCCTCCGGCGGCAGCGGCGACAGCCACCCGTGCTCGGCGCACAGCACCCGGTCGGCAGGGAGCAGGGCCAGCGCGCCGCCGCCCGCGCCTTGGCCGAGCAGCAGGCACACGGTCGGCGCGGGCAGCACCACGAGTTCGGCGAGGCAGCGGGCGATCTCCCCGGCCAGGCCGCCTTGTTCCGCGTCCGCGGAGAGCGCCGCGCCGGCGGTGTCGACGACGGTGACGAGCGGCAGGCCGAGGTCGGCGGCGAGCCGCATGCCCCGCCGGGCCTGGCGCAGTCCTGCGGGGCCGAACGGGCCGTACTCGCTCTGCCGGGTCCGGTCCTGGCCCAGCACCACGCACGGCGCGCCGGCCCGATCCCCGAACCGTGCCAGGGCCAGGCGCAGCGACGGCTCGCTCTCGCCTTCGCCGGTGCCGCGCAGCGGCGTCACCGAGCGCGCCCCGCGCCGCAGGAGCGTGCGCAGCCCCGGCCGCCGGGGATCGCGCGACCGGCGGACGCTCTCCCACGCCGGAGTGTCCGCGGGCGTACGCCCCTCCACCCGGGCCCCTGACATGCCTTCCGGCGCGCCCCCGGCCGCGGCGCCCGCGCGCTCCGGAACATCCCCGAGGCCGCTTCCGGCCCCGGGGTCCCCCAGCACGTCGAACACCCGCACGACCACGTCCCGGAGCTGGTCCGGGGCGACCACCGCGTCGATCAGCCCGTGCTCGTACAGGTTCTCGGCGACCTGGACGCCTTGCGGGAACGGTTCGCCGTTCAGCGCCTCGAACACCCGCGGCCCGAGGAATCCGATGAGCGCTCCGGGCTCGGCCGCGGTGACATGCCCGAGCGACCCCCACGACGCGAACACGCCGCCCGTCGTGGGGTGCCGCAGATAGACGAGGTAGGGCAGCCCGGCGGCCTTGTGTGCCGCCACCGCCGCCGAGATCTTCACCATCTGCAGGAAGGCGACCGTCCCCTCCTGCATCCGGGTGCCGCCCGATGTCGGCGAGGCCACGAGCGGGAGCCGTTCGGCACTCGCCCGCTCGATCGCCCGCACGAGCTTCTCCGCCGCCGCGACGCCGATCGAGCCGGCCAGGAAGCCGAACTCGCAGGCGACCACCGCGACGCGCCGTCCGTCGATGCGCCCCTCCCCCGTGACCAGCGCTTCGTCCAGCCCGGTGCGGTCGCGGGCGGCCCGCAGGTCGGCGGCGTAGGCGGCGTCGACGGAGTCCGGTTCGGGTGCCGGGTCCGACCACGCGGCGAAGCTGTCCGGGTCCAGCACCCGATCGATCAGGTCCAGGGCTCGTACGTGCATCGATCCGCCTCCCGGGGCCGCGTCCGGCGGGGACGGCGCCGCACCCGCCGCCCCACGTTGCCGATCAGTCCTCGATCAGTACTCGATCGCCTGTCGACCGACTGTCGATCGCTTGTCGATCACTTGCACGGTATCCACGCCGCTCCCCACCTACCCCTCGGTAACCCGATCTGGCAGGCTTCCTGCATGGCCAGCCTCACCGCCGCGCGCGTCAGCCGATCCGTCCCCGGTGCCGACCTCGTCGCCGACCGGGCGCGCTACGACCGCGCCACCGCGCACCTCGACGCCCCGTTCGCGATCGTCGACCTGGAGGCCTTCCGCGCCAATGCGGCGGACCTCGTGCGGCGCGCCTCGGGCATGCCGATCCGGATCGCGAGCAAGTCGGTGCGCTGCCTTCCGCTGCTGCGCGAGGCGCTGGCGATGGACGGCTTCGCGGGCGTCATGGCGTTCACCCTGCCCGAGGCCTTGTGGCTGTCCGACCAGGGCATCGACGACATCCTCGTCGCCTACCCGTCGACCGACCGCGAGGCGTACGCCCGCCTGGCCGCCGACCCGGTGGCCGCCTCCCGGATCACCGTCATGGTCGACGACGTCGCCCAGCTCGACTTCATCGACCGCGCCCGCGGCGCCGGCCGGGAGCGCCTGCGCGTGTGCGTGGACATCGACTGCTCGTGGCAGCCGTTCGGCGGCAAGGTCCGGGTCGGGGCGCACCGGTCGCCGCTGCACACGCCCGACCAGGTCGCGGAGGTGGCGGCACAGGTGGCCGGGCGGCCGCAGTTCCACCTGGTGGGGCTGATGGCCTACGAGGCGCACATCGCGGGTGTGGGCGACGCGCCGCAGGGCCGTGCGCTGTACGGCCGGGCGATCCGGTTCATGCAGGCCCGTGCGGGTGCCGAACTGGCGGCGCGGCGTGCGGAGATCGTGCGTGCGGTACGCAAGGTCGGGCCGCTGGAGTTCGTCAACGGCGGCGGCACGGGCAGCATCGAGCGCACCCGGTCGGAAGCGGCGGTCACCGAAGTCGCCGCGGGATCAGGCCTGTTCCAGCCGCGACTGTTCGACCACTACACGTCGTTCCGGGGCCGTCCGGCGGCGTTGTTCGCCCTGCCGGTCGTGCGGCGTCCCGGGGTGGGCTGGGTGTCGGTGCTCGGCGGCGGCTACCACGCGTCGGGGGCGCCGGGGAGCGACCGGCTGCCGACGCCGTACCTGCCGGAAGGTCTCGCGTACGACCCGCAGGAGGGCGCGGGCGAGGTCCAGACGCCGTTGCGCGGGGCGGCGGCCGACGATCTGCTGATCGGCGACCGGGTGTGGTTCCGGCACGCGAAGGCCGGCGAACTGTGCGAGCGCTTCGACGTGCTGCATGTGGTGGAGGGCGACCGGGTCGTCGAGACGGTGCCGACGTACCGCGGCGAGGGCAAGACGTTCCTCTGACCGTATTCGGACGAGTAGGGACACAAGGAGTGCGCAGCGGGCGGCCAACCGGTCGCCAACTGCCCGCCAACCGGACACCAACCATCTGACGGGTCGTCACCCATCGCCGCGGCGCCCTCACCGATCGTCCACCGACACGGTTGGTATGCCCGGATTTTCGTGATCAAGGTGCCGCGCAAACCGGTTGTTCCGGACAAGGTGCCAGGTCCGGCGCAAGACGAATGGTCCTGGGACTATCTCCGGGGGCCGCAATGCATCAGAATGCACTCGGCGCCGTGAGGTTCCACTCCTGTCCCGACCACGGAAAGGTCGAGGCCATGGTCGCGCGGCTTGGCATGCTCGGTCAGGAACACCCCGTCACCGGGGTGACCATCTGGCGCGGGTGCGCCGTCGTTCATCTGCATGGCGAACTGGATCTGCACAACGCACCGCTTCTGCATCGGACGCTCATCGATCTCGTCGACGGCGGATGCCGTCGCGTGGTGGTCGACGCCACCGCGCTCACGTTCTGCGACTCGGTGGGGCTCGGGGTGCTGATCGACGCGTTCAAAGCCATGCACGCGTGCGGCGGGGGACTGCGCCTGGCGGCGCCGGACCGGCACGTCCGCGCGACGCTGCGCATGACGGGGCTGATCGACATCCTCGGCGTCCGCGACACGCTCCAGGAAGTTCTGGACGAGTTCTCGGTCTAGCCCGCGGGTTCTCCCCAAGCCGGACGAAATCGGCTCGCCGCGGCCTCCGCCGTCGCGCACAATCGCCGCATGATCTCCGAGCTGTGGCCGCTCTTCGGCCTGCGCCTCACCACCCCGCGCCTGGAACTCCGCCTGCCGCGCGAGGCGGACTTCGCCGGGCTGTGCGCGGCGGCCGCCCGCGGCATCCACGACGACGGGTTCATGCCGTTCACCTTCCCGTGGTCGAACCTGCCGGAGCCGGCCCGCACTCGGGGCGCGCTGCAGCACCACTGGCGTTCGTGGGCCACTTGGCAGCCCGAAGACTGGGCCCTCCACCTGCTCGTCGTCCACGACGGCACCCCGATCGGCTCGCAGGAAGTCGCCGCCCGCAACTTCGCCGCCCGCCGCGAGGTCTCCACCGGCTCCTGGCTCGAACGCGCCCACCAGGACCGCGGCCTCGGCACCGAAATGCGCGCCGCGGTCCTCCACTTGGCCTTCGTCGCCCTCAACGCCCGCTGGGCGGTCTCCGCGGCCTTCACCGACAACCCGCGCTCCTTGGCCGTCTCCCGCAAACTCGGTTACCGCGACGACGGCCAGGAAATCCCCGACAACCCCGGCACCCCGCCCCGCATGCTCCAACGCCTCCGCCTCGCCCGCCTGGACTGGCAAGCCCACCGCCGTGTCCCCGTGGAGATCCACGGCTTCGAGGCCTGCCGGACGATGTTCGGCCTGGGCGACGAAAGACCCCGCGGCCTGGCGTGACACCCACGCCCAACAAGACGGCACAAGCGACGCCGCACCGACGAGCAACCGGGGCTCCGCGCGGGTCACCGCCGACGGCAGAGCGACCGCAGGCGCGGCGCCCCGCGGGCGCGAAGCCCAAGCCGCACGGGGCAACCTCTGGGGGAACGCGCATGTGGCACGCGGGGCCCAGCGCACGACGCGTCACCGCACGCGCGACTGCGCGCCCCGCGCAGTCGGACCGGCGGGGTGCAACACGCGCTCCCAGCACCGCCAGGCACCCCGGCCTCCACGCCCCGTGGGTCCGGGTGCCGCTACCCCCCGGCGGCCATAACCGGCGCGCACGTACCTCGCCTCGACACGCTCTGCTCAGCTGCTCGCCCGCGCGCGTCGCCGGCCGACCGCGGCCGCCCCCACGGAACCGCCCGCCCCGCGGCAGCCCGCGTGCGCCAGTCCGTACGCGGCCCCGTCCCGCCCCGTCCCCACCCCCACCGCGTGCCGCGTCCTCCCCCCGTCACACCCGTGCGGCACGATAGGCGCGTGCCTCGACAACTCATGCTGCTCGATACCGCCTCGCTCTACTTCCGCGCCTACTTCGGGGTGCCCGAGTCGGTGAAGGCGCCGGACGGGACTCCGGTCAACGCGGTCCGCGGGCTGCTCGACTTCATCTCGCGGCTCGTCGCCGACCACCGCCCCGACGCGCTGGTGGCGTGCTGGGACGACGACTGGCGGCCGCAGTTCCGGGTGGACGCCATCCCGTCGTACAAGGCCCACCGGGTGGCGGAGTTCGTCGAAGGCGACGCCCCCGACGCGGAGGAAGTACCCGACACGCTCTCCCCGCAGGTGCCGATCATCGTGGACGTGCTGGAGGCGTTCGGCATCGCCCGGATCGGCGCGGCCGGGTACGAGGCCGACGACGTCATCGGCACGCTCGCGACCGCGTCCACCGCCGATGCCACGCTCGTGGTGACCGGCGACCGCGACCTGTTCCAACTCGTCGACGACGCCCGCGGCGTGCGCGTGCTGTACCCCGTCAAGGGCGTCGGCGACCCGGCGGTCATCGACGACGCCGCCGTGCTGGAGCGCTACGGCGTCCCGGCGTCGGCCTACGCCGACTTCGCGATCCTGCGCGGCGACCCGAGCGACGGCCTGCCCGGCGTGAAGGGCATCGGCGAGAAGACCGCCGCGCAGCTCATCGGCGAGTACGGGGACCTGGCCGGCGTCCGCCGCGCCGCCGCGGACCCGAAGGCCAAACTGACGCCCGGCCGCCGCAAGGCGCTCCTCGAAGCGTCCGACTACCTCGACGTCGCCCCGCTCGTCGTGAACGTCGCCAAGGACGTCCCGATCCCGGCGGGCTTCGACCCGGCTCTGCCGAAGGCCCCCCGCGACCCCGACGCCGTCGGCGCCCTCGCCGAGCGCTGGGGCCTCGGCGGCGCGGTCACCCGCCTGACCGGCACCCTCGCCGACAACTGACCCCAGCGGACCCCGAACCCCCCGAGCGCCCCGCGCCGGGGGGTTTTCGCTGCCCGCACGCGCCTCGCGCCGCATCCTCGCCACGTCCCGGCACGACCCGGCGCAGACCGCCCCCAGCACATCAAGGGAAGGTAAAGCCCCCACTCGTACGGGTCACCCGGGATGCGCGCCCGGCGCACAAAAGAATGTGACCCAGGTCACATCAAAAAGTGTCATGCGGTCGCGTCACTTCTCCGAGGGTGCCCGGTCTCCCTTGGCATGGGTACCGAGTGTGACATCGCATCGACCGCCGACCCCGACTGGCTGCGGGGCGAGTGGCACCGTGTGACGCGCCGGGCCGGCTGGCCCTCCCGCGTCGAATGGCACAGCGCGGCCGTCGAGCTGTGCATCGAGTCCTTCGTGGCGACCGGCCACGTCCGATCGGCCTGCGTGGCCCTCGGCCGCGACCGGGCCGCCGCGGAGATCCCCCTGGACGTCGCCCTGTGCGAACTGGACGCGCTGTTCCTGTGCGCCCTGGCGCTCCCCGCGGACGCCTCCGTCGTCCAGGCCTACGTCTCCGCCCGCATCCGCTCCACCGCGCCCGGCACGCTGCCGCCGGGCACCGACCCCCTCACCGAACTCCCGTCCGCCGCCCTCCTCCAACAGCGCCTCAAGGCGCGCACCGGCGCGGGCGAACGCACGCGCCTGCTCGTGGTGCAGCTCGAAATCCCCGAGACGCGCTACTGGCACCACGTCCGGCACCTGCTGCTGACCGCCCGGCACATGGAACGCGCACTCGTCGAGGACGTGTACGCCGTCCCCGCCGGCCGCCTCATGGCCCTGGTCGACGGAGACGACCCCGCCCTCCCCGACCGCCTCGACCGGCTGTGCCGCGCCCCCGTCGACCCGCTCGGCGGCACGCAAGGCGCACCCGGACCGGTCCCTTCCGTACCGCGCCCGCACGTCCGGCTCGCCATCGAGCCCGGTATGCCCCAGGGGAGTTGACCGTGTCCCGCACCACCCGCGCCAGCGGCGGCCGCATCCCCGGCCGCCGACCCCCCTCCGCCACGCACCAAACCCGGCAACTCCCCACCCCGCTCCTGCTCCCCGCGACGTATCGGCTGATCTCCGACGCCGATGCCGACGCCGCCACCTGCCTCCGCACCGCACCGCACCGCAACGCCGCGCGCTCCCCCTTCACCGCGCGCCCCCACCCCGCTCTTCGATACGCCCCCCACCCCGTCCCCCGACTCCCCTTCCCCGGCGCGCAGTCCGCGGCCCTCTCCCCCCGCCGCGCCGCGCCGCCCGCGTCGATCGACTCGACGCCCACCCCCCACCGCCCCACCCCCCGAACGGCCTTGCACCCCATGCCCCACATGCTCGCCACCCCCGCGAATCCCGCCGCCACCGCTATGACGCTCCGTCACCCGAACGGCCCCACGACCGGGACGGGCGCGCGTGCCGAATCCGCGCGCCCGTCCTGCACTACGCACGCCCGCGCGCACTACCCGCACGGCGTACGCCCCCTGGCGTTCTGGACAGACGGCCCCGAGATCGCCACGATGCTGGGCACAGAGACGCGCGCAGAGACGACGAGTTCCGCTGAGGGAGGTCCCGGGTGTCACGCGAGGACGACCCGTCGGCCTCCGGTCCGGACCGGCAGCCGCCGGAGCATCCCGCCGACCCCGCGGCGGAGTCCCGGGACGGGCACGCCGACGAGCCGTCCGACGACGACGGCCCCGCACGCGTCCCCGAACAAGCCCGCCGCGTCGACGCGTCCGGCATGCTGCCCGGCCAGCGCACGGCCGACCACCGGCGCGGTCCTTTCCCGACGCCCCGCGGCCGCGAGTCGTCCGGAACCGGCCCGGCCGGTGCCGAGCCGGCCGACCCCGCAGCGCCCGGTGCCGTCGCGGCCCCCGTCGGGCCGCGCGAACACCCGCTGCCGGGCGGCCCGTCCGACCCGGACGACCTCGACGGCTACGACGGCTCCGACGGCTCCGACGGTCCCGTCAGCCACGACGGCCCGCACGCACCCCCCCAAGTCCCCGCAACCGACCCGGCCGACGCCTCCGACGCCCCCGTCGCGGCCGAAGCGTCGCCCGGAGTCCGGAGCCGTCTCCGCCAGGAGGGTCCCGGAGACGGCAGCGACGACGCCGACCACCAGTCGGCGGACGGCCGCCGCGACGACGGCCCGTCGGACTCGTACCTGGCCGACCGGGTCCGCGAAGGCGACGACGCCGCGTACGAAGTCCTGTACCAGCGGCATGTGGTCGCGGTCCGCCGACTCGCGCGCCTGTGCACCCGCACCAAGGAAAACGCCGAGGACCTGGTCGGCGAGACGTTCACCCGCACGCTGCATGCCCTGCGTTCCGGCCATGGACCCCGCGAGGCGTGCCGCCCGTACCTGCTCACGACCGTGAGGCGGGTGGCGGGCGACTGGGCCCGCAACGAGCGGCGGGTGCTGCTGACCGACGATGTCGCGGCGTACGAGTCGACCGACGAGACGCCCGAGGATCCCGCGGTGGCCGCGACCGACCGGCAGTTGGCCGCCAAGGCGTTCCAGGAGCTCCCGGAACGCTGGCAGGCGGTGCTCTGGTACACCGAGGTCGAGCGGGAGCCGCGCGACCGCGTGGCCCCGCTGCTCGGTGTCAGCCCGAACGCGCTGTCGAAGCTGAAGGAACGCGCACGCGACGGACTGCGCGAGGCGTACCTGAAGGTCTACGTGGAGAGCGGACTCCCGCAGGAGTGCCGCCCGTTCGCGAAGAAGTACGGCGCGTTCGTGCGGCACCGCCTCGGCGACCATGCCGAGGACAACATCCGCGCCCACCTCGACACGTGCGACCGCTGCCGCGCGGCGTGCGTCGAACTGGCAAGTGTCAGTACGTGCATGCGCGTCGTCGCCGAAGGCATGCTCGGCGCGGCGGCCCTGGCCTACCTCGCGGCGGCGGCAGCGGCCGCCGCCGCGGTGGGGGCGGCGGTCGCGGGCGCCGCGGCCGGTTCCGGCGGGTCCGGCGCCGCGGGAGCCGCCGGCGAAGGCGGCTCGACGGTCGTCAAGGGAGCGGTGGTCGCCGGGGCGGTCCTCGCGATCGCCGCGGTGGCCTGGGCGTTCACCGGCGGCGGGAACCACGATCCGGCGAAGCCGGTCGCGGCCCCGTCGCCGCCGCCGCCGTCCGCCGCCCCGGTGGTGCCTCCTCCGTCACCCCCGGCCGCGACGCCGCCGAAGCCGGAACCGCCGAAGACCACGCCGCCCAAGCCGACCCCGCCGCCGCCCCAACCGTCCAGCCCACCCCCGCCGGCACCGAAGCCGCCGGTGGTCAAAGCCGATCCGAAGCCGGCACCGCCGACGCCGCGCAAGCCGACGGTCAGCGTCGGCCCCACCCGCATCGTCGTCGACAACGGCAAGGTCCGGATGGAGTGCACGGGCGAGGAAGTGCCGGGCAAGGGCATGCCGTGGTGCAAGCACGTCACGCTGACCGTCCCGACCCGACCGGGCAACCCGAACCAGCCCGCGAAGAAGCCCCCGGCGACCGGCTGCCGCGACTTCGGGCAACCGGGCCGCCCGGGGCTCACGCTCTGCCGCAAGTAGCGGCACGGAAGGCCGCACAAGGCCCGCTCGGGAGCCCGCACGCGGCGCCGGGATCGGCGGGCAGCCCCCGCCACTCCGGGGGCGCCGCGTCAGTTCACCGATGAGTACGCCACGACTCCGCGCCGGACCGCCTCGATCGCCTTGCGTGCCGTGGCGCGCACCGTGCCGTCCTCCGGCGCCGCGTCCGCGATCTGCCCGAGCACGTCCACGAGCTGCTTCATCCACCGGACGAAGTCGCCCGCGGGCAGGTCGGATTCGCCGAGCACGGCGTCGAGCCGCTGCCCGGAGGCCCAGTTGTACGCGGTCCACGCGAACCCGAGGTCCGGTTCGCGCAGGAAGTCCAGGCCGTGCTGGTCCTCCAGCGCGTCCAGGTGGCCCCACAGCCGCACCATGTCGGCCAGCGCCGACTTGGCCGCGCCGCCGGGCATCCGCGGCGCGATGGCGTCGTCGGGCATCCGCGCCTCGAAGACCAGTGCCGAGGCGCAGGCGGCGAGTTCGGCGGGCGTGAGGTCCTCCCACAGGCCCTCGCGCAGGCATTCCGCGGTGAGCAGGTCGAGTTCGGCGTAGATCCGGGCGAGGCGGCGGCCGTCCTCGGTGACCGTGTCGCCGGTGAGGTAGCCCAGATCGGCGAGCATCCCGCACACCCGGTCGAACGTGCGGGCGATCGTGTGGGTGCGCCCGCGCATCCGGTTCTCGAGCTGCTTGGTGTCGCGCTGCAGCCGGTGGAACCGCTCGGCCCACCGTGCGTGGTCCTCGCGGTCGTCGCAGCCGTGGCACGGGTGCTGCCGGATCGCCTGGCGCAGCCGGGCGATCTCGGGGTCGTCCGCGGCCGCGGAGCGCCCGCGCCGGGGCCGGTCGGGGTGGATGTGCCCGGCCTTGGTGCGCAGTGCGGACGCGAGGTCGCGGCGCGACTGCGGGTTGCGGGCGTTGAACGAGCGCGGGATGCGCAGGCGTTCGACGGCTTCCACCGGGGTCGGGAAGTCGATCGAGGCGAGGCGCCGGGCCTGCCGGTCCGCGGTGAGGACGTAGGGGCGCGGTCCTTCCGGCCCTTCCGCCATCCCGGGGTCGAGGACGACCGCCAGCCCCGCGTACTTGCCGGTGGGCACGACGATGACGTCGCCGGGCCGGAGCTTCTCCAGCGAAGCCGCGGCGGCGGCGCGCCGCTGGGCGACGCCGTCCCGGGCGAGCCGGTTCTCCCGGTCCTTGAGGGCGCGGCGCAGGTCCGCGTACTCGTCGAAGTCGCCGAGGTGGCAGGTCATCGCCTCGCGGTAGCCGGCGAGGCCTTCCTCGTTCTTACGGACCTGGCGGGCGATGCCGACGACCGACCGGTCCGCCTGGAACTGCGCGAACGAGGTCTCCAGCAGCTCGCGCGAGCGGTGCCGTCCGACCTGGCCGACGAGGTTGACGGCCATGTTGTAGGACGGGCTGAACGACGACCGCAGCGGATACGTGCGGGTGCCCGCGAGGCCGGCGAGGTGCTTCGGGTCGAAGCCCTGGTGCCAGAGCACCACCGCGTGGCCTTCGACGTCGATGCCGCGGCGTCCGGCGCGCCCGGTGAGCTGGGTGTATTCGCCCGCGGTGAGGTCGGCGTGGGTCTCGCCGTTCCACTTGACGAGCTTCTCCAGCACGACCGACCGGGCGGGCATGTTGATGCCGAGCGCCAGTGTCTCGGTCGCGAAGACCGCCTTCACGAGGCCGCGGACGAAGAGTTCCTCGACGACTTCCTTGAACGTCGGCAGCATGCCCGCGTGGTGCGCGGCGATGCCGCGCTGCAGCGCTTCGAGCCACTCGAAGTAGCCAAGGACCTGGAGGTCCTCGTCGGGGATGTGGCCGGTGCGCGACTCGACGATCGATTTGACCTGGGCGCGCTCGGCGTTGGTGTTCAGCCGCAGCCCGGCGTGCAGGCACTGCTGGACAGCGGCGGCGCAGCCGGCCCGGCTGAAGATGAACGTGATCGCGGGCAGCAGGCCCTGGGCGTCGAGCTTTTCGATGACGTCGACGCGGCTGGGCGTCCATACGCGGCGGCGCTGCGGGGCGGCGCCGTCGCGGTTGTTGCGGCCCTTGCGGTACTTGTCGTACGGGCGGCCGGTCCGCTCGTTCGTCTCCCGCGCTAGGCGCACCAGGTCGGGGTTGACCTCCTGGTGGTTCTCGTCGGTGAACAGGTCGTAGACCCGGTTCCCGGCCATGACGTGCTGCCACAGCGGCACGGGGCGGTGCTCGGAGACCACGACGGCGGTGTCGCCGCGCACCGTGGCCAGCCAGTCGCCGAACTCCTCGGCGTTGGACACGGTCGCGGAGAGCGACACGAGGGTCACCGACGGCGGCAGGTGGATGATCACTTCTTCCCACACCGCGCCGCGGAACCGGTCGGAGAGGTAGTGCACCTCGTCCATGACCACGTAGCCGAGGCCGTTGAGGGTGTGCGAGGACGCGTACAGCATGTTGCGCAGCACTTCGGTCGTCATGACGACGATGGGGGCGTCGCCGTTGACCGAGTTGTCGCCGGTGAGGAGGCCTACCTGGTCGGCGCCGTAGCGTTTGACCAGGTCGGTGTACTTCTGGTTGGACAGCGCCTTGATGGGCGTGGTGTAGAAGCACTTGCGGCCTTGGCGCAGCGCGAGGTGCACGGCGAATTCGCCGACGACGGTCTTGCCGGAGCCGGTGGGGGCCGCGACGAGGACGCCGCGGCCGGATTCCAGGGCCCGGCAGGCCTCGTCCTGGAAGGGGTCGAGGCCGAATTCGTACTCGTTGCGGAAGGCGTGCAGCTCGGTGCGTTCCTCGGCCTGCCGGGCGCGGGCGGCCGCGTACCGCTCGGCGGGCGACGGTTCGGCAGAGCCGGGGAGCCGGTCCGGTGCTGTCATTCGGACCACCCGCTCTTCGGTCGCGCGCTGTTCAGGACGTCGGAATCGCGGCCCGCGCCGCGGCAAGGATCGAGAGGCATCTCACCCAGCAGGTTACCGGGCGGCGTCCTGGGATGTGATCACGTTTTCCCGGGGTGCGGGCAGCACGGGAGCGAGCAGCCGCAGGGCGCCGGGGACGGTCGTGGCGGTCAGCGGCAGGGGCGCGATCCGCTCGCCGTCGGCCCATGCGGTCACCTTGGGCGCGGACAGGGCGACCACGGAGGCGGTGTAGGTGGTGACCGCGGGGTGGTCGACGTGTCGGCCGCTGTAGGCGCGCGGCAGGACGCGCAGCAGTTCGAAGCGGCCGCAGGCGCCGACGACGGTGATCTGGAACATGCCGTCGGTCAGGTCGGCGTCCGGGCAGATCTTCATGCCGCCGCCGTAGGAGGTGCCGTTGCCGACGGCGACGAGCATCGCCTCGACTTCCAGGGTCCGCCCGTCGAGTTCGAGTTCGTACGGGATCGGCTTGAGCGCGGGCAGCTCGGCGACCACCGCGCGGTTGTAGCGCATCCGGCCGCGCGGCCAGCTCATCGCGTTGGCGCGTTCGTTGACGCGCGAGTCGAAGCCGGACGCGATGACGGTGCCGAACCAGCGGTCCTCGGCGCGGCCCAGGTCCAGGGTGCGGGTCCGGCCCGCGGCGATCACCGGGATCGCGGCGTCGAGGTCGCCGACCGGCAGGCCGACGCTGCGGGCGAAGTCGTTGCCGGAGCCGATCGCGACGATGCCCAGCGGAACGCCGGTGCCCGCGACCGCCTGGAGCGCGAGGGACACCGTGCCGTCGCCGCCCACCGCGACCACGGCGCCGACGCCGCCCCGGACTTCGGACCGCAGCATGCGCAGCGCGGCCGCCGGGTCGGGGGCGCGGATTTCCCGCACCGCCAGGCCTGCGGCGCGCAGCCCGTCGGCGACGGGGTCCGCGGCACGGGCGGCACGGCCGCGCCCGGCGGCGGGGTTGACGAGGAGGGCGATCTCACGGGACACGCCCGGCACAGTAGTGCAGGGCGTGTCCTCCGCGCTGTGGGGCGGCGCACCGGGCTCGTGAGCCCGG
>NZ_JBMULZ010000020.1:0-76201 GCF_049534875.1 Uniformispora flossi
CCCCGCCGCCGTATGCGTGGGTGGTGCGGGGCGCGGGTGTCGCCGGGTGCCGCCGGGTGTCCCCGGAAGTGCGGGTCGTCAGCTCCAGACGGCGACGAAGTAGCCGACGCCGTAGGGCGCTTCGTCGTAGGTCAGGCGGGCGCCCAGGCCGGCGCCGTCGGCGGCGCCGGCCATGACCTGCCAGGCGGCGCGGCCGGCGACCCACAGTTCTTCGGACAGGTCGGGGTCGAGCCCGGCCAAGGCGAGGGGGTCGGCGTCGGCGAGGGCGCGGGCGACGGCCGCGTCGTAGGGCTCGGCGCGCGGGTCGAGGTAGCCGGGGGCCTTCTCGGTGCGGCAGGCGGAGCCGTCGCCCATGACGAGCAGGGCGGTGCGGGTTTCGCCGCGGACGAGGTCGGCGCCGGCGGCGAGGCAGTCGGCGGCGTCCGCGTCGGCGGCGACGGCGAGGCCGGAGACCGGGACGGCGACGGGGGTGCGGGCGAGCAGCCACGCGGCGACGGTGAGGGACAGCGGCAGGTCGGGGGCTTCGCCGGCGCCGAGGCGGACCGTCACGTCGACGCCGAACGGCGCGAACGATCCGGTGCCGCCGTGCGGCAGGTCGGCGGACTCCGGTGCGCTGCCCACGACGACGATCCGGTCGGGGCGGGCGGCGGCCAGCGACGCGACGGCGTCGTCGCACGCCGCGCGCAGGGCGTCCAGCTCCGGCGCGGCGCCGGCGGCGAGTTCGGGGACGAGCAACGGCGGATGAGGGCACACGGCGGCAGCAACGAGCACGGGCATGACACTACCGTCCGTGTTCTCATGGGCATCATGGCGAAGCTCACGATCATCAGGCACGGCGAGACCGAGTGGAGCCGCTCGGGCCGGCATACCGGGCGTACCGACGTTCCGCTGACTCCGGCGGGCGAGGAGCAGGCGCGGGCGGCGGGCAAGCTGGTCGCGGGGCGCACGTTCGGGATGGTGCTGACCAGTCCGCTGGGGCGGGCGCGGGAGACGGCGGTGCTGGCGGGGCTGCCCGGGGCACAGGACGAGCCGGACTTGATGGAGTGGGACTACGGCGGCTACGAGGGGCGCCGCACGGACGAGATCCGTGCGTCGGTGCCGGGCTGGCTGGTGTGGAAGGACCCGATCGTGCCGGGCGATGCGGCGCACCCGGGCGAGCAGGTCGGGGATGTGGGGGTGCGGGTCGACCGGGTGCTGGACCGGGTGCGGCCGGTGCTGGCGGCGGGCGAGGACGTGGTGCTGGTCGCGCACGGGCACGTGCTGCGGATTCTGACCGCCCGGTGGCTGGGGCTGCCGCCGGTCGACGGGCGCATGTTCGCGCTGGCCACGGCGGGGGTGTCGACGTTGGGCCACGAGCGCGAGGTGCCGGTGATCCTCGGCTGGAACCTGGGCGGCTGACCGGCGGCCGGCGCCTGCCCGCGAAAACCTGCGACGCCCCCGCCGGTCACGGCGGGGGCGTCGTACGCGTGTGCGGGGTCAGTCCGCGCAGCAGGCGCCGGTCGCGGGCTGCGGCTCGACGGCCGGAGCGCCGATCTTCGGCATACCGAGGAGGACGCCGGGAGCGGGCGCCGCGGCCTCGCCGGTGCGCTTGGCCCAGGCGTCGCCCGCGCGGGTGCGGCGCACCGCGCGGGGTGTGCCTTCGGCGAGCAGGTGGTGCGGGGCGGCGTAGGTGACCTCGACGGTGACCACGTCGCCGGGGCGGACGTCTTCGGCCGGGCGGTCGAAGTGCACGAGACGGTTGTCGGGGGCGCGGCCGGAGAGGCGGGCGGTGGCCTCGTCCTTGCGGCCTTCGCCTTCCGCGACGAGGACGTCGAGGGTGCGGCCGACCTGGCGCTTGTTCTCGTCCCAGGAGATCTCGTCCTGGAGGGCGACCAGGCGCTCGTAGCGTTCCTGGACGACGGCCTTGGGGATCTGGCCGTCCATGGTCGCGGCGGGGGTGCCGGGGCGCTTGGAGTACTGGAAGGTGAACGCGTTCGCGAAGCGGGCTTCGCGGACGACGTGCAGGGTCTGCTCGAAGTCGGCGTCGGTCTCGCCGGGGAAGCCGACGATGATGTCGGTGGAGATCGCCGCGTCGGGCATGGCGGCCCGGACGCGGTCGATGATGCCGAGGTATCGGTCCTGCCGGTACGAGCGGCGCATGGTGCGCAGCACGTCGTCGGAGCCGGACTGCAGCGGCATGTGGAGCTGGTGCATCACGTTGGGCGTCTCGGCCATGGCGGCGATGACGTCGTCGGTGAAGTCGCGCGGGTGGGGCGAGGTGAAGCGGACGCGTTCGAGGCCGTCGATCTCGCCGCAGGCGCGCAGCAGCTTGGAGAACGCTTCGCGGTCGCCCATGTCGGAGCCGTAGGCGTTGACGTTCTGGCCGAGCAGGGTGACTTCGATCACGCCTTCGGCGACGAGGGCCTCGATCTCGGCGAGGACGTCGCCGGGGCGGCGGTCCTTCTCCTTGCCGCGGAGCGCGGGCACGATGCAGAACGTGCAGGTGTTGTTGCAGCCGACGGAGATGGACACCCACGCGGCGTACGCGGACTCCCGGCGGGTCGGCAGGGTCGACGGGAACACGTCGAGGGATTCCAGGATTTCGACCTGGGCTTCCTCCTGGACGCGGGCGCGTTCGAGGAGCGCGGGCAGGGAGCCGATGTTGTGGGTGCCGAAGACGACGTCGACCCACGGCGCTTTCGCGACGATGGTGTCGCGGTCTTTCTGCGCCAGGCAGCCTCCGACGGCGATCTGCATGCCGGGGCGCTTGGCTTTCCTGGGCGCCAGGTGGCCGAGATTGCCGTAGAGCCGGTTGTCGGCGTTCTCCCGCACCGCGCAGGTGTTGAAGACGACGACGTCGGCGTCCTCGCCCGCGGACGCGCGGACGTAGCCCGCGTCCTCGAGAAGGCCGGACAGCCGCTCGGAGTCGTGGACGTTCATCTGGCACCCGTAGGTGCGCACCTCGTAGGATCGCGCGCTCATATCGAGAAGCAAGGTTACGCGGTCCCGCGGGGCCGCGGGGACGTCGGTGGCCCCTGATCCGGGGCGGGATGACGGCGGGAGGCGGCATGCGGCAACTGCCCGGGATGCGGCATGCGCTGCGGTATCTGCCGGAGCGGGTACGGCGGCGCGCGGAGGCCGGAACGCGGCGGCGGTCGCGGACGATGGCGGCCGCGGTGGCGGCGCTCGCGCTCGTGTTGCTGGCCGGCGGCCTGTGGATCAACGCCGACGACGCCCCGAAGTACCGCGGCGGCCCGGTGTCGATAGCGACCGGCGTGCCGACGGGGGTCTACCACCGGTACGGGCAGCTCCTCGCGCCGCGGCTGCGGAACAACCTGCAGGAGCGGGTGACGATCGACGCGACCGGCGGTTCGGTGGAGAACCTGGAGCGGGTGCTCGACGGCCGCGACACGTTGGGGATCGCCACGGCGGACTCGGTGGCGAACCTGGCCGCGGAGCAGCGGTCGGGGCTGCGCGCGGTGGCGCGGTTGTACGACGACTACGTGCAGCTGGTGGTGCGCCGCAATTCGCCGGTGCAGAAGCTGGAGGACCTGCGCGGCCTGCGGGTCGTGATCGGGCCGCCGGGTTCGGGGGTGGAGCTGATCGCGCGGCGGATTCTGGCGACCGTGGGCATGGATCCGGAGCGGGATCTGGCGCCGGTGCGGGCGGGGATCGGGGATGCCGCGGCGCAGCTGCGGGACGGGCAGGTGGACGCGTTCTTCTGGTCGGGCGGGCTGCCGACGGGGGCGGTGTCGGAGCTGACGTCGGCGACGGAGATCCGGTTCGTGCCGCTCGGGGACACCGCGAAGCGGCTGCGCGAGCAGTTCGGCCAGGTGTACCGGGAGGCGGTGATTCCGGCGGACGCCTACGCGGGTGGGCGGGAGGTGCCGACGGTGGCGGTGCCGAACCTCCTGGTGACGCGGGCCGACGCGGACACCGGGCTGATCCGCCGCGTGACGGGTGTGGTCATGGGGAACCGGGAGGCCATCGGGTCGGAAGTGCATGCCGCGCAGCTCGTCGATCCGAGGACGGCCGTGTTCACGGATCCCCCCCTGATGCTGCACGAGGGTGCCCGCCTCTGGTACAGATCAGCCAAGCCGTGAGATCTGCGGTCCCACGAGGCGGACGCGGCGGGTGCGGCCGCCGGGTGAATCGCTAAACCGTGATGCCCCGGACGTCGCGCGGGAGTGGGGAAATGCAAGATGCTGGGGGGTCAAGTCGACAGGTGGATGGGCGTCCATAAACTCTGAGCCCCTGTCAGAAGCACCTGGAGCACCTGGGAGGAGGGCGTGACCGCCGTGTCCGAAGGCGATGTCGGCCGTGTGCTGAACCAGCGGTACCGCCTGAGCAGGAGCCTGGGGCGGGGCGGCATGGGCGAGGTGTGGCTCGCCGTGGACACCGCGCTGGGGCGCGAGGTCGCCGTGAAGGAACTGCTGCTGCCCGCGTCGCTGGACGAGGCGGCGCAGCGGTCGTGGCTGGAGCGCAGCAAGCGCGAGGCGAGCGCGGCGGCGCGGATCCGGCACGAGAACGTGGTGACCGTCCACGACGTGTTCGAGGAGGACGGCCGCCCGTGGATCGTCATGGAGCTGGTGATCTCGCGGTCGCTGGCCGAGGTGATCCGCGGTGAGGGGCGCCTGGAGTACGCGGAGGCGTCCCGGATCGGCCTGGGGGTGCTGCGCGCGCTGCGGGCCGCGCACGCGAAGGGCGTGCTGCACCGCGATGTGAAGCCGGCCAACGTGCTGCTCGGCCTGGACGGCCGGGTGGTGCTGACGGACTTCGGCATCGCGACGTTCGTGGACGCGCCGCAGGTCACGCATGTCGGCGAGCTGCTGGGCACGCCGGGCTACCTGGCGCCGGAGCGCGCCGAGCGGTTCGCGGGCGGCCCGGCCGCGGCGGACCCGTCGTCCGACGCGGACAAGCGGACCGGGCGGTCCGGGCGCGCCGATGCGGACGAGGCGGGCGAGGCAGACGAGGTCGGCGGCGGGGCGCCGACGGCCGCGGTGCGGCGTTCGGAGACGCTCGGGATGAGCGGCGGCGTCGTGCTGGATCCGGCGTCGGACCTGTGGTCGCTGGGCGCGACGATGTACGAGATGGTCGAGGGCCGTCCCCCGTTCAGCCGGTCGTCGCCGGTGGAGGTGGTCGAGGCGGTCGTGCACCACGCGCCCCCGGCGATGCGGCATGCGGGCCCGCTGGAGCCTGTCGTGCTGGGGCTGCTGCGCAAGGACCCGGCGGCGCGCCTGGATGCCAAGGAGACCGAGGAACTGCTGACCGCGGTCATACAGGACGCGTTGGCGCCGACGTGGGGCGGCGAGGCGCTGCCCGGGCCGCGTCCCGCGGGCGGCGACACGGGTGCGCTGCGGGCCGGTCTCGGCTCGGGCCACACCGCGACGCACCGCGCGGCGCCCCGGCCCGCCCCCGCCCCGGGGCCGCCGCAGGGCCAGCCCGTGGACCCGACGTGGGCCGACGAGGCGCCCGCCGATGACAGCGGCCGGGGTGACGGGCAGGACGGCGGCGGCGGCAGTGGGCGCAGCGGGCAGAGCGCCGCCGGGAGCGGCGGGAGCGGTGCCGAGGGCGGGGGGAAGGCCCGCGGCCGGTCGCGGAAGCGGCGGCGGGCCATGGTGCTGATCCCGGCGTTCGTCGCGCTCGCGGCGATCGCGGTGTCAGTCGCGCTGGTGAGGATGGACACCGGTGGGAAGAAGGGCGATCCGCTGGCGGACCTGCGGGAGAAGTCGCCGACGTACCAGGCGATGATGCAGCGCGGCTACATGATCGTCGGGGTTAAGCCGGACCAGCCGGGGCTGAGCCAGAAGGGCCCGGACGGCCAGTACACGGGCTTCGACGACGAGATCGCCCGGATGGTCGCGGCGGACCTCGGGTTCACCGGCAAGATCCACTTCGTGGACGTGGAGACCCAGGGGCGCGAGTACCGGATAGCGTCCGGGCAGGTCGACCTGGTGGTGGCGAGCTACACGATCAACCCGGACCGGTTGCAGCGGGTGTCGTTCGCGGGCCCGTACTACGTGGCGGGCCAGGACTTCCTGGTGCGGCGCGACGACCAGGGCGCGGTGCGCCCGGAGGACCTGGCGGACAGCCGGGTGTGCGTGGTGCGCGAGTCGACGTCGGCGGCGCGGGTCCGGCAGAAGTTCCCGACGATGCAGGTCGAGGAGCGCGGCAAGTACTCCGAGTGCGTGGACGAGCTACTCAAGGGCAACGTGCGCGGGGTGAGCACGGACGACACGATCCTCACCGGGTTCGTCGCGCAGCACCCCGCGGATCTGCGGGTGCTGGGCAGCCCGTTCTCCGACGAGCCGTACGGCATCGGGGTCAGCCGCGGCGACGTGACGCTCGCGGGGGCGGTGTGCAACGCCCTGAACCGGCATATCGCCAACGGCGACTGGCGGCGCGCGTACGACGCGACGCTCGGGTCGCTGGGCCTGCTGACGCCGCGCCCGCCCAAGTGCGAGGTCCACACGGACTCCTGACCCGGCGGTCTCCTCGGAGACCGCGGCGGGTCAGCCCGCCCGGTCGACGGTGGCGGTGACGACCAGTCCCCCGCCGTCGCGGGCGGCGAAGTCGAGGGTGCCGCCGCCGGCCCGCAGCAGGGTGCGGGCGATGGACAGGCCGAGGCCGGATCCGTCGACGTTCTGGTGGTGTGCGCCGCGCCAGAAGCGGTCGCCGACCCGGCGGAGCTCGTCGGCGTCCAGGCCGGGGCCGCGGTCCGCGACGCGGATCTCCAGGCGGCCTCCGACGGACGCGACGGCGACCGTGACCTCGGCACCGTCCGGGCTGAATTTGAGCGCGTTGTCGAGGATCGCGTCGAGGGCGCTGCCGAGTGCGATCGGGTCGACGTGGCCGGTGAGCGCGCGCGGGCCTTGCTGGTCGAAGTGCTGGTCGCGGCGGCGGGCCACGGGCTCCCACGCGTCGAGGCGTTCGCGGACCAGCGCGGCGACGTCGAGTGGCACGAGGTCGACGCCGGTGTTGGCGGCGTTCTCGGCGAGCGCGAGCTGGAGGAGTTCGTCGAGGACGTGGGTGAGGCGGCGGCCTTCGTCACGGACTCCGTCGAGGGTGTCGAGGTGTTCGGCGGGCAGCGACAGGCCGAGTTCTTCGATGCGCAGCAGGAGCGCGGACAGCGGGTTGCGCAGTTGGTGGGAGGCGTCGGCGGCGAACGCCCGCTGCTGTTCGACGACGGTCTCGACGTTGTCCGCCATTTCGTTGAACGCCTTGGCCAGCCGCCGGAGTTCGGGAGGGCCCTGGGCGGCGGCGACGCGGGCGCCGAGGCGGCCCGTGGCGATCTCGTGGGTGGCCTTGTCGAGGACCTGGACGGGTTTGAGGATGGAGCCGGTGAGCCGGTTGGCGGCCAGCAGCGCGGCGAGCAGCGCGATGGCTTCGCCGGCGCCGAGGAACAACCACGTGTCGGTGATGCGGCCGCGCATCTTGTCGGTCGGCGAGTCGGTGAACGCGACGGCGACGACGTCGCCGCGGTGGATGACCGGGACGGCGACGACCATGCGCCGGTCCTGCCACGGCCAGATCTGGCCGGGGTCGTCGCTGCGGTGTCCGGCGCGGGCGGCGGCGAACGCGGCGCGGGCCCGGGGGTCGTCGGGCAGCACGTAGTCGGCGCGGGACGCCACGATGCGGTTGCCGGCCCGGTCGAAGATGGCCGCGCGGATGCCGTAGACGTCGTCGTACTGGGTCAGTTCGGCCTGCAGCGCGCCCATTTCGATGCCGCCGCGGTCGGTGCCGATGCCGCCGGTGGCCTCCGGCGCGGTGACGGCCTTGTCGTCGGCGACCATCGTGGTCTGGTAGTCGGCGGCGAACCGGGCGGTGTCGTCGATGCGGTCGCGGGCGACGTGCTGCTGGGTGCCCGCGGCGCGGGAAATCGCCAGGGGGATGCCCAGGGCGAGCAGGACGGCGGCCATGAGCGCCAGGAGCAGCGCGACGAGTCGGGTACGCACGAGCGGACCCGGCTACGGGGTGTCGGATACTCGGGCGGGCATTCCCGGGGACACGTGTGCGGGCACTCCGGCGGACACCGCGGCCGCGGTGTCGGGCACGATCCGGTAGCCGACGCCGCGGACCGTCTCGACGAGCCGCGGGTTCCCGAGTTTGGCGCGCAGCGACGCCACGTGCACTTCCAGGGTGCGGCCGCTGCCGGCCCAGCTCGTCTGCCAGACCTCGCTCATGATCTGCTCGCGGCGGAAGACCACGCCCGGGCGCTGGGCGAGCAGCGCCAGCAGGTCGAATTCCTTGCGGGTGAGCACCACCTCGGTGCCGGCCACGGTGACCCGGCGGGCCGCGGGGTCGACGACCAGGGTGTCGGGCGCGTCGTCGGGGGCTGCCGCGGGGGCCGGGAGGACCGCGGGGGTGGCGGCGTCCGGGCGGGGCTCGGGGCGGGCGCGGCGGCTGACGGCGTGGATGCGGGCGAGCAGCTCGGCGATGTCGTACGGCTTGGTCACGTAGTCGTCGGCGCCGAGATTGAGGCCGTGCACGCGGGACCGGACGTCGGCGCGTGCGGTGACCATGATCACCGGCACGGCGCTGAGGCGGCGTATTCGCGCGCACACCTCGAAGCCGTCGTGGTCGGGCAGGTTGAGGTCGAGGAGCACCACGTCGACGTCGCCGGTGAGCGCGTCGAGGGCTTCCTCGCCGGTACACACGTGCCGCACGTCGATGCCGTGCCGGCCCAGCACGGCGCGCAGGGGCCGGGCGATCCGCAGGTCGTCCTCGACCATCAGCAGCCGCATCGCGGTCCTCCTCTCGTCGGGTTCGGTGGTTCGGCTCAGCGCCCGGGCGGGGTCATCAAAGCAGACGATCAGGGTTATGCCCAGCCCCTCCCGGACCCGGCGCGCACGGTTGCCGCGCCTTGCGGACTGTCTTCCCGCGGGCGCGCGCCCGCGACCCTCCGTTATCTCCTCTTGACCTCAGGTGAAGCTCAAATCCGGGTCCGCGGCGGGGCCTTGGCCGCTTTCATGGCGGCACCACCCGATCCGGAGGAGCCGCCACCGTGACCGAAGCCATGGACCAGACGCCCTCCCTGGACAAGACCGCCGCCGGGGAGTCCGGCGGTGCAGCGGCGCCGCTGGTCGTCCTGTCGAAGGTCAACAAGCACTTCGGCGCGCTGCACGTGCTCCAGGACATCGACCTGACGATCCACGAGGGCGAGGTCGTCGTCGTCATCGGCCCGTCCGGGTCGGGCAAGTCGACGCTGTGCCGGACGATCAACCGGCTGGAGCCCATCGACGCGGGGTCGATCACCATCGACGGCCGCGACCTGCCGCAGGAGGGCCGCGAGCTGGCCCGGCTGCGGTCCGAGGTCGGCATGGTCTTCCAGTCGTTCAACCTGTTCGCGCACAAGACGGTGCTGCAGAACGTGATGATCGGCCCGGTGAAGGTGCGCGGCGAGAAGCGCGAGGCCGCCGCCGAACGGGCCCGCGCCCTGCTCGACCGGGTCGGCGTCGGCACCCAGGCCGACAAGTACCCGGCGCAGTTGTCCGGCGGCCAGCAGCAGCGCGTGGCGATCGCGCGGGCGCTGGCGATGCGGCCGAAGGTCATGCTCTTCGACGAGCCGACCTCGGCCCTCGACCCGGAGATGATCAACGAGGTCCTCGAGGTGATGCGTTCGCTCGCCGCCGAGGGCATGACGATGGTCGTGGTCACCCACGAGATGGGGTTCGCGCGGTCCGCGGCGAACCGGGTGATCTTCATGGCGGACGGCCGGATCGTCGAGGAGAACACGCCCGACGAGTTCTTCGGCAACCCGCGCAGCGACCGCGCCCGCGACTTCCTGTCGAAGATCCTGCACCACTGATCCGGCGGCGGTCGGCACCACGATCGGCCGCCGGTCCGGCCCGCCCCGGCCCGCCCCGGCCCACCCACGAGCCCCTGCAGCATCCCGTGCGACCCGAGGAGTGAGGGACATGACCCTGCGCAAGACCATAGCCGTCGTCGGCTTCTCCACCCTGGCCCTGCTCGCCACCGCCTGCGGCAAGGACGGCACGCCGGACTCCGACAAGGGAGGTTCGGCCGCGCCGCAGCAGTCGGCGAACACCAGCGTCGACCTGTCCGCGTCGTCGCCGACCTGGAAGAAGGCGAAGGACCGCGGCTACCTGGTGGTCGGCGCGAAGGAAGACCAGCCGTTCCTGGGCTACATGGACCCGGCCACCAAGGAGCGGTCCGGCTTCGACATCGAGATCGCCCGGCTGGTCTCCGCGGAACTCGGCCTGGACCCGAAGAAGATCGAGTTCAAGACCATCGCGTCGGTGAACCGCGAGACCGCGCTGCAGAAGGGCGACGTCGACATCTACGTCGGCACCTACAGCATCACCGACAAGCGCAAGGAGTCGGTCGACTTCGCCGGCCCGTACTACATCTCGGGCCAGAGCCTGCTGGTGCAGAAGAACAACACCGCGATCACCGGCAAGGACACGATCAAGGGCAAGAAGGTCTGCTCGGCGAAGGGTTCGACGCCGATCCAGAAGATCAAGACCGAGTTCCCCGAGACCACCCCGATCGAGTACGACAACTACTCGCTGTGCGTCGACAACCTGCTGAGCGGCCAGGTCGACGCGGTCACCACCGACGAGGCGATCCTCAAGGGCTACGCGGCCAAGGACCCGGAGCATCTGAAGGTCGTCGGCGACAACTTCTCCACCGAGAAGTACGGCATCGGCCTGCCCAAGGGCGACGCCGGGCTGCGCAACAAGGTCGACGACATCCTGACCGCCAAGATGGCCGACGGGACCTGGAAGTCGATCTACGACGCGACGCTCGGCAAGTCCGGAAGCCCGGCGCCGAACCCGCCCGCGGTCGAGCGCTACTGATCCGGAGCCTCGGCTGCCGCGGTGGCCGCCGGCCCGTCACGCACCGGGCCGGCGGCCGCACCGGCCGACCCCTTCCCGCTCCGCCCTTCTCGCCCGACCGTCCCGACTGCCCCCTGTCCGCTCCAGGCCAGCGAGGATCACCGTGAACATATGCCCCGACTGCCTTGACCGCCTCGGACGTTCCGACGCCGCCCGGTTCGCGGGCCCGCACGCGGCGGGCCGGAAGGCGGGTGCGCCGTGAACGTGCTCTCGGACAACTGGGACCTCATCCGCGACGGCTTCTTCACCACACTGGAACTGACGGTGCTGTGCGGCCTGGTGGCGCTGGTCGGCGGGACGCTGCTGGCGGCCTGCCGGGTCTCGCCGGTGCCGCCGCTGCGCTGGTTCGGCACCGCGTACGTCAACGTCGTCCGCAACACGCCGCTGACGCTGATCATGCTGGTCGTCGGCCTCGGATTCCCCAAGCTGAACATCCACTTCAGCTTCATCACGTTCGCGGTGATCGCGGTCGGCGGCTACACCGCCGCGTTCATCTGCGAGGCCGTGCGGTCCGGCATCAACACGGTGCCGATCGGGCAGGCCGAAGCGGCCCGCAGTCTGGGCATGTCGTTCACGCAGGTCCTGACGCTGGTCGTGCTGCCGCAGGCGCTGCGCGCGGTGGTGCCGCCGATCGGGTCGCTGCTGATCGCGATGGTCCGCAACTCGGCGATCGCAAGCGCGTTCAACGTCCACGACCTGTTCGGCACGAGCGCCGAGATGGTGGAGAACGGCGAGAACGTGCTGCTGATCTTCCTGTGGATCGCGATCGGCTACCTGCTCATCACCCTGACCATGAGCGCGCTGTTCGCCGCGCTGGAGAAGAAGCTGGCGGTGGCCCGATGACGCAGAAAGCCACCGTGCTGTTCGACGCACCCGGGCCGCGGGCCAAAACCCGCAACGCGATCGTCGGCGCCATCGGCGTCGCCGTACTGGCCGGCGCGTTCGCGTGGGTCCTCTACCGGTTCGACCAGACCGGGCAGTTCGACGCCAAGAAGTGGGATCCCTTCCAGTACTCGGGCATCCAGCAGCTCATCTTCGACGGCCTCAAGTCCACGCTGAAGGCCTTCGCGTTGGCCGTGGTGTTCTCGCTGATCCTCGGCGCGCTCCTGGCCGCGGGCCGGCTGTCGGACCACCGCCCGGTGCGGTGGGCGGCGACCGCGTTCGTCACCTTCTTCCGCGCGATGCCGCTGCTGATCCTCATCTACTTCCTGTACGTCGCCCCGGCCAAGCTGTCCGGCTGGCCGAGCTGGCTGCACTGGATGAACGACCCGCTGTGGCCGCTCGTCATCGGCCTGACGCTCTACAACGGCACCGTGCAGGCGGAGACCATGCGCGCAGGCATCCTGGCCCTGCCGCGCGGCCAGAGCGAGGCGGCGTACGCACTGGGCATGCGCAAGTCGCAGGTCATGATGACGATCCTGGTGCCGCAGGGCATCCGCGCGATGCTGCCGACCATCATCAGCCAGATGGTCGTGACGCTGAAGGACACGTCGCTCGGCTTCATCATCACCTACCCCGAACTCCTCTACACCGCCCGCCAGATCGGTGCCGTGCAGGACTACGGCCTGCCGATCATCCCGGCGGCGATCGTGATCGGGACGATCTACATCCTGCTCTGCATCGCGCTGTCCGTGTTCGCGGTGTGGCTGGAGAAGTTCCTCGGCAAGAGCCGCCAAGGCCGCCCCGCGAAGATCGAGACGCTGCCCGGCGAGTCCCTTGCCGCGGCGGCCGTGGTGAGCGGCGACCGCTGACGCCGAGCCCCCTCGCCCCCAAGTTCCGACGCCCCGCGGTGCCACCCCGCCGCGGGGCGTTGCCCCGTCCGGTCCCGCACCCTCGTCCGGATGCCCGATGATGGGCACCCGGACGAGCACGCACGGACCGAAAAAACGGGGGAAGCGGCGGCATGCGCTTGGGAAGGACGGTCGCGGCGGCGGGTGCGCTGTGCGCGATGCTGCTGGCGGCCGGTTGCGGAACCGAAGACGGCGGCGGCACGACGGGCAAGGCGGGCGCGACGAAAGGCCCTTCCGGTGCGGCCACGCCGCCATCGGCACCTCCGCAGATCGCGCCGTACCAGGCCCGGCCGGGCGTGGACCTGTCCGCGTCGCCGACCTGGGCGAAGGCCCGTGATCGCGGCCATCTGATCGTCGGTGCGAAGGACGACCAGCCGTTCCTCGGCTACGAGGACCCGGCCACCCTGCGCCGGTCCGGCTTCGACATCGAGATCGCCCGCATGGTGTCGGCGGAACTCGGGCTCGAACCGGAGGCCGTCGAGTTCCGCACGATCGCGTCGGGCAGCCGGGAGGCGGCGATAGCGAACGGCGACGTCGACATGTACGTCGGCACCTACAGCATCACCGACAAGCGCAAGGAGACGGTCGACTTCGCCGGCCCGTACTACGTCTCCGGGCAGAGCCTGCTGGTGCGCAAGCAGGAAGCCGCGATCACCGGCAAGGACACCATCCGGGGCAAGAAAGTGTGCGCGGTGAAGGGTTCCACGGCGCTGCTCAAGCTCCAGACCGATTTCCCCGAGACACAGGCGCTGTTCTACGACAGCTACAGCACCTGCGTGGAGCACCTGCTGACCGGCGGCGTCGACGCGGTGTCCACGGACGAGGCGATCCTCAAGGGCTACGCGGCCAAGGACCCCGGGCATCTGAAGATCGTCGGGCAGCCGTTCACCACCGAGAACTACGGTATCGGCCTGCCGAAGGACGACCGGGTGCTGCGGAACGCGGTCGACGACGCGCTGGAGGCACGCGAACGCGACGGCACATGGCGCCGCGCCTACGACGCCACGCTCGGCCTGTCCGGCGAACCGGCCCCGGCAGTCCCGGCCGTGCGCCGCGATTGACCCGCCCGGCGGATCCGGCGCGGCGACCCGACGGAGTGGATTTCCGACCCGGCGCCGCGCCCCTGCCCGCGGCTCCGCGGAAGCCCGTTCCGGGCGCGAACTCCCGTGCCACCGTGCGCCCCTCCCCCGCGCCGCTGCCCCCGGCCACGCGGGTGCGCGCCCCCCGTGATTCCGACAGGGCGCGAGGCGCTGTCACGCCCGCGCGCCTCCGTGCCGGATGATTGCTCTCGGAACACGAACCCCGGGAGGCTCTCCATGCCAGGCACGGCCGGCTCCCACCCGCACCGGGACTCGGTGATCGTCGTCGGCGCCGGGCCGGCCGGTCTCGCCTGCGCGCTGGCGCTCGCCCGGCACGGGGTACGCACGCTGCTGGTCGACGCGGGCGACGGCACCCCACGCGAGGGGTCGCGCTCGTGCGGTCTCGACGCGACGACCTACGCGTTCGCCGCCGGGCTGACCGGCGACCGGCTGGACGGCGCGGCGCAGCCGTGGGCCCCGCTGCGGATCCGCCGCCGCGCGGCCGCGGTGCCTCCGGCCCAGGCCGGCGCGGACGCTCCCGCGGAGCGGTACGGCGTGTCGCAGCAGCTCCTGGAAGCCGCGCTGCTCGCCGCGGTGCGCGCGAACTCGCTGATCACCACGGTGTGGCGGCACAAGGTCGACGCGGTGGACCAGGACGAGGACACCGTCACGCTGACCGCGCGCGGCCCCGGCGGGACGGTCCGCTGGCGGGCCGCGTGGCTGGTGGCCTGCGACGGGCACCGGTCGCCGGTGCGGCGCGCCGCCGGGGTGCGCTTCCCGGGCCGCCCGCGGGTCGACCGGCTGCTGTGCGCGGATGTGAAGGTCGCGCTGCCGCGCGAGCCGTGGGACGAGTCGCCGATGGAGCCGTGGCTGTTCGTCGACCCGCCGTTCCAGCGGGACGCGACGGTGCTGGCGCAGCCGCTGGCGTCGGATGTGTGGCGGCTGACGTGGCAGTTGCCGCTGGCGCACGGTGTGGCGAAGGCCGCGGACGCGACCGCGCTGATCCCGGTGCACGGCGACCCGGGCGATCCGCGGCGGACCGCGGAACGGGTGCGCGCGGTGCTGCGCGCGCTGGAGTCCATGGGGTCGGACGGCGAGGGTCCGGACGGCGCCGCGGCCGAGGATCCGGCGTACGACCTGCTGTGGACCGGCGAGTTCGAGGTGCACCAGCGGCTGGCCCGCCGGTTCCGTGCCGGGCGGGTGCTGCTGGCGGGCGACGCCGCGCACCTGGTGCACCCGAACGTCGCGGACGGCGTGGATCTGGCCCTGCAGGACGTGCGGAACCTGGCCTGGAAGCTGGCGCTGGTGCTGGCCCGGCGGGCCCCGGAGCGGCTGCTGGAGACCTACCACGGGGAGCGTCGGAGTGCGGCGCGGCGCCGATTGGCGTACGGCGAGGACGCGCTGCATTTCCTGAGCCCGCGGGGCACCGCGCAGAAGGTCGGGCGGCGGCTGACGCTGATGGGCGCGCGCAGCAAGGGCACCACGCTGCGGCGCCTGGATCCGCGGGCGCTGTTCGCGGATTCGTCGCCGGAGTACGCGGGTTCGCCGCTGCTGACGCCGGGCCGGGTGCCGGGGATCGGCGCGGTCGCCGACGACGTCGCGGTGGTGCGCGCGGACGGAGCGCGGGCGAAGCTGTCCGACTGCCTCGACCGCGGCCTGGTCGTGCTGCTGGTCGCACCCGGCATAGAGGTCTGGGAAGGCGCCCGGTGGCGCGATGCCGGGGTGATGCCCGTGCTGCGCGCCCGGTTGGCCGAACTTCCGGTGGCCACCGAACTGGTGGTGACGCCCGGCTATCCCGGCGCGGCCGCGCACACACTGCTGCTGGTGCGCCCGGACGGGTACCTCGCGGCGTGGCTGCCGCCGGGTGCCGACGACGATCTGACCGCGGCCGCGCTGCGGGCGATAGGGCGGCGCGCGCCGGAGGAGGCCGCGGCCTGACGGCCGAGTCCCGGGGCGGGCCCGCCCCGGGACATGCGGCTCGGTGTCCGGTTCTGTGTCCGGTTCTGTGTCCGGCCAGTGTCCGGCCCGGTGTACGGCTCGGTTTGTCGCCGGGCGTCCGGCTGCGCGTCCGGCCTGGGTCAGTCGCGGAACTCGGGCAGGACGTGCTTGCCCATCAGTTCGATGGAGCGCATGACCTCCTCGTGCCCGATCTTGTACGGGTTGACCAGGCACAGCAGCAGGTCGCACCCGGCGGCTTCGTAGCGCTTGGCGACCTCGACGCAGTGGTCGGGGTCGCCGACGATCGCCGAGCCGGAGTTCTGCAGGTACGAGAAGTCGAGCCGGTTGAGCGCGCCCGCGCGGCGGTGCTCCAGGGGACCGGCCGCGTAGCTGTACGAGCCCAGTTCCTCCTTCTTCTCCTCCTGCCATTCGGCGACCGAGGCGATGAGTCCGCCGCCGTGCCCGACGTACCAGACGCACGATTCGGCGGCTTCGTCGACGGCCTGCTGCGTCGTCGGCGCGCAGTGCACCATCGTGAAGGTGGCGGCCTGGTCGTTGACGAACTTGCCCGCCGGGTCGGTGCACTCGTCCAAGCCCTGGCGGTAGAGCGCGATGCGGTCGGCGAGTTCCTCCGGCGGCACACCCACGGTGAACGAGCACAGGCCGAGACCGCGGCGGCCTATTTCGCGGTGGCCTTCCGGACTGGAGGTGGCGCCCCACATCGGCGGGTGCGGCTTCTGCAGCGTGCGGGGCAGGACGCGGCGCGGCGCGCCCATCTGCCAGTACTTGCCCTGCGCCTGGTATTCGTCCTCGGTCCAGGCGCCGACGATGTGGTCGAGGGCCTCGTTCCACATCGCGCGGGTCTCCGCCGGGTCGATGTCGAAGCCTTCGAGTTCGGCGCGCGTGGAGCTGCGTCCGGTGCCGAACTCCACGCGGCCGTCCGAGATCAGGTCGAGCACGGCGGCGGACTCGGCGGTCCGGATCGGGTGGTTGTAGGGCTTGGGCAGCAGACGGACGCCGTAGCCGAGGCGGATGTTCTGCGTGCGCGCGGCGATCGCGCCGTACAGGACCTCCGGGTTCGAACAGTGCGAGTACTCCTCGAGGAAGTGGTGCTCGACCGTCCAGAACGAGTGGAAGCCCATCTTGTCGCCGAGGACCGCCTGCTCGATGGTGTTCTTGTAGGCGCGGTGCTCGCTTTCGTCGTCCCACGGACGGGCGACGGGGATCTCGTAGAACAGGGCGAACTTCATCGGTCCTCCGGTACGCGGGCGGGCAACGCGGGGCACGGGCGGGAGCCGAGGGCCAAGCACTCAGCTCGCGAAACCCCGGGTGATGAACTCGGAGACGAACGCCCGGACTTGGTCGGGGTCGTCGGGATCGAACGTGCGGGCGGGCACGGTGACCAGCGAGATGATCACCCGCATGATCCATTCGGTGGCGCGGTCCGGGTCGAGGTCGGGGCGGACCTCGCCGCGGTCCCGGGCCTCGGCGACGAACGGCCGCCAGAACCCGTGCCACGCGGCCAGCACCTGGTCGCTGTGCGCGAGCAGGAGCGTGGCGTCCTCGGATTCGCCGGGGCGGTAGCCGAGGCCGAGCTGGAGTTGCGCGGGACCCAGCGCGTGCACGTGCACGGCCGCTTCGGCGACCTGGCCGGCCAGCGTGTCGCGGCTGCGCACGAGCGGTTCCACGGCCGCCACGGTGAGCGCCGAGATCCGGGTCAGGACGGCGAGCACGAGCGCCTCGCGGTCCGCGAAGTGCAGGTACACGGTGCGGCGGGACACGCCCGCCTGCTGGGCGACGTCGTTCATGGACACCCGGCGGATGCCCCAGCGCCGGATGCAGTCGGTCGCCGCCTCGATGATCCGGTCCCGGGTCTCGGCGGCGCGCGCCGCACCCGGATGTGTCCCCGCGCCGCTACCGCGCGGGTCTTCCGCGGTGCCGCCGCGTGCCGTTTCCACCACGTCGTCCTCCGGTCGTGCCGCTGCGCAACTTCACAACTCTTGTAGAGGTGTGCAGGCGAGAAGTCCAGAGGCATCGGCTGTTGGCCCTGTCAACAGCCGATGGAGTGGCATATAAAGATCCTCACGTTCGACCTGCTCGGACCGTCCTGCCGTCGGGCCGGTCCGGGTCTGCCGATGAGCACTTCCGGCGCAAAACCGTCCGCACCACCGGAGGACCCGCATGCCCGTCGTACCTCAGATCCAGTCGATACTCGACGCCATCGCCGCCGCCCCGAAGCAGCCGGACGGGCTGTCGCTCGAGGAGCGCCGTGCCGCCGCCCACAAGGGCCTGGAGTCGGCGATCCTGGCGTTCGGCGAGGCCGCGCCTGGCGACGTGGCCAAGCGCGACGTGGCGATCACCGTGAAAATCCCCGACAACGGCACGATCCCGGCGCGCGTCTACACGCCGCCGACCCCGGCGCCGCGCGGCGGCCGCCCCGCGCACGTGTACTTCCACGGCGGCGCGTGGTGGCTGGGCACCCTCGACCACTTCGACGCCGAGTGCGCGAACCTCGCCAAGCTGACCGACTGCGTGGTCATCTCCGTCGACTACCGGCTCGCGCCGGAGTTCGCCTACCCGGTGCCGCTCGAGGACGCCGTCGCGGCGTGGGTGTGGGTCCAGGAGCGCGCGTTCAGCCTCGGCGTCAACCCGGACAAGGTGTCCATCGGCGGCGACAGCGCGGGCGGCAACCTGGCCGCGGCGGCGACGCTGGCGCTGCGCGACCGGCGCATCCCGATGCCGGTCGCGCAGGTGCTGGAGGTGCCCGCCCTCGACCTGACGCTCGGTCAGCCGTCCGTGAAGGAGAACGGCACGGGTTACCTGCTGACCGAGGAAGGCATGCGGCAGGCCGTCGAGTTCTACATCGGCAAGCACGGCGATGCGACCGACCCGTACGCGTCCCCGCTGCACGCCGAGTCGCTGCTCGGGCTGCCGCAGGCGCTGGTGATGACCTGCGAGTACGACCCGCTGCGCGACGAGGGCGAGGCGTACGCCAAGCGCCTCGCCGAGGCCGGCGTGCCGGTCGAGGTCAAGCGCTGGGACGGACTGACGCACGGCGCGGGCATGTACACGGCGCTGCTGGAGGACGCGCGGGCGTTCCGGCAGACGATCGTGGACTTCCTGCGGGGCGTGCACAAGATCTGACGGGGGCGGCGCCGCACCTTCCCTTGCGGGGGTGCGGCGCATTTCTGTCTCCGTCTCCCGCTCACTGTTCCCCGCTCCCTGTTCCCTGTTCTCCGTTCCCCGGTCTCCGCCCTCAGCCGAGCGGCGGGGTTTGCGGGACGGCGCCGGAGAGCTGTTCGTCGGGGCGGGCGCGGAGGTAGTCGGCGTACTCCGGGTGCGTGAACGCGAGGAAGCGCTCCTCGCGGATCGCCTCGAGCACGGTCTCGGCGGCGAGCGCCGGTTCGATGCCGCGGCCGGTCGTGTCGCCGAGCGCGGCTTCCAGGAACTCCGCGTCGGGGCTGGACGCGGCGGCCAACGCGGCCGGGCGGTTGCGGCCGGAGCCGGGGAGCTTGGTGTTGACGTTGCCGGGGCACAGCACGGTCGACTTGAGCTTGGAACCCTGCGCGGCGAGGTCGTGGGCGAGGGACTCGGCGGCGGCGTACGACGCGAACTTCGAGATCGTGTACGCCGACGAGTACGCGGGCACGAACAGCCCGGCCGCCGACGACGTGGTCACGATGTGCCCCTCGGTGTCCTGCGCGATCATGCGCGGCACGAACGCCCGGATGCCGTGCACGACACCCCACAGGTTGACCCGCAGCGTCCACTCCAGGTCGGCGGCGGGGCGGCCCCAGATGACACCGCCCGCGAAGACGCCCGCGTTGTTGCACAGCACGTGCACCGCGTCGAACGTGTCGTAGGCGAAGTCGGCGAGGGCGAAGACCTGTTCCTCGTCGCCGACGTCGGTGACCCGGCCGGCCGCCTCGGCGCCGCGGGCCCGCAGCAGGTCGACGGTGCCGTCGAGAGCGTCCTTCTCGACGTCCGCCACCACCACCCGCATGCCCTCGGCCGCGAACCGCAGCGCCAGCGCGCGGCCGATGCCGCTGCCGGCACCGGTGACCACGGCCGTACGCCCGGCAAAATCACGCATGATGCCCTCCCCGTCGGCCATCCCTGATTGGTGGTGCTGGGTTCTGCCGGCCTGCCGGCCTGCTGGTTCTGCTGGGTTCTCCCGGTGGTGCTTGGCGCTTCGCGGTGCCGGGTCGGGCGGCGGGCCGGTGTTCCCCGGGGTGGCCGCGTTTGCCCATACGAATCCGTATGGGCTTGCGTGCCGCGGAGCCTAGACCCTGGCGACGGGGTTTCCCAGGGGGCGGGATGCCAGCTCTGACTGGCACGGTGGGTGATGGCTTCGGGAGTGGTTTTGGGTCGGGCCGGGGGTTGCGGGTCGGGCCGGCTGCGGGGTCGGGCTCGCGTCGGCTGCGGGGGCGAGTCGGTTGCCGGGTCGCCTGCGGGGTCGGCTTCCGTGCCGGCGGCGGGCGCCACGCCGTGTCCGATTCGTTCAAGACCGCGTCGGCGGCGGGCCCGTAGCGTCGACGCCATGACTCCTCGTTTTGCCTTCATCGGCCTGGTCGTCGCGGACATGGCGGCATCGCTCGCCTTCTACCGGCGCCTCGGCCTCGACATCCCCGCATCCGCCGACGCCGAGCCGCACGTCGACGTCGACCTGCCGGGCGGCCTCCAACTGGTGTTCGACACCGAGGCCGTGGTCCGCGCCATCGACCCGAACTGGGAACCGTCCGAGGGCGGGCACCACGCCGCAATCGCGTTCCGCTGTGACGACCCGGCGGAGGTCGACAAGCTGTACGCCGAGCTGGTCGCGGCCGGGTACACCGGGCACCTGCCGCCGTGGGACGCGTTCTGGGGCCAGCGGTACGCGGTCGTGCTCGACCCGGACGGGCACAACGTGGACCTGCTGGCGACGCTCTGAACGGGTCTCAGACTCCGACGAGTTCGCCGAGCGACAACCCGGCCAGGGCTCTGACCTCGCGCGACAGGTGCGCCTGGTCGGCGTAGCCGGCGGCGGCCGCGACGTCGGCGAACGGGTTGCCCGCGTACGCGAGGTCGAGGGCCCGGCGGAGGCGCAGGACGCGCGCGAGCACTTTCGGCCCGTACCCGAACGCGGCGACGCTGCGGCGGTGCAACTGCCGGTCGCTCAAGCCGAGGTCGCGTGCCAGTTCGGCCACACCGACACCGCCCCGGAGCCGCCGCGCGGCAGCGGCGGCCACCGGATCGGGCGAACCACGACGCAGCCGCCGCGCCGCGAAGTCCTCCAACACGGCGGCGCGGTCGGGCGCCTCGGCGATCCGCTCGGCCAACGCGCGGGCGTCCGGGGCACCGTCCACCACGGCGAGCGACTCGCGGTGATCCCGAAGTTCCGACGCCGGGATCCCGAACACCGCGGGCCCCCACCCGGGCGCGAACCGCAGCCCGACGTAGGCCCCGGCGGGCCCGGGGACCACATGCGCCCGCGTATCGGGCCCGGCGACGACGAGCCCGACGTCACCGAGCCAGATCAGATCCATGCAGCCGTCGGGCAGCACCCGCGTGGTCCGCCCCCGCCGCTCGTCCGCCGACCGCGACCAGAGGACGGCGCCGGGGATGCGGGAGGGACGTTCCTGGTACACGCGACCCAGTCTGCCGCATGCGCAATCATTTCGCTCACGCGTTCGACTTCCGCCGGATCGGCGCCCCTCCCCCGGCCCGCCGTGCAACCATCCGTCGGCACCGTCGGGTCTTCCTGCCCGACGTACTTCACCGAACCGCTGGGGGCATGCTCGTGCGCCGCACCACAGCCGCCGTCGTCCTAGGCCTCGTCCTGACCACGTCCGGGTGCGGCGACAACGCGCCCTCCCACCCGGAATCCGGCGGGGCGACAACCGCGTCGGCGACCACCCCAGCCCCGAACAGCCCCTCACCACCACAGCCGCCGGGCCCCGCTACCCCACCCCGAACACCCCCCAACCGGGCAACCGCGGCCTCCATCACCGCCGCCCTCGCCCGCGCCACCCACGTCACCGACCTCGGCAACGTCACCGACGACACGTCCAGTTGCGCGTCCCGGACAGCCCCGGACGGCACCACCTGCATCCAACTGATCACCACGGACACGGTGTCGGTCTACGAGTTCCCGAACGGGACCGCCGCCGCCACCTGGGCCACAGCCATGTCCTTGGACGACGAAACCTCGTGCCAAGTCGGCTACTTGGCTCTCACCTGGACAACCCGCAACCAACACCGGACACCCCTCGCAACCCGCGACCAACTGTGCGGCCTCACCCAGTCGATGGTGCTGGCGTAGCGCGCCACAGGAGCCAGGACGTGCGTAGGACCTGGCATGTTCGGTGGCACCAGGGGTCGGTGGGGGCCCGCACACGCATCAGCGTCGGCTCGGCGCCTCGTGGCGACATGCAAGTTCGCACCACCGATGGCCGATTCGCGTCCGCGCGACAACCATCCGCCCGCTTCGTTGGTCCAACTCCCCGACAGTCGCCAACTCTGGGGGGAATTGCTCGTGCGCCGCGCACCACTCGCTGTTGCTGCCATCATCGCCGTCGCCCTGTTTGCCTCCGGCTGCACTGACGACGACACGAAGCCCGACGGCAAGGCAAGCAGTTCCACAGCACCCACGTCTGCGCCTGCGACCATCCAGGCGGCCACCACTCCGACGGGCAATGCTCCGGCCGCGTCGACCATCACGGCGTCCACGCCCGGTAAGACCCCCGCGGCCACCGGTGTGCCGCCCAAACCGGACGCCGCAACGCAGGCGAAGTACATCGCCGCGCTCAACGCCATCGACCCTGCGATCGTCAGCGGCAAGGAGGACAAGGCCGTGAGCCGCGGCCGTGATCAATGCACATCCATCGGCCAGGACCCGAAGGACCGGGCCAAGCTCGTCGGTCTGGCGAACCAACGCTTCACCGCACCGACGCACCCCGACGGATTCGGGGCCGCCACCGCGGAGAAGATCCTCGACGTCGTCCACCAGTACATCTGCCCGACATACTGACCCGGCCGCGTGACGGCCGGGGCCGATCAACGTTGCCGAGCGTGGATCACCGTCGTTCGAGTCAGCAGGCTTCGCTCAGCATTCGATGATGTTGACGGCGAGGCCGCCGCGGGCTGTCTCCTTGTACTTCGTCTTCATGTCGGCGCCTGTCTCCTTCATGGTTTTGATGGCCTTGTCGAGGGAGACGTGGTGGCGGCCGTCGCCGCGGAGGGCCATGCGGGCGGCGGTGACGGCTTTGACGGCGGCCATGCCGTTGCGTTCGATGCAGGGGATTTGGACGAGGCCGCCTACCGGGTCGCAGGTGAGGCCGAGGTTGTGTTCGATGCCGATTTCGGCGGCGTTCTCGACTTGTTCGGGGGTGCCGCCGAGGACTTCGGCGAGGCCGCCGGCGGCCATGGCACAGGCGGAGCCGACCTCGCCTTGGCAGCCGACTTCGGCGCCGGAGATCGAGGCGTTCTCCTTGAAGAGCATGCCGACGGCGCCGGCCGCGAGGAGGAAGCGGACGATCCCGTCGTCGTCGGCGCTGGGGACGGACGCGGCGTAGTGGTGCAGGACCGCGGGGATGATGCCCGCGGCGCCGTTGGTGGGGGCGGTGACGACGCGGCCGCCCGCGGCGTTCTCCTCGTTGACGGCCATCGCCCAGAGGGTCACCCACTCCATGGCGTGGCTGGCGCGGTCGCCCTCGGCGCGCAGGGCCTTGGCGGTGTGGGCGGCGCGGCGGCGGACTTTGAGGCCGCCGGGGAGGATGCCTTCGGTTTTGAGGCCGCGCGTCACGCATGCCTGCATGACGTCCCAGATTTCCAGGAGTCCGGCACGGACCTCGGCTTCGGTGCGCCAGGCCTTCTCGTTCTCGAGCATGAGCGCGGAGACGGACAGGCCGGTCTCGCGGGTCAGCCGCAGGAGTTCGTCGCCGGTGCGGAAGGGGTAGCGCAGCTCGGTGTCGTCGGGCTTGACGCGGTCCGCGCCGACGGCGTCCTCGTCGACGACGAAGCCGCCGCCGACCGAGTAGTAGGTCTTCTCCAGCACGGGCACGCCGTCGGGGTCGTACGCGCACAGGGTCATGCCGTTGGCGTGGTACGGCAGCGACCGCCGCCGGTGCAGCACCAGGTCGCGGTCCGGGTCGAACGGGATCTCGTGCGCGTCCCCGACCTGGTCGCCGAGGAGACGGAGGCGGCGGGCGCTGCGGATCCGGTCGAGGACGGGTTCGACGCCGAGCGGGTCGACGGTGCGCGGGGAGTAGCCCTCCAGGCCGAGCAGGACGGCTTTGGGAGTGCCGTGGCCGTGGCCGGTGGCGCCGAGGGAGCCGAAGAGTTCGGCGCGGACGGACGCGGTCTGGGTGAGCAGGCCTTGCGCTTTGAGCCGTCGGGCGAACATGCGGGCGGCGCGCATCGGGCCGACCGTGTGCGAACTCGACGGGCCTATGCCGATCGAGAACATGTCGAAGACGCTGATCGCCAAGACGGTGGCCTTTCCTGCGGTCGCCGGTCGGGGTGGGAACGGGCTCCCGCCCGGGATGGCTTGTGGCACCCGGGCGGATGCTCCCAGGGTATGCGGGCGGCGGCGCAGGCGGTGAGCGGGCGGTGGCCGGATGGCCGGCCCACCGGTCGCGGGATCCGAGGACGGCCGGAACAGCGCGGTTCGGCCGCGGGATCGACCACACACCGGGTCGGCTGCCCCGGGGTGCCGCCAGACGATCCGCGGCCCCCCGACCGCCGCCCCGCCCTCCGGACGCCGCCACACAGCTCCGTGGCCATGGGGCAGGGCGCACGCGCCGAGAGGGCTCGAACGAGGGCATCGGCGGGGTGCCGCGCATGCGCGGCAGGCGTGCGGACCCGGCGGTGCAAGGGCGCGGGCGCAAGTCGCGGGCGCGAGTGTGGGCGCGAGTGTGGGGCATGCCCGCGGGAGCGGACGTGGGCGCGGCGGGATCAGTGCGCTTGGTGATCGGCCTGCCGGGCCCCTGCTGTGGGCCTGTGGGTGGCAGTCGACGGTTCTCGGGTCGTGTGGCGCGGTCGTCTCGTCCGAAGGCTGCGGAACCCGGGCGGTTGGCACGTCGGCCCGCGCTGGGCTGCGCCGCGGGGCCCGCGGGCGCCATGCGGCGGTTCTCCGGGTCCGTGTGCCTGCCGTTCCTCCACCCGCCTCCGCCCGCCCCCGGTCAGTCCGGGATCTGCGGGTCGTACGTCCACGCGTCGTCGTCGACGTCGTCCTGGTCGGCCTCGGCGTCGAGGGCTTCGCGGACGACGCGGAGGGCGAGGCCTTCGGGGTAGCCCTTGCGGGCGAGCATGCCGGCGAGGCGGCGCATGCGGACTTGGCGGTCCTTGCCGCGGGTGGCCGGGAGGCGTTTCGCGACCAGGACGCGGGCGGTGGCCAACTCCTGTTCGGGATCGAGGCGTTCGACGGCCTCGGTGACCACTTCGGCGGCGACGCCGCGGTGCCGGAGTTCGCGGGCGAGGGCGCGTTTGGCGAGGCCGCGGCCGACGTGGCGGGTGTCGACCCAGGCGTGGGCGAACGCGGCGTCGTCGATGAGCTTGACCTCGGTGAACCGACCGAGGACGTGGTCGGCCACCTCGTCCGGCACGCCGCGCTGCCGCAGCGCGTCGGCCAATTGGGCGCGGGTGCGCGGCTGGCCGGTCAGCAGCCGCAGACAGATCGCGCGGGCGGCGGCCTCCGGGTCCTGATCGGGGTCGATCTGCGCCGGGCCGCGGCGGCGGGTGCGGTCGGCGGAGCGGGTGCCGCGTCCGGCGTCCGGGTCGGTGCTCTCCGCTTCGTCGCGGGTGCCGCTCGACCAGCGCGGGCCGGAGCGGCCGCGTCCGCGGCGTCCCCCACGGCCGCGGCGGGTGCCGGAACCGCCGTAACCGTCATCGGGGTCGCCGGAGGAGTCGGCGTCATCAGGGCCTTCGAGGTCGTGAGAGCGGGAGCCGGAGCCGCCTCCCGTGCCTGCCCCGTCGCGGTCCCTCCGCCCCCCACCGACCGTCGCCGCCCCGGCGAACGGGTCGTCGGCATCGGCCTCGTACGCCGACGCACGCCGGGTCCGCTGCCGCCCCCCACGCGCGGCATCGTCGCCGTCCCCCGCCGCGGACCCTCGACGCGGGCCGGTGCGGCGTTCCGTCTTCGCCCACGTGCTCGCCGCGTCCGCGGACAGCGTCGTGCCGCCCGCGAGCGCTTCGCCGAGCGAGGCGAGCGCGCGTACGCGCTCCTCGTCGGTGAGTTCCTTCGCCCACGTGTCGTTCCAGGCGGGCTCGCCGCCCGCTGCTCCGCTGCTCACGCGGCACTGCTCCTCGTGCTCCGCGGCGGAAGGCCCCCGAGCCGGGCGGCAGCCGCCCGATCCCGCCCTCCTGCCGGAGCCGTGCGGCGCGCCGTCGACGTGACCGCCGCGCGCCGCTGCTCTCGTCCGCCCCGTGCGGGGCTCGTGCGTGCTCCCCTGCGGGATCCCGCCGACCCGCGGCCGGTCAGGACTCGGCCGGGGCTTCCTCCTCGGTGGCCTCCGCGTCGACGCGCGGGCCGACACCGAGCTTTTCCTTGATCTTCTTCTCGATCTCGTTGGCGAGGTCGGGGTTGTCCTTGAGGAAGTTGCGGGCGTTCTCCTTGCCCTGGCCGAGCTGGTCGCCCTCGTACGTGTACCAGGCGCCGGCCTTGCGGATGAAGCCGTGCTCGACGCCCATGTCGATCAGGCCGCCCTCGCGGCTGATGCCCACGCCGTACAGGATGTCGAACTCGGCCTGCTTGAACGGCGCGGCCATCTTGTTCTTCACGACCTTGACGCGGGTGCGGTTGCCGACCGCCTCGGTGCCGTCCTTCAGCGTCTCGATACGGCGGATGTCGAGCCGGATCGACGAGTAGAACTTCAGCGCCTTGCCACCGGTCGTGGTCTCCGGCGAACCGAACATCACGCCGATCTTCTCGCGCAGCTGGTTGATGAAGATCGCGGTGGTCTTGGTCTGGTTCAGCGCACCGGCGACCTTGCGCAGCGCCTGGCTCATCAGGCGGGCCTGGAGGCCGACGTGCGAGTCGCCCATCTCGCCTTCGATTTCCGCCCGCGGGACGAGCGCCGCGACGGAGTCGATGACGATGATGTCGAGCGCGCCGGAGCGGATGAGCATGTCGGCGATCTCGAGCGCCTGCTCGCCGGTGTCCGGCTGGGAGACCAGCAGGGCGTCGGTGTCGACGCCGAGCTTGCGGGCGTACTCCGGGTCGAGGGCGTGCTCGGCGTCGACGATCGCGGCGACGCCGCCGGCCCGCTGCGCGTTGGCGATCGCGTGGAGCGCGACGGTGGTCTTACCGGAGGACTCGGGGCCGTAGACCTCGACGATGCGGCCGCGCGGAAGGCCGCCGATACCGAGGGCGACGTCGAGCGCGATCGACCCGGTGGGGATGACCTCGACGGGGGCGCGCGCGTCGTCGCCGAGGCGCATGACGGAGCCCTTGCCGAACTGACGCTCAATCTGGGCGAGGGCGGCGTCGAGCGCCTTCTCGCGGTCCTGTCCTGCCATCGCTGATGCCGCCCTGTCGGGTCGTGGTGTGCGCTTCATTGTCATGACGCTAACCCGTCCGACCGACATCGTGGGGCCCGCCTCGCACACCTGTGGATAACTCCGCGCCTCAAGCGTATGCGAACTTTTGTTCGATCACGACTCTGACACGCACCAAGGGGCGGGGATTCAGGCGAAAGAGGGGTGCCCGACACGGGGGTGGCGCGGGCCGCCCGGGAGGGCGTTTGGGCAGGTGGGGACGGCCGCGAACGACGCACGGCACAGGGGCGGCGCGGGGTGGGGCGAACGTCACCCGATCGAGGGATGGGGACGACAACGAAGGGTGCCGCCGAGGGGGCTGGGAGAGCCGGGAGAGCCGGGAGACAAGAAGCCGGGCCGGAGCGCCGGCCCCGCGGTCAGACGTCCCGCGACGCCGCAACCCGTCGCGGGTGGCGCGCGCGAAGAATGTAGTACCAGGCGATGTTGCCGTCGACCGCGGCCAGCAGCAGGAACGGGACGCCCAGCCAGCTGCCGTTCACGAAGGCGACGGCCGCCGCGGCCACGGCGAGCACGCAGACCACGACCGCGAGGATCGCGACGCGCGGCGTGCGAGCCGGGGTGGATCCGGCGGAAGCGGAGGCGGAGGCAGAGTCTGCGGTGGGCGGGGTGGACATGGGCCGAACTCCCGTGACGGCGGTGGCGTACACCCCATTGTCCCCGACCGGACCGCAGGCCCCGAACCCGCCCCACGGGGACCGGCGGCACCACCGCGAACCCCACACCCGGGAGGCCGGCACCACCGCCGCGAACCAGTGCGCCACGGGGACCGGCGCCACCGTCGCGAACCGCATTCCGAAACCGCCGAAGCCACCCCGAGCCGCACCCGCAGGCGCCTCACGTCGCGCCCGCAGCCGCACCCCACCGAAGAAAGTTGAAATCGAAACGACCCGGGTGTAGCTTGTTCAACGTTCAACCAGCGCTCTTCGGAGGTCCTCCCATGTCCCGCATCCTCGCCATCTCCGGCTCGATCCGCGCCGAGTCCTTCAACACCGCGGTGCTCAACGCGCTCGCCCCCTTCGCCCCCGAGGGTATGTCCATCGAGGTCTTCAAGGGCATCGACGAGCTTCCGCACTTCAACCAGGACCTGGAGGGCGACGTCCCGGCCTCGGTCATCCGCCTGCGTGAGGCCGTCCAGGCCGCCGACGGCGTCGTCATCTCCACGCCCGAGTACAACCGCGCCATCCCGGGCGTCCTGAAGAACGCCCTGGACTGGGCGTCGCGTCCGTACGGCCAGTCCTCCTGGCAGGGCAAGCCGGTCGCCGTGCTCTCCTCGTCGCCGGGCGTCCAGGGCGGCATCCGCGCGCAGGAGGAGCTGAAGGGTCAGCTCCGCAACCTGGCCGCGTACGTCGTCAGCGGCCCGGAGATCGCGATCCCCGAGGTGCACACCCGGGTAAGCGTCGACGCGCAGGCCGTCGCCACGCTGAACGACCCGGCCACCGCGGGCATGGTCAAGTACCTGCTCGAGGCGCTGCAGCTCGCCGTGGACGCCAACACCGGCGCCAACCACGTCAAGGCGCTCAACGCCTGGGCCGCGTCGCTCGCCGGCTGACCGCGTCCGCGACGGCGGCCCGGCCGGGGAGGACCGACCGGACCGGCCGGCACCGCCGCCCAACCGCGGCAACAGCAGCGCACGCAAACCGCCGAGGGCCCGACACCGCATGGTGTCGGGCCCTCGGCGGTTGCACATGGCAGCGGCGGCCGCACCGCGACCGGGTGCGTACGGCACCGGTCGCACGTCACAGCCTCACGCGGCATGCGGCATGCGGCATGCGGCAGGTCACACGTCCGTGACCCGCACCCCCGCGTGCACCTTGTAACGGCGGTTCACCGAGATCAGGTTCGCGGTGAGCGCCTCGACCTGACCCGCGTTGCGGAGCCGGCCCGCGTACACGCCGCGCATGCCCGGGATGCGGCCCGCGAGCGCCTGCACGATGTCGGTCGCCGCGCGCTCGTCGCCGAGCACCATGATGTCCGTGTCCAGCGCCTCGACGTTCGGGTCGAGCAGCAGCACGGCCGAGACGTGGTGGAACGCCGCCGTCACCCGCGACTCCGGCAGGACGGCCGCGGCCTGCTGGGCGGCGCTGCCTTCCTCGACGGGAAGCGAGTACGCGCCCTGTTTGTCGAAGCCCATCGGGTTGACGCAGTCGACGACGATCTTGCCCGCGAGCTGCCCGGCCAGCGAAGCCAGCAGCTCCTTGTGGCCTTCCCACGGCACCGCCACGATCACGACGTCGCTTTCCGCGGCGCACGTGGCGTTGTCGGTCCCGCGTACACCCGCGCCCAGCTCCGCGGCGGCGGACTCGGCACGGTCCGCGCTGCGCGAACCGATGATCACTTTCTGGCCCGCGACGGCCAGGCGGTAGGCAAGGCCGCGGCCCTGCTCGCCGGTGCCGCCGAGGACACCGACCACGAGGCTGCCGACGTCCGGCAGCTCGCGCGGGTCGCGCTGGGCGTTGGAGGGGGTAGTCATGGCGTGATCCTGCCAGCGAGGTCGTGAAGAGGCACGAGACGGCGGTCAGATGCAGCCGAGGTCACAGTCTCAATTCCGACCTAAGCCGCCATCCGCATGAATTTTCACCTTTGACACTTACCTAAAGACCCCCCAAACATGTGACAACCGGCACAAATCATGCTCTTTTGATAAGGAAATCGTTCGGCACCGGGCCGGACATGTCCCGCCCACGGGAGGCACCGATGCCGGCGAAGTTCGTGCTCAGCCAGGCGCGCACCGGGAAATACGTGTTCATGGTCGAGTCCGCCAAGGGGGCCACGCTGGCGAAGTCCCCGGCGTACGACACCAAGCGCGAGGCGATGACCGCCCTCCGCACCGTCCAGCGCATGGGTGAGGGGGGAATGGTGGACGACCGGACGAAGGCCGACGCGAAGCCGACCGCGAAGAAGACCGCCAAGCAGGTCGCGAAGAAGGTCACCGCAAAGGCCTCCGCGGCGAAGAAGACCGCGGCAAAGAAGGTCAGCGCGACGAAGGCGGCGGCGAAGAAGACGGCCGCGAAGAAGAGCTCGGCCAAGAAGACCGCGTCGACGGCGACCCCGGCCAAGAAGACCGTGGCGAAGAAGACGACGGCGAAGAAGGCCACGGCCAAGAAGGCCCCCGCCAAGAAGACGGCCAAGCGCGCCCCGGCGACGAAGAGCGCGGCGCGCAAGACCACCACGCGCAAGGCCGCGGCGCGCAAGAAGTAACGCGGGAATCAGGGCCGGAAGCGGCGTGGGAGACCACGCGGGACGTGCCGGGAACGGCCGGACCGGCGGGCGCAGGACGCACCCGCCGGTCCGGCCGTCGCCGTTCTCGTGTCCACCCGCCAGTCCGCTTCGGAGCCGCCGCTAGGCCGGCGGGTTCCCCTTCGGCCGGTCGTTCCACTCCGGGTCCCCGTCCCACGCCTCGTTGCGTTCACGGGCGATTTCCAGGGCGTGCTCGGCCTCCGAGCGGGTCGTGTACGGGCCCAGCCGGTCGAGCGCCCGGCATTCGGGGCCCTCCTCGACCTTGTTGTGCCGCACGCAGTAATACCACTCCCCCGGCTTGCCTTTCGGGCGCCGCCACAGCCTGAACATCGCGTACTCCTCTTTCCCGGGTCTCCCCCCAGGGCCGCTGAGGTTTCGCCCGTGATGATGCCCGGCCCGCGCTGGCTACACTCGCAGGTTATGGCGACTCTCGTGCCCGGCAGGCCCACCCCGATCCGCACCGTCCCCGCCGACATTCCGCGCCCGGAATACGTCGGCAAGCCGGGCCCCGCGCCCTACACCGGCCCCGACGTGCAGAGCGCCGAGACCATCGAGAAGATGCGCGTGGCCGGGCGCATCGCCGCGGGCTCGATGGCGGAGGCCGCCAAGCACGTCGCGCCCGGCGTGACGACGGACGAGCTGGACCGCATCGCGCACGAGTACATCCTCGACCACGGCGCCTACCCGTCCTGCCTGGGCTACCGCGGCTACCCGAAGACGATCTGCTCGTCGATCAACGAGGTCATCTGCCACGGCATCCCGGACACCACACGCCTGAACGACGGCGACATCGTCAACATCGACGTGACGGTGTTCATCGACGGCGTGCACGGCGACACCGACGCGACCTACCTGGTCGGCGACGTCGACGAGGAGTCTCGGCAGCTCGTCGACCGCACCCGCGAGGCCCTCAACCGGGGCATCAAGGCGGTGCGGCCGGGGCGGCAGATCAACGTGATCGGGCGGGTCATCGAGTCGTACGCCAAGCGCTTCGGCTACGGCGTCGTCCGCGACTTCACCGGCCACGGCATCAACTCGTCGTTCCACTCCGGCCTGATCATCCCGCACTACGACGACGAGCGGGCGGTCACCGTGATGGAGCCCGGCATGACGTTCACCATCGAGCCGATGCTGACGCTGGGCACCTACGAATACGACATGTGGGACGACGGGTGGACGGTCGTCACCAAGGACCGCAAGCGCACCGCGCAGTTCGAGCACACGATCGTGGTGACGGACACCGGCGCGGAGGTCCTCACGCTGCCGTAGGCAGACACATTCGGTCCCCCGCTCGACCGTCGGTCCGACCACCAGCCTGAAGGGTGCCATGGCCCTGGGACGACGCGCGGCGCGCTCCGCCGCGGCAGCGGCCACCGCGGCCGCGATCGGCATATCCGCCTCCGCCTGCATGACCGTGGACGGCGCCCGGGCGCGCGTCGCGCCCTTGGACGAACGCGAAGCCGCAAAGGTGCTCGCGGAGTTCGACGCGCGCAACAACGAGGTCTACGCGAAGCGCGATCCGGACCTCAACAAGACGATCGAGGCCGGCTCGTTCGGCGCGATCGACCAGGGCGCGCTGAAGATCCTGCGGTTCTCCGACCCGCAGCGGGCCCGGCCCACGCCTCCGGTCACCCACAACAACCCGCAGTTCTGGATCCCGCGGCCGGTGGGCTGGCCGAAGTGGTTCGCGGTGCAGAACACCCCGTCGTACGCGCAGAACCGCACGATGCTGCTCGTGTTCGTCAAGTCCGGCCCGGACGCGCCGTGGATGGCGTCGTGGGGCCCGTCGGCGAAGCCGGGCGAGCCGCTGCCCGAGCCGTACCGGGACAGCACGGGCCACGTCGAGGAGGTCGGCCTCGACACCCCGGGGCTGGCGGTCGAACCGAGCCGGGCCGCCCAGGAGTTCACCGGCTATCTCACGGACGGCAAGTCGGCGCTGTTCGCGCCCGGGGCGCAGACGTCCGAGGCCCGCAAGTCCCGCGAGGGCGCGGTGCAGGACGGCTTCGTGCGGCAGTTCGCGGACATGCCCACGACGCAGTACCGCCCGATGGCGATCCGGCTGCGGGACGGCGGCGCCCTGGTCCTGTTCGCGGTCACGCACAGCATGAAGCTGACGATGCAGCCCCCGAACACCCTCGGCGAGCTGGACCCGAGCCAGGGCGCGTTCGTGACCGGCAAGCCGACCCGCTCGGTCACCGAGCAGCGGCTCGCGGAGTACGCGGTGGCCGTGCCGCCCGCGGGCGGCGGTCAGGTGCGGGTGGTGGCGACGGCGTCCGGCGTGGTGGGCGCGGACGGCGAGTGACCGGGGCGGCCGGCGCCTACCGCCCCATGAGCCAGTGCGAGTCCGCTGCCGTGGCGCCGACCGTGTCGCACGCGTCGGTGAGCACGTCGAGGACGCGCAGCGGGTCGGGCAGCGGGGTCTCCGGCCCGCGGATCCAGCGGACCTGCGTGCCGGACGGGTGCTGTGCCGGCGGGAGCAGGACGTAGGACCCGCGGCAGTGCCAGCGCAGTCCCGGGTGCGCGTCGAGGGTTTCGGGGTGGCTGTCCAGCTCGCACGGCCACCATTCGTCCTCGTCGACGGGGGTGCCGCGGGTGGCGGTGAAGAACAGCACGCGCTCCGGTCCGCATGCGGCGACCGGGCCGGCCTCGTCGCCGAGCCGGTCGAGCGCAAGCGCGCCCGCGTCGGCGGGGACGTCGAGGACGTCGTGGGAGGTGCCGGTGACGGTGACGAAGTTGGCGTCCGGATAGCGCTCGAGCCAGCGCCGCACATGCGCCGGGTCGGTGCTCGCCTGGGTCTGCCAGGCGGACGACATCGGATGCATGCCGGGCGCCGGACAGCCGACGCGGTCGCAGGAGCATCCGTAGGCCAGCGGGTGTGCGGCCGGGCAGACCGGCCAGCCCATGCGGACGGCGTCGAGGACGAGTTCGGTGCGGCGGTCGCGCGCGGCTCCGGGGTCCTCGCGCTGCATGCGGCGCAGCCAGCCGGCCACGCGGGCCCTCTTGCCGATGTGGTCCGAACGGTCCATGGCACCCCTTCTTCCGCCTGCTGTCCATGATCCCCGACGCGCGGCGTCGTCGTGCACGACGCGGGGCGCGGCGCGGGAGAACCGAGGTAGGCCATCCCATTGTCGCGGGTCGCCGGAGCGGACCGCCGCCGCGGGTTCGCTGCCGACCGAAGCTGGCCGGATCCTGGCGACGAGGTGGCCGGAAGACGACCTGGTGTGACCGGGTGCTGCAATGCGGGCCGCCCCGCCCCCGGCGGACCGGGAGCGGGGCGGTGCGTCGCCGCCGGGGCGGCCAAGGAGGGCGACCGCGTTCGGTGGCGCGGGGACATGGTTCGGGGCGCGACGCGGCTGTCCTCCGCGCCGTCCGGAGCGACGCGGCCGGCCGGGACCGGGTGTCCCGTCCGGCGTGATCAGCCGGCGTTGACGCAGGTGTTGCCGAAGGTCGGGTTCAGCGCACCGATGACGTCGACGGTGTTGCCGCAGACGTTCACCGGGATGTGCACGGGGACCTCGACGTTGTTGCCGGAGAGCACGCCGGGCGAGTTGACGGCGGCGCCGTTCGCCTCGCTGCTGGCGTGGGCCGCACCGGCACCGGCGGCAAGGACGCCGCCGGCCACGGCCGCGAGGACGGCCGCCTTCTTCGCGTTCTTCACAATTCCTCCACGTAGAGCTGCCGATCGGGTTCGGCATCCTGCGCAACGAGGGGCTCCGCGGAGGGATACGGGATCGTTGCCCGAGTTCACCCGTTCTTCGTAGCGGCGGGCGGGGCGGCGGCCGCCGCACCGACCGACGGACCGGCCGCAGGACCGGCCGTAGGACCGGCCACGGGGAGCGTTCCGCCCGGGCGCGGCGCGGGCGGAGCGGGGAGGTCGGCCGGGGCGGGGTCATTGTCGGTCGTGTTGCCCGCCTTCACCATGAAGCAGTTGAGGCAGTGCTTCGACCAGGGTTTGCCCGGCACGTAGTCGCCGTTGTACTTCCACGCGTGCGGCGCGTCGTCGTGGCACCGGAACGGCCACGTGTTCCGCCATCCGTTGTCGTCATCCACGGGCACTCCAGCCGCAGTGTGTCGTTGGTTCTAAACTCACGGTAACGGCGTTCGCGGCGGACGGAGGGCCTTCGATGGAATGCGGCGTGTGCCAGGGCAGGAAGGGCTACTACCGGTTGGTCACCGAGCGACAGGACGGCAAGGTCGTCCAGCGGCGGGAATGGGTGGACTGCTCGACGTGCGAGGGCACCGGAGAGGCGTGAGGCCGTTCCGCGGCAGAATCCGGGGATGACCGATGTCACGATGACCCTCCCCGAGGGCGGGGAGCGGTTGCGCGGACCCGTGGGTTCGTATGTGGTACGCCTGTCGGGCGCGCAGACCGGCGGGGCACTGGCCGTTGTCGAGTACGCGCTGCCGCCCGGGGCCGTGGGTGCGGCCCCACATGTGCATCACGCGCATGCCGAACACTTCCACGTCCTCGACGGCGACATCACCTTCGATCTGGCGGACGGCGCCGTGACGTTGTGCGCGGGCGGGTCCGTGTCGGTCCCGATCGGCGCCGCGCACGGATTCCGCAACACCACGGAGACGTGGGCGCGTTGCCTGTTCCTCCTCACCCCGGCCGGTTACGAGGACTATTTCCGGGACCTGCACCGGGCGCTGGAAGCGGGCGAGACGCTCGACGGCGACCGCCTTGCCGCACTGCGTGCGAAGTACGCGACCGAGACGCTGTGAGCGGTCGGCACCTTACGGTTTCGCCGTGTGCGGGCGCGCGCCCGTGTCTGCTGTCTCGCGGGAATCGCGGCGGCGGAAGCCCGGTCAACGCTCGCGCGCGACTGCCAACGCCTTGGTCGGCCCCTTGCGAGGGACGGTGATGTCCTGTGGTCCGCCTGCCGACCGCGTGTTGGCGGCAGCTGCCGCATGCATCGCGGCGGACGTGGCGCGCGACGCGGCGGATGGCGACGGCGGCGGGGTTGCCACCGCCTGGGGGTGCTTCCCGGCGGCGGGCAGCCCCGCGCCTGCGGCGGGCAGGTGGGTCGGAGCCGGCGCGGTGACGCTCGCGGCGGCCGCCCGCACCGAGGGCCTAGGCAACCCGTAGGTGGCGGCAGTGTCGGCCGCGGGATGCAGCCGGGGAATGCCGTGCGGTGTCGGGACGCGGATCTCGGGGACGTTGCGTGGGACGTCGGCGACCCGGTCGGACACCGGTTTGGGGGTGGGATCACGGTGGCCAGGTGTGGGCGCGGCCCCCGGCTTGGCAGCTGCCACGATCGGCACGGGCTGCTGCTCCCAAGGGGGTTGCGCGGCAAGTCGTTCGCGGAGTGCGGCAAGGTTCGCCCGCCGGATCCGCGCCCGTTCCGCCTCGGCCTGGCGCTGGGTCACACCGAGTTCCGCACCCAGTCCGGCTTCACGCACGATCTCGGCGAGACGCCGGGGCGCCAGATCGTCGAAGCGCTGGACGTACTCCGTCACCCACCGGCCGAGGGCGGCGTCGGCCTTCTCCCGGTGCTCGGCCCCGGCCGCGGCGTGCAGTTCGTAGAGCAGGCTCCGGTCCGTAGCGGACAGCTTGGGGTCTTGCAAGCGCCTCTGTGCTTCGAGGAGTTCCGCCGTCGCAGTCACCTGCAGGCGGCCGGCCTCGTACAGCTCGCCGAGGTGGGGCGGCATCGCCAAGTCCGCCGCCGAATCGACCGCGTCGTACAGCCAGTCAAAGGCCTCGGGGTGGTGGCGCAGCGTGCCCGGCCCGGGGGACCTGTGGATGAAGGCCTCGTCTACATAGCGGTCGCCTGCGAGGACGTCGTCGATCGCCACGGCGGTCGAATCCGGCACCCCGCCCACGGCCTCCGACAACTGCCTCGACCATTGGGGGTCGAGGGGACCCCCCGGCGGCGCGCCCCATTCTGTGGCTTTGGTCGCTGCCCGTTCTGTCTCGGCTTTCAAAAGTTCGTGGTACTTGCCGAGCCTTTCCCGCTTCGCATACTCGAGGACCTGCCGCCGGAACATCTTGTCGGCTCGGCGCATCTCGCTGTCGGCCTTGCGGGTCCGTTTGGTCCCCCAGGCCTCCAGGCGGGGTATGGTCTCGTTCCCGTACTCCCGGTCCATGGACGATCGGAACCGAGTCAGGCCGACCATGGTGGCGCCCACCACGCGATCACGCACGGATCGGGCGTAAGCGTCTATCACCGCGGTGGGATCGCGCTGCCACGTCTCGTCCTGCGGCTCGGTCATCGATCGCCCCCGTATTCGCCGGCGGACTGCACATCGTCGCACCACGGGGCGACGGTGTGCAGCGCGGTTCACGCGGACTTGCCGGCGGGCTCCGGACGAGGCACCGCGGCGCCACCCCCCGCTCCGGCACACCGCGATCCCGCCCGGAATTCCGCCCCGGAGAGCCCTGTAAGGGCCTGTCGGCTCACCACCTTTTGTGAGATCCCTACAAAATCAGGGGCTTGGCGCGCGTGGAGTTGGCCTTGGTGTGCGAGACGATTTTCCAGCAGGGTGGGAAACCTGTGCAGGTGAAGGCCCGCCCGAGGGCTCTGCCTGCTGCGCGCAGCTCTGGGAGGCTCGGTCCGTGTTTCGTCGTATTGCCATCGTCAACCGTGGTGAGGCCGCGATGCGGCTCATCCACGCGGTCCGGGATCTCGCCGCGGAAACCGGAGCACGCATCGAGACGGTGGCGCTCTACACCGACGCCGACCGTAATTCGACGTTCGTCCGCGAAGCCGACATCGCGTACTCGCTCGGCCCGGCCGCCGCGCGCCCGTACCTGAACCACGAGGTCCTGGGACGCGCGCTCCGCGAGACCGGCGCGGACGCCGCGTGGGTCGGCTGGGGCTTCGTCGCGGAGGACGCCGGGTTCGCCGAGCTGTGCGCGCGGATCGGTGTGACGTTCGTCGGCCCGAGCCCGGACGCGATGCGCAAGCTCGGCGACAAGATCGGCGCGAAGCTCCTCGCCGAAGAGGTCGGGGTCCCGGTCGCGCCGTGGAGCCGCGGCGAGGTCGGGACGCTGGAGGACGCCCTGCGCGCGGGCGGCGAGATCGGCTACCCGCTGATGCTCAAGGCGACCGCGGGCGGCGGCGGGCGCGGCATCCGCATGGTGGCATCGCCCGACGAGCTGGCCGACGCCTACGAGCGCACCAGCCAGGAGGCACTGCGCGCCTTCGGGTCGGGCGTGGTCTTCCTGGAGCGCCTGGTCACCGGCGCCCGGCACGTCGAGGTGCAGGTCGTCGCCGACGGCCAGGGCACCGCGTGGGCGCTGGGCGTGCGGGACTGCTCGGTGCAGCGCCGCAACCAGAAGATCATCGAGGAATCCGCCTCCCCCGTGCTGTCCGCCGAGCAGGCCGGCGAGCTGAAGGCCTCCGCCGAACGGCTCGCGCTGGCGGTCGGTTACCGCGGCGCGTGCACCGTGGAGTTCCTGTACCACCCCGGCGAGAAGCTGTTCGCGTTCCTCGAGGTGAACACGCGCCTGCAGGTCGAGCACCCGATCACGGAGATCACCACCGGCACCGACCTGGTCCGCCTGCAGCTGCACGTCGCGTCCGGCGGGCGGCTGGAGGGCCCGCGGCCGGACGAGGCCGGGCACGCCGTCGAGGCCCGGCTGAACGCCGAGGACCCGGACCGCGACTTCGCGCCCGCACCGGGCCGCATCGCGCGCCTCGTGCTGCCCGCAGGCCCCGGCATCCGGGTGGACACCGGGGTCAGTGAAGGCGACGAGATCCCCGCCGACTTCGACTCGATGATCGCGAAGATCATCGCCTACGGCCGGGACCGCGACCAGGCGCTCGGCCGACTGCGCCGCGCCATGGCCGAGACCACCGTGGTCATCGAAGGCGGCGCGACGAACAAGAGCTTCGTCCTCGACCTGCTCGACCAGCCCGAGGTCGTCGACGGGTCCGCGGACACCGGCTGGATCGACCGGGTGCGCGGCGAAGGCCGCCTGGTCGCGCACCGCCACTCCGGCGTCGCCGTGGCCGCCGCGGCGATCGAGGCGTACCAGGACGAGGAGCGTGTCGAGCAGGCCCGCCTCCTCACCACCGCGTTCGGCGGCCGGCCGCAGGTCCGGCACGAGTCGGGCCGCCCGCTCGACCTGCGGCTGCGCGGCGCGGGCTACCGGGTCCGCGCCACCCGGGTCGGCGCGCGCCGGTTCCGGGTCGGCATCGAAACGGGCGGCGAGGTCCGCACGGCCGACGTCGAGCTGGAGCGCTTCGACACGCACTCCGGCCGCATCGCCGTGAACGGCAGCCGCTTCCGGGTGCTCATCGGCACCCACGGCCCCACGCACCTGGTCGAGGTCGACGGGGTGGCGCACCGGGTCAGCCTCGACGAGGGCGGCGTGGTCCGCTCTCCCGCACCCGCGCTGGTCGTCGCCACGCCGCTCGCGGTCGGCGCCGAGGTCGAAGCGGGCGCGCCGGTGCTGGTGCTGGAGAGCATGAAGATGGAGACGGTGCTGCGGGCACCGTTCAAGGCGCGTCTCAAGGAGTGCGTCGTCGCGGTGGGCAGCCAGGTGGAGACCGGCGCGGCGCTGCTGCGTCTGGAGCCGCTGGCCGACACCGAGGCCGAGGAGACCGAGGCGGCGGCGCCCGTCGAGCTGGACCTGCCGGACCGCCCCGGCGACCTGGCGGCCGCCGAGCGGGCCGCGCGCGGCCTGGAGGACCTGCGGAGCCTGCTGCTGGGGTACGACGCCGACCCGTACGACGAGCGCCGGGTCCTGGAGGACTACCTCGCGGCCCGCCGCGAACTCGCCGAGGACGACCACCGGCCGCACGCCGAGGAACTCGCCCTCATCGGCGTGTTCGCGGACGTCGCGGAGCTGAGCCGCAACCGGCCGGTCCGCGAGGACGGCGACGACCACGCGTACAGCGCCCGCGAGCACTTCCACCGCTACCTGCAGAGCCTCGACGCGGAGCGCGCCGGCCTGACCCCCGCGTTCCAGGCCAAGCTCGGCAAGGCCCTCGGGCACTACGGCGTCACCGAGCTGGACCGCACCCCGGAGCTGGAGGCCGCGGTCTTCCGCGTCTTCCTCGCCCAGCGCCGCGCGTCCGCGGACGCCGAGATCGTCGCCGCGCTGCTGCGCGAGTGGCTCGGCGAGCCGCTGGCGGACGCGTCGCTGCGCGAAGCCGTCGGCCACACCCTGGAGCAGCTGGTCACCGCGACCCAGGTGCGTTTCCCGGTGGTCGCCGACCTGGCGCGCGGCGTGGTGTTCTCGTGGTTCGCGCAGCCGCTGCTGCGCCGCAACCGGGCCCGGGTCTACGCGGACGTGCGCAAGCACCTGCGGCACCTGGACGCCGCCCCGGAGGCCGCGGACCGCGACGAGCGGATCGCCGAGATGGTGCGCAGCACCGAGCCGCTGGTCCGGCTGCTCGGCCAGCGCCTCGTCCGGGAGGGCGTGGACAACGCCGTCATGCTGGAGGTGCTGACCCGCCGGTACTACGGCAACAAGGCGCTCGTGTCGGTGGACACCCGCGAGTACGCGGGCGGCACGTTCGTGGTGGCGCAGCGCGCGGACGGCGACGTGGCGTCCACCGCGGTGCGTTTCGACGAGCTGGGCGGCGCGCTGCGGGGCCTCGCCGAGCTGGCCGACCGCAATGGCGGGCACGCCATAGACGCAGACATCTACCTGGCGTGGGAAAGCCAGCCGGACGACTTCGAGGCGATGGCCGCCGCGCTGCACGAGGCGCTCGCGGCGCAGCCGCAGCCGGACGGGGTCCGCCGGATCACCACGACGGTAGCCGGCCGCGGCGGTGCCGTGATGCACCACCACTTCACGTTCCGTCCGACGGCGGACGGGATGGCCGAGGACCGGCTGATCCGCGGTCTGCACCCGTACATCGCGCAGCGCATGCAGATGGAGCGCTGGGGCCGGTTCGACCTGACGCGTCTGCCGTCGTCGGACGAAGAGGTCTACCTGTACCGCTGTGTCTCGCCCGACAATGCCGCGGACGAACGCCTGGTGGCGTTCGCGCAGATCCGCGACCTGACGGAACTGCGGGACCAGGACGGCAAGCTCGTCGCGCTGCCGACGACGGAGAACACCATCGCCGCGTGTGTCGACGCGATCCGGCGCGCGCACGTCGCCCGTCCGTCGCAGAAGCGCTTCCCGACCAACCGCATCGTGGTCTATGTCTGGCCGCCCATCGACTTCACCCGCGAAGAGGTCGAGATGCTCGGCCGCCGGATGATGCCGACGACCGCGGGTGCCGGCCTGGAGGAGATCCTGTTCATCGCGCGCCAGCGCGACCGGGAGACGGGTGCGCTGCGCAAGGCGGCCGTGCGGTTCTCGTTCGACGCCGCGGGCGGTGCCGAACTGAGCTTCGGCGAGCCGCCGGTGGAGCCGGTCGAGCCGCTGGACCAGTACCGGCAGAAGGTGCTGCGGGCGCAGGCGCGGAACACCCCGTACCCGTACGAACTCACGGACATGATCGGCGACTTCGTCGAGCACGACCTGGACGACGAGCACCGGCTGGTGCCGGTCTCACGGGCGAAGGGCCGCAACACGGCGGGCATCGTCGCGGGTGTCGTCACCACGACGACGTCCCGGCACCCGCAGGGGGTCACCCGCGTGGTGCTGCTGGGCGACCCGACGAAGGCGCTCGGCGCGCTGTCCGAGCCGGAGTGCCGCCGGGTGATCGCCGCGATCGACCTCGCGGAGCAGATGCGGGTGCCGCTGGAGTGGTACGCGCTGTCCGCGGGCGCCCGGATCTCGATGGACTCGGGCACCGAGAACATGGACTGGGTGGCCGCGGCCCTCAAGCGGATCGTGGAGTTCACGCAGGACGGCGGCGAGATCAACATCGTCGTCGCGGGCATCACCGTCGGCGCGCAGCCGTACTGGAACGCCGAAGCGACGATGCTCATGCACACCAAGGGCATCCTGGTGATGACGCCGGACTCGACGATGGTGCTCACCGGCAAGCACGCGCTGGACTTCTCCGGCGGCGTGTCGGCCGAGGACAACTTCGGCATCGGCGGCTACGACCGGGTCATGGGCCCGAACGGCCAGGCGCAGTACTGGGCGCCGGATCTGTCGGCCGCGCACGAACTGCTGATGGCGCACTACGACCACACGTACGTCGCGGCGGGCGAGACGTCGCCGCGCCCGGCGCCGACGAGCGACCCGGTCGACCGGGACGTGTCGGACTTCCCGCATGTGGTCGAGGGCAGCGACTTCGCCCGGGTCGGCGAGATCTTCTCGGCCGCGCACAACCCGGACCGGAAGAAGCCGTTCGACATCCGCACGGTCATGCGGGCGCTGTCCGACCAGGACCACCCGGTGCTGGAGCGCTGGGCGGGAATGGCGGACGCGGACACGTCGGTCGTGCAGGACGTGCACCTCGGCGGACGCCCGGTGTGCCTGATCGGCATCGAGTCGCGGGCGGTGTCGCGCCGCGGCTTCCCGCCCACCGACGGTCCGGACGCGTACACCGCGGGCACGCTGTTCCCGCAGTCGTCGAAGAAGACGGCGCGGGCGCTCAACGCGGCGTCGGGGAACCGGCCGGTGGTGGTGCTGGCGAACCTGTCGGGCTTCGACGGTTCGCCGGAGTCGATGCGGAAGCTCCAGCTGGAGTACGGCGCGGAGATCGGGCGCGCGGTCGTCAACTTCGACGGGCCGATCGTGTTCTGCGTGATCTCCCGGTACCACGGCGGCGCGTTCGTGGTGTTCTCGAAGGCGCTGAACCCGAACATGACGGTGCTGGCGCTGGACGGTTCGTTCGCGTCGGTGCTCGGCGGCGCTCCGGCGGCGGCGGTGGTGTTCGCGGGCGAGGTCGACAAGCGCACGGCGGGCGACCCGCGGGTGACCGAACTGCACGCCCGCGCGGCGGCAGCCGACGGCACCGAACGCGCGGCCTTGCTGGCGCAGCGCGACGAACTGCAGCCGGTGGTGCGCGCCGAGAAGCTCGGCGAGGTCGCGGCGGAGTTCGACCGCGTGCACAGCATCCGCCGGGCGGTCGAGGTCGGCTCGGTCGACGCGGTGATCGATGCGGCGGAAATGCGGCCGCGGATCATCGCGGCGGTCGAGGACGGACTGAAGCGGTGGTCGGTCGGCTGATGTGCTGAACCCGAGGGCTGTGATGTGAGAGTTGCGGCCGGGGCCGGGGCGGGATTCCGCTTCGGCCCCGGCGGTTTTTCGGCGGTTTCCGTCGGTGGCGGGGGCGCGGCCCGATGTTCGGGATCCTCCGGGTCGGGGATCCGGCGCGGGCTAGTGGGGACCCTGGGCCTTGCCCTTGCCGGATTCGCCTGCTGCGTCGCCGGGCTTGCGGGGCCGGCCGGCCGCGTCGGTGAGTTCGGTGTCGATACGTTCCTTGCGGACTTCGCCCTTCACCGTCTCCTGCTCGACGTGTTCTTCGGTGGTCAGGCGCACCCGCTCGACGGGGGTCACCCGCTTTTCGACGACGGCTTCTTCGGCGTACAGGATCACTTCGTGCTCGGCCTCGGACATCTCCGGCCCAGCCATGGCCGCGTCGCGGTTGGCCTTGGTGATCGGCTCACGCTCGATCCGCACCTCGTCGTGGCGCACGGAGACGGTCTGTTCCTGCTCCTCGGTGACGACGTACTTGCGGAGCCGCGCGTGGCCGACTTCGTGGCGTTCCACACCGACGTGCATCTGTTCTTCGGAGCGGGTCATGGCGGCGCCTTCGGCTGCGGCGCCGGCGGTGCCCGGGGTGCCGGGCTTGGCTGCGGCGGTGGTGGCCATTCCGGTGGTCTTGGCAGTTTCGGTGGTCTTGGCCGTTCCGGTGGGCATAGCCGCCGCGGCGGGCTTGGTCGCGTCGGTCTGCTTGCCGGTCGTCGCCGTCCCGCCGGCTGCGGCCTTCTTGCCGTCACGCGACTTGGCCATCCCGGCCGCCCCGGCGGTTCCAGCGGCTCCGGCCGTGCCGGCGGCTGCCGCGGTGCCGGCCGTGCCGGAGGCGTCCTTGCCGCCGTGTGCCCAGCCGTCGCCGGGCTGGTTCGCGCGCTCCCACGCCGCGTCCCAGGCGATGCCGTAGTAGTCGTAGAGCCGCCGTTCCTCCTGGGCGGACAGGTGGCCGCCGGCGTCCACGTCGACGTTGGGGGCGTCCTTCACCTTGTTCTTGGAGAACGGGACCTCCATGTGGTCGTCGACGACCTGGGCGTCCCTGATCGGCACGAAGGACTCGTGGTTGCCGAACAGACCGGTCTTCACGGTGACCCACTCCGGTTTCCCGGAGGCGTCGTCGAAGAAGACGTGGCGGGCATCGCCGATCTTCTTGCCGTCGGTGTCGAAGACCGGATGGTCCACGACGTTCCTCAGTTGGTCATGGGTGATCATGCTCGAACTCCCTCCCAGACGGGCCGCCTGTGCAGGCGTATGCCAGGGCCGCGCTTGCTCGAAGGCAGTCGGCTGCCGACCGAACGCGCATGCGGCACGCTTGAGAGCTGCTTCCTGAATTCTCCCGAGTTCTCCCGAGTTTTCGCCAGGAGTGCGCGGCCCGGCCGGGCCGCCTCGGCGGACTCTGCCGATTCCCCGGGGCTCGGCGGGACCTGCACGGTCTCCTCGCCCTTGCGGCTGTCCCATGATTCCCATCGGAAACGTCCGAGTTGCGGTTGTAAGTCGACGGGGTGCGGATCGAGGCGGCTGGGTCTAGTGAATCGCCTGGGATTCCGCGTCTCGTGCGCGTGTCCGGGCCGAGGCGGCGACCGGGATCAGTTGGCGGTGGGCGCGGCCGGTCCCGCGGCGGTGGTAGCGGTGCACGGCCAGGAGCACGCATGACTCGACGATGGCGTCCGGGAGCCGGGCCCGGTCCGCGTCCGGCAGCGGTCGCAGCCGGGTGTAGCCGTCGAGCAGCAGGGTGAGCCGGGCGGGGTCGATCCGGTCCCCCGCCGGCGACTGACACAGGCCGACGGCGGCCATGCCGAGGTCGAAGACCGGGTCGTCGATCGACGCCGTCTCCCAGTCGATGACGGCCAGCGAGCCGTCCGGCCGTTCGACGAGGTTGTCCATGAACAAGTCGCCGTGGCAGACGACTTCCGCCCCGGTGTGCGGGTCTGGCAGTACCGCGGTTTCGATCACCCAGTCGCGGAACTCGCGGTCGGTGCAGGTCTCCAGGCCGGCCAGGTCCGCCTCGGCCAGCCGACGCGTGCCGGAGGGCAGGCCGGTGGCGGTTGCGGGCAGCAGGTGGAGGCGCGCGAGCAGTTCTCCGGCGTCGCGCAGCAGGCTTTCGGGCAGGGACGTGTGAACCCGCCCGGCCAACCACTGTTTCAGCATCACTTGGTGCGGGCCGACCGCGGTGACGAGCGCGCCCGAGGTGTCCGGGACGACGTCGCCGGTCGGGACGCCGAGCGCCGCGAACATCCGCGTCCGCCGCGCCAGTTCCACGGCACTGGCCGCGTCGTGGCCGTCCAGCGCCGTCAGGACGAACTCCCCTGCCGTGGAGCGGAGTCGGAAGCTGGAGTTGACGGCACCGCCGACGAGCGGCTCGGCGCGCACCTCCCCCAGCCCGTAGCGAGTCGCGAGGCCGGGCAAGTCCAGCTGATCCAGACCGGTGTATGTGGCCAACGCCCACCCCCGTGCGCGGAAGTCGTGTCGAGAAACCGCCATCCTGCACAGGCGTGGAGCGCGCCGGCTATCCGCGCGGCGCACCCCTGCCCGCTGCCAACCAGTCCACCGGTTAGCCTGACGGCGGTCACTCAAAGCCGTACTTTCCGGGGGAGTTGACGATGACGCGTGACAACGGCGAGACCCAGTCGGCGTATCGGCTGCCGGCCGGCACCGAGGATACCGACGGTTGGGCCCCGGCCGGAATCGACATCTCCCGACCCCACCCGGCGCGCGTGTACGACTACCACATCGGCGGCAAGACGAACTCTGCCGCTGACCGCGAACTCGCCGACAGGTTCATCGCGGTGGCGCCGCAGACGTCCGTCACCGCGTTGGACAACCGCGCGTTCCTCGGACGTGCGGTGCGCTTTCTCGTCGAGCAGGGCATCGACCAGTTCCTCGACATCGGCACCGGCATCCACGCGCCCGGCAACACGCACGAGGTGGCGCAGGAGATCAACCCCGACGCGCACGTGGCCTACGTCGACAACGACCCGATCGTCCTGGCGCACGCCCGAGCCCTGACGCCGGCATCCCCCGATCGCGGCCGTACCGTCTTCCTTTCCTCCAGGCGGACCTTCGCGGGCCCGAGGCGATCCGTCGCACGAATCGCCTGACGGGCAGGTCGGCTTCTCCCGGGACACGACACGCGGACCTGCGTATGCCTCGGCCCGTTTCACCGAAAGGACCGATATGACGATCCGCCACCTCAGTCGTCGTGGTTTCACTGCGGGGCTCGGCGCCACTGCGGGCCTCGGACTCGCCGGCGTTCTCGGCGCCTCGCCCGCACGTGCCGATGCGGTCGTGGCGCCGGCCGCCGGGCCCGCGGCCGGAACGCCCGCGCCGCGTCTCGTCCTGCCCGCGCCCACCGGCCGGTTCCCCGTCGGGCGCGTCGACCTGCACCTCGTCGACCACGACCGCACCGACATCTGGGCATCCGACCCGACGTCGCCGCGCGAGCTGATGGTCAGCCTCTTCTATCCGGCGGCCCCGCACGGCGGCGGCGTGATGCCGTGGCTGCCCGAGGCCAGTGGCAACCTGCTGCTCGCCGCCAACGGCATCCCCGCCGGGGCAGTAGGGCTTCCGTTCACTCATGCCCGGGACACCGCGCCGTACGCCCGCGGCGCCGGTCGCGCGCCCGTCCTGATCTACTCGCCGGGGTACGACGAAGTACGCGCGTTCGGCACCAACCAGGCCGAGGAACTGGCCTCCCGCGGCTACGTCGTGGCCTCGGTCGACCACCCCGGCGACGCCGCCGTCGTGGAGTTCCCCGACGGCCGCATGTACTACGGCGTCAAGCCGGGCGAGGCCGAGGTCCCCGTCGAAATCCGCACCGCCGACGTGCGGTTCGTCCTCGACCGGCTCACCGACATCGACCGCGGCGGCAACCCCGACGCCGCCCGCCGCCGCCTGCCGGCCGGCCTGTGCGGGGCCTTCGACCTGGGCCGCGTCGGCATCTTCGGCCACTCGCGCGGCGGCGCCACCGCGGCGTCCGCGATGTTCGCCGACCGCCGCTTCACGGCCGGGGCGAACCTCGACGGCGCGGTCTTCGGGCCTGTCGTGGCCGGCGGCCTCGACCGTCCGCAGTTGCTGCTGGAAGCGGCCGACCACGAGGCGATGACGTACGACGACACATGGCAGCAGTTCTGGCCCAACCTGCGCGGCTGGCGCCGGATGTACGTCCTGGAGAAGTCGCGCCATCTGTCGTACACCGACATCCAGATACTGATGCCGCAGATCGCCGCCCACCTCGGCCAACCGCCGGGCTCCACCGAACCGATGCTCGGCACCATCCGCCCCGACCGTGCGGTCGCCGCCACCCGCGCCTTCGTCACCGCCTTCTTCGACCTGCACCTGCGCGGCCGTGCCACCCGGCTGTTCGACGGCACGTCGGGCGCATACCCGGAGATGCGCTTCGAACTGCGCTGAGGGCCGGTCACATCCGCAGCACCACCGGCTGCCGCAAGGGACTGGACGGTTTCAAAAGTAGCTTTCCCCATAGTTTTTTCGCGATCGAAGTAGCTTTGCGGAAAGCTATGTCGCGCTCATGGGACGGCTTGATGGCCGTCGGGGCGACGCACCAGGCCGTTTCGTGCCCGCGCGGGCGCCCGAAGGTGTGGCTTGGCCGCCGTCGGGCGCCCGCGTGCACAGCCGGATCCGATTCCGCCTACCGCTTGCGCAGTTCTTCGACGAGCACCGCGTAGCTGTCCTTGCTGCGGCCGGCCGCCACCGCGCGGTCGGCCAACTGCTTGATGGCCTTCGGGAACGACGCGTCGAGTCCGACCGCCTCGGACTCGTCGATCAAGTGCTCCATGGCCGCAAGATGCGTGTCCAGCGCCGCATCGTCGCCCGGGTAGGCACCACTGTCGATCTGCTCCGCGTAACCGCCGAGCCACCCGGCGACGGTGTTCGCGGAGATCGTCGCGAGCGGTGCGAACGACGCCGCGTCCACACCCGCCGCAGCGAGCACCGCGGCACCCTGCAGGAAGCCGTTCAGCGTCCCCCACATGAGGCTCAGCACCGCCACGTCGTGCAGCGACGCCAGCCCGTGGTCGGCGCCCAGGAAGGCCGCAGCCCCGCCGATTGCCCGCAGCGTGTCCGCGTGCTCCTCGAACGCGTCCGCCGCGCCGCTGTACAGAATCGGCGTCTCGGCCGCCCCGATCCCGGACGGGACCGCGAGAATCGCCCCGTCCAGGTACGTCCCGCCGCCCCAGACGGCCAGCTCACGTGCCTCCCGGGACGTCCCCGACGTCAGGTTCACGAACGTCCGGCCCTCTCCGAACCCCTTGATCGGAACCAGGAGTTCGCGTACGGCCTGGTAATCGGAGACACAGACGACAACGAGCGGGCTCGCCGCCACCGCCTCGGCCACCGACCCGGCGACCTGCGCTCCCTCGGCGGCCAATACCTCGGCCTTGCCCGCGCTGCGGTTCCACACCGTCGTCGGGTGCCCGGCCCGCAGGAAGGCCCGCGCGAGCGCGCTCCCCATCAGCCCGAGCCCGAGCACCGTCACCGGACGGGTTGCAGCATCAGCAGTCATGACATCCCCCAACAAGAACATTCTTCGGCGTAACGCCGACCGGAATCGATGCAGCGATGCTCGACGTTCACACCGGTATGAAGGTCAAGCCGTGTGCATTCGTGGAGAGGAACGAGCCGTGCTGATCGGCGAACTGAGCCGCCGGACGGGCGTCCGGACCCACCAACTCCGGTACTACGAGAGCCAGGGCCTCCTGCAACCCCACCGAGGCCGGCACAGCGGCTACCGCGAGTACACCGACGAGGCCGTCCTCACCGTCCACCAGATCCGCAGGCTCTTGGAGGCCGGCCTCTCCACCGACGACATCGCGTACCTCCTCCCCTGCGTCACCGGCCCCGCCCCCGAGATGGCTCCCTGCCAGGAGATCGTCGACACCCTCCGCGCCCGCTTGGCCACCCTCGACGACCGCCTGAACACGCTGGCAAGCTCACGCGAATCGCTGGCGGCCTACATCAGCACGACCGAACAGCGCCTGGCCCAACCGGCCTGACTCCAGGACAATCCGCCGTCACCCGTCACCCGTCACCCGTCACCCGTCACCCGTCACCCATCGCGCCTTGCCGCCCACGCAAACACGCCTGCCAACGCGGCGGGAACGGCAGCGGCTGCCATCAGCACCGACGGCGAGGTCGCGTCCACCACGAGTCCGCCGAGCAGCGCCCCCGAGGCCAGGGTCAGCTGGAACGACGACGTGAACAGCACGGTCACGGCCTCGGGCGCATCCGGTGCGCCGCGCAGGAAGTACGCCTGCGAGCACGCCGGAACCGCGCCGTACGCCACGCCCCACACCACGAGCAGCCCGAGCGCCGCCGCGCTGTGCAACCGCCCGAGCAGCGGCAGCAGGGCCACCGTCCCGGCGATGAGGAGCGCCGCGGACATGAAGGTTGCCCGGACGCTGCGGGGGATCGCGCGCCCGGCGAGGAAGGTCCCGGCGATGCCGGCGACGCCGTACACGAGGAGGTACATGCTCACCCAGCCTCCGCCGACGTGTGCCGCGTCGCGGAGGAAGGGCGTCACATACGTGTAGGCCGCGAAGTGCGCGACCACGATCAGGGCCGTCACCCAGACGGCCGTCCGGATGCCGCGCGAGTGGCGCAGGTACCCCGCCAGCACCCGCAAGCGCACTGCCTCGCGTCCCGGCAACGCGGGAAGACTGAGCGCGACGACCACGGCGGTCACCGCCGCCAAACCGGCGAGAACCGCGAACACCACACGCCAGCCCGCGTGTTCACCCAGCTGAGTACCGAGCGGGACCCCGAGCACCGAACCGGCCGGCACCGCCGCGAAGATCATCGCGGTCGCCGCCGGCACCCGCTCCGCGGGCACCAGCCGCGGCGCGAGCGCGGCACCGATCGACCAGAAGCCGCCGATGACGATCCCGAGCAGCGCCCGCGCCGCAATCGCCAGCCAGAACCACGGCGCACACGCCGTCAGCACGTTCACCACGGCCAGCAGCACGACCAGCCCCACCAGAACGCGCCGCCGATCCGTCCGCCCGACCACGATCGCCACCCCCGGCGCACTCACCGCGGCCAGCAACCCCGGCAGGGTCACCAGCAAACCGGCAGTGCCGTCGGACACCCCGAACCCCGCCGCCATCGAGGGCAGCAGCCCGATCGGCAGGATCTCGGTGGTGACGATGACGAAGATCCCGAGCGCGATACACAACACCCCGGCCGTCCGACCACGAGGCGACGACCCGGCCACCACCCCGGAGGGCGGGGATTTCGGCGAGTCCTGGACGGCTGCACTGGCAGGCATGAACGGCCCTTCACAGACGAACGATCAACGGCGGCGCCATCCAGTACAGCCAGCGCGGCAACAAACCACCGGCGGAAATCGGCCGTCACCGCAAGGCTCGTCACCCGCTCCCGCTCGGCGGGCAAACCGGCCAGGGATACAGACGGGACGAGGCGGACCCGCCCCCAACCGAGGCGCCGAGCAGCTCACCCACCCGTACCCGCCAGCCTTCACCCCCGGCCGCGCCATGCCCCCACCTGGCGAGGCTTGCCACCCCACCCCACCCCGACGCAGACGACATACGCACCCCAGCCCGCCCCGGTCCACCCCAGTCCACTCCACCGAATCCGTCACATCGACCACCCGGCCCGAGCCCTCCGCCCACCCCTCCCCCGCAGGTCGGGCGCACCCCGCCACCAGCCGGTCCCACCTCCCCGACGCGCTATCCTTGCCGCACGGCGGACGAGCCGGCCGGGCGGCCGCGTCGGGACCTTCTCGGGTCCCGTCGAGGAACGTCCGGGCTCCACACGGCAGGGTGGTGGGTAACGCCCACCTGGGGTGACCCACGGGACAGTGCCACAGAGAACAGACCGCCAGGAGTCTCCGGACCCCTGGTAAGGGTGAAACGGTGGTGTAAGAGACCACCAGCGCCCGAGGTGACTCGGGCGGCTCGGTAAACCCCACCCGGAGCAAGGTCAAAAGGGAACCCGACAGGGCTCCTGCGCAGGCGTTCGAGGGCTGCCCGCCCGAGCCTGCGGGTAGACCGCTGGAGGCCGGCGGCAACGCCGGCCCGAGATGGATGGCCGCCTCCCCAGGCCCCGCAAGGAACCTGGGAGACAGAACCCGGCGTACAGGCCGACTCGTCCGCCGCCTACGCCTTTGATCAGCAGCCCCCGAGATCGCCAGGCCCTCCGGGCGGGTTCTCGGGGAGCGTCCTGGGGCTTTCTCCGGGAAGCCCCAGATGTTGTCACCAAGCGATGACAGCGAATCGCTTCAGCCTGCCGCGGGACACGTCGGCGGGGTCGGTCCGGAGGGCGTCCCGAACCACACACGCTGCCCGTCCGGAGTCACGGTGAGGCCGAAGCCTTCCGGCTCTGGGCGACCGTGGTCCCGGAACCACTCGGCAGCGGCGATGAACTCGTCGGCCAAGTCGTCCGGACCGTACGTGTACGTAGCAGTCGGCGCCCCAACCGCGTACGTCACCGCCGCACACGAGACGCCACCCGATCCCCTGCGGTACAGGTAGCGAGTCGTCGATCCGTCGTTTTCAAGCACGGTCGTCATGACGTCGGGCAACACGAAGCCGACGACCAACTGCATGAATCCGACGCTCCCGATGTCCACGGTCGAGGCCGGCACGTCCGACTCGCCCGACGTGGCAGCCGCAATCCACCCTTCGGGGAACGTCGGCCACGCGGTCCGCTGCGACCGGGCTTTCATGTAGCTCAGTCCCTCGGCGAACCTGCCGGACGCGCTGCCGTCGGCTGCCTTCACCAGAGCCACCAACACATCGTGCGACGGCATGAACTGCGTCCCCCACGGCATGACGATCCGTGCTCCGGTCACCGCTTGGGACAGCCATGCGGCCGGTACCGTGCGGATCCCGCAGGTAACGAACACCCGGTCGTACGGACCCCCTTCGGCATAACCGTCAAGTCCGTCAGCGGTGACGACCTGGACGTCGACGCCAACCGCGGCGAGGTTCCTCCGCGCGATACGGGCGAGGGCCTCGTCGACCTCGACGGAGACAACATGGCCGGTAGGCCCGACGCGATCCCGCAGCAGTGCCGCGGTGTACCCCGTCCCGGTGCCGACTTCCAGCACCCGGTGGCCCTCTCGGACATCAAGAGCGTCCAGCATCTGCCGCACGGTCGTCGGCATCGAACACGAGCAGGTCGCCACACGCTCCCCGGCCTCGACCTCGACGCCGTCGTTCCATTGCGTGACGATCACCGCGTCCGCATTCACCGCGGCGCGCCACCGCTCCGCGTCGACCGCCCGGTCGACGAGCACATCGTCATGGAAGGCTGCCGGGATGAACGGGCCGCGGTCACGCCCGAGCAGGGCCAAGGAGATGTTTTCCCCGACCCCGCCCGTCTGTTCCTCACGCGTCATCTTTCCTGCGCTTCCCGGGTCCGGCCGGCGGGGTCCCATCCTGCTCCGGCTTCCCCGGCGGCGGACTCGGCCGCGGGTTCGGGTCGGGCTCCGGCATCTGGTGCTCCCTTCCGTTTCGTCCTGCTTGGCTGATCAGTGCGGCGGCACCGGTGGCGGAGGAGGTGGAGGTGGCGGACACGGGATCGGGGGCTCCACGATGGGGGCGTGCGGGCCCCGGTGCCGGTCGGCGGTCATCATTCCCTCCTTCGAGCAACGCGCCGCTGTGGTTTTCCACACGGCCTTGCGCCGCTGCAGACCACCGCACCAGTTCCACGAACGGGGGCTTCGCCCTCAGCCATGACACTCGAAGGCGGAGACGGGGTGGCCTTCGTCGCGTCCACGGTCGTGCAGGTCCACACGGTGATCGCGGGATCGGTGTACCCACGCCACGCCGCGAACGACACGATCGACTCGCCACCCACGGTGTCGAGCGCGGCTTCCAAACGTCCTGGTTCCAGTTGGGCCGGATGGCCACGCGCCCGGCGGCTCGTGGTCATGAAGCACGGCACCGTGAGCCGAAGCCGCTGGGCCCTTGGCAGGCCATCAACACACTCTTCATCGCGCTGACGGTGAGCCACTGCTCAGCCCCGGACGGGATGGCCGAGCCCTGCTGCGTGAACACGCAGCGCGACCGCAAGGTCGGCACGGTCAGGGTGGCGCAGGAGCTGCGCGATGATGCCGAGTTGCGCGAGGCGCCCGTCCGAAGTGTCGAGGACGTCCGCAAACCGGTGGCGGATTTCATCGGCGACGTCGGGGACCAGGAGGCTCGTGCAGTACAGGGTGGCCGCGTCCGTGCCGACCGGGGCGGTCCCCCAGAATTCCCAGTCGAGGATGACCGGCGTCCGGGCGGTGAGATTGGACCATCGCAGGTCGCCATGGGCGGTGGCCCACGTGTGCACGGTGGTGTCCAGGTCAGGCCCGTAGACCGTGCCGAGGACTCGGTCGATCTGCTGCTGGGTCCGCGGACATCGGCCGGTCGGAACGGCGGCGAGCGCGGTCAACGATGCGCGGAGGCCGGCCCACCACGCGTCGGGCAGCCGCGGATCGGTCTGCAGGACTTCCCCGGCGGAGACAGTCGGTTCGTCCACCGGCGTCGACAGTTCGGCGCGGCACACGAACTCGCCGTAGTCGAAATCGACGTGGCCGAGCAGCCGCGGCTTCGCGACGCCCTGGCCGTCGAGGACCGCGGCCGACACCGCTCCGTCCCGCAGCAGGTCGGGCACCGTGCCGGGCGCGGCAACGAGCACGCGCAGCCACGCGGGACCATGTGGGCTGTCGACGTGCCCGGACACACGACAAGCTCCGCTCGGTGCGGGCCGAGCAGTTCAAGCAGTCCCGCGCCGAGTTCGCCGATGCCCTCGCGGCGAAGGCGGCCGAACTGGGCGAGAACGTCGGCGTGGACCCGCGGCTGATCGCGAAATGGGAGGACGGCGAAACCGGCCGACCCCGGCCCGTATACCGCCGCCTCCTCGTCGCGTTGACCCGCTGCAGCGAACACGAGCTCGGCATCGCCGCGCCGGACTCCCGCCCCGGAGTGCCATCGGAACGGCCGACCTCGCCGCCACCGGTTGCGGCCGTCGACCGTCGCCAATTCCTCACACTCACCGGTGCATCCGTCTTCGCCATACCGGCCGCCGGATGGACGCCGCAACGCGTCGACCCTGCACTCGTCGACTACTTCCGCAAGCAACTCGCCGGTCACTACGAGGCCGACATGATGCTTGGGCCTCGTGCACTCGTCGCAACCGTGGTCACGCAGTGCAACCTCATCGGCAGACTGATCGAGGAGGCAGATGCAGCCGTGCGCACAAGCCTTACCGAAATCGGATGCGCGTATGCGGCCTTCGCAGGATGGCTGTTCCTTGACGCCAGCGACGCTGCCGGCGCGCTGCACTGGCACAGTGCGGCGCTCGAACTCGGGCATCGTTCCGGCAACATCGAGGCGGTGGCCTGCTCACTGGTCGACCGCGCCATGGCACACACGGATCTCGGGGCCGGAGGCGCAGTCGTCGATCTGTGCGGGAACGCTCTGCGTTTCGCGGACCGACTGTCCCCAGAGGTACAGGTGTTCGCCCTGCAGCAGCAGGCACACGGTGCATCCTTGCTCCACAATCGCCGCGAAGTAGACCGGCTCCTCGACAAGGCCGCGCAGCTCGTCGATCGTGTCGACGTCGAGCAGTGGGGAACCGCGTGTCTTCGCACTCCCGGCTACGTCGAGGTACAGCGGGCGACTTGCTACGGCCGTCTCGGCGAAGCCATCGCCGCCGACCGACTGTGGCAGCAGATCATCCCGGCCAGCCCCAGCGTGTCCCGCCGGGACATCGGTGTCTGGACCGCCCGACATGCCCGTGCCAAGGCTCAGCAGGGCGACCCCGACCAGGCGCTCGGCATGGCCCGCCCCGCGGTGGCTCTCGCCATTGAGACGGGCTCTGCACGTGGAGCCCGCGAACTGAAGGCTCTCGCCGAGGACGTTAGGCCGTGGCACGATGCCCGGGTCGGCCGTGACTTGGCCGATGTCCTGGCACCGGTCCTCAAGGGGGCATGAATGGCTGAGGTACTCGCTCACGACGAAATCGCCGAGCGCATCCGGGACCTGTCCGGCTGGACCACAGACGGCCGAAAGATCGAACGCACCTACTCGATCACGCACATCCCAGGTGCGGCATTCGTCATGCACATTGCGGCGATCCAAGACGAGTGGGGCCACCACTCCAACGCCACCCTTGGCTACAAGACGCTGCACATTTCGATCTCGTCGAGCGACCTCGGCGGGCATGTCGCCGAGCACGACATCGAACTCGCGCGGCGTATCGAAGCAGCGGCCCCCGCCCACGGCGCGCAGTGAGGACATCGCGGCCGAGGCACGGCACCACAACCGGGTGACATCATGCCCCGCTGCCGGTAATCCCGGCTGTTGAGCGGCGTCTCAGGCGCGCGGCTGCGTTCGGCGATCAGCCACCGGTACCCGCTCACGGCTTCCACCAAAACCGTCAGCAGTACCCGTGCGATCGAGTGCAGCGAGCCTTCAATCCCGAGGCCGGCAGCGCGCCGTCGTGCACGTCGTTCTGGTACAGACCTGGCTCTGGACAGGTTTCTGGCTCTGGACAGGTTTCTGGTTCCCCAGCACGTCCCCGCCACGGGGAATGCAGCAGGAGCAGCACCGTCGGTCTCTCGGTTCGATGGCGACGATGGCGAAGCCTTCGAGCCCGAGTCTGACAGCGCGCCGCGGTTCTGCCGTCCTCAACCCCCACCCGTCGTCGAACAACGCTGGTGTTCGTAGGCGCGGGGCCGCCTTGGCGGCACCGCGCAACCCCGCGGCAAGATCGGCAACCGCTTGCACACCCGCAACCGCACCAGGGACGGAGACCGCCCCAGCTCACGCCGGTTCGAGGGCGATGATGGCGAAGCCTTCGAGCCCGGTTCGAATGGTGCGCCCCCTGAAAGGCTCCCGCAACGACAGTCGCCACACGCGTGTGAGGAGCACGGGCGAGGATGGCGTCCGCGCCATCGAGCCCGGAACTCGTCAGCACCCCACGCCGCAGCCGGCCGCCCGTCGGCGCACCCTCACCCCGGTGCGAAGCGCACCCTCCGTCGGCCCAAGTCCGCGTCTGTCAGCCGTACTCGGGCCGGTGCGCCGAGTTTCAGCCCGGGGCCCGCGAACTTCGCGCGGACGGCGGGGCGGCGCAGCTGTACCGTCCCCGCGTCCTGGCGGTCGTTGAGGTCGACGACGATGCCGTCGAAGTGTTCGCCGACGTAGGGTTCCAGGACCGCGGCCTCGACCAGGTCCACGCACTCGCGTTCGACTTCGTGGGCCTTGCGGTCGCCGGTTTCCATGGCTTTCGGGAGTTCGTGGAGGCGGCTCATCACCCAGTCGGGGATGTCCGTGCCCGCGACGAGGGCGGCGCAGACCTCCCCGGCGAAGCGGTCGACGAGGCGGCGGAGGGGCGCGGTGACGTGGGTGTACTCGTCGGCGACCGCGGCGTGGGTGGCCAGTTCGGGGACGCCCGCGTCGAAGGCGGTGTAGCCGGCGCCGCGGAGCAGGCCGGTGGCTTCCTGGAGGAACGCGGCGTTGTTGGGGCGGGCCGGGTCGAGTGCGCGGATGACGTCGCCGTATGTGGTCCCGTCCGGCCAGTCCACCTCCAGCGCCCGCGCGACCCGGCGGAGTTGCGCGAGGGCGGTGGCCGGGGCGTCGGGGAGGGTGCGGAGGATGCCGACGCCCGCGTACGTAATGAGGTCGGCGGCGGCCATGCCGGTGAGCAGGGAGATCTGCGCGTTCCAGCCTTCGGCCGGGATCGGGGCGCGGAATTCCAGGTGCCAGGTGCCGCGGGCTTCGACGACTTCCTGTTCCGGGATGGGCAGGCTGATGCCGCCGCGGTCGCGTTCGGCGCGTTCGCGGAGGAGGCCGATGTCGCGGAGCAGGGTGAGGGGTTCTTCGGCGGTGCCGGCGTCGACGGCTCGCTGGACTTCGCCGTAGTCGAAGCGCCGGCGCGAGCGGACGGTGGCGCGATGTACGTCCGTCCCGACGAGTTCGCCGTCGGCGTCCAGGTCGAGGATCCACAGGAGTGCCGGGGCGTCTTGGCCGGGGAGCAGGCTGGCCGGGCCTTCGGAGAGCACCGGCGGGTGCAGCGGGATGCTGCCGTCGGGCAGGTAGAGGGTTTCGACGCGGCGCATCGCCTCGGTGTCGATGGCGCCGCCGGGGGTGACCCAGGCGGCGACGTCGGCGATGGCGTAGTGGACGCGGTAGCCGGTGCCGCGCCGTTCGAGGTGCATGGCCTGGTCGAGGTCGCGGGATCCGGCCGGGTCGATGGTGAGGAACGGCAGGTCGGTCGCGTCGCGGCGGGTCCGGCCGCCGGGGACCGTGCGGGCCCCGGTCACCGCCGCGGCGTCGGCTTCGGCGAGGGCGGCGGGCGGGAACGCGCCGGGCAGTCCGAGGTCGGCGCGGAGCGCGGCGAACCCGGCACGCAGCCGCTCGCCGTCGGCGGCTTTGAGGTGCAGATGGCGTCGGGGCACAGGCCGAGCTTAGGCCTGTTCGCGGAAAAGAAAGCGGAGGAAACGGACCCGGCCGGGAAGAAGCGGCCGGGAACGGCGACGCGGAAACCGACGCGGCCCATCCGGAGCGTTGCCGGTCACGGCGGGTCATAAGGTAGGGACGCCGCGCCGACGCGAAGTCGCCGCGCCGGACGCCTCGTCGCCCGGTGCCGGTGTTCGTCGCACCGTCGGATCCGCGGTCGGGCCGCCGTTGCGGCGGTCCCGGCAGTCCCGTCGGTCACGCCCGTCGATCCGGTCACGTCCGTCGCTCAGTCCGTCCGCACGCCTTGGGAGCTCCGTCCGTGCTCGTCCTCCTGCCCCCCTCGGAAGGCAAGGCCGCCGGGAGTACGGGGCCCGTGCTCGACCTCGCCGGGCTCTCCCTGCCCGACCTCAACGCGACGCGCGAGCGGATCGTCGACTCGCTGATCACGCTGTGCGAGGGCGACGAGATGGGGGCCTTGGAGGTGCTCGGCCTCGGCCCGAAGCTGCGCGGCGAGGTGCTGCGCAACCTGGAGCTGCGGGAGGCGCCGACGCTGCCGGTGTCGGAGCTGTACACGGGGGTGCTGTACGACGCCCTCGGCCTGGGCACGCTCGACGGGGCCGCGGCCAAGCGCGCGGACCGCAGCGTCCTGGTGTTCTCCGGGCTGTGGGGCGCGCTGCGGCCCTCGGACCGGGTGCCGGCGTACCGGCTCTCCATGGGCGTACGCCTGCCGGGCCTGGACGCCCTGCCCGGCCTGTGGCGCGAGGCGATGGCCAAGCCGCTGCCGCAACGGGCCGGGGACGGGCTGGTGTTGGACCTGCGGTCGGCCGCGTACGCGGCGGCGTGGCGGCCGGAGGGCGAGGTCGCGGCGCGCACGGCCACCGTGCGGGTGCTGCACGAGCGCGCGGTCGACGGTGTGATGAAGCGGTCGGTGGTGAGTCACTTCAACAAGGCGACGAAGGGGCGGCTGACCCGGCAGCTCCTGGAGACCGGCACCGAGCCCCGGAACCCCGCGGAACTCGCGGAGGCCCTTCAGGACTTGGGATGGACGGTCGAGGTCAAGGCGCCGGCCAAGCGCAACTCGGCCTGGGCGCTCGACGTGGTCGTCGCCGAGATCTGAGCGCTGCCCGCCCCCCACGAAACGTCGGCCGCCCGACCGGACGGCACTCGGGCGGCACTCGGGCGGCACTCGGGCGGCACTCGGCCCCGCACGCCCAACGGCGTACGGGGCCGAACAGTTCTTGCTCCCCCGCGTCCCACTCCCCCGGAGACGGCTCCCTCGGCCCCGCTCCCCGGAGACTGCTCCCTGGAGACTGCTCCCCGGAGACTGCTCGCCGGGCCCCGCTCCCCCGCGCGCTATTCCCCGCGCAAATGCGACGTGTCGTTGTAGACCCGCAGCGACGCGTTCCCGTCCGCCCACCAGTTGATCGCGGTGAGGGCCGCCGCCGACAGCTCCATGCGGAACATCGACTGCGCGGGTGCGTCCAGGGCGAGCCGGACGAGGGTCTTGATCGGCGTCACGTGCGTGACGATCAGCACGGTCTGGCCTGGGTAGTGGGCCAGGACCTTGTCGCGGGCGACGACGACGCGGTGGGCGACCTCGGTGAAGCTCTCCCCGCCGGGCGGCGCGAAGTCCGGCGAGACCAGCCATTCGGACAGCTCGTCGGGCCAGCGCTCGCGGACCTCGCCGAAGGTGAGGCCTTCCCAGGCGCCGAAGTCGGTTTCCCGGAAGCCCTCTTCCACGCGGACGTCGAGCCCGAGGCGGCGGGCCGCGGCGTCCGCGGTCTGCCGGCAGCGGGACAGCGGCGACGACACGATCGCCTGGATCGTGCCGCGCGCGGCCAGCAGCTCGGCGGCGCGCTCGGCCTGCCACCGGCCGCGTTCGGACAGTTCCGGGTCGCCGCCCACGCCCGAGAAGCGCTTCTGCGGGGTCAGCGGCGTCTCGCCGTGCCGCAGCAGCACCACGGTGGTGGGCGTCCCCAGGTCCGGGCCCCAACCGGTGGGCGGCGGGACGGACTTGGGCAGCTCGGGCCCGCCCACCGAAGCAGCCGAAGCCCCCGCCGCACCCGAACCCGCCGCACCCGAGTCCACCGCACCCGAGTCCACCGCACTCGATCCCGCCGCACGGCTCCCCGCCGCCGCGGCCCGAGCCGCCGCCCTGGCGTCGGCCGCCGACATCGCCGGCGCCGCGTTCGACGCGTCCTCGGCCTCGTCCGCCGCCACGGCCGGCCTCTTCGGCTCCCATTCCTTGCCCTGCGCCGCCGCGTCCATCGCCTCGTTGGCGAGGCGGTCGGCGTGCGCGTTCTTGGCGCGCGGCACCCACGTGTAGGTCACCCGGCCGGGCGGGTAGACCGCGCGGGCTTCGTCGGCGAGGACCTTCATGTCGGGGTGCTTGATCTTCCAGCGGCCCGACATCTGTTCGACGACCAGTTTGGAGTCGGCGCGGACCTCGACCGGGGCGTCCGGGTCGAGGCTGCGCGCCGCGAGGAGGCCGGCCAGCACGCCGCGGTATTCGGCGACGTTGTTGGTCGCCTTGCCGATGGACTCGCCGCGCTCCCACAGCACCGCGCCGGTCGCGGCGTCGCGGACCAGCGCGCCGTACGCCGCGGGCCCCGGGTTCCCGCGCGACCCGCCGTCCGCCTCGACGATGAACCGCCGGGTGCTCAAAGGCCCGACTCTGCGGTGCGGACGAGGATCCGGCGGCAGTTGTCGCAGCGCACGACCGTGTCCGGCGCGGCGCTGCGGATGGCGTTCAGGTCGGTGATGCCGAGTTCCAGGCGGCAGCCTTCGCAACGGCGCTGGTAGAGCGCCGCGGCGCCGACGCCGTGCGCCTGCTCGCGGATCTTCTCGTAGAGCGCGAGCAGGTCGGCGGGGACGGCCGCGGCGACGACGTCACGCTGCTTGGCGTCGCCGGCGCTCTCCGTGTCGATCTCGGCGATCGCGGCGTCGCGGCGGGCCGCGGCGGCGTCGCGCTCGGCCTGGGCGGCGTCGCGTTCCGCAATGAGGCCGGCGAGGCGGGCCTGGATCTCCTCGCGGCGCTCCATGACCTCCAGCACGACCTCTTCGAGGTCGCCCTGGCGCTTGGCGAGCGAGGTGATCTCGTGCTGGAGGTTCTCCAGCTCCTTCGGGTTGGTGATGTGCCCGGAGTCGAGGCGCTGCTGGTCGCGGACGGCGCGGGTGCGGACCTGGTCGACGTCCTGCTCGGCCTTGGTCTGCTCGCGGGCGGCGTCGCTGTCCTCGGTCTCCGCGGCCACCACGAGGTCGCGGAGCGTGGTGAGGCGACCGCCGAGGCGGTCGATCTCCTCGTGCTCGGGGAGCGTCCGGCGGCGGTGGGCGAGCCGGTCCAGACGCGAGTCGAGGGCCTGCAGGTCGAGCAGGCGGAGCTGGTCGGCGGGCGCGGCGTTCAGCGGGATCTCCTTCACGCGAGTGTTTCAGGCCTGAGTGCTTCGGGCCGGGGGCCGGTCGGCCCCGTGGTGCTGCGGGTCGGGCGGCGCGGCCGAGGCATCGGCGGCCGCCTGCCGGGCGGGCTGCGCGGCGGGCCGGACGGGTCGCGTCGGGCACCGAGCGGACGGCCCGGCCGGGTCGGGTCAGGTGGGGCTGGGCACGTGGAACACCCACGGGTCGGTGGGCAGTCGGGAGACGTACGTCTCCACGGTAGCCCCGGACGCGGCGGCCGCGGCGGTCAGTTCCCGGGCGGCCTGGTCGAGCCACGGCCACTCGGTGGCCCAGTGCGCGGCGTCGACGAGGGCGGGGCTGCCCGCCTCGACGGCTTCGGACGCGGGGTGGTGGCGCAGGTCGGCGGTGAGGTACACGTCGGCGCCGCTGCGGCGGGCGGCCGCGAACAGGCTGTCGCCCGCGCCGCCGCACACCGCGACGGTGTGCACGAGCCGGTCCGGGTCGCCCGCGACGCGGATGCCCTGCGCGGTCGCGGGCAGCGCCTTGGCGGCGCGGGCGGCGAACGCGGCGAGGGTCTCCGGCTCGGGGAGGGTGCCGACCCGGCCGATGCCGCGGCAGCCCTCCGGGTCGGCGGCGCTCGGGTCGAGCGGGCCGGTCACGGTGAGGCCGAGGGCGGCGGCGAGCGCGTCGGAGACGCCGGGGTCGGCGGAGTCGGCGTTGGTGTGCGCGACGGCGAGGGCGCAGTCGCCCTTGATCAGGCGGTGCACGACGCGGCCCTTGAAGCCGGTCGCGGCGACCGAGTGCACGCCGCGCAGGAACAGCGGGTGGTGGGTGACCAGCAGGTCGGCGCCCCACGCGAGGGCTTCGTCGGCGACCGCCTGCACCGGGTCGACGGCGAACATCACCTTGCGCACCTCGGCGTCCGGATCGCCGCAGACCAGGCCGACGGCGTCCCACGACTCGGCCCAGGCGGGGTCGTAGAGGCGGTGGAGGACGGCGAGGACGTCGGAGAGCGTGGGCACGCGTCGAGATTACCGTGACAGGCCCGGTCCCCTTGGCGGAGGAGACCGGGCCTGTGGACAAACGGGCGGGCTACACGGAGGTCAGACCGCGAGGTTCTTCTCCAGGTCGTCCAGGATGCGGTTGGCCGCCTCCACGCCGAGGCCGAGGAACCACGTCTCGTCGGAGACCGTCACGGCCTTGCCGTTCTTGACCGCGTTGAGGTTCTTCCACAACGGGTTGTCGGTGACCTTCGCGATGGCGGTCTTGTCCGCCGGGCCGTAAGTCCCGACGAAGATGCGGTCGGCGTCCGCCTCGGTGATGCGCTCTTCGCTGACCTCGACGGCGAGGTCGTCGATGTTCTGGTTGGCCGGGCGCGGCAGGCCGACGTCCTGGAGGACGGTGCCGATGAGCGACTTGTTCGCGTACAGGCGGATCTTGCCGGGCATGAAGCGGACCATCGTGACGGTCGGCTTGTTCGGCCCGAGCTTCTCGCCGAGTGCCTTGGCGCGCGCTTCGTAGTCGGAGAGCTGCTTGTTCGCCTCGTCGACCTTGTCGAGCGCGGCGGCGTTCAGGCGGAAGTTCTCCTTCCACGTGAAGCCGGGGCGCACGGAGAACACCGTCGGGGCGATCTGGGACAGCTGCGGGTACTGCTGTTCGGCGCGCAGCTTGCTGCCCAGGATCAGGTCGGGCTTGAGGTTGTTGATCGCCTCGAGGTTGAGCGCGTTGGTGGTGCCGACGTTCGCCGGCTTGCCCGCCTTGTCCGCGAGGTACGCGGGCATCTGCGGCGAGCCTTCGGTGTACGCGACGCCGACCGGCTGTATGCCGAGGGCGACGACGTTGTCGAGTTCGCCGGAGTCGAGGACGACGACGCGCTTGGGCTTCTCCTTGACCACCACGTCGCCCATCGCGGTGCGCACGGTACGCGGGAACTGCCCGGGTTTGGCGTCGGTGCCCATCTCGGAGGTGGCCTGGCCGGCCCCGCCGAAGTCCTTGCCGCCCGCGGCCACCGAGGACTGGTCGGTCTTCTTCTTGCCGTCGTCGCCGCAGGCGGTCACGACGAGGGCCGCGGAGGCGGCGAGGGCGACGAGCGCGGCTGTGCGGCGGGTGGGTCGCATGGGGGCTCCAGGGGCTCGAACGGGCGCGGACGGCCGACATCGACCCGACACCGCAAATCTTCGGTAAGGCTTACCTTATCTATCAGCAATCGGAGGGCCCGACCAACCCCCTGCAACGCGGAGAAACCTCACACCGCGGTTCGCGATTCGCGCGGCGGTTCCGCCAACTACCCCCAACCGTCCGGCAGAAGGTGTAGGACCGGCGACGCGGCCGCCGCCCTTTCCCGGGGTGTGGCAGGGGTGGCTCGCGCCGCAGCGTCGCGACAACGGCGTCCGACCCGGAGCGTCACGGGGGCGACCGGGGCCGACCCACGGCCCGGGCTCCCGCTATCCGTACAGGGGGCGGGAACAGATGGTGCACTGCATCCTCTGCGGGACCGGCAACGAGCCGGGGTACCGGTACTGCGCGGGGTACGGCTGCGGCGCGGATCTGGAGGGCCGGCGCGAGGGGGATCCGGCGCTGGCCGTGCAAGTCGCCGCGGCTCCGGACGAAGTGCTCGCGCGGCCCGGCGACACGGTCGAGATACGGCTGACCGTCCGCAACGCGGGCAGCGAGCCGGACAAGTACGTGCTCGAACTGCGCCGCGAGATAGGCGACCGGGTCACGGTCGAACGCCACGGCGCCCCCGGCGAGACCTCGCCCGGGGGCGATTCCGTCTGGACGGTGCGGTACGCGGTGCCGTGGGACTGGGATCCGTCCGGCGCGCTCACCGGGGTCGGCGGTTGGTTCGGCGACCCGGGCGCGGACGGTGCGGGGACAGCCGCGGACGCGCGCGCCGACGACGAGATCGAACTGCCGCTGCGGGTGGTGTCGACGCGGGACCGGCGGATCGCCGCCGCCGCGTGGGTGGTCGTCCGGCCCCCCGGCGCCGCGGACCCGGTTCCGACCCGTGGCTCGCGCGCCGCCGCGGCGGCGGCGCAGCGGTCCCGGCGCACCCGGATGATGGCCGCGGGCGCGGTCGCGGCGGTGGCGGTCGTCGCCGCGCTGATCGTGGGGATGGCCGCGGCCGGGTCGGGAGGCGGCGGGAAGAGGAACCCGACGCGGGCGGTGGCCGCGACCTCGACGGCGCCGTCGTCGACAGCCTCGGACACGGTGTCGGCGACTCCCGCGGACGGCGCCCTTCCGACGGACGTGGCGACGACGGAGGCGGCCCCGAGCACGTCGGCGAGCCGCACCCGCACGGCGACGGCGACCCGCACGCGGACCACCGCACCGGCCACGACCGCGCCGACGACGCCGCGGACGACGGCGCCGGGCACCACCGCACCGCCGTCCTCGCAGGCGCCGGCGCTGGTGACCGTGCCGGGCGTGATCGGGGACGGATACGCCGCGGCGGCCGGGGAGATCGACGGCGCCGGGCTCCGGGCGAGCGCCCAGGTCGCGGACGCGAAGTCCCCGTGCGCGCGGAACTTCAACGCGCCCGGCTGCGTCGTCGTCGCCCAGTCGCCGGACGCCGGCGCGCAGGTCCCGGCACGCACCCGCGTGGCGCTGACGATCGGCTACCAGCCGCCGAGCACCCCGGCGGGGGTCGGAGTCGCGGTGCAGGTCTCGGCGGGGGGCTGAGGCGAGGACGGCGGAGGCTCGCCGCGGCCGGGCGGCCCGGAGGGTCGGCCGGTCGGCGGCGTGCGCGCGGGGGGCGCGGGGGGCGGGGGGGCGGGGGAGCATCGGCAGCGCGCCCGCCAAGCCCCGCAGCACTCCGCAAACCCGTGGCCGGTCAGCCCGGGCCCCGCAGCACTCCGCAAACCCGTGGCCGCCCGGCCCGGGCCCCGTCGCCCACCTGATCCCACCCGGCGGCGCCCCGGGCCCCGTTGCGCCTCCCCACCCCCGCCGTGCCATGCTCCCTCCCAGGAATGCACTTGTCTCAGTCAAGGACTCGTCCGAGGGGGCCCACCATGCTCGATCTCTCCGCAGCGTCCGCCGTCGTCACCGGGGGCGCCTCCGGGCTCGGCGAGGCGACCGCCCGGCGCCTGGCCGCCGGCGGGGCCACCGTCGTCGTCGCGGACAAGAACGAAGAGCGCGGCACCAAGGTCGCCGCCGAGATCGGCGGCATCTTCGCCAACACCGACGTCACCGACGAAGCCCAGGTCCAGGCCGCCGTCGACGCCGCCGTCGCGGCCGCGCCGCTGCGCGCGCTCGTCGCGTGCGCCGGCACCGGCTACGCGGCCCGCACCGTCGGCCGCGACGGCAGCCCGCACCCGCTCGCCCCCTTCGAGTTCATCGTCAAGCTCAACCTCATCGGCACGTTCAACGCGATCCGCATCGCGGCCGCCGCAATGGCGAAGAACGAGCCGCAAGCGGACAACGAGCGCGGCGCGATCGTCTGCACCGCTTCCGTCGCCGCGTTCGACGGCCAAATCGGCCAGGCCGCCTACGGCGCCTCCAAGGCCGCCGTAGCCGGGATGACGCTGCCGGTCGCGCGTGACCTGTCCGCGGTCGGCGTGCGCGTCAACACGATCGCCCCGGGCACCATGGACACCGCGTTGTTCGACCTCGCCCCGCAGACGGTCAAGGACACGCTGGGCGCGGCCGTGCTCTTCCCCAAGCGCATGGGTGTGCCGGAGGAATTTGCGAGCCTCGCGTACGAACTGCTGACCAACAGCTACCTCAACGCCGAGGTGATCCGGCTCGACGGCGGAATCCGTTTCCAGCCGAAGTAGCCCCGCTCCGGGCCGGTTCGAGCCCGGAGCGCAGTCGGCGCGCAGCCGACCGCATCGGCAAATCCGCACGTCACACGAGGCGTCGGGCTCTCCGCCCGGCGCCTCGTACGTTTATCCCAATACCGCCCCAACGCCCCGTCAGATCCTGATTCCGAGGTTACTTCACCCATGCGGGTGAACCGCCCCGTAACTCGTTGAGAGCACCCGAACGCGGCTCGTACGGTCGTTCTCGTTCCGACCGGGACTGCCGCTCCACCAAGGCAACACCGGTTCCCTGTCGGGCAGTTCAAGTCGACCGCCGGTGTTTCCGGAGGTCGGCGGCGGGTTCCGGGCGCCGGCCCGGCGGACGGCTCAATCCGCCGGACCGGACGCGAGGGGGGTATCAGGGTTTTGTCTGCACCACGAGTTCGCGGGCACCACGCCGTACCGCACCACGGCGTCGTCCGCGACGTGCCCGAGGGCACCCTGGTCGAGCGCGTTAGTGCGGCACTCGACCGTTGCGAGGCATCCACGTGGGACCTCCGCGTCGACGACCTGTGGTGCACCGCCACCCCGATCGGCGCGGAACTCCCCAAGCAGGGCTGGAAGATCCACGTCAGCTCCGCGACCGACAGCGCCGCCCAGGTGCTCGACCGGGTGTGCGACGTGCTCGTGCCGCGCCGGGTCGCCTTCAAGTGCGCCGCCGGCACCGAGTTCCTGCGCATGCTCAACTCGCGGGAGGCCGAGCGGAGTTCGTCGGCAAAGTTCATCACCGTCTATCCGCACGACGACATGGACTTCGTCGATCTCGTCGACGCCCTCGACGCGGCCACCCGCGGGCTGAGTGGTCCCGGCGTGATGTCGGACCGCGCGTGCCGCCCCGGCAGCATCGTGCACTACCGGTACGGCGGCTTCACCGAACGCGCCCGCCTCGGCAACGACGGCGCCTACCGCCCGGTGCTGACCGCGCCGGACGGCAGCCAGGTCGTCGACTCCCGGGAAGCATGGTTCACGCCGCCGGCGTGGGCGCCCGACCCGCTCGCCGACCGGCACGCCCGGCAGCAGGGCGCGTCCGGCCCCGGCGGCGTCCTGATCGCGGACCGGTTCGCGGTCACCGCGGCCATCCGGCACTCCACCAAAGGCGGCGTGTTCGTCGGCACGGACACCCGCGACGGCGGCGAGGTCGTCGTCAAGCAGGCCCGCGCGCACGTCGAGATCGACCACTCCGGCCGCGACGCCCGCGAAGCCCTCCGGCACGAATCGGCGCTGCTGGAACGGCTCGCGCACACCGGCCTGACGCCGCGCCACGTCGCGCTGGTCGAGCAGGACGGCACGCTGTTCCTCGCCCAGGAACGCGTCCCCGGGGTGTCGCTGCGCGCCTGGGTCCTCCAGCACGCCGGCTCCGACGGCGGCGACGGCTCCGGAACGCCGGACGTGCCGTGGCCGCTCGCCCGCAACGTCGCCGCGGAACTGGTCCGCGTCGTCGCGAGCATGCACCGCGAAGGCCTGGTCGTCCGCGACCTCGCCCCCACGAACGTCATGGTCGCGCCGAGCGGCGAACTCCGCCTCGTCGACCTGGAACTCGCCGCCGACATCGGCAGCTTCGCGGGTGCCGCGGGCACCCCCGGCTACCGTGCCCCGGAACAGCGCGCCGCCTCGCGCTCCAAGCACGCCCGCGGCGTCCACCCGGTGGCCCCCGAGGCCGACCTCTACAGTCTCGGCGCGCTGTTCTTCCTGCTCGCCACCGGCGCCGACCCCGGACTGCCGGACGACGTGCCCGAGCCCGACCACGTCTTCCGGCCGACGGCCGAACGCCTGGGGCCCTGGCTGGACCTGGCCGCACGCAGCGGCCGCACCGCCCGGCTGCTCGCCCCCGCCGTCCGCGGGCTGCTGCGCGACGAGCCGGAGTCGCGCTGGAGCCTGGACCAGGTACGCGCGCACCTCGACGCCGTCGAGCGGCGCGGCGGCCCCGTCCCCGCCCCCGGCCGGGTCCGCGACATCGCCCGCCCGCACCCGTGGCGTGCCGCACCGTCCGCCGCCGAGCCCGTCGGCCCGGCCCTCGTCGACCGGCTGCTCGCCGACGGCCTCGCGCACCTCGTCGCAACCGCGGCCCCGGACCGCGCGGACACCGTCTGGCAGGTCACCCCCGGCGGCGCGGCGATGGACCCGTGCGGGGTGCAGTACGGCGCGGCCGGTGTGCTCGCCGTCCTCGCCCGTGCGGCCGCCACCCCGACCCTCGCCGCATCCGACGGCCTGGCCGACACCGTCGCCGCCGCGGCCGCCTGGGTCCGCGAACGCGCCGCCCGCGAACCGGTGCTGCTGCCCGGCCTGCACTTCGGCCGCGCGGGCACCGCGTGGGCGCTGCGCGAAGCGGGCGAGAGCCTGGGTGACAAGGAACTCCTCGCACACGCCGACGAGTTGGCCCTGTCGGTGCCGACCCGCTGGCCGAACCCCGACGTCTGCCACGGCGCCGCGGGCGCCGGATTCACCCAGCTGCGCTTCTGGAACGCCACGCACGACGACCGGTTCCGGCAGCGCGTGGTGGCGAGCGCCGACGGCCTGCTCGCGGCCGCCCGCGAGCACGGCGACCTCATGCTGTGGCAGGTCCCGCGCGACTTCGACTCCGCGCTGGCCGGTGCCGCGCACCTCGGATACGCGCACGGCGTCGCGGGGGTCGGCGCGTTCCTGCTCGCCGCCGGACGGGCGACAGGGCGCGGCGCGTACCTGGACGCGGCCCTTGCCGCCGGGCGCACGCTGGCCCGCACGGTACGCCCCGACAACGGCGCCGCGTGGTGGGCGCAGGGCCCGGCCGACCCGCCGGGTGTGCGGCTCGCGCACTGGTGCAGCGGGGCGTCCGGCGTCGGCACGTTCCTGATCCGCCTGTGGCACTGCACCGGCGACCCGTATCTGCGCGACCTCGCCGAGCAGGCCGCCGTCGCGGTGCGCCGTGCCCGCTGGCACTCCGGCACGACGGCCTGCCACGGACTGGCCGGCAACGGCGAATTCCTGCTGGACATCGCCGACTTGGTCGAGCCGGGTGCGGACGACCTGTACCGCGCGCAGGCCGAAGAGTGCGCGGAACTCCTCGGGGCGCGCAGCGCGCGGATCTCCGGGCGGCTCATTCCGTGCGACGAGAGCACGGTCGGCGTATCCGCGTCCTACGGCACCGGACTCGCGGGCGTGGTCGGGTTCCTGCTCCGCCTTCGGCACGGCGGCCCGCGCTTGTGGGTCGATCCGGTCGACGCGGCAAGCCCGGCGTCGGCGGACGAACCGCTGCCGCCCGGCGACGACCAGCCGAAGGACGACGCGGGCGACGACGCGGCCCCGCGCCCGATGCCCGGCACCACGGAAGGGGGACACGCCGCATGACCACGACCGTCGGCGCGCCGCCGCTGCGCCGCGTCAGTTACTCGTTCTCGCTCGACGGCGCACACGCCGCGTGCCTGGCCACCCCCGGCGACGGAACCTGGCAGGTCGAGTCCTGGGCGATGGGCACCGGCGGCCCGGACGCCGTGACCGCGGCGCCCCGGCGCATGCTCGGCCGCCCGGAGCACCTGCACACCCAGCTTCTCGCGCTGTCCGACGGCTCGGTCCTCGCCTGCCGGCACGAGCCGGGCCGCCACGACCTGGTGCTGCTCGGCGGCCCCGGGGCGGATGCGGACGGCGAGACGGTGATCGGCACCGTGCGCACCCCCGGCCTGCGGCTGCTCCCCTACCCCGGCGCCGACGGCCTCGCGCTCGTGCTGGCGACGGACACCACGCCGACCACGACCGTGTGGCGCATCCCGCGCACGCTGGGCGCGTTGGAGATCCTCGCCGAGCTGCCGGGCCTGTTCGGCGGCGGTGTGTGGCTGGACACGCAAGGACACCGGCTGGCACTGGACGCGGTCCGCGACGGCCGGGTGAAGACGGCCGTGCTGGACGTCCGTTCGGCCGTGCTCAGCCCGCTGCTGGAGATGACCGAGGAGAGCAACGACCGGCTGCAGCTGTGCGACCCCGTGGGCGGATTGCTGGTGATCTCCAGCGACGCGCCGGGCGGGGACCGGCTCGGGTGGATCCGGCTGCCGGAGAACCGCGACGAGCCGGCCGGCCGGGTGCGCTTCCCGGAGATGGTGCACCTGCCGAACACGACGGTGCGGCCGGTGGCGATCGCCCCCGACGGCGAGCGCGTCGCGCTCCAGCTCGACCGGGGTGCCACCTCGCGGCTGGCCGTGTGGACGCCGGAGGAAGGCACGCTCCTCGACATCAAGATGCCGGAAGGCTGCCTCGGCGGCGTCGGCCGGTGGACGGCCGCGGGCCTGCACATTCCCTTCTCCGCGCCGGACCGGCCCGGGGGCTTGGCGACCGTGCGGCCGGAGCGGCAGGGCCGCTTCGGATTCGCGGGGAGCCTGGAGACGCCGGCCGCCCCGGGCCGACCCGTCTGGCACTCCGCGCATTTGGAGACGCTCGTCGGGGACGCCGGGCCGGTCGAGTCGATCGTGTACGGCGGCCTGGACTGGCGTACCGCCGACCACCTCGTGGTGGCCCTGCACGGGGGCCCCGCGGCCGCGTGGCGGTTCGAATTCTCCCCGGTGCTGCAGCACTTGGCGGCACACGGCATCGCCGTCGTGGCACCGAACCAGCGCGGCAGTATCGGCTACGGCGAGGCCTACGCGTCATGCCTGCACGGCGCGTGGGGCGGCCCGGACCTGGAGGACGTCGCCGCGATCGCCCGCACGCTCGGCGGCGAGCGCACCGCGGCCGGCCTGCCGAAGCCGATGCTGCTCGGCACCAGCTACGGCGGCTACCTGGCGCTGCTCGCGGCGTGCACGTCGCCCGACGCGTGGTCGGGCGTGCTCGCCATCGCGCCGTTCCTGTCCGGCCCGCGGCTGATCGCCGAAGCGTCGCTGCCGGTCCGGGCGCTCATGACCCGCTTGGGCGGGGACGTGGAACTCGACGACGCGCTCGGCCCGCGCGACGTCCTGCGGCTGGCGGAGGGCATGCGTGCCCCGCTGCTGGTCGTGCACGGCGACCGGGACGACGTGATCCCGGTCGGGCAGTCGCGGGCGCTGCGCCACCGGCTGCTGCAACTGGGCCGCGCGGAAGGCACCGACTTCCGCTACCTGGAGCTTCCCGGCCGAGGCCACGAGGTCTTCGCCGGGGACGGGGCTCCCGAGCTGTATCCGCGGCTGACGTCGTTCCTGACGACGGCCGTGGTCTGAGAGCCCCGGTACCGCCCCGCGCCGGAGCCCTCCGGCGCGGAACGACCACGGACAACCCTTGGGGGGCGGTCCGTGCCACGAAAGGACACGACCATGCAGAACCTCGAGACGGACCTCGCCGCCCTGCAGCGCCTGCCGGAGACCGAGTCGGTCGAGCTGGGCGGCGGCCACGGCGGTGGCGGCGGCGGCTGCCAGTTCACCTGCCTCATCGTCACTTGTCTGATCTTCACGATCGGCGGCTGACCGGCGGCAGTTTCCGGACCCGGGAGTTCCTGGCGCAATCAGGAACTCCCGGTGACGGGACAGTGTGGCAGGGCCGGGCGGGAACCTGAAGGGCCGCGGGACCGGCGCGGTGGGGACGCCCGGCTCCGGCCGGGTGCGGCACCGGATACACCCCGCGCCCTTCGGCGGACGGGCGCCGAGCAGCGCCTACGACGCATCGCCGCCCGGCCCTGCCACCACGCACCACCGACCCCTGGCCGACCCGACCCGACGGAAGGACCGCCCCGTGCCCGGCACCACGCGCGACACCCCGAGCCCGGGTTCGGGGCCGAGCGACGGCATAGGCGGGCCGTCGGGGGGCCGTGCGGACGAGCCGATGGCCTTCGGACCGCACGGCAACGCGCCTGGGGCCGAAACCAATTCACGACACCCCGCGGGCACGGACACGAAGCATCCGGAAGCGGCTGCCCCTGGGGCATCCGGCCGCGACGCCCAGGCGAGTCCTCCGCGCGGCGACGACGCCGACCCGGATGACCGCGAGGCCCCCGGCACCGCGGTGGTGCCGGACTCCGGTGTGGGTGAGGCGGCCCCCCCGGCAGCCGAGCCGCGGCACCTGGACGACGGTCCGGCCGCGCACGGGCATGACCCGCGGCCGCGTCGCGGCGCCGGCATTCCCCGCCAGGCTCCCCGCACCCCGGAACCCTCCGGCCCGCGCCCCCGCAAGCCCGTCCCCGCCGCCGGCTTCCGTGCCGCCTGGCGGGCCGCGCCCGGGGCCACCGTGGCCCTCGGGTTCTCCGTTCCCGCCGCGTCCGCTGCCGCGTTGCTGCTGCCCGCGGCAGCTTCCGGGGCGGTCGACACCCTGCTCGACGGCGGGGGGACGGCTCGGGCGATACTGCCGTTGGCCGGGGTGCTGCTGCTCGGGCTCGTCGCGGGGCTCGTCGGCGAGTTGGCCGGGCCCGGCCTCACCGCCGCGCTCACCGCGCGTTTGCGGCGGCGTATCGCCGAGCATGCCGTCGCGCTCGGCACCGGCGGCCGCAACCCGTACCCCGCCGGGGACATCGCCGGGCGGCTGGTCGGGTCCGCACCCGACGCGGCGCGGCTCGTGCCCGCGTCGATCGGGACCATCGGGGCGTTGGCCACGTCGCTCGGCGGCATCGTCGCGTTGGGGCTGCTCGACCCCTGGCTGGCCGTCGCGTTCGTCGGCGGGCTGCTGCCGGGGCTGGTGGTCGTCAGGGCGTTCATGGCGGACGCCACGCACTTGTTCGAGCGTTACCAGGAGATCCAAGCGCGGATCTCCGCGCGGCTCGCCGATGCGTTGGCGGGCCTGCGCACCATCCGGGCCTGCGGCACGCGCGATCGGGAACACGACCGCGTGCTGGGCCCGTTGACGGAGCTTTCCACCGTCGGGCACGGCCTGTGGCACGCACAACGTCGTGCGGTCGCCCGGGTTCTGCTGCTCGCGCCCGTGGTGGAAATCGCGGTGCTGTCGGTCGCCGGCTGGGGTCTGTCGGAGGGGCGGATCCCCCCGGGCGGCATGGTGGCAGCCGCGGGATACGCGGCATTGGGGCTGGGCTTCCTGGAGCAGCTGGAGAGCCTGGTCGGTGTCGCACACGCCCGTGCGGGGCTGCGGCGGACGGAGGAACTGTTCGGCGTCCCCGCTGCCCCGCACGGTGCGAAACGGGTACTGCCCGCCGGTGCGGGCGAGTTGGTCTTCCGCGGCGTGACCGTCCGGGACCGCGGGCGGCTGCTGCTCGACCGCGTGGACCTGACCGTCCCGGCCGGCGCGTGCTGCGCGGTGGTGGGGGCGAGCGGATCCGGCAAGTCGCTGCTGGCCGCGCTGCCGGGGCGGCTGCGGGACCCGGACGCGGGTTCCGTGGCGATCGACGGACTCCCGGTCGCGGCGCTGGCCCGCGGCGAGTTGCGGCGCGCGGTGGCCTACGCGTTTCCGCGCCCCACGCTGCTGGGGCGCGACGTACGCGAGGCGATCGGCTTCGGAAAGCCCGGCGCCGATGCATCCGCGCTCGTCCACGCCGCCGCCGTCGCCCACGCCGACGACTTCGTGCGCCGTCTCCCGGACGGCTACGCCACCCCGGTCGACGGCCTCGCCCTCTCCGGCGGCGAAGTGCAACGCCTGGGCCTGGCCCGCGCGGTCGCGCAGGACGCCCGCGTGATCGTGCTGGACGATGCGACGTCCGGGCTGGACATGGTGACCGAGCACCAGGTGATGGACGCGTTCGCGCGCCGCCTGGGCGGCCGTACCCGCGTCGTGGTGGCCTATCGGGCGACCGCGGCGGCTTCCGCGGACCTGGTGGTGTGGCTCGACCGCGGCCGCGTCCGCGCCGTCGGCACACACGACGACTTGTGGGACGACGCCGACTACCGCGCGGTGTTCGCCGGGGGCGCCGCGTGACCCGCCGCGAGCAGCCGCGGCACGCCGCGGCGTCCGACCCCGGCGGCATGCGCGCGGGCTGGTCCCTGCTCGCCGCCGAACTGCGTCCGGGCAAGCCCGCGTTGGTCCGGGTCCTGGGCTGGTCGGTAGTGGAGGGTGTGCCGGCGCTGCTGTCGGGTGCGCTGGTCGCGGCGGCGATCGACCAGGGGTTCCTGGCCGGTCGTCCCGGCGTCGGTTTCGCGCTGCTCGGAATGCTGGGGCTCGCGATGCTGCTGCGGGTGCTCGCGACGTACGCGATGTTCCCGCACCTGGCCTCCGTCGTCGAACCGCTGCGCGACGCCTTGGTGCGCCGCGTGGTCGGCGACGCCCTGGACACCGCGCTCGCCGAGGAGGGGGGCCGCGCACGGCGAACCGATCCGGCGGCCGCCGTCGCCCGGTTGACCGAGCAGGTCGAGAGCTGCCGGAATCTGACGGCGTCGCTGCTGCGGACGCTGCGCCAACTCGCGGTGACCGTCGTCGCCGCGTTGGTCGGTTTGGCGGTGCTCGCCCCGCTCGTGCTGCCGCTGGTGCTGATCCCGCTGGTGCCGGCCGGGTGGCTGTTCGTCCGGCTGCTGGGGCCGCTCGCGCGACGCCGCCGCGACCTGCTGCTCGCCGACGAGCGGATCGCCACCGAGACCGGCCGGACCGTCGCCGGGCTGCGCGACATCGTGGCGCTCGGCGCGCAAGAGCGTGTCCTGGGCGACCTCGGCACGGCGATCGACGCGCAGGCGCATGCCACCCGGCAGCTCGCCCGCGCATCCGCACTGCGGCTGCTGGTGGTCGGCGTCGGCGCGCAACTCCCGGTCGTGCTGCTGGTGGCCGCGGCCCCGGCGCTGATCCGCCACGGCATGCTCACTCCGGGCGAAGTCGCGGGCGCCGTGCTCTACCTCGTCAAGGAACTCGGCCCCGCGCTGCGCGCCCTGACCGCGACCGTCGGCGACTGGATCCTGGAACTCGGCGTCGTCACGGGCCGTTTGGCCGAGGCCACCGCATCCTCGGAGGAGGCCGAGCCGCCGCAGCCTGCGGCCGGTCCGCTGCGGGCGCCGTCGCCGCGGCCCGCCGCGTTGGACGTGCACGGTGTGACGTTCGCCTACGGGCCGCACGCGGCCCCTGTGGTGGCCGATCTGACGCTTACCGTCCCGGACCGCGGCCACCTCGCGGTCGTCGGGCCGAGCGGCGTCGGCAAGTCCACGTTGGCCGCGCTGTTCGCCGGGCTGCTGGCGCCCGACGCGGGTGGCGTCGCCCTGTACGGGATCCCGGTCGCGGCGCTGGATCCGGCGCGGCTACGGCGCGACGTGGCGGTGGTGCCGCAAGAGGCCTACGTCTTCGCCGGAACCGTCCGCGAGAACCTCACCTACCTCCACCCGGCCGCCACCGAAGCCGAACTCGACCGCTCGGTACGCCTGGTCGGGTGCCGCGACCTGGTCGCCCGGCTCGGCGGCTACGAAGCCGACATCCCCGACCCGGCGGCACTGTCCGCGGGTGAACGTCAACTCGTCGCGCTTGCGCGCACGTTCGTCTCTCCGGCCCGCCTCGTCATCCTCGACGAAGCCACCTGCCACCTCGACCCGGCCACCGAAGCCCTCGCCGAACGCGCCTTCGCCGCCCGGCCGGGCGCTCTGGTGGTGATCGCGCACCGGATGGACTCGGCACGGCGCGCCGACCGGGTGCTCGTCCTCGACGGGCACATCCCGGCGGTGGGGACCCACGAGGAACTGATGGACCGGTCGGCGCTGTACGCGGACTTGACGGGGCATTGGCAAGGCGTCCGCACAGCCCGCTGACCTGGGCAATGCGCCTGCGTCCCCAGGGATCCCCCTCAGCATCACCCGCGGCACCGCGGAACCCGCCGCGAGCGGGAACCGGCCGCCCGCGCACTCCGTCCCAGGGTTCAGCTCGTATCCCAGGGGGGACCGACATGAGGCTCTTCTGCCGCTTGTGCGGCACCCGGACCGATGGCCGGGAACGCCTGGGCACGTACTGCCCGGGCGAACAGTGCGGTGCCGACCAGCGTTTCGCCGGCGACACCGAAACCGGCGTGCAGGCGTGGTGCGAGCCCGCGCGGCAGCGCGGCGAGCCCGGCGAAGCGGTGACGGTGCGGCTCACCGTCCGCAACGCGGGGCGGCGGCCGGACACGTACCGCGTGGAGCCGATCGAACAGGTCGCCGGACGGCTGGATTTCGACGCCGCTTCGCTCACCTACACGCTGGCGCCAGGCGAGTCGCGCGTGGTCGTCCTGCGCTACACCCCGCCGCGCGACCACATCGGCTTCGGCATCGACATCGCCTCGCGCTTCGGCATCGCGGGCGCGGAAGCCGCGGGCCGCGCCAACGACACGCGCGGCGGCCGCTTCGGTGTCGCGCTGCGGATCGTCTCCACCAGCGGCACGACGCGCGCCGCCGCGGGCGCGGCGTTCGCCATAGATATCCCGCGGCGCTTCCAGTACGACCCGAACCGCGGCGACCCGCGTGGCGGCGTGCGGCCCAAGCTGCTCGCCGGAGTCGGCGCGGCCGCGGTGATCGTCGCCCTCGCGGTGGTGGCCGCGGTGGCGCTGGGGGGTTCGGACGGCGGCGGCACGCCGGCCGCGCCGGGGCCGGGTGTGGAAGCGGTCACCGTGGCCAGTGTCGACCCGGGCGTGGGCGGCACGGGCCGCGGCGGGGACACGAGCGGATCCGACGACCCCGACGGCTCGAACGGCTCGAACGGCGAGAACGGCGGCACGATCTCCGGCCGAGGGGGCGGCACCGCGGGGTCCGGCGCGAACGCGGGCAACGGCGGCAAGCCCGGCCCGGGGACGACTCCCCCCACCGCCCGCCGGGACTTCGTGGTGCCGAACACGTCGGGGATGACGACCCAGGAAGCCAAGGACGCGATCGCCAAGGCCGGCCTCGCGCCGAGCATCCAGCCGGTCCCCAACAGCCGCGGCCCGCAGGGCGCGGTGATCGACACCTACCCGGCCGGCGGCGAGATCGTCGGCGAGGGCAGCACCGTCGTCGTGCGCGTCCACGACGGCAACACGACGGTCCCGAACGTCGTCGGCATGGACCAGGAGACCGCCCGCACCACCCTCCGCGACGCGGGATTGGCCGCCAGGTTCACCACCGTGGCCGTCGGCGACCGCACCAAGTACAACGTCGTCGTGCGCACCGATCCCCCGGCGGGGACGTCGGCGGGGGTGCTGACGGGAGTGACGGTGTACCTGGGGACAGCGGACATCCGCTGACCTCGGACACGGCCTCGGACAGGGCCTCGGGCAAGGCCTCGGGCACGCCGCGGGCGCGGTCCCGGAACCTGGGTTCCCGGCG
>NZ_JBMULZ010000020.1:76211-104259 GCF_049534875.1 Uniformispora flossi
GCCCCCGGGGCCTGGGGGGGGGCCGTGCCGCCGCCGCGGGGTTCCGGGGGGCAGGTGCGGCCGCCGGCCCCGGGGGGGGCGGCGCCGGGCACGGGGGGCCCCCCCCCCGCGCCCGCGTTCGGACGTCCGGCAGTGGCCTACTCGGCCGCCCACCCGTCCATCAGCTCCTTGAACCCGTACCGCTGGTGAGGGCCGAAGACGATCTGCTCCAGCACGCCCACGCCGACGCGGCCTTCGCCGCCGATCTCGGTGACGCGGATGACCTGCTGGCAGTGCTGGCGGTCGAACGCCAGCGGGTCGAGTTCGTCGATGACCCAGCTTTCGCCTTCGACCTTGAGTTCGCCCTGCCACACACCGTGCGCCCAGGTGCCGTGCATGTAGCCGAGGCCGGCGAGGTAGCCGCGCGCGCCGATCGGTTCGATGCGGTAGCCGAATTCCTTGCCGGAGGCGTCCGCCAGCCACATTTCGCCGCCGGAGACCCGGCGGGTGCCCGGGTGGAACGTCAGCTCGTGGCGCACCGGGTGGAGTTCCTCGTAGCCGATCGCCTCGGCGCCGTCGGTCGGGACCGCTATCGCGGCGGTGTCCGGAACGGAGCCCAGCGGCTGGGCGGCCATACGGTGGCCGTCCTTCTGGTACATGTCGCCGTCGGCCCGCTCGTAGGAGCCCCACAGGGTGACTTCGTTCTCCCAGTGCAGCGGCGCCCACAGCCACATCAGCGGGTTGAACGGCTTCGGCGCGCCGCCGTTCTCGCGCTCGCCCACCGGGCGGACGCCCCAGGAGCGGTCGCGGGTGGCGAGGGTGCGGGCCGGGTCGACGGCGATCTCGCGGCCGCCGGGCAGCGTGACCGTGCCGGACCAGACGCCGAGCTGGGTCAGCCGCGTCGAGTCCATGATGACGTGGTGGCCGACCCGGGTGGTGACGCGCGGCTCCTCGATGACCGCGGCGCGCGCGGTGAACGTCAGGTCGCAGGTCAGGCCGGTCTCGTTGTCCTCCGCGTAGATGCGGATCACCTTGAGGGGCTCGACGACCTCGATGCCGAGGGGGCCCACGGTCAGGTCGAAACGGTCCTGCGGAGCGCGCCGGGAGCCGTGCAGGCTGTACTGCACGCCGTCCACCGAGATCGTGAAGTGAGCGTCGGCGACGAAGCGGTTCGGGTAGAGGCCGTGCGCGAACGCGAAGTAGAAGGCACCGTCGCGGTCGTAGCCGTTGAACCAGTAGCGGTCGTACGCGTTCTTGTCCGACGTGGCCGGGTGGGCGATCGGTTCGGGCGTCTGGTGGATCGGAAAATCGTCCGCGGGAGTGAGCACGCGGCGGCCCCCTTCTGGGTCGGGCAGCGACTGGTCGGCTGGTGCGGGTCGGCAGGTCGTGCGTGCCGCGGCGCGGGTCCGCGGCGGAGTCGGGGCGCGCCGGCAGGGGTGACACGTGTCACTCTGCGGGCACGGCATGCGGGGCACCCTCCCGGGTGCCCCGCATGCCGCCGGTGCTCAGCGCTCGCGCTTGAGGTACAGCAGGTCGGTCGCCGAGAAGCCCGCGTTGAGCTTCTTGTCCGCGTAGTGCGGGACCAGGACCTGCTCCAGCTCGTCCGGCGTGAACGTGGCCTGCTTGGAGTCGAACTTGGCCTGCAGCGTCGGGCGTTCGACGACGGCGACGAAGCCGCCGTGCACCACGAAGACCTGGCCGGAGATGTTGTCCGCGGCCGGGCTGGCGAGGAACGCGACGAGCGGCGCGACGTGCTCGGGCGACAGCGGGTCCAGCTCGCCGTCCGCCAGGTCTTCCTTGGCGTTGAACACGTTGCTGGTCATGTTGGTGAGCGCGCGCGGGGCGATCGCGTTGGCGCGGATGCCATAGCGGTGGGTGCCGTTCGCGGTGCTCATGGTCAGACCGACGATCGCCGACTTGGCGGCGGCGTAGTTCGGCTGGCCGGGCGAGCCGGCGAGGAACGCCTCGGACGCGGTGTTGATGATGCGCGCGTACACCGGGCCGCCTTCGGCCTTGGACTTGTCGCGCCAGTACTTCGCCGCGTGGTGGCAGGTGTTGAAGGTGCCCTTGGCGTGCACCGCCAGGACCAGGTCCCACTCGGCCTCGGTCATCGAGAACAGCATGCGGTCGCGCAGCACGCCCGCGTTGTTCACGAGGATGTCGATCGAACCGAAGGTGTCGATCGCGAGCTGGACGAGTTCGCCGCCGACCTCGAAGCTCGAGATGTCGCCGCGGTGCGCGACGGCCTCGCCGCCGGCCGCGACGATCTCGTCGACGACCGCCTGGGCCGGGTTCGGGGCGCCCTCGGGGGCGAAGTCGTTGACGACGACCTTCGCTCCCTGCTTGGCGAGCGCGAGCGCCTCGGCGCGGCCGAGGCCGCCGCCGGCGCCGGTGATGACGGCAACCTTGCCTGCGAGGGACGTAGTCATGTGCTGTTCTCCGGTATCGGGGGTTGGTGCGAGGGCGGCCGGGCCGCGCGACTGCCGTGCGCGGCCCGGCACATGACGTCGGGTCAGGCGAGCGTGACGATGGTGCGGATCGACTCGCCGCTCTTCATCAGGTCGAAGGCCTCGTTGATGTTCGCGAGGTCGAGGCGGTGGGTGATCATCGCTTCCAGGTCCAGTCGGCCGGCGCGCCACATGCGGATGATCCGGTTGTACTCGCGGACGATGTCGCCGCCGCCGTAGATGCTGCCGATGATCTGCTTCTGGTCGAAGAACAGCTCGAACATGTTGAACTGGACGTTGTCATCCATGGCGCCCGCGCCGACGATGACGACGTTGCCGCCGCGGCGGGTCAGCTCGTAGGCGCTGCGCGCGGTGAACGACTTGCCGACGACCTCGAAGACGTAGTCGAAGCCCTGGCCGGCGGTCAGGTCGTTCTTGGCGGCCTGCGCCTCGTCCGGGGTGACCGCGTGCGTGGCGCCGAACTTCTTCGCCCACTCGTGCTTGCTCGTCGCCGGGTCGATCGCCACGATCTCCGCGGCGCCCGCGGCGCGCAGCGCCTGGATGACCGCGATGCCGACGCCGCCCGCGCCGACCACCGCGCAGGACGCGCCGGGCTCGATCTTGGCGCTGTTGAACACCGCGCCGACACCGGTGGTCACACCGCAGCCGATGAGCGAGGCGACCTCGTAGGGCACGTCGGACGGCACCTTGATGGCGCACGGCGCGGCGACGACGACCTCTTCGGTGAACGTGCCGGTGCCGGTGAAGCCGAAGGCCGGGGTGCCGCCGAAGGTGAAGTTCTGGGTGCCGGCGTTCATGAAGCCGGACAGGCACAGGTTCGACTGGCCGCCTGTGCAGAAGTTGCAGACGCCGCACGGCGGGGCCCAGCAGATGACGACCTTGTCGCCGACCGCGACCGAGGTCACTCCGTCGCCGACCTCGACGACCTCCCCGGCTCCCTCGTGGCCGGGGACGAACGGCGCGGGCTGCGGCAGGACGCCGGTCATCGCCGACAGGTCGGAATGGCACACGCCGGTCACGTGCAGCTTGACGCGCACCCGGCCCGGCCCCATGCCGACGGCCTCGACGTCGTCGCGGACTTCGAGCTTGTCCTGTCCCGTCTCGTGCAGGATGGCTGCGCGCATGTTTGCTTGCTCCTCGTCCTAGCCGCTACCGGCGCCCTGGTGGGCCCGTTCGGGGGGCGTCACCGCCGCGGCGAAAATATAACGCGTTCCTGTTTTCGACAAGGTCGATGACAAGGTCAAGCTATCTGCTCGCCCGCACGCGCATAAGTGTTCTGAGCCAAAGAACACAAGCCCCCAGGGGAGCCCGACGCCGACATCACAGAAAGCGTCCAGGTGGTCACCTGGCGGAGTTGGGCTGGGCCCACTCCGAGCGATCGGCAACAGCAGCTCGGGGCAAGGGGATCGGATCATGGGCAGCCCCAAGAACCTGGACGCGTCGCAGTCTCCGAGCGCGTTCTACGGCGCCGAGGTGCGCAGACTCCGCGAGCAGGCGAACTTGTCGCAGGACCAACTCGGCGAGATGGTCTTCTGCTCGGGCGCATACCTCGGGCAGATCGAGGCAGCCGCCAGAAAGCCGCAGATGGACATGTCCGTGCGGCTGGACGTCGTCCTCGATACGGGTGGGCTTCTCAGCCGACTGTGCGAACTGGCGAACAAGACGAAGCATGCCGACTACTTCGCCGACGCCGCCGACTTGGAACAGCAAGCCGAGTGCATCTACGAGTTCGCACCGCTGCTCGTGCCGGGACTGCTACAAACCGAGGCGTACGCCGACGCCGTCATGCGGGCGGCGATGCCCACCGCAAGTCCGGCGGAGGTCAAGGAGCGAGTTCAGGTGCGACTGGAGCGGGCGAAACTGCTGTCCGGCGAGTCCCGCCCCCTGTACTGGTGCGTGCTGCACGAGACCGTCCTGCGTATGCCCGTCGGCGGACCGGCGGTAATGGCCGAACAGCTCCGGCATATCGCGGACGCCATCGCCGAACGCAAGGTCTTGGTCCAGCTGCTCCCGTACGCGGCGGGCGCTGCGGGAGTCGTCGGCGAATCGCTCTACCTGATGCGCTTCCCGGACGCGCCACCCGTCGCCTACGTCGAGGGGTTGCATACGGGCCATCTGCTGGACGATCCGGCCCTGGTAGCGGCCTACCAGCGGTCCTACGATTTCGGCAGGGCCGTCGCGCTGTCGCCGGAGGCGTCCCTGAGCCTGATCACTGCGGCGGCTGAGGAGTACGAGAATGAAGCACGTTCCGGGCTGGCGTAAAAGCTCGTACAGCAACGGCACGGGCGGCAACTGCGTCGAGGTCTTCGGCGGCGCGGGCCCTGTCGTCCCCGTCCGAGACTCCAAGGACGTTGCGCGCGGCCACCTGCTCATTCCTGCCGCGTCATGGGCGTCGCTGGCCGCGTCCGTCAAGTAACCCTCACATGACAGCGGGCCCTTCCCGATGACGGGAAGGGCCCGCTGTCATGTGCAGCGCGGGTTTACTTGGTGTACTCCACCACCGTGTCCGACAGCACCACGGCGTCGTCGCGCTCGACCGAGGAGGTCTGGACGTAGAGCTTGCCGTCCTCGTCCCACACGCGGATGCGCATGGTCTCGCCCGGGAAGAAGATGCCGGCGAACTTGGTGCGGTAGCGCGTGACACGGGTCACGTCGCCGCCGAGGACGGTGTCGACGACCGCCTTCAGCGTCAGGCCGTAGGAGCAGAGGCCGTGCAGGATCGGGGTGTCGAAGCCGGCGGCCTTGGCGAAGTCCGGGTCGGCGTGCAGCGGGTTCCAGTCGCCGGAGAGGCGGTAGAGCAGCGCCTGGTCCTCGGTGGTCTTGACCTCGATGGTGTGGTCGGCGTCGCGCTCCGGGACGTCGATCTTGGTGGTCGGGCCGCGGTCGCCGCCGAAGCCGCCCTCGCCGCGTACGAAGATCTCGGCGCGCGAGTCGTACAGCGGGGTGCCGTCCTCCAGCGTGGCCGACGACTCCAGCACGATGACGGCGGCCTTGCCCTTGTCCCACACGTCCGCGACGCGGCTGGTGGCCTGGATGTTCTTGGCCTTGGCCGGCAGCGGGTTGTGGATGATCACTTCCTGGCCGCCGTGCAGCACGGCGCGCAGGTTGATGTCGATGCCCGGCAGGGTCGCCATGCTGCCGCCCACCTTGGTGCCCGCCACGGTGCAGAAGGTCGGCAGGACCTGGAGGTTCTTCTCGTACGTGTAGCGCAGCTCGTCGGCGCCGGTCGCCGGGGTGCCCGCACCCACGCCCAGGTGGTAGAGGATCACATCTTTGTGCGTCCAGCTGATCTCGCCCTTGCGGGGCTCGGCGCCGGTGGCCACTGCGACGTCGATGGGCATGACGTCTCCTCCCTGGTGTACCCCTGGTGTGGGGTGTCGAGTCCGTGATGCGCTCCGGTGGTTGATCCGGCAGCGCTCACAAACTAGAACTTGTTTTCGTTTCCCTGCAATGCACTGCAATGCACATCGAGCACCGACAGCCGAGGGGCCGCCATGTCCACGACCGAACCACTGCCCGCCGCGGAGGCGGCTCCGCCGCACGCCGACGTTCCCGACGTACCTGCGGACGTCCTCGCCGAGCTGCGCAGCACATGGCTGCCCCGGCCCGAGCCGGACAGCGCGGGCCGCGCGGAGCGCCACCGCCTGGCCGAAGCCGCCCGCCGCCTGATCGAGGCGGTCAAGCTGGTCGACCCGGAAGGCGACGCGGACGCTCTCGGCAGCGTAGCTGACGAGGTATCAGATTTGGCAGCCCGGATTGCCGCGCTGCCGAGTGTGGAACAGCGCACACCGTCGTTCGAGGACCTCCAGCTGCACGAGCGCAGTCCGTTCGTGGGCGCCGCGAACCCGCTCGCGCCGCCGATGGAGTTGGAGGCCGACGGGCCGATCGTGCGCGCCCACGCGGTCTTCGGCGCGGCCTACGAGGGCCCGATGGGGCGCGTGCACGGCGGCTACGTGGCCGCCGCGTTCGACGAGGTGATGGGCGTCGCCCAATCCGGCGCCGGGGCGCTGGGCATGACGGCGTACCTGACGGTGCGCATGAAGCGCGGCACGCCGCTCCACGAGCGGATCGACTACGAGGCCGAGGTGGTCCGCGTCGAGGGCCGCAAGGCGTGGGTGGAGGCCCGCTCGTACGCCGACGGCGTGCTGGTGGCCGACGGCGAGGGGCTGTTCATCCGGGCCCGCGCCGTCTGACGCACCGTCCGGACATGCCGGAAGCCCGGCCGCGGAGGATCCGCGGCCGGGCACCCGGCGGAACGCCGGACTACTTGACGCTCACCCGGTCGAACAGGATCAGGCCGTCCTCGAACAGCTGGATCCCCTCGACCTTGCCGCGCTTGCCCTGGATGGCGGCGGCGAAGCCCTTCTCGTACGACCAGAACGGCAGGTCGTTCACGATCGCCTGCTGCACGATCGCGTACTGCGCCTTGCGCTCGTTGTCGTCGGTCGTCGCGCGCGCCTTGTCGAGCGCGGCGTCCACGGCCGGGTTGTTGTACCCGGTGCGGTTCTCGGCGCCCTTCGAGTAGAGCAGGTTGTAGAGCACCGGCTCCGGGTCGTCGAAGAACGCGTTGAACTCGGCGGCCTGGAAGTCCTTGGAGATCATGACCTTGCTGGCGTACGCCGAGCCGTCCAGGAACTCCGTGTTCATCTTGATGTTCTTCATGCCGCGGGTCTGGGCCTGCCAGTACTCCGCCGACGCCTTCGCGGCCGCGCTGCTGTTCGTGGTGTAGGTGAACTCCAGCGGCTTGCCCGCGGCGGCCAGCTCGTCGAGGAGCTTCTGCGCCTCTTCCTTGTTCTGCTTCGGCATCGTCGCCGTCGGGTCGACGAACGGCGAGGTCGGCGCGAAGAAGGTGGTCAGCGTCTGGCCGGCGCCCGCCGGGCCCTGGATGACCTTGTTGCGGTCCCCGCCGTCCATGATCAGGACGTAGGCGCGGCGCGCACGCGGGTCGTCGAACGGCGGACGGTCGGTCTTGAACATGGTCATGAAGCCGCCGTTTTTGTCGTCGTAGGCGACCGTCAGGCCCTTTTCCCGGGCCTCGTTGACCATCTTGAAGTTGATCGTGGTGACCAGGTCGCCCTGGCCGCTGACCAGCGAGTTCAGCCGCTGCGTCTGGTCCATGACCGGCTTCAGCGTGACCGAGTTCAGCAGCGGGCGGTCCTTGTTCCAGTACGCGGTGTTGCGCTCCAGCGTGAGCGCGTTGTCGCGCACCCAGGACTTGACCTTGAACGGCCCGGCGCCGACCGGCTTGGCCGAGAAGCCCTTCGGGTCCGCCTTGATCGCGGTCGGCGAGCCGACGAACGCGAGGTTGTGCGCCACGAGCTGGTCGAAGTGCGGGTTCGGGGCGGGCAGCGTGACCTTGAGGTTCGTCGGGTCGACGACCGCGAACTTGAGGTCCTTCGCGGCCACCGCGGCGACCGAGCGGACGGCCGGGTCCTGGTGCCGCTCCCAGTTGAACTTGAGGGCTTCGGCGTCCAGCGGCGTGCCGTCGGTGAAGGTCACGTTCGGACGCAGCTTGATGTTCCAGACCGAGCCGCCGTCGGAGGCGGTGGCGGACTCGGCCAGCTGCGGCTGGACCTTGCCGGTCTTCGGGTCGATGTAGAACAGGACGTCGAAGACCGCGGCGGCCTGGGTGCCGCCGTTGACCGAGGACACCGTGGAGATGGCCGGGTCGATGCCGCGGGTCTCCTGGGTGATGAGCACGCTCAGGTCACCGCCGGTGCCCGCGCCGCCGGGGGCCGCGCTGCCGTTGCTCGACTTGTCGCTTTTCTTGTCGTCGCCGCCGCATGCCGTGGCCGTGAGAGCCAGCGCCGCGGCACCGGCGACCGCGGCAATCGTGCGGGGGTAACGGAGTCGTTCGTGACGCAAAACTGCTCCTGGCGCTACCGGGGTGGTGGATTCGGTCAAGCTAGCAGCGGAATGGAGACAATCTGACGCATCGTCATATAACGATTTCGCGTCATAAACATTTGCCTTTGCAGGGGTTGACCGTTTACCAACCAGCCGGTGGCCAATCCGTCCGGCGGCCCGTGCCGGGCACCGACAAGAGGTCCAGTCCACCGGTGCCGAATTGGCCCGGGACAAAGCGCCCACGCGGGATTAGGGTCCGGCCGTGTCCGAAACGCGTGGAAGAGCCGTCGGGACCGTCGCGAGTCCGGGAGGCGAAGAGCGCCGCGGCCTGTGGCTGGGCGTCGCCGCATACGTCATGTGGGGCCTGTTCCCGCTCTACTGGCCGCATCTCAAGCCCGCGGGCGCGGTGGAGATCCTCGCCCACCGCATGGTGTGGTCGCTCGTGTTCATGCTGCTGGTGCTGGCCGTGCTGCGCCGCTGGTCGTGGATCCGCGTGCTGCTGCGCGACCCGGCCCGGCTGGCGAAGATCGTCGTGGCCGGCATCGTCATCACGGCCAACTGGGGCCTGTACATCTGGGGCGTCAACAGCCACCAAGTCGTGGAGACCTCGCTCGGCTACTTCATCAACCCGCTCGCGTTCATCGCGATCGGCGTGCTGGTGCTCGGCGAACGGCTGCGCAACGCGCAGTGGGTGGCGGTCGGCCTCGGCGTGGCCGCGGTGGCCGTCCTGACCGTCGCCTACGGCCGCCTGCCGTGGCTGGCACTCGTGCTGGCCACCAGCTTCACCATCTACGGCTACGTCAAGAAGACCGTCGGCCTGGCGCCCACCGAGTCGCTGACCGCCGAGACCGCCGTCATGTTCCTGCCGACCGCGGGCTACCTCGCCTACCTGTCCTGGACCGGCGAAGGCACCCTCGGCACGGTGTCGGTCGAGCACACCCTGCTGCTGCTCGGCACCGGCATCGTGACCGCGATCCCGCTGCTGTGCTTCGGCGCGGCCACGGTGCGCGTCCCGCTGTCCACCATCGGGATGCTCCAGTACCTGGGCCCGATTCTGCAGTTCTCGGTCGGGGTGTGGATCAACCACGAGGCGATGCCCGGGTCGCGATGGGCGGGCTTCGCTCTGATCTGGGGCGCGCTCGTGGTGCTGACGTTCGACGCCGTGCGACAGTCGCACCGGACCCGGCGCACGGTCGCCCGGTCGGCCGCGGTCGCCGGGGCGGCCGCGGTCGCCGGGGCGGCGCTCGCGGACACCGTCGCGGTCAACCCGGTCGCGGTCAATCCGGTCGCGGTAGCGCCGCTCGCCGCCGAGACCGTCGCGGAGGCCCCGGTCCGGCCGGAGCCGGAACCGGAGCCCACCGTCTGACGTCCGGTCAGCCGCGGTCGAGCAGGTCGAGCACGTGCCCGCGCCCGTGCTCGGCGAAGCGTTCCTCGAGCGCGGCCACGTCGGCCGCGGTCAGCGGTCCGTACGCGCCGTCCTTGCCGGGCCGCCACCACACCGGGTCGCCCGCCGGATACCACGCCTGGCGGGAGAGCACGCGGACCAGCACCTTGTTGGTCTGGGTGTGCGGCAGTTCGGTGGCGACCCGCACGTACCGCGGCTGCCACGTCGGCGACAGGTCCGGCTGCGCGGCCTGCCACGCGGCGAACTCGGCCGGGTCGAACGCGGCACCCTCGCGCAGCACGATCGCGGCCATCGCCTGGTCGCCCGCCGCCTCGTCGGGCACGCCGTAGACCGACACCAGCACCACGTCGGGGTGCCGGGCGAGGATGCGCGCGACCGGCGCGGAGCCGAAGTTCTCGCCGCCGACCCGCACCCATTCGCCGCTGCGGCCCGCGAAGAACACCAGCCCGTCGCCGTCCCGGTACGCCAGGTCGCCGCTCCAGTACCAGCCTTCGCGCAGCCGCTCGGCGGTCGCCGCGGCGTTGTTCCAGTAGCCCTCGAACGAGCCCGCGCCGTCCAGGTTGACCAGCTCGCCGACGGCCTCGTCGGCGTTGAGCAGCCGTCCCGCCTCGTCGAACCGCCCGGGCGGGCACTCGCGGCGCGTCTCCGGGTCGAGGATCTTGATGTTGCCGCTCGGCTTGCCGAGCGCACCCGGGGGCATGCCGGGCACCGGCACGAACGACAGGCCGCCTTCGGTGGACCCGAACCCGTCCCGCACGACGCAGCCGAAGCGCTTCGCGAACCGCTCGACGTCCTGCGGGCCGCCCTCGTTGCCGAAGACCCGGGTGAGCGGGTTGTCGGCGTCGTCGGGCTGCTCGGGGGTGGCGAGTATGTAGGACAGCGGCTTGCCGACGTAGTTGGCGTAGGTCACGCCGTACTTCCGCACGTCCGGCAGGAAGCCCGACGCGGAGAACCGCCGCCGCAGCACGAGTTCGGCCCCGGACGCGACCGCCGGCGTCCAGCACGTGATCATCGCGTTCGAGTGGAACAGCGGCATCGCGCAGTACGCGACGTCCTCGCCGGCCAGCTCGTGCATCGCCACCACGCTGCCGCCCTGAGTGGCGATCTTCCCCTGCGAGCAGATGACCGCCTTCGGGTGACCCGTGGTGCCCGAGGTGAGGATGAGCATGAAGGGGTCGTCGGTAGCCGGGACGGTGTCCGGGAGTTCGGCGCCCGCGTACGGCTCCAGCCCTTCCGCCCACGCGGCGTCGTCGACGTTGAACATGCGGTCGGCGGGGAAGTCCGGCACCGCTTCGCGCAGCTGCGCGAGGTGGGCGTCCCCGGTGATGAGCACCGTGCACCCGGTGTGCTGGATGTCGCGGGCCAGCTCGGCGCCCTGCCGGGTCGGGTTCAGGCCCACCACGACCGCGCCGGACACCGCCGCGGACGCCAGCAGGAAGGAGAACTCCGGAACGTTCTCGAGCAGGATGCCTATGTGGAACGGCTGCCCGTCGGCGCGGAACTTCTCCAGGAACGCCGCGCGCTCCGCGGACAGCTTCACGTGCTCGTCCCACGTCCACACCGTGTCGCCGGCCCGGACGCCCGGGGACGTGTCCCCGACGCGGCGCCGCACCAGGTCGTTCATCGTGACGGACCACCGGCCGGCCATGCGCAACTCCCTCGAACCAGAACCCTCGTGCAACTCCGCGGAACCCTCGTGCCGGGACGCAACGTAGCTTGAAGGGGGGCAACGCGGAAGATCGAAGGGTGCACGCGGGCGGTTCGGGGGCGGCATGAAATCCGCCCGAAAGCGGCATGAATGCATCAGGCACCACCGCACGGAAGCACCAGGGAATACCCGCGGAAACCCATGGATGACCTCGGGAGGTCGCCGTGCCCCGGCTCTCCGTACCCCTCGCCCGCACCCTTGCCCGCCGCGTCCTGCGGCCCGTCCTCAGACCCGGCGTCCCGGTCCCCGCACAGCGCGCGTGGGTGGCCGCGATGGGCGGCCCGCTGCCGCCCGGCACCCGCACCGCGCGCTGCGCGCCGGGCGGTGTCCCGGCACTGCGGATCACGGTCGGCCCGGAGGCGCCGGCCCGCGTGATGCTCTACCTGCACGGCGGCGGCTACGTCGTCGGCTCGTCGCGCTCGCACCGCGCCTTCGCCGCCCACCTCGCCGCCGCCACCCGCTCCGTCGTCTACGCCCTGGACTACCGCCGCGCCCCCGAACACCCCCACCCCGCCGCGCTCGACGACACCGCCAACGCCTGGCACGAGCTGGCCGACCGGACGCCGGCCGACACCCCGATGATCCTCACCGGCGACTCCGCGGGCGGCGGACTCGCCCTGACCACGGCACTCGGCCTGCGCGGCGGCAAGACCCGCGCCCCGGACGCCCTGGTGCTCGTCTCCCCATGGCTGGATCCGCTGCGGCCCTGGCCGTTCGAACCGCGCTACCACCGCGACCCGGTGCTGCGCACCGGATGGCTGGCCCGCTGCGCGGCCGCCTACGCGCCCGGCGGCGACCGCGACGCCCTCTCCCCCGCCCGCGGCGCCGACCTGTCCGGTCTGCCGCCGACGATCGTGCAGAACGGCACCGACGACATCCTCGCCCCGGAGGGCGCGGCGTTCGCGGAACGGGCGCGCGAGTTCCGCGTCGCCGTCGAGCACACCGAATACCCGGATCTGTGGCACGTGTTCCAGGTGATGGCCGGGATGCTCCCCGCCGCCGACGAAGCCCTGCACGATCTCGGCAAGAGCCTCGACGCGGTGCTGCCCCGGTAGGTTCAGGCGCCGTCCGGTGCGGTCAGCGCCATCACCGTGTCGTCGGCCACGACGCAGACCCGGCCGGATTCAGCGGCCGGGTCGACCATCGTGAAGGTGCCGTACAGCGCCGGACGGTGCCAGCGTTCGCGGCCGTCGGCGCGGTCCAGGGCGACGAGCGCCGGGTCGCCGTGGCAGCGCACGTAGACCAGGTCGTCGTCGACGGTGACCGCGAGCGAGCGGTCGAGCTGGCCACCCACCGGGTCGACGATGCGGCGCGGCGGCTCGCTCACCCAACGCACCGCGCGGCCGACCAGGTCGATGGCGTACACCGTGCCGGTCTCGTTGCGCAGATAGGCCTCGTCGCCGGACGGGGCGACCGTGATGCCGGCGGTGCCGTGCCACGGCAGCGTCCACTTCCCGCCGTCGAGCACGGCCCGGAACCGGTCGTGGCGGCCGTCGCCGCCGACCACGTAGAGCACGCCGTCGTCGTCCAGGAACGCCGCCTCGCCCGGGGCCGCTTCGCGGACCCGGAGGCCGTCGGCGGCGGAGTGCACGACGTACTGCGCCAAGTCCGCGGTGTCCGGCCGGAATCGGCCGCAGGCGACGTGGTTGCGGCCGACCGCGACGACGATCGAGTCGCCGGTCGCGTCCTCCCACGCCACCGTGCCGGTCACCGGATCGAGCGCGCGCACGGGTTCGCGCCGGTCGCCGCTCAGGTACACCGCGCCCGCGCCGTCGCGGGTGAACGTGGTGCGGCGCGGTTCCCGGCGGTTCCACAGGAGTTCGCCGGTCTCGGCGGCCAGCCCGAACAGTTCGCTGTGCCCGCCCACCGCGACGAGCACGCCCGCGGTCGGCCGGTAGACGCTGTGCATGCGGAAGGCGCGTTCGGCGCGGGCCAGGCGGCCGGTGCTGCGCGCCCACAGGCCGCGTACCGCGGCGACATCGGTGCGCCAGATCTCGCGCCCGGTCGCGGCGTCCACCAGGGCCACGCGCGTGCCCTGCGTACAGCACACCCGGCCTTCGAACGGTGCCGCGGGCAGGTGCCACCCGGGCTTCGACCAGCGCACGTCGCCGGTGCGCAGGTCCATCGCGGTGAGTTCCTCGCCGCCCGCGAAGACCAGGCCGTCGGACACGTACAGGCCTTGTACGCCCGGGATGTCGTGGCGCCACAGGGTCCGCGCGCGGGCCAACGGACGCGGCGCGGCAGCCGGGACGACGGGTGCTTCCGGCGGGTCGCTCCTCACCGCCCTCGTCGCCTTCACCGTCTTCACCCCCTTCACCCCCTTCACCGCCTTCACCGCGACGGCAGGGGTGGCGGTCTGCTGCGCGGGGATCCGCGGCGCACCGGACGGCACGGATGGGCGCTCCGCGAGCGCGGCGGCGCGCAGCGGGTCCCACACCGCGGGGCGGTGGGCGGCGACGGCGTGGGCGAGTTCGCGCGGGAGTAGGCCGCGGATGGTGGTGTGCTGGGGCCGGAGTTCGCGGGCGACCCGGGCGGCCGAGGGGCGGTCCGCGGGATCGGGGGCGAGCAGGGCCCGGATCGTCCGGGCGGCGGATTCCGGCAGCGCGTCGGCGTCGTCGCGCCCGGTGGGCAGCCGTCCGCGGGCGCACAGGACGAGCAGGGCGCCGAGCGCGTGCAGGTCGGCCGCGATCGTCCCGTCGGCGCCTTCCGGTGCCGCATATAAGCCGCGTGCGACGGGTGTGCCCGCCCCGAGCAGCCCGATGAGTCCGCCGTCGACGAGCCGGACGGTGCGCGAGGTGACCAGCACGTTGTTGGCGGTCACCCCGCCGTGCGCGATGCCCGCGGCGTGCATCGCGGCAAGCCGGGTGGCGGTCTGCGCGCCGATCTGGGTGACCAGGGCGGCATCCAACGGGGCGCCGAGCGCGATGAGTTCGGTCAGGGTGGCGCCGGGGATGTAGTGCCGGACGTACCACGGCCACGGTTCGGTGTCCCACTGCACGATGCGGCCGCCGCGCAGGTTGCGGACCCGGGAGAGTTCGGCCATCACGCCGCCGAACCGGGCCGCGATGTCCGGGTCGGCGCGCAGCAGTTGCGGGTGGAGCACCTTCGCGGCGAGCATCCGGTCGGCGGAGGCGCGCGCCGCATAGACCCGCCCGAACCCGCCGGAACCGAGCACGCCGACCACCGTGTGGTCGCCCAACCGCCGCGGATCCCCCGGCTCCAGGTCTCGCATGCGAGAAGACGCTAGCCCAAACGCTCGGAAGTCACATCCGTCTCCGGCAAGGAACCACCGTTTCCCGACACGAGCCCCGGTTCCGCGACGGAATCCGGAGTTTTGCGTTCCGAGTCGGCCGACGCGGCGTCGGCAAACGGGATTTCGCCGACCGAAGCGGGAACCGTACCGCGCAACCCCGGTGCCAGGGCGAGCGTGACGCCAACCGACGCGACCGCGACGATCGTCATGGCCGCCGCCGGCGACGTCACCTGCGCGATCCCGCCCGCGATGGCGGCCCCGACGCCCTGCATGGCGAGCATGCCGGAGCTGTGCAGGCCGAGCGCCTGCCCGCTCATGCCGGGCGGGGTGAGCGCCATGAGGCGTTCGGTGAGCAGCAGCGAGGCTGCGTACCCGACCGAGGCGAGCGCGACCAGCACGGCGGCGAGCGGCAGCGGCGGGCGGAACACGAAGACGAGGTACGGCGCGGCCAGCAGCAGCCGCAGCCCGGGCCCGAGCCGCTCCCGCCAGCGTGGGACGACGAACCGCCCGCACAGGGTGTCGCCGACGAGCATGCCGGCCGCGGCGCAGGCGAACAGAATGCCGGCGTGGTCGGGGGCGTACGGCACGTAGAGCGCCTCGGCGCCGACGACGAGGCCGTTAGGCACCCACAGCGCCAGGAAGACGTAGCGCCGCGGCACGGACGCCCACAGCACGCGGTTGACCCGCCAGGTCTCGCGTGCCGACGGCCGTCCGGCGGCGCGCGGCGGGCGGGCACTCAGCCCGAACCAGGCGGCCGCGGCCGCCACCGCGTCCAGACCGGCGCCGGTCAGCAGCGCGCCGCGCGGCGACAGCGCCACGACGAGCATGCCGCCCACCGCGAAGCCGCCGATCTGCGCGGCGCCGTTGGCCATGTTGAGGACCGAGCGGCCGAGCAGGAAGCCGTCGGGCGGGAGGATTTCGTTGAGCAGCCCGTAGCGGACGCCGCCGCCGAGGGCGGCGACCGGGCCGACGGCGAGCAGGATCGCGAACATCGCCCACACCGGCATCCCGGGCAGCGCCTGGAGTGCGGACGCGGCACCGAACAGCAGCGCGAGCCCGGTCGTGGCGGCGCGCGGCGGCACCCGGTCGGCCGCGGACAGCAGCAGCGTCGCGCCGAGGACCTGCATGATCGACGCGCCGAACATGCTGAGCGCGGACAGCAGCGGCGACCCCGTCGCGTCGTAGACCAGCGTGGCCAGCCCCAGGTCGGCGACGACCATGGCGACACCGTGCGCGCCGGACGCCACCAACAGCGGCGTGAATTCGGGGGTTCGGAAGAGTTCTCGGTAGGTACGCACGGCGTCGAGTTTCCGGCGGGGTCCGCGACCCGGGTTACAGTTTCGCGGAGACGCGAAACAACCACCTGTGGAGGGGGACCGCCGTGGGCTTCTGGAAGGTCAACGCCGACACCCTCGCCGGCAGCCGCTTCGCCGTCTCGCCGCTCGCCGAGACCAACGCCGCCCTGCGGACGCTGGCCGGCATCAACTGCACGCAGGGCGGCATCGAGCGGTGGGTGGCGACGCACCGCCCCGCCTTCCTCCGACGCCTGGCCGACGATCCCCTCACCGAACGCCTGCTGCGCGCCGCGACCGCGCCTCGCTGGACGGCGGACTTCTTCGGCCCGCGGCCGCCGACGACGGCCGCGCCGACGTTCGCCGCCGAACTCGCCGTGTTGCGCGCCACCCCGCCCGAGACCGTGTGGCACGACCTGGAGGTGACCCTGCACGGCCCGCTCCCGGACGAGTTGCGCGGACGCACCGATCTCGCCGACCGCGCCGCCGACTTGTTCGCCTGGGTCTGGCGGGAAGCCGTGCTGCCCACCTGGGAGCGGCGCCGCCGCATCCTCACCGCGGACATCGTGGCCCGCACCACGCAACTGACCCAGGGCGGCTGGGCGGCGGCGCTCAGCGGCATGAAGCCCGGCATCCGCTGGTTGGGCGACGGGCGCCTGCAGATCAACACCTACGACTACCCGCCGCGCGACATCTCCGGAGCCGAACTCTCGTTCCTGCCCGTGACGTTCCACACCAGCCACGTCGCCTGGGACGAGCCGCACCGGTACGCCGTCATCTACCCGTGCTCCGGCCTCCTCGCCGAGTCCGGCACGGTCCGCGCCGCGGCCCCGCTCCGCCGCCTGCTCGGCCCGGCGCGCGCCGACGTCCTGGTCCTGCTCGGCACCCCGCTGAGCACCACCCACCTGGTGGAACTGACCGGGCAACCGCTCGGCTCGGTCGGCCGGCACCTCAAGCTGCTGCGCGAGGCCGGGCTGGCGAACCGGCGCCGGGCGGGGCGCTCGGTGCTGTACTACCGGACGGCACTCGGCGACGCGCTGGCCCAACCCCACACCGAGGACTGACCGTTCGGCCGGGGATTCGCCGGGTTCGCTCTTCCCACCCGGTCACCCGGTCACCCGGTCACCCGGTTTTCATTCGGTGCGCAGCACCTCGAAGCCGACCAGGCCCTCGGCCGGCTCGCCCCGCACCTCCACGCGCCGCACCACCGCCCCCGGCGGGCCTTGACGGGCCCACGCCAGCATGCGGTCGACGGCCTTGCCGTCGCCCTCGAACACCGCCTCGACCCGGTCGTCCGGCAGGTTCCGCACCCACCCGGCCACCCCGGCCGCGGCCGCCTCGCGCGCGCACGTCACGCGGAAATACACGCCTTGCACAAGGCCGGAAACGAGCACGCGGACGCGGCGGATGTCGGTCACACGAGGCACTCTGCCCGACCGGCACGCCGCCACGCCTCCCGACGCGAAACTCCGCCGATCAGCGGAACGTTTCCCGCTGTCCGGTGATGCTTCCCACTCGCCGGGACACGACGGTCGGGCGCTAGCATCTGAAGCGCTTGACGTGATCAACCGACCGGCGTTGCAGGCACGTTCCTGCTTGGCGCGAAACGGGGGCAACACCCATGCCGGAATCCGCGTTCGACCGTACGCCGGAGCAGCAGGCCCTGATCCAGGGCTGGACCCCTCCGGAGATCGACACCACCAAGCCGCATTCGGCGCGCATGTACGACTACTTCCTCGGCGGCAAAACGAACTTCCCGGTCGACCGGGAAGCCGCCGAGAAGACACTCGCCGTCGTCCCCAACGCCCGCACGGCCGCACGGGCCAACCGGGCCTTCCTGCTCCGCGCCGTCGACCACGTCGCCCGGCTCGGCATCCGGCAGTTCCTCGACGTCGGCACGGGCATTCCCGTCGAAGGCCGCAACACCCACGACGCCGCGCAGGCGGTGGCTCCCGAGTCGCGGGTGGTGTACGTCGACAACGACCCGATCGTCCTGGCGCACGCCCGTGCCCTGCTGTCCGGCCACCGCGACGGGGCGACCGCCTACATCGCCGCCGACGTGCACGACCCGGACGCGATCCTCGCGCACCCGTCGCTCACCGAAACCCTCGACCTGGGCCGCCCGCTCGCCCTCATGACGCTGGCGATCTTCCACTTCGTCCCCGACGAGGACAAGCCCTCCGACATCCTGGGCCGACTGACCGACCGCCTGCCGTCCGGAAGTTGCCTGATCCTGTCGCACCTCACCGCGGACTTCGACCCGGTCGCGAACGACTCCGGCGCCGCGGTCTACCGCAAGTCCGGCATCCCGATGCAGCTGCGCAGCCGCGCCGAAGTCGAGGCCCTGGTCCCCGCGGGCTGGGAACTCGTCGACCCGGGCGTCGAGGTGGTGTCCCACTGGAAGCCGGAGCCCGGGTCCGCACTCCCGGACCCGGGCACCATCGGTTGCTACGGCTTGGTGGCGCGCAAGCCCTGACCCGTACTTCCGCTACGCGGCCATGGGCTGCGGCCCCGGCCGCGGCCCCATCGCGTTGCGGCGCTTGGGCGGACTGAGACGCACCATGCGGCGCGTGCCCCAGGCCCGGTCGTAGGCGTAGGTCGCGTGGATGCCCGCCTTGAGGGCCAACTGCCGGGCCTTCGACCAGCCGAGGATCGCGCCCATGTGGTCCATCACGGCCAGGCTGACGTCCCGGTTGACCTTGATCTCGGCGAGCGCGGTCTTCTCCAGCGCGCCCCGAATCGCCGCGGGGTCCTGCCCGTTGCCGGAGAGCCGCAGCAACTCCTCGTGGCAATAGGCGAGGTGGTTCTCCTCGTCGTCGCAGATCATGCGGATACCGCGGCCGATGACCGGGTCGTCGCCGAGATAGCGGCGCAGCAGTCGCATATCCTCGGCGGCCCGCTGCTCGGTGACACGGCTGTGCACGAGGTACTCGACGATGTCCGCTTCCGTCATCCGCTCGTCGCGGCGCAGCCGTTCGTGCGCAAGGCCGATGCCTTGGCGTTCGAGCAGCATGCAGTAGTCGGCCTCGGGCGGGACGTCGACCGGGTCGAGCCCGCGGCGCCGCAGCATCGAGGCGAAGATCCGCCCGTGCTTGTCCTCGTCGGCCCCGTGCCGGGCCACCTTGGGCGCCAACTCGGGATCGTCCACCAGCGCGGCGATCCGGGCGTTCTCCCAACCGCCTTGGCTCTCGCCCTTGGCGGCAATACTGCAGAACAGCGCGAACGCCCGATCGTCCCGGTGGATCTCTTGCAGAATGTCGCGTGCCGAAAGCATGCCAACGGCCCTCCGATACAAGCAGGAGGAAAACTGACCCGTTGATCCACGGTAGCCGCGGGCAGGGTGATCGTCCTGTCGAGCCGGACGGGGCCGAACGCCCCGGGCCGCCGCGGAGATGTCTCCGCGGCGGCCCGGGGTCGTGCATGTGCGGCGTGATCGGCCGGTGGAACGGCGTCAGGGGGCGACCGAGGTCCAGCCGTCGAAGCCGCTGGGGTCATGGCGGCCGAAGGTGCCGTGTTCGAAGATGCCGACGCCTTCGGCTTCGGTGCCGTCGGGGCCTTCGAGGCGTGCGGTTGCGACGTGGTCGATCACGGAGTATGCGCTGCGGCGGGCGACCGCCTCGTCGGCCTGGTCGTAGACCGCGCCTTCGAGGTACTTGTCGCCCTTCCACAGGCCGTGGTTCCAGTCCGGGTCGCCGCCGTAGCCGGCCCCGACGTTGAGGGCGATGTAGCCGTGGTTGTCGAGGTGCAGGCGCAGGGGGCGGCGCTGCCGGTCGGTGAGGTGCAGGGTGGCGCCGACCGGGCGGCGGGTGCCGGAGGCGTAGCGGACCTCGAATTCGGGCCAGCCGAGCTGCTCGGGCTTGCGGCCGTCGGCGAAGACCCGGATGGCTTCGTTGAGGAAGCGCTGCCCGTCGGCGTTCTCCTGGGCGATGACCATGAGGGCCTGGTCGCCGAGGTCGATCGGGATCCAGTTCCACCAGAAGCCCTCGGAGGCCGCGGGACGCCCGTCCGGGACGGCTTCGCCCGACGGGCGGATGCCCCAGGACCGGTCGCGGGACCCGCCCCAGCCCTCGTGGGTGAGCGTCAGCTCCTCGCCGTCCAGCCGGATGGTGCCTGTCCAGCGGCCTATCTGCACGAAGCGCGAGGCGTCGAGGATCGTCTTGTGGGCGCTGCGCTGGATGTGCCGCGGCTCGGCGATCGGCTCGAACGGAGATTCGAATACGACATCCATCTCGATGCCCTGTTCGGGCGCGTCGCAGACCACGCGCAGCTTGCGCAGCGGTTCGAGCACCTCGATGCGGTACGGCCCGACCTCCTGCACCATGCGGTCCGGCCCGAGCGCGCCGGACGTGCGGACGGCGTGCTGCTTGCCGTCCTTGCGGACCACCACGTAGGCGTCCACCACCCCGAGGTTCGGGTACACGCCGAACCCGGTCGCCACCTGCACCGAGCCGTCGCGGGTGTACGCGTGGTAGATGCAGCGGTCGTAGAAGTTGCGGTCGCTGGTGCCGACTTCGCTCATGAAGAGCGGCACTTGGTGGATCGGGTACTCGTCGAGCGGGCTGGGCACCGGCACGGACGGCCTCCTGCGAAGTTCATGGCGTGCTGGCCTGCGAGTGTCGCCCGGACATTTGACCAAGTCAAGTGGTCTGGGTGTGCAGTCCGGCCGGTTCAGCCGGCGGCTTCGCCGCCGTCCTCGGGCGCCTGCTCGGCGTCCACCGCCTTGGCGATGCGCGACGCGACGATGGCCGTCGTGCCGAGCATCGTGCCGCGGTACCCGGCGAACAGCTTGTTCGCCCACGGCACCGCCCAGCGCCCCCGCTCCGCGACGTTCTCCACCCGGTACTCCACCCACGCCGCGCCGCCGCGCTCGTGGATCCGGTACGTGCCGCGGTACCACCAGTCGCCGGCCATGACCACGGTGCGCGCCGTCTCGTCCACGTCGACGTGCAGCACGCGGGTATCCCCCGACCACGCCTCGAAGCGGGTCGGCCCGCCGGTGAGCCGGAGTCCGCGGCCGGGCAGGAACAGCGCATTCGACTCCGTCGCGGGCCCGGCCGCGGCGCGGGTGAGCGCGCGGCCGGCCGCGTCCACGGACGCACGCAAGGGGACGGAGACCGGGCCGGGCAGGCGAAACACGAGAGGCCCTCCTGAGGTTCGTCGTCCCCGGTATCCCAGCCCGGTCCGGGCCCATGTTCAAGCCCCCCGCGCAATCGATCAGTTCGCGGCGACCCGGGGGCGCTCCACCGCGGCTTCCCGCGGGGCCGTCGCCGCGGGGCCCGACGTCCTCACCAGCAGGATCACCAGCACGCCCGCGGCGAGCCCCACCAGGCCGCAGACCGTGACCGCCGCGTCCAGGCCGGACGCGAACGCCGACTCGGACGCCGCGCGGCCCGCGGCACCCGGCGCCACCCGCCCGCCCGCGAGCGCCTCGGCCGCCGCGCCCGGGTGGGCGAGCCCCGCGCCGTCCAGCATCGACTCGGCCTTGTCGCGGAACAGCACACCCGTCACCGCCACCCCGAACGCGAAGCCGAGCTGCCGGAAGGTGTTGACCGCGCCGCCGGCCATCCCGGCCTGCGCGGGCGGCACCGTGCCGAGGACCGCCCCGGCCAGCGACGGCGCGCCCAGCCCGACGCCGATGCCGGTGACCAGCAGGCCCGGGACGAGCGCCGTCCAGTCCGATCCGGCATCCACGCGACTCAGCAGCAGCACCCCGGCGCCGATGAACAGCAGTCCCCCGCCGATGATCCAGCGCGGCGAAACCCCGTGCAGCAGCCGCCCGGACAGCGCCGACACCACGAACGCCACCACCGCCAGCGGCGACAGCATCAGCCCGGCCTGCACCGCCCCGTGGTCGAGCACGCCCTGCAACCACACCGAGCCGAGCGCCACCCAGCCGAACGCGGCGAACTGCATGGCCATGCCGCCGACGAGGATGCCGGTGAAGGAACGGTTTGCGAGCAGCCGGAGGTCCAGCATCGGCGCCGCCGAACGGCTCTCGACGACGCAGAACGCCACGACGGCGAGGGCCGACGCGGCGACCGCCGCCCACACGCCGCGGTCCGACCAGCCGTGGCCGCCCGCGCGGATCAGGGCGTAGGTCGCCGCACCCGCGGCGACGGTGAATGCCGCCGCGCCGGGAACGTCGACGCGCGCGTCGCGTTTGCCGTACGACTCGCGCAGCATCCGCCCGGCCAGGAACAGCGTCACCGCGCCCGCGGGCAGGTTGACGAGGAAGATCGCGCGCCAGCCCACGTGTTCGGTCAGCAGCCCGCCGAGAATCGGCCCGAGCGCGGCCGACGCGCCGGACACCGCACCCCACACGCCGAAGGCGATGCCGCGGTCCCGGCCCTGGTAGGCGTCGCCCAGCAGCGCGATCGCGGTCGCCAGCATCGCCGCGCCGCCGACGCCTTGCAGCACGCGGGCACCGACCAGCGTCGCGGTGCCCGGCGCCAGGCCGCACAGCAGCGAGGCGGCGGTGAACAGCACGAGTCCGACGAGGTACACGCGTTTGCGCCCGACGATGTCGGCCAACGCACCGGCGCCGAGCAGGAGCGCGGCGAGGGCCAACGCGTAGCCGTCCATGACCCATTGCAGGTCGGCATAGCTCGACCCGTTGTCGCGGCCTATCTCGGGCAGCGCGACGATCACGATGGTCGTATCGATGAGCAGCATGAACGCGCCGAGGGAGACGGCGATGAGCGGACCCCATTTGCGCATGACGGAGGTGTCCTTTCAGCGGGGACGTTCGCAGGAGGGAGAGGTGTCGCGAGTACGTACTGCGACGCACCCACAATCCAATCGCCGCGCCCCGAATCACCAGCATCTCGACTCCCGACGCCGGAATCCGCCATCCACTAGCCTTGCCCGGTGGAATCCTCCTCCGTTTCGCCTCGCCTACCGCTCGACGACCTCGACCGGGCAATCGTCCACGCGCTGGAGATCGACGGCCGAGCGCCGTTCAGCCGGATCGCCGCGGTGCTCGGCGTATCGGAGCAGACCGTGGCGCGGCGGTACCGGCGGCTGGACGCGGACCACCGGGCGCGGGTGGTGGGGCGCATCGATCCGCGGCGCATCGCCGCGGTGACGTGGCTCGTCCGCATCAAGACGATGTCCGACGCGGCGACCGCGATCGCGGAGGCGCTGGCCCGGCGGGAGGACACGTCCTGGGTGGAGATCACCTCCGGCGGCACCGAAGTGTGCTGCCTCGTCCGCAACCGCGGCCCGAACAGCGGCGACGACCTGCTGCTGCGCAAACTTCCCCGCACCCCGAGGGTCGCCGGGATCCAAGCGCAATGCGTCCTGCACATCGCCTTCGGCGGCCCCGGCGGCTGGATGGGCAAGATGGACGCCCTGAACGAGACCCAGGCCGCCGCGCTCCGCGACGCGCGCCCGCCGGTGACCGCCGACGGCCCGATCCACCTCGACGCCGCCGACGACGCCCTGTTCGCCCACCTCGGCCGCGACGGCCGCGCGGGCTACCCGGACCTGGCCGCGGCCACCGGCCTGTCGGAGTCCGCGGTCCGCCGCCGCGTCGAACAACTGCGCCGCGAAGGCGTGCTGTTCTTCGAGATGGAGGTCGCTCCGGGGCTGCTCGGCCACCGCATCAACGTCTGGCTGCACATGTCGGTACCGCCGACGCACCTCGCCGGAGTCCTCACCGAGCTGTCCACCCACCCGGAAGTCGTCTTCGCCGCCGCGACCACCGGCACGACCAACATCACCGCCTCCGCCCTCCTGCGCGACGAGGGCGACCTGTACCGCTACTTGACGACCCGCATCGCCGCACTGACCGCGGTGACGTCGGTCGAGTCGACGACCGTCATCCGCCTGGTCAAGGGCGAGGGACTGATCCCAGCCGACCGGTGAGCGTGGCGACGGCTTGCCCGGAGGTCTCGCACAACTCGGCGAAGACCGCGGCGTCATCGGAAGCCAGGATCCGGTGCAGACGCAGGCTTGCGCCGTCGGGCGCGGTCAGGACGGTGGCGTCGCCGCCGTCCTCGACCCGTCCGCCCGCGAACCGCGCGGCGTCGATCGCCGCCTCCCCGGCCGACGCCACCACGAGCCCGGATGCCGCCGTGTCCGTCAAGTGCTGATGCTGGGCTTCGGTGCGCCCGCCCAACAACGCCAGCAACTCCGCGACCAGCACCGGATCGTGGAGGCTGTCGTACGCCCACCGCTTCCCCAGCACCCCGTGCTCCATCGTCCCGATCAGCCCGCCTTCGCCGCCTTCCAGCGGCGCGCCGCGGTAACTCATCGGCACGAGGTAGGTGACCACGCCCTCTCCCGACGTCTCCGCCACCACGGCGAACTCGACACCGACCTCCCCGGCCGGATCGTCCAGCCGAAACCCACCCCCGACCCGCACCAACGCGGGCACGGGCCCGCCGCGATACCAGCTCCGCCCCGGCAACCACGCCGCGAGCAACTCGAACTTGGTGGGGATGAGGGTGGTGTGGTGGATGACGGCCATGCCCACACCCTGCCATGGTCACCGCCTGTCCACGAGCATTGCCGGACGGCCGGCTGCGGGGTTGTCCGTGGTCGGCAACGGCGGCGGGGCGCGTCAGCCGGAGACCTCGCGCGGCTCGGCTGGTTCCCTCCCGCTCGCGGCCCCGGCGCCGCAGCACGCCCCCGGCCGTCGCCGGCCGCCCCCTCGGCCTCGCGTGCCGTCACTCCCGCCCTCGCGGATCTCACCGGTCCCCCGTCAAGCCCGCTTCGCGGGCTCGGATGACGGCTTGGGGGCGGTTGGTGACGCCCAGCTTGGCGAAGAGGTTGGACATGTGGTTGCGGACGGTTTTCGGGGTGAGGCGGAGGTTGCGGGCTATGTCGCCGGTGCCGAGGCCGGTGCTGAGGAGGCGGAGGACGTCGGACTCGCGTTCGGTCAGGCCGGGGATGCCGGGGCGCGGGGTCGGGCGGGTTTCGCCGGCGAGGGTGGTCAGGAGGGCGGCCACGCCGGTGCCGAGGAAAGCGCAGCCGGAGGCGACCGCGCGGACGGCGCCGACGATTTCGCCCGCGGCGGCGCCTTTGAGGACGTAGCCTCGCGCGCCCGCGGCGAGGGCGGCGCGGACGCCCGCCGGGTCGGAGAAGACGCTGACCACGAGCACGCCCGTGGTGGGGGACGCCGCGGTGATGCGGCGCGTCGCGTCGATGCCGTCGGTGTCGTCGCGACCGGACATCTGCAGGTCCATGAGGACCAGGTCCGGACGGAGTTCGGCGGCGAGGGCGACCGCGGCGGAACCGCCGGCGGCTTCACCGACGATGTCGACGCCGGGGTACGGGACGTCGGCGAGGATGGCGCGCAGCCCGGCCCGGAAGGCGGGGTGGTCGTCGGCGAGCAGGGCGCGGATCGGCCCGCGGGGCGGTGCCGTGCCGGGGAGACGGGCCCCGATGTCGTCGACGAGGTGCGGCCCCACGAGGCGTGCTTCCGGCGGCGCGGCGGCGGCCTGTGCGGCCCCGGATCCGGCGTCTCCCGCGGTGTGGTCACCCCGCTGAGGGAGCGTCACGACGCCCCCACCACAGGGCACTCGGCCGAAGCATCCGCATCGTCGCCGCCCGCATCCGGGCCGCCTGAGCTGCCGGAGCGGCCCGAATCACCCACGCCCTCCGACCCGCTCACCCCGTCCGAACCACCCACACTTGCGGGGCCCCCGAAGCCATCGACCCCGTCGCCCCCGCCGACCCCCAACGGCACGTCGAACGCCACCCGAGTCCCACCCCCCGCTCCCCGGCCGATCGCGCATGTGCCGCCCAGTCCCTGTACCCGGGCGCGGATCGACCCCAGGCCGGTCCCGGGCACAAAGCTTGTCGGCAACCCGCGGCCGTTGTCCGCGATTTCGACATGCAGGTGGTCGGCGGACGTGCCGACGGCGACGTAGACCGCCGTGGCGTCGGCATGGCGCCGGGCGTTCGTCAGCGCTTCCTGCACGATCCGGTAGACATCGCGCTGCACGGGTGCGCTCACCGCCGCGCAGTCTCCGTGGAAGGTCAGCAGGACCGCGGGGCCATTCGGGTCGCGGGTCAACGCCCGTAGCGCATCGGCGAGTCCGTCGCGGGTCAGCTGGGGAGGCGGGGTGCCGCGGACGATGGAACGCAGGTCGTCGAGGGCGGTCCGCACCTGCGCGTGCGCGGGGGCGAGTGTGGTGCGCAGGTGCTCCGGATGCCGTTTCGGGTCCAGGCGCATGACCGCGGAGGCGAGCGCGTGGCCGACGCCGTCGTGGAGTTCGCGGCGCAAGTGGTCGCGTTCCGCGTTGCGGGCGGCGTCGAGACGGCGGACGGCGTAGCCGAACGCGGCGAGTTGCCGGGCAAGCCGGTCCACGGTGCCGAGGGTGCGGGTGTCGAGGCGCCGTTCGCTGTGGATGTGCAGCCGTCCCAGGTCCTGGCCCCGGCAGACCAGTGCCACGTCCACGGCGGGTTGCGCATCGCCGCCGAAGCGCGCGGACACCGTGTCGAGTTCCACCGATACCCCGGCGACGCCGAGATCACGGGTGGCCGACTCGGCTACCTGCCGCAGCGCTTCGTCGGGCGCGGCGGATTCGTCGGCGAGGACGAGGATGGCCGCCTCGAGGACGGCTTCGTGCCGGGCCGCCTGTTCGGCGAGCCGGCGACCGCGTGCATGCGACCACAGCGCGACGGCGACGTGTACGGCCGCGGCGGCACCGACGACGAGCAGCCCGGATGCGGGCAGCAGCGGGCGCAGCAGCGACGCGAGCACCAGGCACGCCACCACCGTGAGCGCGGCGATCGGCACCCGCAGCATCAACCGTCGGGTGAGCCGGTCGAGTTCGGCCGATCGGCCGGTGACCCCGGCGACCAGGACGGCGAGCGGCGGCGTCAGCAGGAACACCACCGTCACGGCCACCGTGACGGCGCCGGGCAGCAGCGGGCGCGGTGCCAGGTACCCGGCTGCCGCGGCGCCGCCGGCCAGGCCCGCGGCCGGGACGTGGTACCACTGCGCGGGCGCTGCCCGCACGAGTGCCACCGCGAGCACCGCCAGCGCGGGCACCAGCAGCAGCCCCGCCCACGGGGACAGCCCGAGTACCAGTGCCGGAATGGCCGCCGCCGCCCACGGGCCCCGGCGCGGAGCCAGGGTGACGAGTAGGCCGACGAGCGCGCAGGCGGTGACCAGGTCACCGCTGCCGTCCAGCGTGCTGCGCACCGGGGCGATCCGCTCCAGGGCGAGCGCGGTCGACGCGAGCGCGCCGCCCGCGAAAGCGATCGCCCGCGGCGGATGCAGCACGGTCGGGGCGGGAACGGAGGTGCGGGCGGCCGTGCCGGCAGGACGGTCGATCGGAGCCATGGTTTCCCCCCGAGTGGCGCGGCTCCCGCGCGCGCGGTGCGCGGGGAACGTCCGTCGGGGGTCATTGTCGTGGACGGGCCGATCGGCTTTGTGATCGGCCCGTCTTCGGCAACTCCCGGTGAGGCTAGGCGATCTGCGTGACCGTGTAGTAGACGATGTACTCGCCGTCGTTGCCGCGCAGGTCGGCCGCGTTCGGGCCGACGTTCGGCGCCGCCGCGGACAGCGAGATGGTGCCGACGCGGTCGTCGCGGCCCGGGTCCTGGTCCCAGAATTCGATCTTCATCGCGGTCGCGCTGTCGAAGTAGAAGGTGCGCGGCAGCGAGATGTTGAGGTTCTCGGGGGTGTTCCAGTGGAGGTCGTGCGGGCCCCACACGGTGCTGCCGTTGACCTTGATGTAGACCTCGTCGACGGAGTTGTTGTCCTGGTTGTCCACGACGTTGATCCAGTTGAGGTTGACCGCGTACACCGGGCCGCCCGCGGCGTGCGCGGTGCCCGCGGTGCCGGCGAGGAGGCCGGCGGTCGCGCCGGCGGACAGCAGGGCGCCGAGGACGGCGCGGCGGATCTTGCGGGACATGGGAACTCCTGGTCGTCGGAGGCGTCGAGGGCCTTCGGGAAGTCCGGGGCGGGACGACTTTCCCGCGCGGGACGTCCCGCCGTCCTGAGCCGGATGTCCCGGTCGCCGACCCGGGTCGAACGTCCCGGCGCCGGGCGCCCGCCGTCCGAGAGCCACCGGCGCCGCACCCCTCGAAGAGCCCCCGCAACGCGCGAGGCGCGCGGCAGAATCTGCCGCGCGCCTCGAC
>NZ_JBMULZ010000020.1:104269-121478 GCF_049534875.1 Uniformispora flossi
TAATTCCCCGCCCACCCCCGATATCTACCCTGCTGTTGTCGGCGGCCGCTTCTTTTGTTTATAAGACACTGGTCCGAGCCCCCCGGGCGCCGCCCCCCTCTAAGAGCCCCCGCAACGCGCGAGGCGGGGGGCATAATCGGCCGCGCGCCTCGACGGGATCCGGGCCGGAGCCCGGGTCAGCCGGTCAGAACTGCCCCTTGCGGTAGAGGCCCATGACCGCCGCGCCGCCGAGCCCGATGTTGTGCGTCAGGCCGACCTTGGCGTCCGCGACCTGGCGGGCGTCCGCCTCGCCGCGCAGCTGCCAGGTGATCTCGGCGGCCTGCGCGAGGCCGGTGGCGCCGAGCGGGTGGCCCTTGGAGATCAGGCCGCCGGACGGGTTGACGACCCACTTGCCGCCGTAGGTGGTGGCACCGTCGGCGATGAGCTTGCCGCCCTCGCCGTCCGCGGCCATGCCGAGCGCCTCGTAGGTGAGGATCTCGTTGATGGAGAAGCAGTCGTGCAGTTCGATGACGTCGACGTCCTCGATGCCGAGGCCGGACGCCGCGTAGATCTGCTGCGCGGCCAGGCGCGACATCGGCTTGCCGACGACGTTGATGATCGACCCGTCGAAGGCTTCCTCGGTGTCGGTGGTCATCGTCTGCGCGACGATCTCGACCGCCTTGTCCTGGAGGCCGTGTTCGATGACGAACCGCTCGCTCACCACGACCGCGGCGGCGGCGCCGTCCGAGGTCGGCGAGCACTGGAACTTGGTGAGCGGCGCGTGGATCTCGCGGGCGGCGAGGATCTCCTCCAGGGAGTACTCGTCCTGGAACTGCGCGTACGGGTTGTTGACCGAGTGCCGGTGGTTCTTCACCGCGACCAGCGCGAGCTGCTCTTCGGTGGTGCCGTAGCGCTCCATGTGCTCGCGGGCGGCGTTGCCGAAGATCTGCGCGGTCGGCGGGGCCATGACGAACGGGTACTTCGCCGCCATGATGCCGTAGTGGCGGCCGACCGGGCTGGCCGCGAAGCCGCCGGCGCCCGCGTCGCCGCCCATGGCGCCCTTGCTCATCTTCTCGAAGCCGAGCGCGAGGACGCAGTCGTTGAGGCCGCCCTCGACGAACTGGCGGGCCATCATGAGCGCCGTCGAGCCGGTGGCGCAGTTGTTGTTGACGTTGTAGACCGGGATGCCGGTCAGGCCCAGTTCGTAGATCGCGCGCTGGCCCTGCGTGGACGAGCCGAAGCAGTAGCCGACCGGGGCCTGCTCGACCAGGTCGTACGCGATGCCGGCGTCGGCGAGCGCCTTGGTGCCCGCCTCCTTGGCCATGTCGAAGTAGTTCCAGTCGCGCGATTCCGGCTTCTCGAACTTGGTCATGCCGACGCCGACGATGAACGCCTTGTTAGCCATTGCTGTTGCCCCGCTTTCCGCTGGTTCCCGTGGATCCCGCACCAGAAATACTAGACACGATCAAATTACTTCTCGGTCGGCGCCGGGTCGCGCGGCAGGCCCAGGATCCGCTCGCCGACGACATTGAGCTGCACCTGCGTGGTGCCGCCCGCGATCGTCAGGCAGCGGCTCATCAGGAACCCGAACGAGGCCTGCGCGCCCGCGCCTTCGTCCACGGCCCCGAGCGCGCCGAGGATCTCCAGGCTCAGCTCCGACTCGCGCTGCTGGTGCGGAGTGCCGACCAGCTTGCGCACCGAAGCGCCCGGGCCCGCCTCCAGGCCGGAGATCTGCGCCATGGTCGTGCGCAGCCCGATCAGCGCCAGCGACGACGCCTCGGCGATCAGCGCGCCGAGCCGCTCGCGGTAGCCGCCGTCGACGAACTCGCCCGCCGGACCGCCGACCGCGGCGACCAGGTTCGCGATGCCCGCGCCGAACGACGACTCGGCGCCCATGTGCACGCGCTCGTTGCCGAGCGTGTTGCGGGCGACCTGCCAGCCGCCGTCGACCTCGCCGACGACCATCGCGTCGGGCACGAAGAGGTCTTCCACGAAGATCTCGTTGAACATCGCCAGGCCGCTGATCTCCTTCAGCGGCCGGATGTCCAGCCCCGGCGACGTCATGTCGACGATGAAGTACGTCAGGCCCTCGTGCTTGGGCTTCTCCGGCGACGTGCGCGCCAGCATGATGCCCCACTCCGACTCGCGGGCCCGCGACGTCCACACCTTCTGGCCGTTGAGCAGCCAGCCGCCGTCGACCTTCGTGGCGCGCGTGGTCAGCGACGCCAGGTCGGACCCGGCGCCCGGCTCGGAGAACATCTGGCACCACTGGATCTCGCCGCGCAGCGTGGGCAGCGCGAACTTCTCCTGCTGCTCCGGCGTGCCGTACGCGAGCACCGAGGGCAGCACCCAGTTGCCCATGGTGATGTCCTTCAGGCGGATGCCCGCGGCCTTCATCTCCTGCTGGATCACGAGCTGTTCGATCGCGCCCGCGCCGAGGCCGTGCGGGGCGGGCAGGTACGGCGCGGCGTACCCGGTCGCGGCCAGCGCGGCGCGTGCCTCGTCCGGACCCAGCCCGGCCGCCGGGGCGAGCGCCTCGCGGGTCCGCTCGCGCAACTCGTCGGCGCCTTCGGGCAGGTCGAGGACCAGTTCGCGGCGCGCACCGGCGACGGCGAGGTCGGTGACCCGCAGCTTGTGCGCGGCAGCCGGGCCCGCGTACTGGCGCAGCGTCAGGGCGCGGCGCAGGTAGATGTGCGCGTCGTGCTCCCACGTGAAGCCGATGCCGCCGAGGATCTGCACGCAGTCCTTGGTGGTGGTGAAGGCGGCTTCGATCGCGTACGTCGCGGCGATCGCGGCGGTCAGGCCGCGGGTCTGCGCGTCCTCGCCGATCGCGCGCGCGGCGTCCCACGTCACGGCGCGGGACTGCTCGACGCGCACCAGCATGTCCGCGCACAGGTGCTTGATGCCCTGGAACTGGCCGATGGGGCGGCCGAACTGCTCGCGGACCTTGGCGTACTCGGTCGCGCACTCCAGCGCCCACGCGGCCACGCCGCACGCCTCGGCGGACAGCAGGACCGACGCGTAGTCGCGCACCAGGTCGGCGTCCACGCCCGCCAGCACGCGCGACGTGGGGACGGTGACCGCGTCCAGCACGACCTCGGCGCTGCGGCGCGTGGGGTCGACGCTCTTCAGCTCGCGGACCGCGGCGTCGCCCGCGTCCAGCACGAACCACACCTGGCCGCCGTCCGCCTGACGGGCGCTCAGCACCAGCAGGTCGGCGTTGACCGCGCCGAGCACCGCCTTGGCGGTGCCGGAGACCGTGAGCCCGCCGTCGGCCGCGGCCGCGGTCAGCCCGGACGGCTCCAGCGCGATCGCGGCGATCGTCGCGCCCTCCGCGATGCCGGGCAGCAGCTCCTTCGCGAGTTCGGCGCTCGTCGACGCGCCGACGACCGCCGAGGCCAGGACCGTGGGGAGGAACGGGCCGGGCAGCAGGCCGTGCCCCGCCTGCTCGATCGCGACCACGGACTCGACGAGGCCGTATCCGGCGCCGCCGTGCTCCTCGGCGATGTGCATGCCCAGCAGACCCTGCTCGGCCAGGCCCGCCCAGTACGCGGGGCGCGCTTCGGCCTCCGCCTCCAGTGCCCGGCGCACCTCGCCGATCGGTGCAACGCGTTGCACCCAACCGCGCACCGAACCCTCCAGCGCGCGGTGCTCCTCCGTGATCCCGATCGCCATGTGACCTCTCCACTGTTCCGCGGTCCGACGGTCGCGATAGTAGAACCCGTTTCACTTGTTGGGGAGTGCGAACCGCTCCCGCACCGCCGGATGTGGCTTTCGACACGGCAACCGGGCCCGGCCGTGCGGCAGGATGTGCGCCGACACGCCCCGCGGTCGGCGGGGCACGGACGGCTCAGGGCAGGGGACGCATGACCACGGACGCCGGCGGGATCGACCCGCGCGTGCTCGACGCCTTCCACTCGGCGGTCGGCTTCATGCCCGCCGACGAGGGTGCGGCGCTGTATGCGGCGGCCGTCGAGGCGGCCAAGGTCGGGCCGCTGGTCGAGCTGGGCACCTACTGCGGGCGGTCCACGATCCTGCTCGCCGCGGTGGCGCGGGACGCCGGGACGGTGGTCGTGACGCTCGACCACCACCGCGGGTCGGAAGAGCAGCAGCCGGGCTGGGAGTACCACGACCCGACGCTCGTCGACCCGGAGGTCGGCGTGATGGACACGCTGCCGACGTTCCGCCGCACGCTGTTCAAGGCCGGCCTGGAGGACTACGTCGTCGCGCTGGTCGGACAGTCGCGCACCGTCGCCCCGCTGTGGAACACGCCGGCCGGGATGGTGTTCATCGACGGCGGGCACACCGACGAGCACGCGAGCGGGGACTACGAGGGGTGGGCCGGGCACGTCGCCAAGGGCGGTTTGCTGGTGATCCACGATGTGTTCCCGAACCCGGAGGAAGGCGGCCAGGCGCCGTACCGGGTCTACTTGCGGGCGCTGGCTTCGGGGGCGTTCACCGAGCAGCCGGGCCACGGGTCGCTGCGCGTGCTGCGGCGCACCGGGGACGGGATCTGACGCTTCGTCGACAATGCACGCCCGAGCGGTGAGGGAAGTCCGCCAAACATCAACTAAGCCCGTGACACGGCCGTGTCCGAGGCGGGAAACTATGTGCCCCGACGAGGTTCGTACGTGACGGGATCCGACATGGCCGAGGGCGAGCAGCACGAGCGGGTCTGGGATCCGGCAACCCGCCGCTGGATACCCCGCCCCGGGCCGGACGACGCCCCGGAAGCAGGCAACCCTGCCGCTGCGGCACCCCCGCAGCCCGGCACCCCGTGGCCGCCGTCGAGCGGCGACGCCGCACCGCCGGTGGACGCCCAGCCGACCCACGACGCCATCCCGCAGCACCCCGGACCGGCCGCCCCCGCGCCTCCGCGCGCGGCCTGGCCCCCGCCGGACCACGCGGCCCCGCCAAGCCCGCCAGGCCCGCCAGGCCCGCCAGGTGACCCAACGCGGCAACTGCCCCCGGTGGGCGGGCCCGTCCCCGGGCAATCCGGCCCGGGCCCCGTAGCCCCGCACGCACAGGAAACACAACTCGCGCACCCCGCGCCGCCGAACCCATCCGCCCTGCCGCCCGGCGGCGCACGAGCGCTCCCGCCGGGCGCCCAGGGGCTCCCGCCGCAACCGCCAAGGCCGTTTTCCGACAGTCGGCAACCGGGAGCCTCGGCACCCGGCCAAGCCCCCCGGGGGCCCGTGCCGCCCGGCGGCGGCGCGCCGCCGCTGCCGCCCGGTCAAGGGGGGATCCCGCCGCACCTGCAAGGCACCCTCGGTGCCGCACCGGGACCGGGTCCGACGCCACCCGGCGGCCACGCGCCGCGCGGCCCCCAGCCGCCCGGCACCCCGGGAGCGCCCGTGCCTGCCCCGTGGCCGCCGAGCGCCGACGCGCCGCAGCCGCCCGCCCCGGGCGGTGCCGCCTCCGGCGCCCTGCCCCCGCATCTCCAGGCCACCCAGCAGGCGTTGCCTGCGGCCGACCCTCGACGCCCCGCCGCCGGGGAACCCTTCGGTCGGCCCGTCGCGGGCGATCCCGGCCCGCCCGCGCGGGAGACCCGCGTCGCCGGGCCGCCGCCGCGGCCTCGCCAGGCGCCCGACGTGCACCTCACCGGCGGGCAGTACGCGCCGCCGGTGCCCGGCGACGTCGGCGGCCCGGACCCGCAAGGCGACCAGGTCGCGCCCGGGTGGTTCGCGCGGAGTCAGGAGCCGCCGCGGATGCCGCGCGGCGCGACGTTCGCCGACGCCGCCGTGCACACCCCGCCACGCGGCACCCCCCGGCTCACCCCGCCGCACGGGGCGCCGCAGCCCGCGTGGGCGCCCATCCCGCCCGCGCCCACACCTCCCGCCCCACCGCAGGCGCCCGGCGACGACGGCCGGATGACCCGCACGCTGGTCGCCATCACCGCCGCCGTCGTGCTCATCGCGGGAGCGGTGACCGTCGTCGTCCTGCACCCGTGGCAGAACGACAAGGACCGCGCCACCGTCGCCGACACCGCGTCGAACGCCCCGCAGCCGGGCACCCCGTCGGGCCCGGGGACGTCGGCGACGCAGCCCGCCCGGCCCTCCGACAGCCTCACCCCGACCGGCGCCCCGACCAGCGCGCCGCCCACCGCCGACCCGGCCGCGCAGGCCACGTCGGTGAGCGGGCTGCTGGAGCGCAGCGGCAGTTCCCGGCAGTCCGTCGTCGACGCCGTCCGCAACGCGGATTCCTGCTCGTCACTCGCCTCCGCGGTGACCGCGCTTTCCCAAGCGGCCGACGCACGCAATACGCTGCTCCGCGAACTGGACGCGCTCAAGACCGACGCGATCCCGGACGGCGCCACCGCGCTCGCGCAATTGCGTACCGCGTGGCAGGAGTCCGCGACCGCCGACGCGCAGTACGCGAGTTGGGCGCAGGCGCAAGCCGACAACGGCTGCGGCGCCGGCCAGTCGCAGAAGACCGCCGCGGACGCCGCCAGCGCCCGCGCGACCACCGCCAAGCAGGCGTTCGTGCAGGCGTGGAACCCCATCGCCGCGCGGTACGGACTGCCGACGAGGACCGATCTTGCCATCTGATCCGTGGGAAAGCTTCGACAGCCCGCCCCGTCCCCGCAACCGGAACCCGCCCTCTCCCGGGAACCCGTACGAGGCACGGCGCGACGAGCAGGCCGCGGGGCAGCGCCGCCGCACCCGGACCGCCGTGCTGGTCGTCGCCGGCGTTCTCGCGCTGGTCGGCGGCACCGCCTTGGCCGTGGAGTGGCCGTCGAAAGGCGACGGAGGTGTGGAAGTGGTCGCCGGGTCGACCGTGCCGCCCGCCGACCCGGCGTCCGCCGCCGCGACGGGCGGGCAAGCCCCGCCCCCGGCCGCGGTCTCGGACGGCCCGGCCACCGCGGCGAGCCCCGGGCAGACCCCGGCGAGCGTCCCCGCGGCCCCGGCCACCCCGCCCGGCACCCCGGCCCCCGGAGGGAAACCGCTGGCCGGCAAGACCGTGGTGATCGACCCCGGCCACAACCCGGGCAACTCCAAGCACACCGCGGAGATCGGCCGCCAGGTAGACGCGGGCGGGTTCCGCAAGAACTGCGACGAGACCGGCACCGAGACGAACGCGGGCTACACCGAGGCCCAGTTCACCCTCGACGTCGCCAACCGCACCCGCGCCGTCCTCGTCGAACTCGGCGCGAAGGTCGTCTTCACCTGGGACAACGACCGCGCCTGGGGACCGTGCGTGGACGAGCGGGCGCGGATAGGCAACGAGGCGCACGCCGACGCGGTGGTGTCGATCCACGGCGACGGGGCCGCGGCGAGCGGCACCGGCTTCCACGTCATCGTGCCCGGCACCGTCACCGCCGGGACCACGGACACCGGGCCGATCCTCGTCCCGTCGCGGTCGCTCGGCGACGCACTCGTCCAGGCGTTCGCGAAGGCGACCGCCACCAAGCCCGCCAACTACATCGGCACGGCGGGCATCGACGTACGCAAGGACCTCGGCGGGCTCAACCTGTCGACGGTGCCGAAGGTCTTCATCGAATGCGGCAACATGCGCAACTCCGGCGACGCGCGCCGGATGACCGACCCGACGTGGCGCCAATCGGCCGCGGAGGGCATCGCATACGGGATCCGCGACTACCTCACGACGGAGTCCGGACCGGCCCGCTGAGCACGGCGGCGCACGCACGCGCCGACAACCGCACACGAAGTTCCGTATGCTCCCCCGCTCCGAGAACACGCGCGCCCACGACGTCCCCACCGCGACCCGAGGAGAATCCGTGAACCAGAAAGGCCTGACACGGGGAGACGGCCTTGTCTTCCTCTGCGTGGCCCTGATCTTCGGCTTTTCGTTCGCCCCTTACTACAAGGCCGTGCAGTCGTCGTCCCGCGGCACCAACTTCGCGGGCGGCAGCTCGTCGGACTCGGATTCCGGCGGCGGCGACTCGCACAGCTTCAACGCCTGGGCGCAGACGCACTGGCCGTTGATGGCCGTGGTGATCCTGCTGCCGCTCCTCGCGTTCGTGGCGCTCGTGCTGCACCGCTACATGCAGAACGCCGAGCACCGTCCGGTCGGCGGCCTGACGCTCCGGCAGTGGGCCACCGCCATGGGCGTGGTCGCGGCCTGGGCGGCGCTGTGGTCGCTGGGCGGCAACGCGTTCGGCGTCGCGGACGAGGTGCTGAAGTCGGTGTCGGTGGAGAGCGAGCACGGCTTCGGCGCGTTCGTCATCCTGCCGTTCACCCTGCTCATGGCGGTCCTGCTGCTGATCATGGACCGCGTCCCGGCGCTGTCCTACCCGCTGTTCGTCGCGGCGCCGCAGTACCCGCCCGGCTACGTGCCGATGCAGCCGAACTACGGCACCGGCATGTACCCGCAGCCGGCCCCGCCCGGAATGTCGCCCACGGGCATGCAGTCCGTGCCGCCCGGCACCCCGATCGCGCACATGCCGCCGCCGGTGACCCCCGCGGCGGGCGTGCCGGCCGCCGCCCCCGCCCCGGCTCCGGCCGTGGCATCCGCACCGCCGGCGGCGTCCTCCGCCCCGGCGGGCGAGTTCGAGCAGTTCTGGCTGGCCGTGCCCGAGGCGCGTCCGCTGCTGCCCGTCGGCGGCCTCGACAAGACCCCGGTGGCGACCCTGGAGCCGGGCACGTGGTATCTGGCCGTGGAGGCGGCGGGCGACGGGCTCGTCGTCGAAGCGGACGGAACGCGCGGCGTCCTGTGGAACACCGCGGGAATCCAGCGCGGAGAGTAACGGAGTGCCAACGGATCTCTAACTTTTCCCCGCGAAACCGGGCTTGCCGAGCCGCCCCCCGACCGGTAAGCCGCGGCGGTCCGGCCGGATCTGGCACAGTGTCCGACCGGAACACTTCAGCACACACGCAAATACAAACGGCACCGGCGGCGCGCGGGGGCGCGGTCGGCGCGGCAATCGGGTCGCCCCCGGAACCATCTAGGCGGCGCCCACACCCCCCTCGGGAGGAGACCCCTTAGTGGATATCAAGAAGTTGACGCGCGGCGATGCGCTCGCCGCTCTGGCGGCGTTGCTGATCTTCGGCTTCTCGTTCGCGCCGTACTTCAAGAAGGACGAATACAAGATCAACGCGTGGGGGACCGACATCGCGCCGGTCTTCTCGTCGGTGGTGCTCACGGCGATCATCGCGGCCGTCCTGTTCATCCTCGGCGGCCTCATGCCGAACCCGCGGCCCGTCCTGGGCCTGACGCTGCGCCAGTGGGCCATCCCGCTCGCGGTCATCACCCCGCTGAACGCCCTGTGGTCGCTCGGCGGCGGTGGCGTGGGCGCCGCCGACCAGCTGGACGTCGGCATCGGCGCCATCTTCATCGTGCTCGCGGTCTTCATCCTGGCGGTCGCCGTCGTGGCCACGGACATGGTCCCTGCGCTCAAGGCCCCGTTGGGCATCGGCGGCGGCGCGGGCGCGCCGCAGGCCGGCGCGTACGGCCAGCCCGGCGGCCAGCCCGGCCCGTACGGTGCCGCCCCGGCTCCGCAGCCGGGTGCCTACGGCGCCCCGTCGTCGCAGCCGGGTGCCGCGTTCGGCGGTGCCCCGGCGGCCGCTCCGGCGGGTACCGACGCGTTCCAGCCGTACTGGTTCTCGGTGCCGGAGCAGCGCCAGCTGGTCGACGCGAACACCAACGCGCCGACCGGTTCGCTCAACCCGGGCGTCTGGTACCTCGCGGTGGCGCAGCACGGCCAGGGCCTCCTCGTGGAGGTCGACGGCGTGCGCGGCGTGCTGTGGAACGTCCAGGGCATCCAGAAGTCCTGACGCACCACGGCCTCGTGCCGAAGGCGCCCGCCGGTTTCCGGCGGGCGCCTTCGCGCGTTCCGGACACTCCCGGGAAGACGCCCCGACCTGCGGTCGGACGACCCCCGTGGCCCCCGAAGTAAAACGTGTTCTACAGTGCCAGGCGGAACCCGACGCCCCGGCAGGGGCAGTCCCCCGGCCAGAGGAGATACGCGATGCGGCTCGGTCTGACGTTCGGTTACTGGGGCCGCGGCCCCTCGGCGGGCTTCGTCGAACTCGCCCAGGAAGCCGAGCGCCTCGGCTTCGATTCCGTGTGGACCGCGGAATCCTGGGGCTCCGACGCGTTCACCCCGCTCACCTGGATCGCCGCGAACACCTCGCGCATCTCGCTGGGCACCGCGGTCACCCAGATGACCGCGCGCACCCCCACCGCGACCGCGATGCACGCGCTCACCCTCGACCACCTCTCCGGCGGCCGGGTGATCCTCGGCCTCGGCCTGTCCGGCCCGCAGGTCGTCGAGGGCTGGTACGGGCGGCCGTTCCCGAAGAGCCCGCTGACCTTCACGCGCGAGTACGTCGACGTGATCCGGCAGGTCCTGCGCCGCGAAGGCCCCGTCGCCCTCGACGGCCGCTACGTGCAGCACCCGTACCGCGGCGAGGACGGCAGCGGGCTCGGCAAGCCGCTCAAGCCCATCACCCACCCGCTGCGCGCCGACCTGCCGGTGTTCCTCGGCGCCGAAGGCCCGAAGAACGTCCACCTCACCACGCAGATCGCCGACGGCTGGCTGCCGCTGCACTGGTCGCCCTACAACCACGGCGTGTACGCCGACTCGCTGCGCGACAAGCCCGAGGGCTTCCGCATCGCGCCGATGGTGCAGGTCGTCCTCGCCGACGACGTCGAGCAGGCCATGTTCCCGATCAAGGCCGCCATGGGCTTCTACGTCGGCGGCATGGGGGCGAAGACCAAGAACTTCCACGCCGACCTGATGCGCCGCTTCGGCTACGCCGAGGAGGCCGACCGCATCCAGGAGCTGTTCTTCGAGGGCAAGCGCGACGAGGCCATCGCGGCCGTGCCGAGCGCGTTCGTCGACGAGATCGCCCTGGTCGGCCCCGCCGACCGGATCCGCGAGCGCTACGCCGCGTGGGCGGCCGACGAGCACGTCACCGACATGATCGTCACCACGCGCGACCTCACCGCGCTCAAGCTTCTCGCCGACCTGGCGAACGGCTAGGCAGCACAGCTCCGCAGGCCCCGGCGTCGCGTACGACCCGGGGCCTGCGCCGTTTTTCCCCCACCGTGCGGCCCCTCCGGGGCCTTCAGAACGCGCTGCGCGCCAGCCAGCCGTCCAGCACCGCACGGTCCCCGAGCACCTCGACGCCGCGTTCCGCGACCGCCCGGTCCAGCGGCACCCGCCGGTACAGCGCCTCCAGCACCGCGAACCCGTCGCCCCGCAGCGCCGCGTCGCCCTTGGCGTGCCCGCGCTCCCACGTGTAGCCCTCGGGGGTCAGCGTCACCGTCCACTCGCCCTGCACGCCGCCCGATGTGTGGATGTGCAGCGTCTCGCCTTGGCCGTGCGGCTTCTCCGCGTCCGGGCGGCCGGCCTGTCCGCCGGGCAGGATCGTGAGCAGCTCGTCGATGCCGTCCACGGCGGCTTCCGCGCTGACGTCCGGCTCGATGCCGAGCGCGAGTTCGGCGTCCACCCGGTGCATGAGCGTCTCGTGCAGCATCCGGCGTGCCCAGAAGCGCGCGTGCGGGACCGGGCCGAACGTCCAGGCGTCCGCGTCGGGCCCGGCCTCCCAGATGGTCCGCGCGGAGCGTTCGGCTCCCGCGGAGAGCCAGGCGGGGAGCCCCTCCGGGTCGTCGGGCAGGCCGAGGTCGAGCGACTTGGGGATCACCGGGCCGCCGGCCGAGCCCTGGCGTGTGTTGGCCGCCGCCCATGCGTGTGCGATCCCGACGTGCTTGACGAGCTTCGCGAGTGTCCACCCGGGGCAGCTCGGCACCGGCGTCGCGGGGTCCGCGGCGGCGGCGACCTCGGCGAGCCGCTCGGCCTGAGCCACGAACAAACCGCAGTACGTCGCGTGATCCCACGCATATTGCAGGTCGGCCACGGTCACTCCCCGTTCCTGACGAGTCGGCTGGCAGGGCCACCGTAGCGCGCGCCGCCCCCGAAACCGACCCCTGACGCAACGTCAGATCGAGTGCCCCCTACGATCCCCATTCCTCCGTCTTGGGCGCCTTCGGGCGTCTTGGGAAACCCCCCGTTCCCACCCCTGTGAAAGGACCCCATGACCGTCCGGACTCCGCGTTCCAGATCCGGCCGCGGTGGCACCGCCACCACGCCCGCCGTCCCCGCCCTCGCTGTCGCCGCCCTCTCCGCGGCCGCCGCGGCCGCCATGCTGGCCGGCTGCTCGTCCGACTCCGGCGGCTCCGCCGACGCACCGGACGCCGCCGCGGGCAGCGCGGCCGACAGAGCCCTCCTCGACGCCGCGAAGACGTTCCGCGCCGCCTTCTGGGAAGGCCGGGCCGACACCGCTTACGCGATGCTGTCGCCCCGCTGCCAGGCCGCGCTCCCGGCCCCGGACTTCGCCGCCAAGGCCGCGGACAACGCCGCCAAGAGCGGAGGGAAGCTGTCCCGCCTCACCCCGACGTCGTTCACCGTGCACGCCGGACCGGACTCCGGCACCGCGGGCTACGTCGTGATCGTCGACGGCACCCCGCGCAGCATCGACGACAAGTGGGTCCTCGACGCCGGAAAGTGGCGCAACGACCAGTGCTGAAACGCCTGCGGGCGGCCGCCCCCGAGGGGACGGCCGCCCGCAGGGCACGGCAGCTGCGGGAGTGGCGGCCGTCAGCCGCGCTCCACGCACAACTCCGAGTCGCAGCGCACCTCTTCCGGAGCAAGACCGATCGGCAGGCCGGTCTCCGCATAGCCCGGCTCGCCGCCGAACACCGTGGTGGTCGCGGGCTCGCCGCCGAGCACCGCGGTCGCCAGGATCATCGCCCCGGCGGTCCACGCCGTGCGCTCCTCCGGCCATATCGCGTCGTCCTCGAAGACGTACCCGGTCCAGTACAGGCCGTCGTCGTGGCGCAGGCGCTGCACCCACGAGACGATCTCCACCGCGCGGTCGCTCTGCCCCAACGCCCACAGGGCGATGGCGAGTTCGCAGCTCTCCGCACCGGTCACCCACGGCCGGTCCGAGACGCACCGGGCGCCGAGGCCGGGCACCACGAAGGTGTCCCAGTGCTCGGCGATGCGCGCCTCCGCGGCGGGCCCGCGCAGCGCCGTGCCCAGGATCGGGTAGTACCAGTCCATCGAGTAGCGGTTCTTGTCGAGGAACCGCTCCGGGTGCGAGACGACCGCATGTCCGAGGCGCCCGGTGGCCAACTCCCAGTCCGGCTGCGGCTCCCCGAGGTGGTCGGCGACCGCCAGCGCGCAGCGCAGCGCCTGGTACATGCTCGCCGAGCCGGTCAGCAGCGCCTCGTTCACCGCGGTGCCGTCGGCCTCGCGCTTCCACCGGATCTCGCCGCCGGGCGCCTGCAGGTCGAGGATGAACTGCGTCGCCGACTTCAGGTGCGGCCACATGCGGACGAGGAACTCCTCGTCACCGGTGAGGAGATGGTGGTGCCACAGGCCGACCGCGAGGTAGGCGGTGAAGTTCGCTTCCTTGTTGTGGTCGGTGACCACGCCGTCGGTGTACGCGGCGTACCAGGAACCGTCCGGGTTCTGCCGCGACGCCAGCCAGCGGTAAGCCCGTTCGGCCAGGTCGTGACGGCCCGCGAGGTCGAGCGCCATGGCCGCCTCGGTGTGGTCCCACGGATCCAGGTGGCCGCCGACGAACCACGGGATCGACCCGTCCGGCCGCTGGACCCCGGCAATCCCGTCGATCGTCCGGGCGATCTGACCGACGTCCAGGACCCCGTCCAGAGCCAGGAGTTCGAGCGACTCCCGACCCGCGCCCCCGTGGGCCCCGCGGCGCGTCATGCCGCCGCTCCGACGGCGGAGCGCGGCTTGACCGCGTACACGACGAGGCTCTTGCCGATCAGCGGGTTCAGCGCCTTCTCGGCCCAGCGGGTGGCCTTGGGCGCCTTCATGATGTCCCACACCAGCAGCTTGTGGTAGGCGCGCACCGGCAGCGCCTTGTCGTTGTCGACGCCCACCGCGCACTTGATCCACCAGTACGGCGAGTGCAGCGCGTGCGTGAATTGCTGCCCGTAGGGCTCGAATCCGGCGGCCTCGATGCGCTCGACGAGTTCGTGCCCGCGGTAGATGCGGATGTGCCCGCCCTCGACCTCGTGATACGCGTCGGACAGCGCCCAGCACACCTTCTCCGGCCCGTACCGCGGCACGGTCATCGCGGCCAGCCCGCCCGGCTTGAGCACCCGGTGGATCTCCGCCAGCACTCCCTTGTCGTCGGGGATGTGCTCGAGCACCTCGGAGATGATGACCTTGTCGAAGCTGGCGTCCGGGAACGGCAGCGCGAGCGCGTCGCCGGTCACCGCGACCGCGGACGCCGTCTCCGGGGCCTCGCCGGCCTCGGCCATGGCCGCGAACAGCGCGTTGACCTCGCGGACGTCCTTCTCGTTGCGGTCCAGCGCGACCACGTCGGCACCGCGCCGGAACGCTTCGAACGAGTGACGGCCGCCGCCGGCGCCCAGGTCGAGGACCCGGTCTCCCGGCGCCAGCGGGAAGCGTGAGAAATCCACGGTGAGCAAGTCGGCGGCTCCGTCTCCTGTGCGGTACTGCGTCTGTGGTGCCGGGTACTGCGGGATAACAGCGGATCGGGGTCCGGGTAGGCCGATGCGGCGGAGCGGCTTCGCGCCGCCGGGCTCCGGGTCAGGCGGGCTTTCTCGGCCCCGCGACCCGCGGTACGGCCGCCTTCGCCGCACCGGTCGCGGCCGCGTCGACGGCGGCGCGGTACCGCTCGGCGGTGCGGACCGCCGCGTTGCGCCAGGTGAAGCGCTCCAGCACCCGGGCCCGGCCGTTGCGGCCGAGACGGGCGCGCAGTTCGGGCTCGTCGAGCATCCGGCCGATGGCCTTGCGCAGGGCTTCGGCATCGCCCGGCGGCACCGCCAGGCAGGTCTCCCCGTCCGGTCCGGCGACCTCGGGTATCGCCCCGCCGGTGCTCGCCACCAGGGCGGTGCCGCAGCTCATGGCTTCGGCGGCGGGCAGCGAGAAGCCTTCGTACAGCGACGGCACGCACGCGACCTCGGCGCTGCGGATCAGGTCGACGAGTTCGGCATCGCTGATGTCGCTGACGAACCGCACCGAGGCGGTCAGGCCCAGCCGTTCGATCGCCTTGAGGACCGGACCGTCGGCCTTGGGCTTGCCGACCACGACGAGTTCGGCGTCGCGCTCGGTGCGCAGCTTGGCGAGGGCCTCCACCAGGTAGATGAGGCCCTTCAGGGGGACGTCGGCGCTGGCCGTCGTGACGATGCGGCCGGGCACCTTGGCCACGGCGTCGCTCGGCGAGAACAGGTCGGTGTCCGCGCCGACGTGGATCACGTGGATCCGGTCGGGTGCGACGCCGAGGTGTTCGACGATCTCGGTCTTCGACGAGCCGGAGACGGTGACGACCTCGGGCAGGCGCACGGAGACGCGCTTCTGCATGGTCGTGAAGCCGTACCAGCGGCGCAGCGTGATCTTGCGGCGCAGCGTGGCGGCCTCGGCGAGTTCCAGGCCGCGGTCCACGGTGATCGGGTGGTGGATCGTGGTGACCAGCGGGAAGCCCAGGCGGGGCAGCGCGAGCTGGCCGTAGCCGAGGGTCTGGTTGTCGTGCACGACGTCGAACTCGTGGCGGCGGGCCTTGAGGTGGCGCGCGGCGCGGAGCGAGAAGGTGAGCGGCTCGGGGAAGCCCGCGGTGAGCATGCCGCCGACTTCGAGGACGTCGATCCAGTCGCGGTACTCGCGCGGCCTGGGCAGCCGGAACGGGTCGGGGTCGCGGTACAGGTCGAGGCTGGGCAGCTTGGTGAGCTTGACCGGGTTGCCGGGCACGTCGTCGACGACGGCGTAGGGCGGGCCCGTGATGACCTCGACGTGGTGGCCGAGCTTGGCCAGTTCACGCGACAGGTGCCGGACGTACACGCCCTGGCCGCCGCAGAACGGGTCGCCGCGGTACGCCAGAAGAGCGATTCGGAGCGGCCGTTCCGCGGGGGTATCCGCGGCGGAAGGCGCGCCGGGGTCCGCGAGTCCTGCGGGCTCCACGGTCTCCCGTATCACGAATGGCCCCCTTCGACGCTCTTGGCGGAGCATAGTAGTCGCGTAATCTAGAACGAGTTTCAGTATTCAACGCAGATTGGCCCGTCGGAGACTGCAAGATACCGCCGGGCACCGGTCACACAGGCCCCCGGGTGACCCGTAACACACCGCGGGGCCGTATCTGAAGTGCAGTCAGGTGAAGAGCAGTGTCCGGCATGCCCAGGACGACGACAGACGGGCGGAAGATGACGACGTACACGAAGGCCGCGGGGACCCCGCTGACCGAGCGCCAGGAGGCCCGGAGACGCAGGATTCTGCGGGCCACGACCCGGCTCGCGGCGCAGGGCGGCTACGACGCCGTGCAGATGCGCGAGGTCGCCGAGATGTCCGAGGTCGCCCTCGGCACGCTCTACCGGTACTTCCCGTCCAAGGTGCACCTGCTGGTGGCCACGATGTACGACCAGCTCGAGCAGCTGGGCGGGCAACTGCGGCGCAAACCCAACAAGGGCCTGCCGCCGCGCGAACGCGTCGTGGACACGCTGCTGCGGGCGTTCCGCGGTATGCAGCGCGAGCCGCACCTGACCGAGGCGATGATGCGCGCGATGCAGTTCGCCGACCGCTCGGTCTCCGCCGAGGTCGACGGCGTGGGCCGGATCACCACGCAGATGATCCTCGAGGCGATGCACGAGGACGCGAGCACCGAGCCGAGTGCCGAGGAACTCGCGGTGGTGCGGGTCATCACGCACACCTGGCACTCGTCGCTGATCTCGTGGCTCAACGGCCGCGCGTCGATCGCGCAGGTCAAGCTGGACATCGAGACGGTCGCGAGGCTGGTCCCGGAGGACGAGGCCGACACCGGCACTTCATGATCATCGGACGCGCCGGCGGGACCCGGATGGTGACACGTGTCGACTCGGGGCCGCGGCGAGGAGGCGGGGCGGGGCGGCCACGCGAGGGGCCGCGGCCGCCGGTCCGCGCCGGCGTGCCGCCTCAGCCCGCTCCGCGTCCGGTCACTCCGGCGGGAACAGCGTCTCCCCCGTCTCCGCGTTCACGATGCTGATCGCCTCGACCGGGCAGCTCTCCGCCGCCTCCATGATCGCGTCGGAGGCGTCCAGGATCTCCAGGCGCGCATGCGACTGCCGTGCGGCGTCCAGCGTGAAGTCGTCCGGCGCGCTGCCGATGCACATGCCCGACCCGATGCATACGCTCCGGTCGACCTCGACGCGCCACTTGCCCTCGGCCATGGGGGATTTCACCTTTCGTGGTTCCGTGCGGGTCTCGCCTGCCGTGCGGCCGGGGCGCGGCGCCGCCTTGCGGGGC
>NZ_JBMULZ010000020.1:121488-172864 GCF_049534875.1 Uniformispora flossi
TATGTTTTTAATAACCCCCCCCCAGTGCCCCGGGCCCTGGGGTAATTCCCCTTAGGGGGTTCGGGGGGGGGCCCCCCCGGCGGGGGGGGGGGGGGGGGGCGCGGGGGGGGGGGGCCCCCCGCCGCCGGTCCGCGTCAGCTTTCCTTGGGCAGCGCGATCGACTTGTGCTCGACGTACGCGGCCAGGCCTTCGGGGCCGAACTCGCGGCCGATGCCGGAGTTCTTGAACCCGCCGAACGGGCCGTTGAAGTCGACGCCGTAAGTGTTCACCGAGTAGGTGCCGGTGCGCACCTGCCGGGCGATGCCGAGGCCGCGTTCGACGTCCTCGGTCCAGACGCTGCCGGACAGCCCGTACTCCGAGTCGTTGGCGATCTTCACCGCGTCCGCCTCGTCGCCGTAGGGGATCAGGCACACGACCGGGCCGAAGATCTCCTCGCGGGCGACCCGCATCGAGTTGTCGACGCCGCCGAACAGCGTCGGCTCGACGTACCAGCCGGTCGGCTGCGATTCCGGACGGCCGCCGCCGACCAGGACCTTCGCGCCTTCCTCCTGGCCGATGCGGATGTAGTCGAGGGAGCGCTGCCGCTGCCGGTCGGCGACCAGCGGGCCGACCTGGGTGGCGGGGTCGAGCGGGTCGCCGACGACGAGTTCGGACACCCACGCGGCGAGGCGCTCGGAGATCTCGCCGTACCGCGACTCCGGCACCAGGATGCGGGTCTGCGACACGCACGCCTGGCCGTTGTTCATGAACGCGTTGGGCATCAGGCCCGCGACGGTGTGCTCCAGGTCGGCGTCCGGCAGGATGATCGCCGCGGACTTGCCGCCGAGTTCAAGGGTCACCCGGGTGAGGTTGCGGGCCGCGACCTCCATGATGCGCTTGCCCGCGTTGACCGAGCCGGTGAACGCGACCTTGTCGATGTCCGGGTGCCCGACCAGGTATTCGCTGACCTCGCGGTCCGCCGGGACGATGTTGAGGACGCCGTCCGGCAGGCCGGCCTCCTGGCAGATCTCGGCGAGGATGTAGGCGTCCAGCGGGGTTTCCGGGGACGGCTTGAGGACCACCGTGCAGCCCGCGGCGAACGCCGGGCCGAGCTTGGCCGCGGTGACGAACTGCGGCACGTTCCACGGCACGACGGCCGCCACCACGCCGACCGGCTCGCGGCGGATCACCAGCGGGTTGAGGACGCCCGCGCGGCGCTCCTCGAAGGCGAAGTTCCGGGCCGCGTTGATGGCCGAGTCGTAGAGCATGCCGGCGCCCATCGACTGGGCGAAGATGCTCCACGAGTACGGCGAGCCGTTCTCGGAGCTGATCAGCCGCGCGATCTCGTCGTAGCGCGTCATGAACGCGTCCTTGATACGGCCGACGATCTCCAGGCGCTCCTCGAGCGCCATGCGCGGCCAGGGGCCGTGGTCGAAGGCGCGGCGCGCGGCGGCGACGGCCGCGTCGACGTCCGCCTTGGCGGCGTGCGGGACGCGCCCGATGACCTGCTCGGTGTGCGGCGAGACGACCTCGATCACGTCCGACCCCGCCGGGTCGACGAGGCGCCCGTCGATGAACAGTTGGCCGTACTCCAGGACGTCCGTCACTGGTCCTCCTCGGTGGCTGTCTCTCCCGCGGCGAGTCCGGCGCCGCGCGATCGTGCCGATCTGTAGAACAGATATCAGTTGAGCTGCCGGGGAACAACGGAATCCCGGCCCGAATGAGACTGGAGTCTCACCCGGAGTCCCAAGAAACGCGAGTGGCGGATCGCGCGGCAAACTGCTAGACCAAGTCAATTATATTGCCGAGACGGTGCTCTATGGTGGCGAAGGAGCCCGTCATCGCCGAATGACACGTGCGAGACCGGCCCGACAGCACCAGGGCGCGACCTGCGCGCGCACCGATCCGGGGAGGACCACCATGACGGCAACGGAATCTGACAGGACGTCAACCCCGGAAGGTGTGGCGACCGACCTCGGCGGGGGCGTATGGACGATCCCCGTCCCGATCCCGGACAACCCGCTCGGCTACACCCTGGTGTACGTCCTGGAGAGCGCCAACGGCCCGGTGCTCGTCGATGCCGGCTGGGACGACCCGGCCTCGCTGACCGCGCTCACCTCCGGGCTCGCCTCGCTCGGGACCTCGCTCGCCGACGTGCACGGCGTCATCGCGACGCACAACCACCCCGACCACCACGGCCTGACCTACAAGGTCGTCGAGGCGTCCGGCGCCTGGGTCGCGATGCACGAGGCCGACGCGGCACACGTCAACCTCATCAACACCGCGCCGCGGAACCGGTGGATCGATCACCACGTCGCCGTGCTGCAGGCCGCCGGAGCGCCGCAGGACGCGGTCGACGAGCTGGTCGGCTCGCGCTCCCCCTCGTCGGTCGTCAAGCCGCGCTTCACCCTGGCGACCCCGGACCGGAACCTGGTGCACGGCGAACTCGCCGACGTCGCCGGGCGCGACGTGCGCATCGTCTGGACGCCGGGCCACACCCCAGGCCACGTGTGCCTGCACCTCGAAGAGGAGATCGGCACCCGCGCGGGCCGCCTGCTGTCCGGCGACCACCTGCTGCCCGGCATCACCCCGCACATCGGCCTCTACGAGGACACCGAGGAAGCCGACCCGCTCGGCGACTTCCTCGCCTCGCTGTCCCGCGTCGCGGCCATGCCGATCACCGGCGTCCTGCCCGCGCACAAGCACGGGTTCGCCGACGCCGCGGCGCGCGTCGACGAGATCAAGGCGTTCCACGAAATGCGCCTCGCCACGCTGCACGCCCGGCTGGTCGCCGCCCCGCTCACCCTGTGGGAGATCGCGGTCGGCATGGACTGGAACCGGCCGTGGGAGCAACTGAGCGTGCACAACCGGCAGATCGCGCTGAGCGAAGCCGCCGCGCACCTGCGCCACCTGGTCAAGCGCGGCCAGGCGGGCGCGGCCAACGCGGACGACCCGGTCCGCTACGCGGCCGCCTGACAGCCGAACGGACACGGGCACCCCGCGCGGGCGCCCGTGTCCGAAGCGCCGTTCCGTCTTCCGTTCCGCCGACTCCGTCCGGCGTCCGCTCTAGAGCCGCTGGATGATCGTCCCCGACGCCTGGCCGCCCCCACCGCACATCGCGATCAGGGCGAACTCCTTGTCGGTGCGCTCCAATTCGGACAGCGCCGAGGTGATCAGCCGGGCCCCGGTGGCGCCCACCGGGTGGCCGAGCGCGATCGACCCGCCGTTGACGTTGACCTTCGACATGTCCGCGGCGAACGTGCGGGTCCACGCCAGCACCACCGAAGCGAACGCCTCGTTCACCTCGACCACGTCGATGTCGTCCAGGCTCATCCCGGCGCGCCCGAGCACCGCCCGGGTCGCCGCGATCGAGCCGTCCAGGTTGAGCGACGGGTCCGAGCCGACCAGCGCCTGCGCGACGATCCGGGCGCGCGGCCGCATGCCCAGCGCGACGGCGGACTTCTTCGACGCCCACAGGATCGCGGCCGCACCGTCGGACACCTGCGACGCGGTCCCGGCGGTGTGGATGCCGCCGGGGAGGATCGGCCGGAGCGCGGCGAGCGCCTCGTAGGACGTGTCGCGGACGCCCTCGTCCTCCTCGATCAGGTGCCACGCGTCGTCGCCGACGGGCACCTTGACGCCGAACGTCTCGTGCTTGAAGCGGTGGTTGTTCCACGCCTGGCGGGCGCGCTCCTGGGACAGCAGGCCGAGGCCGTCGGCGGCCTCGCGCGAGATGCCGTACTTGCGGGCGATGCGCTCCGCGGCCTCGTACTGGCTCGGCAGGTCGATGTCCCACGTCGCCGGGTACGGGCTGCCGTCGCCGGCTGCCGACGACGTGCCGAGCGGCACCCGGCTCATCGACTCGACGCCGCAGGAGATGCCGACGTCCAGGACGCCGCCCGCGATCAGCCCGGCGAGCAGGTGCGCGGCCTGCTGCCCGGAGCCGCACTGCGCGTCGACGGTGGTGGACGCGGTGTCGTACGGCAGCCCGGTGGCCAGCCAGGCGTTCCGGGTCACGTTGGTGCTCTGCTCGCCGGCCTGCGTGACGCAGCCGCCGACGACCTGCTCGACGATGTCGTCCTGGGCACCGGAGCGGGCCAGCAGCTCGCGGAAGGTCTGGCCGAGCAGCTCGGTGGGGTGCAGGGCCGACAGCGCGCCCCCGCGCTTGCCGACGGGAGTGCGCACCGCCTCGACGATGACGGGTTCAGCCATGGTTCGGCTCCTTTCTTCCGTGAGGGGTTTCTAACCCCGCCCGGTGGAGCCCGACAAGAGGTTGACAACCTCCGAACCGTCACGTACGAACCGCAGCAAATCAGACAATTCCTCGATCCCTGCGACCACCTATGCGGCTATTTGACGGAATCCATGAACGACCGTCAGAAACGTTCCGCCACACGGCAGTAGGGTCCGCCCGCGGACGCGCCGGGCGGCGCCGCGAAGACCCGCGGCGCCGCCCGGAAAGCACGTTTTCCTCCATTTATGTGACCTCGGTCACCCGGCCGGTCCGGTGCGGACCGGTTCCTCCGCCAGTTCGGCGGCTTCCGCGTCGGTGAACACGCGCGACCGGATGAGGAACCGGAACCCGGTCGGCGCCTCGACGGAGAACCCGCCGCCGCGGCCCGGCACCACGTCCACGGTCAGGTGGGTGTGCCGCCAGTACACGTACTGGGCGGCGCTGATGTAGAACGGCGTCCCGGCGACCTCGCCCAGGTACACGTCGGCGTCCGAGACCAGGAACTCGCCTCGCGGGTAGCACATCGGCGACGACCCGTCACAGCACCCGCCGCTCTGATGGAACATCAGCGGCCCGTGCTGCACCACGAGTTCGCCGACGAGCGCGGCGGCCTCCGGGGTGATCGCGACTTTCTCCGGCATCCCTGCCCCTATCTCCGACGGGTCCGTGCGCGTGATCCCGGCGCCTAGAAGAAGCCCAGCTTCTTCGGGCTGTAGCTGACGAGCAGGTTCTTGGTCTGCTGGTAGTGGTCGAGCATCATGCGGTGCGTTTCGCGGCCGATGCCGGAGGCCTTGTAGCCGCCGAACGCGGCATGCGCCGGGTAGGCGTGGTAGCAGTTCGTCCACACGCGTCCGGCCTTGATCTCGCGTCCCATGCGGTACGCACGTGTCGCGTCGCGTGTCCACACCCCGGCGCCGAGCCCGTAAAGGGTGTCGTTGGCGATGCGCAGCGCCTCGGCGTCGTCACGGAAGGTGGCCACGGACACCACCGGCCCGAAGATCTCCTCCTGGAAGATCCGCATGTCGTTGGTGCCCTTGAACACGGTCGGCTCGACGTAGTAGCCGTCTTCCAGCCCGGGCACGATCTTGCGGCTGCCGCCGGCCAGCACCTCGGCGCCTTCCTGACGCCCGATGTCCAGGTAGGACAGGATCTTCTCGAGCTGGTCGTTGGATGCCTGGGCGCCGACCATGGTGGCCGGGTCCAGCGGATCGCCCTGCACGATCGCCGCGGTCCGGGCCAGCGCGCGCTCCATGAACGCGTCATAGATGGACTCGTGGACGAGCGCCCGCGACGGGCACGTGCAGACTTCGCCCTGGTTGAGTGCGAACATCACGAAGCCTTCGACGGCCTTGTCGAGGTAGTCGTCGTCGGCCGCGAGGACGTCGGCGCAGAAGATGTTGGGGCTCTTCCCGCCCAGTTCCAGCGTCACCGGAATGATGTTGTTGCTCGCGTATTGCATGATCAGGCGGCCGGTGGTGGTCTCGCCGGTGAACGCGATCTTCGCGACCCGCTTGCTGCTCGCCAGCGGCTTCCCGGCCTCGAATCCGAAGCCGTTGACGACGTTGACGACGCCGGGCGGCAGCAGGTCCGCGATCAGGTCCATGAGGAGCAGGATCGTGACGGGCGTCTGCTCGGCAGGCTTGATCACCACGCAGTTGCCCGCGGCGAGTGCCGGGGCGAGCTTCCACGTGGCCATCAGCAGCGGGAAGTTCCACGGGATGATCTGGCCGACGACGCCGAGCGGCTCGTGGAAGTGGTAGGCGACGGTGTCGTCGTCGATCTGCGCGATCGAGCCTTCCTGCCCGCGGATCACGCCCGCGAAGTAGCGGAAGTGGTCGACGGCCAGGGGCAGGTCGGCGGCGAGCGATTCCCGCACCGGCTTGCCGTTGTCCCAGGTTTCGGCGACCGCGAGGCGTTCGAGGTTCTCCTCGATGCGGTCGGCTATGCGCAGCAGGATGCGGGAGCGTTCCGCGGCGCTGGTGCGTCCCCAGCCGTCGGCCGCGGCGTGCGCGGCGTCGAGGGCGAGTTCGACGTCTTCGGCGGTGGAGCGGGCGACGTCGCAGTAGGGCTGCCCGGTGACCGGCGAGACGTTGGCGAAGTACTGTCCGAGCACGGGCGGTACGTGTTTGCCGCCGATGAAGTTGTCGTACCTGTCCTGGAAGTCGATGACGCTGCCGGCCGTTCCGGGCCGTTGGTACACCACGTGTCCTCCTCGGCGCGCACGACGAAGAGCCCTGCCGCACAAGGGCGGTGGGCCCTCGGGTATGCCAGGAAACTAGTACCGTGCGGGACTTTGCACCAGGGCTCGCGGTGATCGGGCGCGGACGGTGCGTCGCGGCCGGACGCGTGGTCAGGCGTCGCGGCGGGCGACTGCTTCGACGAGCCGCCGAATGTCGGCGAGGTCCGCTTCGAACTCGGCGGTGAGGTCGGCCGGCAGCTCCACCCACGGCCCGAGGGCGTGGTGGTGCGGCAGTTCCTCGTCGGGCATCCGGCCGCGGCGGGTACGCGGGTCGGCCTCGCCGGGGGCGAAGCGCCCGGCGGCCTCGGAAGCCGCGAAGCCGAGCACGAAGGTGCTGACCAGGCGTTCCAGCCGGGGCACTTCGGGCTCGGGCACGCCGGCTTCGAGGAGGGCGCCGTAGATGACGTCCACCGCCCGGACCGCGTCCGGAGTGACGGCCGGCCGGGAGAACAGCAGGTAGGCGGCCCACGGATGGCGCTGCGCGGCGGCCCGGCAGGCGCGCGCGAGGGCGGCGAGCCGGACGTCCCACGGCTGCTCCGGCGCGGCCGCGGTCGGCAGCAGGCCGGCGAGGAGGCGGCCGACCATGGCGTCGAGCAGCGCCGACTTGTCGCTGACGTGGCGGTACAGGGCCATGGGCGTGACGCCGACCCGCTCGGCCAGCGCCCGCATGGAGACGGCGTCGAGGCCGCCTTCGTCGGCGATGGCCAGCGCCGCGTCCAGGATCTCTTCCCGCCTGCCCGTCATGGGTCTACAGTGTAGACGTATACAGCGTAGACGTATACAGCGTAGACGTGTACGGCGTAGACGTGTACGGCGTATACCACCACGGGGAGAAGGATGCTCAGCGCACAAGGACTCGTGAAACGGTTCGGGAGCAAGGCGGCGCTCGACGGTTTCGACCTCGCCGTCGAACCCGGCGAGATCGTCGGCCTGATCGGCCACAACGGCGCCGGCAAGACCACATTCGTGGAGACCGTGACCGGCCTGGTCCGCCCCGACGCGGGCCGGATCCGCATCGGCCCGCACGACGCGCTGCGGGACGGCCGGGCCGCCCGCCGCCTGCTCGGCGCGGCACCGCAGGAATCCGCGGTGTACGGCACCGCCACCGTCCGGGAGAACCTGCGCCTCTTCGCCGGGCTCGCCGGACTGCGCCGCACCCGCCGCGCCGCGGAAATCGACCACGTGCTCGACGAGTTGCGGCTGACGGACCTTGCCGACCGGCGGGTCGCCGTGCTCTCCGGCGGGCAACGCCGCCGCGTGCAGGCCGCGACCGCCATGGTCGGCGGTCCGCCGCTGCTCCTGCTGGACGAGCCCACCGCCGGAGCCGACCCGGAGACCCGCGCGGCCCTGCTGGCCGCGGTCAAATCCCGCGCCGAGGCGGGCGCCGCGGTCGTCTACACGACCCACTACCTTCCGGAACTCGTGGACCTCGACGCCACGTTGGCGCTCGCCCGGGCAGGCTGCGTGGTGGCCCGCGGCTCGCAGGCCGAACTCACCCGCGACCTGCCCGGCGAACTCCGCGTCACCTTCGCCGACCCGGCGGAACCCGAACTGCGCCTGCCGACGACCGATCCCGGGCGCGCGCTGGCGGAGTTGCTGGCGTCCGGGCGCACGCCCGCCTCCGTGGACATCCGGCGCCCGAGCCTGGACGACCTGTACCGGTCCCTGGAAGGCGCCGGAAGCACTGAAGACACCGAAAGCGCCGGAAGCGCCGGCAGCGCAGAGAGCACTGAAGCCACGACGGGAGCGGACCACCATGACGCCGCCGCCTGAATCCGCACTCCGACTCGGCCCGCCCGAGAGCACCGAGCCGCCGCGCGACTCCCTGACCCGCCTCGACCTGACCCGCCTCGGCGCCCTGGTCCGCCACAACACCCTCCTGATGCTGCGCGAACCGGGACCGCTGCTGAGCCGCCTGATCCTGCCGCTCGTCTTCCTCACCCTGCTCCGCCCGCTCTACCTGGCCGCGCAGGGCCGCGAGGACGGCACCGAGCAGGCCGCGGTCGGCACGCTGGTGACGTTCTCGCTTCTCGCGATGAGCATCTCCGGCAGCGCAATCCTCACCGAACGCCTCGGCCACACCTGGGACCGGCTGCGCGGGACGCCCCTGCATCCGGCGGAGTTGCTGGCCGGCAAAGCGGTCCCGGTGTTCGCCGCGCTGCTCACCCAGCAATTGGCGATCCTCGGATTCGCGGTCGCCGCGTTCGGGCTGCCGATGCCGCACCCGCTGCTCGTGCTGGGTGTGCTGTTCGCCTGGAGCTGCACCTTGCTCGGCCTGGGCGCACTGCTCGGTGTGGTGGCCCGCAGCATGAGCGAGTTGTCGGCGTCGTACGACATCGGCGGAATGCTGCTGAGCAGCCTCGGCGGCGCCATGGTGCCGCTCGCGGCGCTGCCGGGGTGGGTCGCGGCCGTGGCACCGGTGTCGCCGGGCTATTGGGCGGTGCGGGGCCTGCACGCGGCCCTCGCGGGGGACGCGGGCGCGGTCGGCGCGGCGTGCGGGGTGCTGCTCGGCGCCGCCGCGGCGTGCGGGTCGCTGGCGGCGGTGCGGCTGCAGGGGCAGGGCGGCCGGTTGGTGGCGCTGTAGCGGGGCCCGCTCGCTACTCTTCCCTCATGCCCACCTACGAGTTCCGCTGCCGTGCCTGCGGCGACACGTTCGCCGTCAACCGCCCGATGGCCGAGTCCTCCGCGCCCGCGGCCTGCCCCGCGGGGCACGACGACACCGTGAAGCTGCTGTCCGCGGTCGGCATCGCCCGCGGCGGTTCCGGATCCGCTCCGGCGCCCGCGCCGCGGCCGGCCGGGGGCGGCGGGTGCTGCGGCGGAGGCTGCTGCGGCTGACGCCGCTGTGGCCGACGCGCAATCCCGCGGCGGGGCCCGACCGCGGTACGCGGCGTCAGGATGCCGGGCTGCGTCCCGGCTTCCGCGCCTTGCCCGGCTCGGGCACGGGGGCGGGTGCCGCCAACCCCGCGGGTACCTCGCCGTCGACCTGCCACCGCGCCAGCGCCCGCTGGTCGACCAACTGCACGCGGCCTGCCAGCCCGCGGGCCTTCGGCGAGAACGAGCCCGCGGTGGACGCCAGCACGAGAGTCCGCCCCGCATAGGCCGCGACCGCCCCGAACCGTTCCACCACGGCCCCCGACACCGTCGAGGCGTGCGATTCGGTGCGGCAGCGCACGACCACGCGCGTGCCGTCCGCCAACGTGCCCAGCACGTCGACCGAGCGCGCGTCGCCGGCCACCCGCGACGTCTCCACCTCGTGCACGCCGTCGCGCGTGCACAGCTCCGCGACGTGGTCGCCGAGCCGCACCGGATCCATCCGGCCGAGGGTGTCCAGGACCGAGGTGCGTTCGTAGCCGAGCCGGTCCCCCGGCGGCTGCGCCGTCCGCCCGCCCCGGGTGAGCCACCACCAGGCCGCCACCACCGCGGCGCCGCCGACCGCGCAGGAGACGCCGAGCAGCCACGGCACCTCCGCCCGGTCGTCCTCGCGGACCGCGATCCACGCTCCGATGCCGACGCCTTCGACCAGCACGAGCAGCGCGCCGAGCGCCGCCCACAATCTGCGTCTCGGAGTCCCGTACGCCTGCCGCCGCGCCATAACGCCCGCCCCCTGCCGCCCGGTTTCCCCGCCTGACGATCGAACTCGTGCGGGTGGTTCCCCGGCGGGCCGGGAAATACCGCGGGCTCGCGCAAACCGCACCTGCGGTCGCGCGAGCCCGCGGAAAACGTCCCTGCGAAGGCAGGGGTCAGGCCTGGTCGGGCAGATTGGTCCAGCCCTTGCCGTTGGCCTTGCCGTGCCAGCCGCTCGCCGCGATGGTGCCGCCGTCCACGGGGATCAGGTGCCCGGTGACGAACCCGGAGTCGTCGGAGGCGAGGAACAGCACGACACGTGCGTAGTCCTCCGGCTGCCCGAACCGGGCGAGCGGGATCCACGAGCCGATCAGCTTCGGGTCGCGGCCGCGCAGCATCGCCTCGGCGGGGGTCTGCAGGGTGTCCGCCATGTCGGGGGCGATCGCGTTGACGCGCACGCCCTTGCGGGCCACGTCCACGGCGAGGCTCTTGGTGAACGCGATGACCGCCGCGTTGTACGCCGAATACACCGGGCATCCCGGGATCCCGCGGATCGCCTCGACCGTCGAGACGTTGACGATGCTGCCCGAGCCCTGCTCGACCATGGTCGGCAGGATCGCGTGCGTCACGCGCAGCACGTGCTCGAAGTTGATCGCGTGGGAAGCCGCCCAGTCCTCTTCGGTGCTGCGCAGGAAGACCGACGACGGACGGTAGTCGCCCACGTTGTTGACCAGCACGTCGATCCGTCCGCCGGCCGCGCCGAGCGCCGCGTCGCGGAGCCGCACGACGGTCTCCGGCTCGCGGATGTCGCCGACGACGACGATGGCCTGCCCGCCCGCTTCGGTGATGTCCTTCGCGGCGGCTTCGGCGTATTCGGCCTCGATGTCGTTGATCACGACCAGGGCGCCCGCCTGCGCGAGCAGCCGCGACACGCCGCCGCCGATGCCGGCGCCGCCCCCGGTGACGACGGCGACACGTCCGGCCAGCGGTTCGGGGTTCAGCACGGACATCGCCTCCACGTTCTCGAGATATCTGACAGAACGTCAGATTCCTGCATCGTGGCCGTCCGCGCGACCAAGGTCAAGCGCGGCCGCCCGCCACTCCGGCCGCCCGTCCCGCCGGCCCGGTTTACCGCGGGCCCCCCGGGTAACGGGATACATCGGGACAACCTCGCTCCGAGCACGAAAGCACGGAGGCACGGACATGACCGACACCCCCGCCAAGGTCTACGAAGGCAAGAACGTCACGGTGACGTTCGACGCACACCGCTGCCTGCACTCCGGCGAATGCGTCCGCGGCCTGCCCCCGGTGTTCGACACCGCCCGAAGGCCCTGGGTGGACCCGGACGGCGCGTCCCCCGAGGAGATCGCCGACGTCGTGTCGCGGTGCCCGAGCGGCGCACTGCACTACACGGTCACCGGCGGCGCCCCCGAGGACCCGCAGCACCCGACGACGATCACCGCGGTGCCCGGCGGCCCGCTGGTGATACGCGGCCACCTGGTGCTGCGCACGCCCGACGGCAAGCACGCGCACGAAACCCGCGCGGCCCTGTGCCGCTGCGGACACAGCGGCAACCAGCCCTATTGCGACGGCAGCAACGCCTGCCTGCTGGAGGACAAGAACTGGAAGTGAACCGGACGGCGCATTCGCCGCACGGGTCTCCGCAGCCGCACCCCTCGCGTCCGCACAGCCGAGTGCTTCGAACGCCCGTTCACCATGCCGCACGGCCGCCCCGCTACCCTGCGGGCATGACCGAACGCCCGGCCGACGCTTCGCCCGCGCCCGCACCCGCCGACGCCGCGCCGCTGCTGTTCATCTGCACCGGGAACGCCACCCGCTCGGTGATCGCCGGCGTCCTCGCCGCGCGCGCCTACCCGGCGCGGCCGGTCCGCACCGCGGGCACGTTCGTCATCGAAGGACAGCCGGTCAGCTGGCGGACCCGGCGCGCCCTCGAAACGCTCGCCATCACCGCGGACGCGCACCGCAGCACGCAGCTGACCGCGGAGCACCTCGCCGAGGCCGCCGTCGTCGTGGCGCTGGCCTGCGAGCACGTCACGTACATCCGCCGCAACCATCCGGAAGCGGCCGCCAAGACGGCGACGCTGCACCGGCTCGCCCGGGACCTCGCCGACGGCCCCGCACCGCTCGCCGAGCGCGTCGCCGCGCTGTCCCTGGACACGGTGACGCTCGACCTGGAATGGGAGGACGTCGTCGACCCGGGCGGCGGCGAGGTCGAGGACTACCTCGCCTGCGCGGCCGAGATCGACGGCCTGATGCGGACCGTGCTGCCACGCCTGGACGTGTGACGGGCGCCCCGGCGTGCTCGCATAAGCTCGTCCCGTGGAAAGCCTGCGCGTGATCGAGTCCTGGCCCGTCCCCCATGCCGCCGCGGCGGTGGTCCGGGCCGACGGAAGCGTGGCGGGCATCCACGGACCGGCCGGGCACCGGTTCCCGCTGGCGTCGGTGACCAAGCCGCTGACCGCGTACGCCGTGCTGGTCGCGATCGAGGAAGGCGGCATCGAGCTGGACGAGCCCGCCGGGCCCGAGGGCGCGACGGTCCGCCACCTCCTGGCACACACCGCCGGCTACGCCTTCGACCACGAGCGGGTCATGGCCCGCCCCGGACAGCGCCGCATCTACTCGAACGCCGGCTTCGAGGTCCTGGCCCGGCACGTCGAGCAGGCCTGCGCGATCCCGTTCGGCGTCTACCTGAACGAGGCGGTCTTCCGCCCGCTCGGCATGGCGGACAGCAGCCTCGACGGGTCGCCTGCCGCGGGCGGCGTCTCCACCGTCGCCGACCTGGCGAAGTTCGCCGCCGAGCTGATGGCCCCCAAGCTGCTCGCGCCGGAGACCGTCGCCGAGGCGACGACCGTGCAGTTCCCCGGCCTGGACGGCGTCGTCCCCGGCTACGGGCTGCAGCGCCCCAACAACTGGGGCCTCGGCGTCGAGATCCGCGGCACCAAATCGCCGCACTGGACGGGCGCCACCAACTCCCCCGCGACTTTCGGCCACTTCGGACAGGCCGGCACCTTCCTGTGGGTCGACCCCGAGGCCCGCGCCGCAACCGTGGCCCTGGCCGACCGCGACTTCGGCCCGTGGGCGATCGAGGCGTGGCCGCCGTTCAACGACGCCGTCGTCGCCGAACTCGCCCGCGGCTGAAGAAGGTTCATCCCCACCCACCCCGGCTTCGGCCGTTTTGCGCGCGCGCCGACGCAAAGGCCACAAAGCCGCTGGCCGCGAGCCCGGCACACCCCCGAGACTGGCCGGAGACCGATACCGGACAAACCGCCGGACGAGCATCGGGGGAAGCATGAGCCACCCGCATGACCGGACACCGTGGGAATTCCTCGACGACCGCGCACAGTTGGCGAGCGCGCCGGAGCGCCCGCGGCGCGTCGTCACCTACGTGCAGGCCGGCGCGGCGCTGTGGGACCACGGGATCCGCCCGGCAGGCGTCTTCGGATCCCCGCACGACGACGAGACGACAGCGGATCCGGCGAAGACCGGCCGTCTTCCGATGGGCGACGTGCCGTACCTCGGCGCCGGGGCCGGGCTCGACGTCGGCACGCTGCTGGCCGCCGAGCCGGACCTGCTGGTCGCGGTCACATACGGCGGCAGCGCGGTCTACGCGATCGCCCCCGAGACGGCCAAGCACCTCGAAGAGCACGTCCCGGTGCTGGCACTGTCCGTGGCCGCCGACCGCGGCCTCACCGGAATCCGGGAGCGCTTCGCCGAACTCGCCCACGCCCTCGGCGCACCCGAGCGGCCCGAGGCGGCGCACGAACTCGACGCGGCCGAAGGTCTGTTCCGTGCCGCCGCGGCCTCCGCCGGGGACATACGCATCACCGCGGTCTCGTCCGCGGGCCCGGACCAGGTCTACGTCGCCCGCCCGCACACCTGGTCCGACCTCACCGCCCTGCACGCCCTCGGCGCCACCTTGCCGGAACCACCCGACGGCCCAGGCATCAACTGGCACACCACCACGTGGGACGAAGTCATCTCCTGGCAACCGGACATCGTCCTGACCGACGCCCGCGCCCACGCCGGCCCGACGGACCCTGCCCTCGCCGGCCGCACCCGGCTCCTCCCGTGGAACCCGGAGCTCCCACCGAGCCCCGACGCCCACGCCCGATTCCTCACCGGACTCGCCGAGGCCTTGCGGGACGCTGCGCGGTCTCGCAAGTAGCTGTGCGCAGGCCGCGGCGTTCGTGCACTTGGCCTCGCGAGGGGGCAGTGCGCACGCCAACCGGCCGGGCCGATGCCCTACGGTGGACATCCCGGACGTGTCCGCCCATCAAGTCCGCGACACGCGCGGGTTTCTGACACACCGTCAATTTCCGTGCCCGAAATTGACAAGATGTCCATTGCTCGGGCGATCTCGTGCCGGAATCGTTCATGCCCAAGCGGAACCGGTACCGCAATCGCGTTTTCGGCACCGAATCCGGCGTCTTTCTGCTTGTGCGCTTGCCTGCGTGCGTGATCGCCCGCGTGTGTGCCCGTCACTCCCTCCGACGCCCCTTCGCCGCACCTTTTTTGGGCCCCCTCCCCCCTGCCATCCGCCAGGAGGCTCCACGTGCACCCTTTCCTCTCCCGCCTCTCCCCGCCCACCAGAGCCGCCGCCGTCCGGTCCCTCACCACCGGCCGCGGCGCGCTCTCCCGCCGAAGCCTCCTCCGCGGCACCGCCGCCACCGGACTCCTCGCCGCCACCGGCACCTTCGCCACCGCCTGCAGTGACAGCGGGGGCGGCAGCGACGCCGACGTCGTCTTCTCGAACTGGCCCCTCTACATCGACGTCGACGACAAGGACAAGTCCAAGCACCCCACCCTCGAAGCCTTCACTCAGCAAACCGGCCTGAAGGTCAAGTACACCGAAGACATCAACGACAACAACGAGTTCTTCGCCAAGATCCAGCCCCAGCTCGCCAAGGGCAAGGACACCAAACGCGACCTGATCGTCCTCACCAACTGGCTCGCCGCCAAAATGGTCCGGCTCGGCTACGTCCAGAAGTACAACCCCGCCAACGTCCCCAACGCCGCCCGGAACCTCGACGCGCGCTTCCGCGGCAACTCCTGGGACCCGCAGCGCGAATTCGCCTACCCGTGGGCCGAACTCTCCACGTTGATCGCCTACAACGCCAAGGCCACCGACGGTTTCCGTCCCACATCGGTCGAAGACCTGCTGACCAACGAGAAGCTCAAGGGCAAGGTCGCGCTGCTCACCGAAATGCGCGACACCATCGGCATGGTGCTCCTCGCGATGGGCAAGTCCCCGGAGAAGTTCACCGACGACGACTTCAACGCGGCGATCGACAAAGTCCAGAAGGCCGTCGACAAACAGCAGATTCGCCGCTTCACCGGCAACGACTACGCGCAGGAACTGGGCTCCGGCGACATCGCCGCCTGCCTCGCCTGGTCCGGCGACCTCGTCCAGATCAAAGCCGAGCACCCCGAGGTGGAGTTCGTCATCCCCGACCACGGATACGCCTCGTCCACCGACGAACTGCTCCTCCCCATCAAGGCCCAGCACAAGGACAACGCCGAGAAGCTGGTCGACTTCTACTACCAGCCGCCCGTCGCCGCCCAGCTCGTCGCCTCCATCAACTACATCTCGCCGGTGTCCGGCATCCGCGACGAACTCCTCAAAATATCGCCCGACATGGCGAACAACCCGCTCGTCCTTCCGACACCCGAGGTCACCGCCAAGGGCCACGCTTTCCGCGCCCTCACCGAAGACGAGGAAACCCGCTACGAGGCCGCGTTCGCCAAACTCACAGGCGCGTGACCGGCCATGGACGACACCACACCACTCAAGTCCCCCGGCGCAAACCCCGACAACGCCCCCGGCAGCGTCGAACTCCTCTCCCTCCACAAAGCCTTCAACAAATTCACCGCCGTCCACCCCCTCGACCTGAAGATCCCCGCAGGCTCCTTCTTCGCCCTCCTCGGCGCCTCCGGCTGCGGCAAGACCACCACCCTCCGCATGATCGCCGGACTCGAGAACCCGACCTCAGGCCGCGTCCGCCTGGGCGGCGAGGACATCACCGCGCTCCCGCCCCACAAGCGCCCCGTCAACACCGTCTTCCAGAACTACGCGCTCTTCCCGCACCTCACCGTCGCCGAAAACGTCGCCTTCGGCCTCCGCCGCAAAGGCCGCAAGGATGTCGCCGCCCCCGTCGCGGAGATGCTCGGCCTCGTCCAACTCGGCCACCTGTCGGACCGCAAGCCCGCGCAGCTCTCCGGCGGCCAACAGCAGCGCGTTGCCTTGGCCCGCGCGCTCATCAACCGCCCGCAGGTACTCCTCCTGGACGAACCCCTCGGCGCGCTCGACCTCAAACTCCGCCGCCAGATGCAGCTCGAACTGAAGCGCATCCAGACCGACGTGGGCATCACGTTCGTGCATGTCACGCACGACCAGGAAGAAGCCATGACCATGGCCGACACCATCGCGGTCATGAACGACGGAATGATCGAACAACTCGGCTCCCCCGAAGAGCTGTACGAGTCCCCCCGCACCGCCTTCGTGGCCAACTTCCTCGGCCAGTCCAACCTGCTGCCCGCCCGCGTCACCGCCCGCCGCGGCGGCCATCTCCAGCTCGACGTCTTCGGCGGCCGCATGACCCTGCCCGACGAACGCAGCACCGCGACCCGCGACACCTTCGTCATGGGCATCCGCCCCGAGAAGATCACCATGGCCGAGGCCGGTTCCGACGACGAGATCCGCGCCGTGTCCGCCGGACGCAACCGCATGCCCGGCATCGTCACCGAAACGGGATTCATCGGCGTCTCCACCGAGTACCGCGTCCGCACCCACCAAGGCCCCGAGCTGGTCGTCTTCGCCCAGAACCGCGACGACTACCGCCCGCGCGTCGGCGACCCGGTCCTCCTCCACTGGGATCCCAAGCACGGCTTCGGCCTCGACGCCGCCGACACCGCCGACACGGCGGAAGCGTCGGAAGCGTCGGAAGCGTCGGAAGCAAGCCGGGCAACGACCGAGGCGCCGGCGGAAGAACCCGCCCCGGAGCCCCTCCGGTGACCGCGCCCGCCGATCTCGAAGCCCGGCCGGAATCCGCAGCCAAGCCCCGCCCGCCCTCCCCCGCCCGCCGGGCCTTGCGCGCCTTCTGGCGCGAAATCCGGCGCGCCCCGTACCTGTTGCTGCTGCCCGGCATCGCGTGGCTGGTGCTGTTCTTCCTCGTCCCCGTCTACTACCAGGCGAAGATGTCGGTGTCGTCCGGCTCCCTGGAGACGGGGTTCGGCGTCACGTGGTCGTGGTCGACGTTCTCCGACGCGCTTTCCGAGTACGACGAGCACTTCCTGCGCTCGCTCTACTACGCCGGCAGCGCGACGGTCCTGTGCCTGATCCTGGCCTACCCGCTCGCCTACACGATCGCGTTCCGCGCCGGGCGCTGGCGCAACGTCCTGCTGGTCCTCGTCATCGCCCCGTTCTTCACGAGCTTCCTGGTCCGCACGCTCGCCTGGAAGACGATCCTGTCGGACAACGGCGCGGTGGTCGGCTACCTCAACGACCTGCACATCACCAACCTGACCGCGACGCTCGGCCTGACCGAGGGCGACCGCGTCCTGGCGACCCCGCTCGCGGTGGTGACCGGGTTGACCTACAACTTCCTCCCGTTCATGATCCTGCCGCTGTACGCCTCGCTCGAACGCATCGACCCGCGCCTGCACGAGGCCGCCCGGGACTTGTACGCGAGTCCCGCCGCGGTCTTCCGCCGCGTCACGCTGCCGCTGTCGATGCCGGGCGTGGTGGCGGGCACGCTGCTGACGTTCATCCCGGCGTCCGGCGACTACATCAACGCGCAGCTGCTCGGCGCGCCGCAGGAGACGATGATCGGCAACGTCATCCAGGCGCGCTATCTGAAGGTCCACGACTATCCGACCGCGGCCGCACTCTCGTTCGTCCTGATGGCGGTCATCCTGGCGATCGTCACCATCTACATCCGCCGCGCCGGCACGGAGGACCTGGTATGACGGCTGTCTGGTCCTGGCTCAAGCGCAATCTCGTGGTCGTCGCGGGCCTCGGCACGCTCGTTTACATGCTCGCGCCGAACGTCGTGGTGGTGGCCTTCTCCTTCAACAAGCCGAAGGGGCGCTACAACTACGAGTGGTCGAGCTTTTCCACGGACGCGTGGACGGACCCGTGCGGGGTCGCCGGCATGTGCGACTCGGTCACGCTCAGTCTGAAGATCGCCGTGCTGGCGACCCTCGGCGCCACGGTCCTCGGCACGTTGGCGGCGTTCGCGCTGGCCCGCTACCGGTTCCGGGCGCGCGGCCCGGTCAATTCGCTGATCTTCCTGCCGATGGCGATGCCGGAGATCGTGATGGCCGCGTCCATCGGCATGCTGTTCCTGAGCATGGGCATGGACGCGGGCTTCACCACGATCCTCATCGCGCACATCACCTTCTGCGTGAGTTTCGTGATCACCGCCGTCAAAGCACGCGTGCTCGGCATGGACGCGAACGTCGAGGAAGCCGCGCGAGACCTCTACGCCTCCCCCGTCCAGGTGTTCCTCCGTGTGACGCTCCCCCTGGCCGCACCCGGCATCGCCGCGGGCGCGATGCTCGCGTTCGCCCTCTCCTTCGACGACTTCATCATCACGAACTTCAACGCCGGCCCCGACACCGTCACCTTTCCGATGTTCGTCTGGGGTGCGTCGCAGCGCGGTACTCCCCCGCAGATCAATGTCATCGGTTCGGCGATGCTCCTGGTTTCGGTGCTGGCCGTGCTCGCGGCGCAGTTGGTGGGCCGGCGCGGCCGGGGCCGTACGAAGGCGTGAGGGTGCGGCCGGGACGTGTCCCGGCCGGTGGCAGCCCTGGTGCGGCCGTACGGTGGCGGCATGGTCGTCTCGCTCGTCGCCGCCGCCGTCGCCGCCGTCTGCTACGGCGTGGCCACCGTTCTGCAGGCGCTCGGCACCCGGCGCACCGAGGCGGCCGGTCCCGGGGCGGGGCTCGACCCGCGGCTGCTGGTGCGGGTGTTCAAGACGTGGCCGTTCGTGGCCGGGACGGCGTTGGACCTGGTCGGTTTCGCGGCGCAGCTCGTCGCGCTCGCGGAGCTGCCGGTGTTCGCCGTGGAGGCGGCGCAGGCGGCGAACCTCGCGGTGACGGCGGTGATCGCGGTGCCCGTGCTGGGCGTGGCGCTGGGCCGCCGCGAGTGGACGGCGGTGGGTGCGGTCTGCGCGGGTCTGGCGCTGCTGGGTTTGAGCGCGGGGCGCGAGGGCCCGTCGGCGACGTCGGACGTGTTCCGGTACGCGCTGCTCGGCGCGGTCGCCGTCATCGGCCTGTTCGGCATGTGGGCGGCGCGCCGTCCCGAGCCGTGGCGTTCGCGTCTGCTCGGTTTGGCGTCGGGCTTGGGCTTCGGGCTGATCGCGCTTGCCGGCCGGATCGTCACGACTGTGGCGATCGCCGACCTGTGGCGTGATCCGGCGGCGTGGACGGTGCTGCTGGCCGGGGCGGTCACGATGCTCATGTATGCGACGGCGTTGCAGGGCGGTGCGGTGACAGCGGTCGCGGCGGCGCTGGTGGTCGGCGAGACGGTGCTGCCGGCCGCGGCGGGGATCGTCTTCCTCGGCGACCGCAGCCGCGCGGGTTTCGTGCCGATGGCGGTGGCGGGGTTCCTGCTTGCGGTGGCGGGGGCGATCGCGCTGGCCCGGTTCGGCGAGGGCGGTGATCCGCCGCCGCCCGCCGACCGGGCGGAGCAGGTCAGTCTTCCGGCTCGATGAGCTGGTACTCGAGTTCGCCGACCGAGTGGGCGAACTCCGCGGGGGTGAAAACCGCGCCGTCGTAGACGAACGCGGGTTCCACGGCGGTCTCGGCGGTGCCGTCGGGCTGCGCGTCGACGACGACCACGGCCCACGCGATGACGGGGCACAGCACGGCTTCCTCGCCGGTCCGGACGACCTCGATGTCCCACCCGGGTTCGGCGGGTGTGAGGCTGACGACGCTGCGGCGGGTGTAGCGCATGGCGGGACTCCTCGGCTGCGGAACGCACGAGCTTGGACGGATGAGCCCACAGCCTATGTGGCTTGAGTGACAGGCGTGACGCCGCCTTCCCCCGGGATTCCGGGTTCGGCGCCCCGGCAGCGGGCAGGCTGGTGGGGGCGCCTGCGGGGCCCGCCCGGAAGGCTCCGGATTGCCCCGGTCGGCGACGCCGGACCGGAGTGCGGAATGCTTCGGGCGCTTGATTCGTTGCACAGCCGTACCCACTGACGCAGGACGGAGAGGAACATGGCGACGGTCGAACTGACCAAGGAGAACTTCGACGAGGTGGTCAGCGGTGACGGCTTGACCGTGATCGACTTCTGGGCCGCGTGGTGCGGTCCGTGCCGCCAGTTCGCGCCGACGTTCGAGCGGGTCTCCGAGGAGACCCCGGACGTCGTGTTCGCGAAGGTCGACACCGAGGCCCAGCCGGAACTCGCCGCCGCGTTCTCGATCAGCTCGATCCCCACGATCATGCTGGTCCGGGACAACGTGATGGTGTACGCGCAGCCCGGCGCGCTGCCCGAGGCGGCGCTGGTCGACCTCATCGGCCAGGCCAAGGGCCTGGACATGGACGAGGTGAAGCGGCAGATCGAGTCGGAGAAGGCGGACGCGGGCACCCAGTCGCCGAACGGCGACGGTCCGGCGCAGGCCTGACCGGTCCGACCCGGGCTTGTACCGGTCCGACCCGGGCCTGGCAGGTCCGACCCGGCTTGATCCGGGCGTCCGCGGCCGCCGGGCCGCGGACCCGCCTCCCCGCCGTTCCGTGCCCGGTGTTTTGCACCGGGCACCCCGTGGAGTTCTACTGGGAGGAACGGAAGGGGTCCGCAGAGGACAGACGCGGAGAAGCGGTCCTTCGAAGGCCGTGCACCGCGCAATCAGGGTCCGCGAGAAGCGGATGGGGCTCCTTCCGTTTCCACCCCGTCGAAAAGCCCGGTCTCCCCGGAGACCGGGCTTTCGCGTGCCCGGGCTCGCGGTGCGGCCGCCTCAAGGAAACTCTCGAAAGGGACAAATACTGATAAATGGGTCTAGCGTGGAGTGAGTGCAACTGGCTACCAGTCCGGACGTCGGCGTCCGGCTGTCACAGGGGAGCACCTCATGTCACGCAATTCCGGCGGATTCAACGCGTGGTCCGGATGGGTCGCCTTCGCGGCCTTCACGCTGTTGGTGCTGGGTATCCTGAACCTCTTCCAGGGCCTGACCGCGCTTTTCCGGAACGGCTACTACGTTGTCGCCAACGACCAGCTGCTGCTGCGCAGCTACACCACGTGGGGCGTCATCCTGCTGTGCTTCGCCGCACTCCAACTGGCGACCGGCATGGGCCTGTGGGCCGGGGCGAGCTGGTCCCGCTACGTGGCGATCGCCCTGGCGATGCTCAACATCATCGGCGAAATCGCCTTCATCGCCGCACACCCGGCATGGTCGATCGTCGTGATCGCGCTGGACGTCGTGGTCCTGTACGCACTGACCGCGAAGTGGGAGATGGCCCAAGGGATGAACGAGGAGTCGATGTCCCAAGCGGAAGCGGCCGAATGGCGGGCGAGCCAGGCGGCCGACCGCAGCCAGATGGGTTCCACCGAGCGCCACCCGCCGGCGGGCGGCATGGGCGGATAGCCCCGGCCGTCGTCCTTCGGCTTTCCGGGGCGCCCGGGGGGGTCCGCCGGGTCCGGTCAGCGGTGTCCCCGCTGGTCCATGCGCCGGTGGTCGTCGCCGCCGGCCGCGTCGAGCCGCGCGGTCTCCGCGGCGTCGACCGCGCCCACACCCCAGCCGTACGCGAGCTTGTGCACTTCGAGGACGAAGAACGAGTCGGTCGACACCACCCCGTCGATGAGGTGCATACGCCGCGTCACCAGGTCGGTGAAGTGCTCGGTGTCGCGGCAGATGACCTCGACCATGACGTCGTAGTGCCCGGCCGTGACGATCACGTACGACGTCTCCGGGAGTTCTCGCAGTGCCCGGCACACGTCCTGCGCCGTGCCGGCCCGGACCCGCATGCCGATCATCGCGAGATGGTTGAAGCCGATGGTCAGCGGGTTGGCGATGCCGACGATCTGGAGGACGCCGTTGTCCTCCAGCCGCTGCACCCGGTAGCGCACCGACGAGGCGGGGATGCCGAGGTCTTCCGCGATCTGGCTGTATGCCCGTCGGCCGTCCGCCTGGAGGATCGCGATGATCTTCCGGTCGATGTCGTCCAGGCCTGCGTTCATGCGACTGCTCCGCGGTTCTCGTGGCGCCGGTGCCGGCGGCCCACCGGCCCCTGGTTCCTGCGTGTGGTCGTGGCCACCCATGATCGCGCCCCCGTCTCTCGCCTGCCGTGCGTTCCGCCGCGCGTCCGCGGCCCCGGTGCCCCCGGGCGGGGTCACGAGTCGAAGCCGAGTCCGAGCCGGTCCAGGGTACGGAGCCACAGGTTGCGCTTGCCGTTCAGGTCCTCGCGGGCCATCGACCAGCGGGTCGCCTGGATGCCCGCGTAGCGGACCGGTTCGGGCGGGAACGGCAGCGGCTTGCGGCGGATCATCTCCAGCCCGGTGCGCTCGGTGGCGCGCCCTTCGAGCAGGTCGAGGACGACGTCCGCACCGAAGCGGGTCGCGCCCACGCCGAGCCCGGTGAAGCCGAGCGCGTAGCCGATCCGGCCCGCCGCGGCGGTGCCCGCGAACATGCAGAACCGGGTGGTCGAGTCGATGACGCCGCCCCACGCATGCGAGAACGGCACGTCGGCGAGCGCCGGGAACGTCTCGGCGAACTGCGCCGCGAGCGTGCCGAAGGTCTCCGGGCGCTGGGTGAGCGCCTCGTCGACGCGGCCGCCGAACGGGTAGATCGCGTCGTAGCCGCCCCACAGGATGCGGTTGTCGGCGGTCTTGCGCAGGTAGTGGAACTGGTTGCCCGCGTCGGTGATGCCGTGCGCGCCGGTCCAGCCGATGGAGGCGAGCTGGTCGTCGGTCAGCCGGACGGTCGTGAGGGCGTAGTCGTAGACCGGGACCATGCTGAGCCGGAAGCGCTTGAGCAGCGGCGGGTAGATGTTGGTGGCCAACGCGACGCGGCGGGCGGCGACTTCGCCGTACGGCGTGGTCAGCCGGATCCGGTCGGCGGGCTTGCTGTCCAGCCCGGTCACCTCGGTGTGCTCGGCGATGCGGACCCCCGCGGCGAGGCACGCGTCGCGCAGGCCCCAGACCAGCCGGGCCGGGTCGACCAGCGCGTAGTCCGGCTGCCACAGGCCGGTTTCCCACATCGGCGAGTCGACCCAGTCGCGGAGATCGGCGCGGTCGAGGAGGCGGGACTTCTCGCCGTGCTCGGCACCGAGGGCGGCGGCTCCGCGGAGCGCGTCGGCCTGCCACGGAGTGGCGGCGACGGACACCTTGCCGGTGCGGGCGAAGCCGCAGTCGATGCCGTGCGTGTCGAGGTCGCGTTCGAACGCGTCCAGGTTGGCGTTGCCGAGCCGCTGGAGGGTGCCGATCTCGCCGGGCCAACGGGCCGCGCCGTTCGACAGGCCGTGGGTGAGGCTGGGTGAGAGGAAGCCGCCGTTGCGGCCGCTGGCCGCGTGGCCGCAGGTGCCGGCCTCCAGCACGAGCACGTCGCGGCCGGGCTCGCGCTGCTTGGCGAGCAGTGCCGTCCACAGCCCGGTGTAGCCGCCGCCCACGATCGCCAGGTCGGCGGTGGTGTCGGCGGTCAACCGCGGGAGGGCGGCCGGGCGTTCGGGGCGGTCGAGCCAGAAGGCCGTCGGCGAGGTGGTGCGCAGCGCGGCCCGGTGGGCGTCGCGGGTCATGGGATTGTTCCTTGTCTGGGGTTCCCCCGTGGGGCCCGGGTCCCGACGGCCGGGACCCGGGCCGGTGGTGCGGTCAGAGGCTGAACACGCCGGTGCGCAGGTCCGACATGTCGAGCAGGGTGTGCTTGCCGCCGATGCGGCCCCAGCCGGTGCCGCGGCCGCCGGCGCCGCCGAACGGCATGTTGATGTCCCAGAAGCAGGTGCTGTCGTTGACGACGACCTGGCCGACCTTCATCTCCTCGACGAAGCGGAACGCGGCGCCCATGTTCTGCGTGAACACGGCGCCCTGGAGGCCGAGCTTGTCGTCGTTGGCGATGCGCAGGAGTTCGTCGTCGTTCGCGCCGGTGATGATCGGGACGACCGGGCCGAAGGACTCCTCGCGGGACAGCAGGCTGTCGACCGGGACGTCGTCGACGACGGTGAACTCGTAGTAGAGGTCGGTCGGCGTGCCGGACCGGCGGCCGCCGCCGGCCAGGATCTTCGCGCCGCGGTCGCGGGCGTCCGCCATGTGCCGGTCCATCTTGGCGGCGACGCCTTCGTTGTTGAGCGGGCCGAGGTTGGTCGCGGCGTCGAACGGGTCGCCGAGGACGACCTTTTCGGCGGCCCGCAGCACGGCTTCGACGAAGCCGTCGTGCGCGTCGGCGTGCACGATCACACGCTCGGTGGCGCAGCAGACCTGGCCGGAGCACAGGTGCGCGCCGTAGACGGCCGCGGCCGCGGCGGCGTCCAGGTCGGCGTCGGCGAGGACGACGAGGGGGCCGTTGCCGGAGCACTCCATGATGGAGCGCTTGAGGCCCGCGGCGGCCTGGATCTTCGCGCCGGTCGCGGACGAGCCGATGAAGCCGATCGCGTCGATGCCGGGGTGCCGCACGAGCGCGTCGCCGGTGGCGCCTTCGCCCGCGACGATGTTGACCAGGCCCTCGGGCAGGCCCGCGGCGACGAACGCCTCCATGGCCTTGAGCACGGTCAGCGGCGTGTTGGCCGGGGGCTTGACGACGTGCGAGTTGCCGGTGGCGAGGCCGGGCGCGACGAACTCGGCGAGCATGAGCAGCGGGAAGTTCCAGGGCGTGATGATGCCCCAGGTGCCGACCGGCGCGTGGAAGGTGAACATGCGCTTGTTGTCGACGGTCGACGGCATCGTCTCGCCGTGCAGGCGCACCGCGTCTTCGGCGTGCAGGTGGAACAGCTGCGCGGCTTCCTCGATGTCGGCGACCGACTCGGCCAGGGGCTTGCCCTGCTCCAGCGTCTGCAGGCGGGCCAACTCGTCGACGCGCTTGGCGAGTTCGTCGCCGATGCGGTGGCACACCTTGGCGCGTTCCCAGACGTTGACGCGGGCCCATGCGGCCTGCGCGTCGTTGGCGGCCTTGACGGCGGCGTCGAGGTCCGCGGCCGACGGGATCGGGATGGTGCCGACGTGTTCGCCGGTGGCGGGGCTGCGCACCTCGTACGAGTCGGGGCCGGTGCCGTCCACGTACGCGCCGTCGATGAAGAGCTGGTAGCGGGTGCTCATGGAATATCTCTCCGATTTGTACCTGGTTGCCCGGGTTGCCCGATAATCAAGCGGACTCGTACGGCTTCACCCATACGGTGACCCCGCCAGCGTCCACCCAGCAACTTGTGGCTGTCAATACTTCAGATTCAGCAATTCAAGGTTACGTTCTTTGCTCGATCAGCAGAACAACCGTTGACACCGTCAAATCGACACGCCTATAACGGAGCCCTTCGCAGTCCCGTTCCCGCACCTCCCCCCACCGCACCCCCACCGCACCCCACCCCGAAGGGCACGCCCATGTCCGCCCAGGTCTCCACGCCGCCGACCGAACCCGGCTCCGCCGGAGAGCAGCCTGCGCTCGCCAAGAAGATGCGCTGGTACGACGGCTTCGCCATGTCGCTGGCCATGCCCGCGGCCCTCATCGCCTCGCTCGGCGCCTCCATCGGAGGCCTCGGCGCCTGGGGCGCGATAGCCCTGTGGGCGGCCTCCATGGTGCTGGCCACCGGCGCCAACTGGATCTACTCCGAGCTGGCCGCGATGTTCCCCGAGTCGTCCGGCGGCATCGCCCACTACGCCACCGAGGGCTGGAAGCAGCGCGCGCCGTTCGTCGGCCCGCTGGCCAGCATCGGCTACTGGTTCGCCTGGACCACGTCGCTCTCCGTGTACGCGGGCATCATCGGCTCGCTCATCCAGGCCCAGTGGTTCCCCGGCCAGGACTGGAGCTGGGAGCTGGGGCCCGCCACGGTCACCTTCCCGATCGCGGTCGGCATCGGCATCGTGCTCCTGCTCTTCGCCGCGGCCATGTTCGGCCTGCACGTCGCCATGTGGGTCGTCTATGTGACCGGCGGCATGCTGCTGATCCCGCTCGCCGTGTTCATCTTCGTGCCGTTCTTCACCGGCGACTGGAGCGCCGGCAACCTGCACTGGAACCTGCACGGCGCAAGCGGCATCCGCGAAGCGCTCGTGTGGCTGTACGTGATGGCGTGGACGTCCTTCGGCGTCGAGGTCTGCGCGACCTTCGCCCCCGAGTACAAGGACACCGTCCGCGACACGTCCCGCGCACTGCGCGCCGGTGTGCTCTTCTCACTCGGCGTGTTCATCCTGCTGCCCCTCGCCCTGTCCGGCTACCTCGGCGAAGGGCGCATCGCGGGCGACCCGACGACCTTCTACGTGGGCGCGTTCCAGGACCTCATCGGCGGCGCCGCGGACCTCATGGTGGTCTTCCTCATCGCGTCGCTGCTGCTCATCATGATCACCGGCCTGGCCGACGGCTCCCGCGTGCTCTACAACATGGGCAAGGAAGGCACGACCGTCAAGCAGGTCGGCGTCCTCAACCGGCGCGGCGTCCCGGCCCGCGCCCTGACCGTCGCCCTCGTCATCAACATCCTGGCGCTGGTCTTCCTCAAGACCCCGCTGGCCATCGTGGTGACCGGAAACCTGGGCTACATCCTCACCCACATCCTGGCCATCTCCGGCTACGCGATGCTGCGCAAGGACCGCCCCGACCTCGCCCGCCCGATCAAGCTCCCGGGCTTCTTCGTGCCGCTCGCCTGGCTGCTCGCCGCGTTCCTCACGGCCGTGCTGGTCGTCGGCGCCACCGGATTCAAGATCACCGGCTACGGCGGCTACAAGGAACTCGGCATCGCACTCGGCGTCCTGGCCACGGCGGTCGGCCTGTGGCTGTACCGCACGAAGGTCCAAGACCGCCGCTGACCGCGCATCCACTCTCCCGGGGACGGCCCATGCCCTACGTCTACCTCGCCTTCGCGATCGTCGCCGAAGTCGTCGCCACCAGCCTGCTCAAGTCCACCGACGGCTTCACCCGGCCCCTGCCGACGGCCATCTGCCTGGCCGGTTACGGAGCGGCGTTCTACATGCTCGCCAAAGGTCTTCAGCAGGGGCTGCACGTGGGCGTGGGGTACGCGATCTGGTCCGGGGTGGGCACCGCGCTCATCGTCGCCATCGGGGTGCTGTTCCTGCACCAGCCGGTCGACGTGTGGACGATCGCCGGGATCGGTCTGATCGTGGGCGGGGTGGTGGTGCTGAATGTGACGGGGGCGCACTGAGGGGGGCGGTGTAGGGCGGCGGGGCTTCTCGCGCTTCCGCGGCACTGCTCTCCACCTTCTCCCGCGACCGGCCCGGAGGCAACACGCCTCCGGGCCGGACCCGTTCGGGCTTGGACGACCCGCACGCCCCCGAACCCCGCACGCTTCCGTGCGCCCCTCCCGCACCCCGCACGCCCCGGCGCAGCATAGGCGTTCCGCGCCCCGCGCGGTCCTGGAGGGATGCCCATGCCGAACGCTGCACCCGACCCGGACGACCGGCCTTCCGCCGAAATCCCCGCCCCCCGTGCCCCGCACGAGTCGGTCGACACTCCCACCGACGAAGAACTCCGCTTCGTCTCCTCCTTCGCCGACACCGACGCCGTCCTCAACAAAGTCACCACGCGGGCGATGGCCACCCGTCTCCCCCGCCTCATCGGCACCGCGTTACGCCTGGTCTGGGACGTCGACCGCCGTGCCCTGCTCGCGCTCCTCGCCTGCCAGGTCGCCGCGGGCGTGCTGGAGGCAGCCGGGCTGCTCGCCACCACCGCCACCATCACCGCGGTCATCGCCTCCGGCGACGTGCTCGCCCGGCTCCGCGACGCCGCACCGTCGCTGTGCCTGCTCGCGGGGGCCGTCGGCGCCCGCGCCGGACTCGGCGTCGCGGTCGTCTACCTGTCCCAACGGCTCACCCCGCAGATCAACCGCAAGGCCGAGGCGCTGCTCCTGGAAGCCATCGCGTCGGCCGAGCTGGAGGCGTACGACCACCCCGGCTTCGTCGCCGAATACGACGCCGCCGACCGGGGCGCGCAGTCGATGCGCACCCTCCTCACCCATTCCCAGGACGTGATCGCCGCCGCCGCGTCGTTCGCCGCCGCGGCCTCTGTGATCACCTACCTGCACCCGGTCCTGCTGCCGCTGCTGCTGCTCGGCGCGATCCCGCGCGGCATCGCGGCCGTGCGCGCCGCCCGCATCGAGTACCAGACGAGCACCGAGACCCAGCACGAGCGCGTCCTGCTGAACAACCTGCGCTGGCAGATCGCCGACGAATGGCGCGCCAACCAGCTCCGCGCTTTCACCCTCGCCCCGCACCTGCTGGCCGTCTACGAGAAGCACGCCGACAAAGTCCAGCGCATCACCCAAGCCGCGGCCGCCCGCGCCGCACGCGTGTCGGTCCTCGGCGCCGTCGCGGGCGGCGCGGCCGCGGGGCTCGTGTGGGGCGCGGTCGTGTGGCTGCTGGCCACCCACCGTATGAGCGTCGCGGCGGCGGGCACCGCGGTGATCGCGCTGCGCACGGTGAGCACGTCGCTGGGCGGCATCGTGGGCGCGGGGACGAGCATGTACGGGACCGGGCTGTACATGGACAACTGGCAGCAGTTCCTCGACCGCGCGGGCGGCCACCGCATGGAACTCCGGCGCGGCGGCGAGGAGTTGCCCAAGCCACGCGTGTTCCGCGCGGAAGGTGTCGGGTTCACCTACCAGGGCCGCAAGAAGCCCGCGGTGGACGGCGTCGACTTGGAGGTCCCGGTCGGCAAGATCGTCGCCTTGGTCGGCGAGAACGGCTCCGGCAAATCAACTCTCGCCAACCTGCTGACCGGCCTGTACATGCCGACGACGGGGCGCGTGACCTGGGACGGCCGCGACACCCGCGACCTGGCGCCGCGGGCCGCGTGGAAGCACATCTGCTATCTGACCCAGCACGTGGTCCACTGGCCGCTGGTCGCCCGCGACAACATCACCGCGGGCCAGCCCCGCGTCGACCACGACGCGGCCATGGCACGGGCGTTGGCCGCCTCTGGCGCGGACGAGGTCGTCGACGGCCTCGAACACGGCCTGCACACCAGCCTCGCCCACGAGTTCATGGGCGGCACCGACCTGTCCGGCGGTCAGTGGCAGCGGATCAACCTGGCCCGCGCGTACTACCGCCCCGGTGTCCTGGTGGTCCTCGACGAACCGACGAGCGCGCTCGACCCGCGCGCCGAGCACCGCATCTTCAAAGGCCTCCGCGAACAGGCGCAGGACCGGGCGGTCGTCCTGGTCACCCACCGCCTGGCCAACGTGGCCTTCGCCGACGAGATCGTCGTCCTGGAGCACGGCCGGGTCCGCGAACGCGGCACCTTCGACGAACTGGTGAAGGCGGAAGGCCTGTTCGCGGAGCTGTGGCAGTTGCAGCAGGACCGCTAGAACCGAACGAGCAACGCTGGCGCGGGGGGGTAGGCCCCCCGCACCAGCGCCCGCACCGCACGCACGCGCCCTCCTCAGCCGCCTACCCCTCCCCCACCCACACTCCCGCCCGTGCCCCCGCCACCGCCGCTGCCGCCGCCCGATCCGCATCGTCGGCGTTCAGCGCGGCCCCGGTATTGAGCAGCGCGTAGTAGAGCGGCGCGGACACCGCCGCAACCACCGCGCGCGGATCCGTCCCGGCCGGGATCTCACCGCGCGTGACCGCATCCGTGACACACCCCGCCCATTCGCCGATCCGCACCTCATAGAACCGGTGCAGCGCCTCGGCCGCCTGCGCGTTGCACAGCGACGCCGCGATGAGCGCCTTGAACAGGCGCCCTTGCCGCTCGTCGGTGAGCGTCTTCACGACCAAGCGTGCGTTCTCCGTCAGATCCTTGTGCAGGGAACCGGTGTCGCTGCGCGGCAGCGACTGCTCGGCCATGTCGGCCAGCAGGTCGGCCGCGAGCGCCCCCGGCGTGTTCCAGCGCCGGTAGACGGTGGTCTTGCCGACGCCGGCGCGGCGCGCGATCTCGGCGAGGTCGAGCGCGTCGAAGCCGTCCTCCGCCAAGGCATCGCCGGCCACGCGCAGGACGGCCTCCCGCACCCGGGCGGTGCGGCCACCGGGGCGGGTGGTGCCGGGGGCTGGGGTGCTGGTCATCAGGCCTCCTTCCGGCCGGCTTACTCCGGCACGACACCACTCTATCGGAACCACAGTTCCCTTAACAGCGGAGTCAGTGCTACGGTCTTCGACGTAACGGAACTCCAGTCCCGTTAAATCGCTCGGAGGAACCCTGCCATGTCCACCACCACGCCCTCCTCCCGCCCGGCCGCCGCACCCGACGCGGCCGCGGCCGCCCCCACCGCAAGCCCCCGGCCCCACGCCGCCGCCACCGCCACCGCCACCGAAGCCCCCCACGCACGCCCCGGCCCCGACCGGCCGCCCCGCACCACCGACTCCCGCACCAGACTCGTCCTCGCGGTGCTGCTCGTCGCCCAGTTCATGCTCGCCGTCGACTTCTCGATCCTGAACGTCGCGCTCCCCGCGATCGGCGACGGACTCGGCTTCTCCCTCGGCAACCTGCAGTGGATCGCCACGTCGTTCGCCCTGTCCGCGGCCGGCTTCACACTGATCTTCGGCCGCATCGGCGACCTCGTCGGCCGCAAGCGGATCTTCCTCGGCAGCCTGGCCCTGCTCGGCCTCGCCTCACTGGTCGGCGGGCTCGCCACCAGCCCCGCCGTCCTGCTCGCCGCACGCGTCGCCCAAGGCCTGGCCACCGCCGCCGCAACCCCGGCGGGCCTGTCCCTGCTCACCACGTCGTTCCCGGAAGGCCCGCTGCGGCAGAAGGCCCTCGGCCTCAACGGCGCGCTGATGTCCGCCGGGTTCACCGCGGGAGCGGTCCTCGGCGGTGTGCTGACCGAACTCCTTTCCTGGCGCTGGGCGTTCTTCATCAACGTGCCGGTCGCCGCGGCCGTCCTGCTGATCGCGCCGTCCGTCATCGAGGAATCCCGGCCCGCGGAACGCCCCAAGCTCGACGCCCCCGGCGCACTCTCCGTCACCCTCGGCCTGCTGGGACTCGTCTACGGCCTCACCCAGGCCGGCGAACACGGGTGGACCGACCCGCTCGCCCTGACCGGCCTCGTCGCCGGCGCCGTCCTCCTCGCCGTGTTCTACGCCGTCGAACACCGCGTCACCGAACCGCTCGTGCCGCCGGCCGTCCTGCGCCGCCGCAACGTCGCGTGGGGCAACGTGCTCGGGCTCGTCGCCTTCCTCACCGAGACCTCGCTGGTCTACCTGCTGACCCTGTACCTGCAGAAGGTCCTCGGCTTCTCCGCGCTGCAGGCGGGCGTCTCCTTCGGCGTCCTCGGCCTCGGCACCGTCGTCGGCGGCCTCCTCGCCCCCCGCGTCATCGCCAAGACGTCGACCCGCACCGCGCTGATCGTCGGCGGCCTCGTCCAAGCGGCCTTCACCGCCGTGCTCCTGCTGCTCGGCACCGCCGCCGGCCCCGCGATGGCGCTGCTGCTCCCCGCCACCTTCCTCGGCGGCGTCGGCAACATGCTGGTCATCGTCGGCTTCATGGTGACGGCGACCTCCGACCTCCCGAACCACGAACAGGGCCTCGCCACCGGCCTGGCCACCATGTCCCAGCAGATCGGCATCACGATGGGCACGCCGATCATGTCCGCGGTCGTCACCGCCATCGGCACCTCCGCCACCACCGGGATCCTGCCCGCTGTGAAAACGGCGATCGCCGTGAACGCCGGCCTGGCCCTGGCCGCGGCCCTCACGGCGGCCCTGGTCTTCAGCCGCCGCACCTCCCCCAAGGCGTGAACGACACCACAGCCCGCCCCCGCATCACCCGGCGAATCCCCGGAGTGGCAATGCCACTCCGGGGATTCGCCGAATACCTGCAAGATGTGGCGCCGTTGTCAGCATGCTCTCCCGCGCTTCCGGTCACCGGAACCAGTCCGCCCCGGGACCAAGCAGCGGATCCACCACCCGCAGACCGTCCGAGGCTCCTTCGCAGGTGTTGATCGTCACCACGGCCTCCAGTCCGGCCCGATTCCTGAAGAACAACGCCTCGTAGTCTCCTTCGGGGCACTTGCGTGCCCGCGTCAACGGCGGCGCGCCATTGACGATCGAGGCCGCACGCCGGGCATCGGCCCCGGCCAGCCGACGGGAGTCCGTCACCACCCTGGATGGGACACTCGCACCGTCGACCCACACGTTCCGGTACACACAGGACAGCATCCGCCCCGGCCGGGCGGGCAGCAGAGCGTCACCCGACTCCCCGGGGTTCGCCGGCGAGGGAAGCGCGGGTGGACACACAGTGACCCCCGTATCGGCACCCACCGCGGCCGGCGTGTGCTCACCGAACGGACCGAGCCGGAACGCCGCCCCGATGCCGAGGACGAGCACCAGCACAGCCACCGGACCGGCGATCTTGACCGCCCGATCGCGCCGCTTGCGGACGCTCCGAGCGGTACGGGCACTGCGTTCACCGAGGTCCGCCGAGGCATGCATGTCACCCACGGCGGTTTGGAACCCCAAACGCAGGGCCACCACTTCGGCCGTGTCGAGGCCGTCGTCCCTGTCGTGGTCAGTCACCATGCCGGACCCCCAGCCGATCTCCGTCCCGAAGCTCGTCCGCGTACCCACGGAGGGTCCGCAGCGCTTTGTACGTCTGGCTCTTCACGGTTCCGCGCGTGCAGGACATCGCTGCGGCGGTGTCCGCTTCCGACAGGTCGAGGAAGAACCGCAGCACGAGCACCGCACGCTGCCTTGGCGGAAGGCGGCGCAGGGCCGCCGCCAACGCGTCGCGGCTGTCCCAGAGCGCCATCGGATCCGGTGCCTGCCTCTCCCCCGGCACGGGTTTCCCGGACAGCAGATCGGTCGGCTCCTCACGACGCCACAACCGCCGCCGCCTGGTCAGGTGCGTCGACACCATCACCTTGTGCACGTACGCGTCCACGCTGCCGCGGCCGACCCGTTCCCACCGGAGCCACACGCGGACCAGCGCCTCCTGCACCAGGTCCTCGGCGGACGTCCGACTACCGCACAGCAACCACCCAAAGCGCACCAACCGGTCCCGGTTTACCGCCACGTAGTCGTGGAACCCTGCCGGATCCTCCATCCACACCCCCTTCGGCCGACAGTCCGACGACTCGACACCGGCTTCGGGTTGCCTCCGCCGACGAATCGGCGGCGACATTCCCAACCAGCCGCCCCGGACCTCCATCCGCTGCTCGAACGCGACGAGGTCGTGGTCGTGGTCGATCGCCTGTCGGCCGCAACGGCCGCAGCATCGGGCGGTGCGTGTGAGGTCCGTATGCCCGTGGCCGAACCTGCGGCGCGGCATCCTCCGTTCGGGACAGGGGATCACGGGTTCGCGACGACAGATCGCGCAGCCTCGGCACCGAGCCGTGTCGTACCCGTCTCAGCGGTCCTTGACCATGATCCCGATGTGCCGGGCCAAGGCGGGGGCGAGGTCGAGCAGTTGGGGTGTGCTGACGATGGCGCCGTTGAGGGCTTCGGCTCCGGAGGTGATGCCGAGCGCGGTCGCATCGCGCAGGTCGACCCGGCTGAGCGTGGCCTTGGTGAAGTCGACCTTGTCCAGGGAGGTTCCGGGGAAGGAGACATCGGTCAGGGTGGCGCCGGCGAAGTCGACGTCGCGCAGGAGGCAGTCGACGAACACGACCTCGCGGAGCTTGGTGGCGCGCAGGTTGACCGAGTCGAACTTGCAGTGGTGGAAGACGGCGCGCCGCATCTGGGCGCCGTGGAGCTGGGTGCCGGCCAGGAGCCCGGACAGGCACTCGGTGTCCAGCCAGGTGCTCTCGGCCAGGTCGGTGCCGACGGTACGCATGCTGTGCATCCACACCGTGTCCAGCCGCGCGCGGCGCAGCCGGCCGCCGTTGAACGTCACCGAGGAAAGCGCCGACTCGGTGAAGCGGCTCATCCCGGCATCGGTGTCGTCGAAGGTGGCGCCGTCGATGTGGAGCCACTCATAGTCCTCCTCCCGCGCCAGGTCCGCGGTGAAGGACTCGAGCCGATGCCGGAAGGGCAGGTCGGACAGGTCTCGGGGAGCAGGGGTAGGCATGGGCGTCCTTTCCGGCGGCAGGCCCGCGTCAACGCCGCCCAGGGCGGGTGTCGGAGGTGGGATGCCTGCATGGTTACGCGCGGCGGGCGGCCCCGTCGAATCGCCTTGCGCCGCCTCGGCCGCGCCGTCGACGCGCGGCCACGGCTCGCATGCAAGGAATCGACCGATCTGTTGGCGGGATCTGTACGCGGTGTGTCCATCATTGATCGCACCGTGTCTCACGATCATGCGCCCTGGCAGCCCAACACGGCCTTCTGCCAGGCATGTTGCCGCGCCGGGACAGCAGATCCGCCCGTCGGCCGGAGGCCGCGACCGGCTTCTCCCAGATTCATTTTGCGCTGCACGCCCTTCCGAGTCGGCACCGCCAACGCGCTCTCGGCCCGTCCTGGCGAAATCCCCGCACACGGGCGCGAGGACCGATCTCCGGTGGCGGCACGTCCACCTCGACGCTCGGACACTGCTCGTCCGCAAGCAGCGCAAAAGCGTCGGCGGCGAGAACTACGCCTGGCCGACGCCGCGGCCGCCCCGCGGATCCCGGTGCCCGATGCGCGGCACGGGGCAGCCACCCTGCTCGCAGTGAGCAACGTGCACCCCGCGTCGCGATGGAGATCCTCGGCCACAGCAAGGTCAGCGTGACGTGGATGTCTACACGCACGTACCCGACACACTGAAGCGGGAAGGGGCCTCGCACATCGGCCGGATGCTGCACCGCCGACGCACCTGATCGCCGCCGTTGATGTCAAAGACCGATGCAAGAAGCCCCAGAGCCTGATCGCTCCGGGGCTTCTTCGCTGGTGGGCACGATCGGACTCGAACCGATGACCCCTGCTTTGTAAGAGCAGTGCTCTAACCAACTGAGCTACGCGCCCGCGCAAGGCGGAATGGCCGCGTGGTGCAGTGGCGGCTGGTGCACAGCGTACCGAATCGGCACGAGTGCACGCGCACGCGTTTCGGGGCGCGGGACGGGGGGCGCGGGACGGGGCCGCGCGGCCGCGCGCCCGGGCCGGTGCGCGGGCGGGCGCGCGGGTGACGGCGGCCGGTCCGGCGCCGGGCGGGGGACGCGGCGGCAAGGAGCGGGTCGGCGCGCAGGCAAGTGAGCCGGTCGTGGACGCGAGCGCAGTGGCGGGAGGCAGGGCGGGCGAAGCCGGGGACCGCACCCGGTCAGCGCTTGCAAAAGCCGGCCGTGGAAGGGGACGGCCACGGTCGATGCCGGACCCGGCCGCGGGGACCCGGCCGCGCCCGGGCAGTCAGCGCCTGGGCAGGCAGCGCGTCCCGTCGACACTTCGTGCGCCGGCGGCCGACGGCCGACGGCAATCGTGGCTGGTGCGAGGCAACGCGGGGCCGGAGCGACGGAGCGCGTCCAGCCTGAGCTCACGCCCGGCGCGAGGCACGGCAACGAAGCGCGTCCAGCCGGCACTGACGCCCCGCCCGAGGCGGGCCGCCGGCGGCCAGGAGCCGCGCGGTCGGCGCTCAGGCGTGGCGGGCCGCCCCCACCTCGACACGCTGCCCCGTCATCCCTCCCCCACCCCGGCCCCAAGACCTCCCCACCTCCGCTCCCTCGCCTCTCAGACCTGGGAGGATGAAGTCGGCAACGCGCAGACGGTGACGGGAGTGGGAGTGGCACTCGGGTCGGGACGGCGTCGGGTCGGGGTGGCGGTGTGGCTGCCTGTGCTCGTTCCGCTGCTGGTGCCGGGGGCGTTCGGGGGTGGGGAGTCCCGGCCGTGGCGGCGTCGGCGGGAGGCCGCGCGGGCGGGTGCCGTGGCGGCGCGCGAGGCGGCCGGGGAGGCTTTCCTGCGGCTGGACACCGCGCAGCGGGATCTGCGGATTTCGCTGGAGACGGTGCGTGCGGTGGAGCCGTCCGACCAGACCGATGCGGCGTTGCGCCGGTTCGACGCGTTGAGCGAGACCGTCGACGAGGCCAGTGCGGCGTATATCGCCACGATGGACCGGCATCCGCTGGACGTCGACGCGGAGTCCGCCGACTACGAGGCCGCCCGCCGTGATCTCGACGCCGCCGCGCGTCGGTTGGACGAGGTCGGCAAGGAGCTGGAGCGGTTCGCCGGGACGCTCGGGCCGACGATCGCCCGGGCCGACGCCGCGCTGTCGCAGTTGCCGCCGAAGACCGAGCAGGCCCGCCAGGCGGCGCGGGCCGCCGCGGACGCCGTGCGGACCGCCGGGCAGCAAGGCCTGGCCGGGCCCGCGCTGGACCAGCGTTTGGCGGCGCTGCTCGCCGCGCTCGCGGACCTGGAGAAGGGTGCCGCGGTGCACGGCGTCGCGGGCACGTTGACCCGCGCGGCGCAGGTGACGGAGACCGCGCACGCGCTGTACGAGGAGGCCGAGCGCCTCCCCCGCCTGCGCGACGACGTCACCAAGCGCCTGTCGTCGCTGCGTACCCGCGCGCAGGCGGTGGCGTCCCGCGCCGACAACCTGGAGCCTGCCCTGCACCGGCTGCGCCGGGACTACAGCGCGGCGTGCTGGACGGACATCGCGGACGCGCCGCAGAAGGTCACGCAGGCGGTGGCCGTGGCGGAGGCCCGGATCGACGAGGCGGGCCAGGCCGCGGGGCGGCAGGAATGGGCGGATGCGGTGAGCCGGTTGGCGACCGCGCGCGCCGCGCTGAACCAGGCCGACGAGGCGATGGCCGCGGTGCACGACCGGCTGCGCGACCTGGACGCGGCCGCCGCGGACCCGGAAGCGGAGGTCCAGCGCACCCGGTTCGCGGTCCGCGACGCGCAGCGGCTCGCGGTCGGCGACCGGGCGGTGGCCGAGGAACGCTACGCGCGGCGGCTCGACGCGCTGGTGTTCCGGCTCGACAAGCTCCGCGACGGGCTGGACGCGCCGCATCCGGACTGGTGGCAGTTCCTGTCGGAGGCCCGGGCGATCCGTGCCGAGGTCGCGAGCGTCGTCCAGCAGATCCGCGACGACCGCGCAGGCGCCTGACCCGGGAAACCGGGCGCCGCCGCCGCACTACCCTCCGCGCATGAACGACCCCGGTCCGCGCCAGAGTGTTCGCGCGCGGCGGACGTGAGTTCCGCCACACCACTACCGACAAATACGGACAAAAGCCGCGTGGTTTACGACAGCGGGTCAACTCCTGGCGACCCCGGGCGACCGACCCCGCCCGCCCGCAAATCGGTCCTGCCGTTTTACCCGAAACGGCGTTTAAGGTCTTTGACAGCGCGGTAACGCCGGGACCTCGGTCCCAGCCGTCAGGGCCACCTTCCCCTGAGCCGCCGAGCCGCAAACACGTCGGCGTGCCGAACGCCCGGGCGACCCCGGGAGAATCCCCACCCGACGCCGCCCTTCGGGCCGTGGTGCCTCGCACCGCGGCCGCGACTCCCCGGGGACGTGCCCATGCCCGTGCTGCTGATACCGATGCTCGCGTTCGTCGCGCTCGCCGCCGCGCCCTGCGTGGCCGCCCTGCGCCGTACGCCCAAGGCGGACACCGTGCAGAAGATCCCGCTGCACACGCCCGACGTCAACGAGCTTCGGCGCATGATGCACACCGCGTACGACGAAGAGCGCGACCTCCTGCACGAGCAGGCCGTCCGCTGGCTCAATTCGCTCGGCCGCGGCCCTCTCCGGGTCACCGACGTGCACGCCGCCCCGCGCGGCCTCGGCGGCGACAGCGTCGTGCTGAGCGACGGCACCGTGCTGGGCCTGTCCGCGACCGGCACCGCGGTCCGGGAACTCGGGCAGGCGCTCGACCGGTTCGCCGAGGTCACGCTGACCCGCGTGCGGGCCGCCCGGGACGGCTTCCAGCTGACCTTCCACATCGAAGGCCTTCCGCCGGTGCAGGCCAGCGCCGAACTCCTCACGGTCCGCGGCGCCGACGTCTGACGCACCGACGACACACCGGCGTGCCGCCCCGGCGCCCGCCGACATCCGGTCGAACCGCTGCCCCCCGCACCGCACCGGTGCCGGGGGCAGCGTCGCGTAGCCGTGTCCGGCCGTGTCGTCAGGCCGTGTCGTCAGGCCGTGTCGTCAGGCCGTGTCGTCAGGCCGTGTCGTCAGGCCGTGTCCGGCCATCGCCGACCGGCTCAGGCGGCCTGGGCCACCCGCACGCGGTCGAGCAGCCAGCGCAGGATCTCCTCGCCCGCCCGCACCCCGGCCGTACCGGTCGCGACGACGTGCGGGGCGTGCCAGTCCAGGTCGGCGAGTTCGCCGTGACCGGGACGGATGCCCAGGTCGGCGGCGCGCAGCAGCTCGATGTCGAGCAGCGAGTCGCCCGCGGCCAGCACGGTGCCGGCGCCGCTGCGGCGGCGGATCTCCTCGACCGCCGAGCCCTTGGTGAGCGCGTCCGGCACGAAGTACAGCTTGCGGCCCTGCAGCGACACACCCCAGCCGCGTTCCGCGGCCCACCCGGTCAGTTCGTCGACGAGCCCGGCGGGCACCTTGTCGCGCTCCAGCACCAGGTACGTGAACAAGTCCTCGGCGACCCGCAGCTTGCGCGTCCACTCCGGGTCGGTGGCGGCTTCGAGCCGTGCCACGACCTCGGCCAGCGGCGCGGACTCCTCCGCGAGGCGCTTGCGGATCAGCGCATGCCAGTCCTCGTCGGTGACACCGTCGACGAGGATGTGGCCGCCGTTGGCGCAGATCGCGTACGCGGGCGCCGGCCCCGGCAGATGGATCCGCTGGTACTGCTTGCGGGTCCGCGTGGTGGTCGGCACCAGCAGCGCCGCCCGGCCCAACTCGGCGATCATGCGCGACGCGTCGGGCGTCAGGAACGAGATCGGCTTGCCCTCGTGGATCTCCACGGACTCCAGCACCGGCGGCCGGGCGTCCGCCGGCAGCCCTAGCTTGGCGGCGGCCCGCGAGTAGATCAGCGTCCGGTCGAGGTCGCACGCGGCGACCACCGGCCCGGTGCGCGCACCGCGCGCCACCGGGGTCGCGGCAGCGGCACCGGACTTGCCGGCCTTCCCCGCCTTGCCTGCGTCCGCCGTCTTGCCTGCGTCCGCGGCCTTGCCGGCATCGGCCGTCTTGCTGGGCTTGCTGGGCCTGCTGGGCTTGCTGTCGTGCGTGTGGTCGTGCCGGGCCTTCGTCACGTGACTCCCATGTCGCGGCGGAATCCGGGCTTGACCAGCCCCACGCACGAGTACGGCAGGTCGTCGACCTCGACGACCGGCACTCCGCGCTGGTCCGCGAGCATGCGGACGTGGTCCAGCTCGGTGCCGACGCCGCGCCGGGCAAGGATCATCCACGGCACGCGGCGCAGCAGAACCCGCGTGGTTTCGCCCACGCCGGGTTTGATCAGGTTGACGTTGTCGATCCCGTATTCGGTTCCGATGCGCTCGACGGCCCGCCAGCCCTCCCAGCCGGGAGCGCGGTCGGCGGCGGCGAGCGCCGGCCAGTCGCGGGCGACGTCGTCGGCGACCGCGGCGAACCGCGAAGCCACCGTGTCCAGGAACAGGTTCGACACGTCGACGGACGCGAGGTCGCGGTAGAACTTCGCGCCGTGGAAGTCGTCGGGGCCGATCAGGCCGGGCCGCAGCACGGTCCGCGACACGAGGCCGGAGACCGTCGAGTTGAGGCAGGCCGACGGGATGAGGAAGTCGTCGCGGGTGCCGTATGTGCGCACGCACGACCCGGGGTCGGCGAGCACCGCGAGTTCGTCGGAGAACCGCAGCCCGGTCGCCTGGTGCAAGTCGTCCAGGGCTTCGGTCAGTTCGCGGGTAATGGCGCCCTTGCCGGTCCAGCCGTCGACGAACATCACGCGGGCCGGGTCGTATTCGCGGGCCAGCCAGCGCAGCGCGACCGGGTCGATGCCGCGGGCGCGGACGATGGAGACCGCGTGGTGCGGCAGGTCGAGGCCGTGTGCGTAGGCCGCCCAGCGGCGCATGAGTATGCCGACGGGGGTGCCGGCCCGGGCCAGCGACACCAGTACGGCGTCCCGGCCGCGTTCGGCGAGGACGATCTCGGTCACCACGCCCACCGCGTGCGCGATCCGGTCCGCGGTCTCGTCGAGCGCGGCGTGGAACAGCGCCTGGTACTCGGGCGAGGGCTGGTACTCGATCGGCAGAGACTCGGCGTAGTGTGCGCCGCCGTGCTGGATCGCCTCCTCGCGCTCCTCCAGCGGTGCCTCGAGTTCCACGTCCGAGAGGTCCTTGAGCAGCCAAGTGACCTCGTCCGCGGCATAGGAGGAGAACCCCGGACCCGCGAGCGGTTCGGGCAGTTTTCCGGTGTCGCGGACGGTCATATGGCTACCTCGCGGTCGGGAACGGCGGATTCGGGGACATCGGGCAGCGCGCCGGCCGGCGCGGTCGCGACGGCCGAAGTGCGGGGCGGAGCGGATGCGGGGACATACGAGGGCACGACAACCACCGCTACCCGGTCGGTTACCCCGGCCAGCCGGTCGACAAGACCGCCGTCCGCGTGGAGTGCGGCGGTGTCGGCGGTGCTGTCGACCACGACGGCAATCGTGTCGAACCGGCGCGCGGCGTCGGCACCCGGGTCGACGTTGTACGCGTACCGCGGGCCGGGGCCGTCCGCGGGATCGTCGTGCGCCGGAAAGTCCAGGCGCGTGCGGATCGCATAGCCGGGGTCGTCGACGGCGAGCACCGGGGAACGGGTCGTCGTCGAGTAGCGGACCTCGGCCTCGGGCAGCGCGTCGGCGAGCGCGCGCGCCAGCCGCAGCGGCACGTACATCAGCTCTTCGAACCCGAGCACGAGCACCCGGCGGGCCCCTGCGAGGGCGACGCCGGCCTGGGCGCCGAGGGCGGGCAGCGCGGCATCGAGCCGGGCCTGGTGGTCCGGGGTGAAGCCGTGGCGGCCGCCGTCCGGAAGACCGGCGGGCCAGGCGAGGCCGAGGCGGAAGACGGACGCGCGGACCGGGCCGGACACGGCGGCACCGCTGCTCCGCGTGGCGTCGTTGCCGCCACCCGGGGCGTCGAGGCGGCCCTCGGCGTCCCGCCCGGCCGCGCCGCGGGCTTCCTCCGCCGCCACCAACTCCTGGCCGCGCGACAGCGCATCCTCCGGCAGCGTCACCACACCGCTCGCGAGCGCGACCACGTCCACGCGCGCACCCAGCTCCGCCGCAAACGCCGCCATCGCGGCCCGGTCGGCACCGGTACGCACGTCGATCAGCGACGCGATCACGTAGCGGCTGCGCGGCGCGACCGCGTGAATCTCCGCGATCGTGTTCAACACCGTGCGCCCGGTGGAGAGTTCGTCGTCGACCAGGACCAGCGGTCCGTGCCCGGACAGCAGCGTGGGATCCTCCGGCAGCAGCAAGTGCGAGGTGGCGTGCGAGTGCTCCTCCTCGAACCCGCCCAGCGGCTCGACACCGGCCACCGGCCTCCGCGTCGAGTGCAGGTAGGTCGCGCCCGCCACCATCTCGGCGACGCAGTGGCCGAGCCCGGTCGCGGTCTCGGCGTAACCGAGGACGACGGGGCGGTGGTGGAGGCCCGAGCCCACAGCGGTCCGCGCGGCCGCGGGCGTGCCGTGGTCCGTTGGCGTAATCCCGTCGGATCCCAGCGCCGCGTCGACTCGGCCGGCCCCGTTCACCTCGGCCCCGCCGACGTCGTCCGCCAGCCGAGCCGCCACCAGCACGCCCAACGCCCGCCCGGACTCGTGCACCAACTCGGGCAGTTGCGGCACGTGCTTCCCCAACACCGTGGACACCAGCAGGTGGGCACGGCGCGGATTCCGGCGCAGCGCGAGGCCGACCAACCCACGCAGGTCGGCGGCACCATCGTGCGGCGCCGTCACGTCGGTCGAGAAGCTCGGTCCGATGCCGTTCTCGTCGGCGGCCATCCGCAGCCCGAGACGGCGCGCGACCCACGTGCCGGACCACTCGGCACCCGAGTCGGTCGAGGCAGGCGAAGCACCGAACGCGCCCCGGCCGCCCGAACCGCCCGAGCGCCCGGCCTCGGCCACGCCGTACCCCGTGCTCATCGCTCTCCGCCCGAACCCGCCGACGTCCCCCGCACGTTCACCGCGTGCGACATGTCCCGCAACCGCGGTGCCACGCTGGCGCGCACCGGTCCGGCGGCCTGCGCCGACGCCGTGGCGGCCAGCAGGTCGACGAAGCTGACGTCCTCCGCCGCCACGCCGAACGCGCCCGCGCGGCGCATCACCGCTTCGGCCCAGGCCCGGTGCGGCTTCACTTCGTTCATCTTGTTCGTGTAGGCCGAACGCAGCACGCCCCCGCCCGCCGCGCTCTCCGCGAGGATGTCCGAGGCGTCGCTGAATTCCTCGTGGGTGACCACCGACATCGCGTGGATGACCGCGACGTGGCTCGGGTGGATCGCGGTCTTGCCGAGCAGGCCGTTGGCCTTGTCGAGTTCGAGCTCGCGGATCAGCCCGTCCAGGTCGGCGGAGATCAGCCGGGACCGCAGCGCGACGGCCTCGTCCGGGTCCTCCGCCTCGGCGAACGGGGAGCGCCGCAGCTGCGGCTTGAACAGGCGCTCGCCCTGCGGGAAGTACTCCCAGACCGGGCCGGAGATGACGAACCCGGTGCCGTCCGAGCGGCCGAACACGTTGACGATGTCGGCGATCAGGCCGGCGACGAGGTGGACGTCGTAGGCGGTCAGGTCGCGCGACCGGCGCAGCGCGTACGCGGAGGCGAAGTCCGTCGCCCCGATCCGCACCGCGAGCACGTGCTCGCGGTAGCCGGCTATCAGCGCGGACAGGTCGGTCAGGACTCGCTGCCGGTATTCGAGATAGGCGATGCTCGGCGATTCCAGCACCGGCATGCCGAGCAGCCGCCGGCCGCTGTCCAGGCCCGCCTCGACGAGCGCCTTGAGGTAGCGGGCGCCGTTGTCCGGTTCGAACTTGGGCATGACGAAGCCGGTGAGCACGGACAGCGCCGGGCCGAGGCGCTCGGCGAGGTCGGTGATCTGCTCGGCGGTGCGGACCCGGACGAACAGCAGCGGGCCGTCGGCGCCGGATTCGGCGTACTCGGTGAGCTGGGCGACGAGGTTGTGCTCGCCCATCTCGACGTCCCGGTCGTCGATCGCGTCTTCCAGGCACAGCACCATCGAGGTGACGCCGCGCGCGGCCTGCTTGGCGATGTCCGCGGCCAGGGTGCGGCGCGTGGCGGGGCTGTACAAGGTGGCGCCGAGTGCCGCGGCGAGCACGGACGGCTCGGAATCGCGGCCGAACTCCTGCGGCGGCCGATGGAACAACCGGCTCAGCTCGTGGTCGGCCAAGAACGCGAAGTGGCGCATCCGTTTTCCCCCTTGCGTGTCGAGTTTCCGGTCCTGGGCGCGTCCCCCTCGCGCATGGCGGTGCGGTGGGACCTTATTCGCGCCTTCGGCGCGTTCGCGCCCGACCGGGAATCCCGGCAGGCACACATACGGTAACCGAAAAGCAAAATGGCAGACGTTCCCTCCGGGCGCATGCGGAAGACGTTCACGGGCTTGTCACAGCCGTGTCACACGCAATCAGGCCGCCCGCAGCAACGTGGTCGGAAGGCCGGAATTGCCGACGGCACCCGGGTTCCCGGCGGGGCGTGCACGCTGGGTGACGGCCGAAAACCACGGAGCGACAATGTGGCGGGGACCACGCACGATCCCCGCGCCCGCACTGCCGTCCCCTTGCCGCCCTCGGATCTGCAACGAACGCCGATCCGTCCGAGTTCGCGCATTCCGGATGGATCTCCGCACGGATGGGCCGTCCGGGTGAGCCCCGCGGGGCCCGGCGGCACGCCGCGCCCGCCCCCTCGTTGAGCCGCGGGCGCCGTTCCGGGCAGGATGGGGCCATGACGCAGGTGATGACCAAGGGCGCGAACACGGTCCTCGGCGCGGAGTCGGTCCGGGTCGTCCTGGAGTGGCGGCCGGGTGCCGGGGTGCCGGACATCGACTGCTCGGCGCTGCTGCTGGGCGCAAACGGGAAGGTGCGCACCGACGCGGACTTCGTGTTCTACAACCAGCCGCGGCATCCGTCCGGCGCGGTCGTGCACGGCGACAAGGTCGTCGCGGCGGCGGGCTGCTCGGACGCGTTCCGGGTGGACATCAAGGCACTGGAGCCGAGCGTGGCACGGGTCGTGGTGGCGGGCTCGGCGTACGAAGGCCGGGTCGGCCAGGTCCCGAACCTGATCCTGCGCGTCTTCGACGCCGGCTCGGGCACGGAGCTGCTGAACTTCCCGATCGCCGGTGCGACCACCGAGACGGCGTTCGTGTTCGGCGAGATCTACCAGCGCAACGACCAGTGGAAGTTCCGCGCGGTCGGCCAGGGCTACGACACGGGCCTGGCCGGGCTGGCGATGGACTACGGCATCAACGTCGACGACGAGGAAGACGACGAGCCGGCCCCCGCGGCCGTCCCGGCACCGTCCGCGGGACCGCGGCAGGGCTCGGCTTCCCCGGCGCCCGCCGCGTCTCCGTCGACCCCGACGCCGTCCACCCCGCCCCCGTCCACCCCGTCCCCGTCGGCGTCGTCCCCGTGGCCGACCCCCGCGCCGACCACCGCCGGGCCCGCGAGCACCCCGGCGGCCGCGCGGTCGCAGCCGCCCGCCGGGCGGGCACCGATCACGCCTACACCGTTCGCCGACCTTCCCGCGACCGCGCTGATGCCCGCGAGCCTGCCGGGCAGCGCGCCGCCGGCCGGAGCCTCGACCGGGCCGCAGTCGCCGTACGGCGGCATCCCGATCCCCCCGCCGCCCGGCCTCGACGACCCCGCCCCCGGCTTCCCGGCCACCCCCGGGCACGGCAGCGCGGGCGTCCCGGCCTCGCAGCCGGCGTCCGCCGCGGTGTCCAACCCGGGCACCCCGGCGGGCACGCTGACGCCCGCCGGTGTCATGCACATGCCGCCCGGCGGGCCGCAGTACGCCCTGGGCGCCGCGCCGCAGGGCCCGCACTCGAGCCCCGGCCACACGCCGCAGGCGACTCCGGCGCACACCCCGGCCCCGTCGGGCCCCGGCTTCCCCGGCGGCCCGGCACCGCAGACCCAGTGGCTGAACAACCCGCCGCAGGGCCCGCAGTTCCAGTAGCGGTAGCGGGGGCGCTTTCCGGTCGATTGCCACGGGACGCGACGCGCAGCACGACACCGGCCGGGCCCGCCCGGGCTCGGCCGGTGGTGCTTGCCGAGAGTGCCGCTACTCCCCCGCCAGCTTGCCGCGCAGCGCTTCCGCATCCCGGAGGAACCACAGCTGGCGGCCGCGGTTGCTCTCCGCCACGAAGTCGCGCAGCGCCGTGCTCCCCGCGACGTGCCGGTCGATGTCGCCGAGCACCGCCAAGCCCATGCGGTAGTTGGCGAACTTCTGCACGATCCCGCCGGCGACCTTGGTGCTCAGCCGGAAGAAGTCGTCGCCGAGGCGTTCCGCGGGCACCGCGACCCAGGACGCGCCCTGGTAGTACGCGTTGCCGATCAGGTCCGTGGCGTCCTGCTCGCCGCGCACCGGTTCTCCCGCGGGGTCGCACACGAAGACGGGGGTGCCGCCGAAGTCCTCCACGGTGTCGGCCATGACGCGTTCCTTCCTACCTGCCTGCTTGCCTGCCTGCTTGCGTGCTGCAGTGGTTCGCTCGGCAGTCTAGGAACGCGCCGTCACCGGCCGCGCGGCATTTACTTGTAGCCCCGCGCCCAGACCAGCCCCCACCCGAACGCCCGGTCCAGTTCGGCCTGGAACCCGTCGAGATAGCGCACCACGCGGCGCACGGTGACGTCGTCGCCGTGGTTCTCCACCAGGGCGACCGCGCAGGTCTTGGCGCCGGACGAGCGTTCGTCGAGGCGGACTTCGATGGGGCGGCCGGCGTTCGGGAAGAGGCTCACGACGCCGTTGGCCTGGTCGAAGGCGGGCGTCCCGTCGTAGATGTAGACGAAGATCAGCAGCCGCTTCATGAGCCGCCACTGGTCGAGGTTGATGAACATCGTCTCGCCGGAGGCCGAGCCGGTGCGGTCGTCGTGGTCGAGGCGGACGAACGGGGTCGCGTTGAAGTCGCCGTAGAGGTTGCCGAGCGCCTGCACGACGCCTTTGGAGCCGTCCGCGAGTTCCCACATGCAGCCGAGGTCGAGGTCGATCTTCTGCGGCAGCGGCGGCGCCTGGACCTCGAGCGGGCGGAACAGTCCGCCGCGCGGGCGGCCCGGGGCCTCTTCGTAGTGCTGGTTCCAGTGCAGGTTGACGCGGAGCGTGCCGGTCGCCGAACCCTGGCGGGTCAGCGACACCTCGGGGGTGGTCCGGGTCAGGGTGACCTTGTGGCTGCCGGTGTCCGGCTCGCCGATCAGTCCGCCTTGCGACCGTCCGAACAACGGCATCGTGCCCTCCCCGCCTCGGCCGGCCGGCGCCGGGCGCCGACGGCGCCCGGTCACCGTGCCGGCACAGCTGACACAAAAATAGCCGTACCGCGCGGTGCCTGGTGAGACACGCGCGCGGTACGGCCGGTTTCGCTCCGCACCCGATTCCGCCCCTTTTCGGGGGGGTTCGGACGGGTTCAGCCTGTTGCTCAGACCTTGGCTTCCACCGATGGCTCGCTGCCCTGCCCGTTCTGCCCGGGGATGTGGCCGATCCGGCGGTTGCGCATGATCGACGAGATCAGCGCGATGCCGATGAAGCCGACACCGACGAGGCCGGTGACGATCTCCGGGACCTCCCACTTGATCGAGAAGACCAGGATGCCCGCCAGCGCGCCGATCGCGTAGTGCGCGCCGTGCTCCAGGTACACGTAGTCGTCCAGCGTGCCCTGGCGCACCAGGTAGACGGTGAGCGACCGGATGTACATCGCGCCGATGCCGAGGCCCAGCGTGATCCACAGCAGGTCCTGGGTGATCGCGAACGCGCCGACGACGCCGTCGAAGGAGAACGACGCGTCGAGGACCTCGAGGTAGAGGAACATGAAGAACGCGGCCTTGCCGGACGCCAGCACGAGCGGCTTGGCGCTGCCGGACTTGGCGCCCTCCTCCGCCTCGTCCTCGTCGTCGTCCGCGCCGACCCCGTGCGACTCGAAGTAGTCGGACAGTCCGCCGACGCCCAGGTACGCGATGAGGCCGAGGACACCGGCCACCATCACGGTGCCCTCCTTGCCCTCCGGCGCCAGGTGCTGCGCGGCGAGGACCAGGCCGACCAGGGCGATGAGGGTGGACAGCACCTCGAACTTGCCGAGCCGCGCGGTGAACCGCTCGACCGGGGCGATCCAGTTGTGCTCGCGGTCGTCGAGCATGAAGTCCAGGAAGATCATCAGCAGGAAGATGCCGCCGAACGCCGCGATCGCGGGATGCGCGTCGTGCAGGTAGTCGGCATACGTCAAGCCGTCGATCATCTTGTTCTCGTGGAACGCGAGATCGATGACGTCCATGGGATTCAGCGACGCGGTCAGGCTGACGATGGCCAGCGGGAACACCAGCCGCATGCCGAAGACCGCGATGAGCACGCCCACCGTCAAGAAGATCTTCTGCCAGAAGGCGTTCATCTTCTTGAGGATCGTGGCGTTGACGACCGCGTTGTCGAAGGACAACGAGATCTCCAGGATGGACAGGATCAGGACGACGCCGAATCCTTCCGCCCCCCAGAAGATGAAGGCGACGGCCAATCCCGCCAAGGTCACGGCGAATGACCAGCCGAAGGTACGGAGCAACACGGAGGGATGGTCCCTTTCTCGGGTTGTCGGGCAGGAAGAACGGAAGGACGGGTGGCGCCGGGGTACTGCCCCCCTGAAACGACTATGGGCCGGTCACCGGGGTGACCGGCCCTGACTGGTCGTCACTGAACGCTGACGCCGAAGTCGAGAGCGATCCCCCGCAGCCCCGAAGCGTACCCCTGGCCGACCGCGCGGAACTTCCATTCTCCCTGGTATCGGTAAAGTTCTCCAAAGATCATGGCAGTCTCGCTTGACGCATCTTCCGTCAGGTCATATCGCGCAAGCTCGTTCCCGTCCGCCTGGTTCACGATGCGGATGTACGCGTTGCGCACCTGCCCGAACGTCTGCCCCCGGTTCTCGGCGTCGTAGATCGAGACGGGGAACACGACCTTCTCCACGCCCGCGGGCACGAGCGTGAGGTCGACCATGATCGTCTCGTCGTCGCCTTCGCCCTCGCCGGTGAGGTTGTCGCCCGTGTGTTCCACGGCGCCTTCGGGGCTCTTGAGGTTGTTGTAGAAAACGAAGTAGTCGTCCCCGAGCACCTTTCCGGCGCCGCCGCACAGCAGGGCGCTGGCATCGAGGTCGAATGCCGCACCCGTGGTCGCGCGCGCGTCCCAGCCGAGACCGACCAACACCGTCGTCAGGTTCGGCGCGGCCTTCGTCAGCGAGACATTGCCGCCCTTTGCGAGGGTGACCCCCATGTGTTCCTCCTGCTTCGCTTGGTCCCCGATCGAAGCCTAGTCAGACGCCCCGCACCGCGTCTCGACCCCGTCCCGGCTCAAGGGATTTCCCCCAACCGGCATTCCGGCCGGCGCCGCACGCGAACGCCTTTGCCATCGGACGGCATAGTTGCGGTGTTGCGCAATCGCGCTACGAAATCGATACGGAATTGCGGTAATCGACGGAAGAAAGCAAGACGCCCGCCGGCGCACGGCCGGCGGGCGTCACCTTGCAATTGTGCTGCGGCACCGTGCGGCGCCGCGATCCGGCGGACGTCAGACGTTGACGCCGAAGTCCTGCGCGATGCCGCGCAAGCCCGAGGCGTAGCCCTGGCCGACCGCGCGGAACTTCCACTCCGCGCCGTTGCGGTACAGCTCGCCGAAGACCATCGCGGTCTCGGTCGACGCGTCCTCGGTGAGGTCGTACCGCGCCAGCTCGTTGTTGTCCGCCTGGTTGACGATGCGGATGAACGCGTTGCGGACCTGGCCGAACGACTGCTGGCGGGTCTCCGCGTCGTAGATCGACACCGGGAACACGATGCGCTCGATCTCGGTCGGGACACCCGCGAGGTTGACCTTGATCGCCTCGTCGTCGCCCTCGCCCTCACCGGTGAGGTTGTCGCCCGTGTGCTCCACCGAGCCGTCGGGGCTCTTGAGGTTGTTGAAGAACACGAAGTTGCTGTCCGAGGCGACCTTGCCCGTGTTGTTGAGCAGGATCGCGCTTGCGTCCAGGTCGAAGTCCGTGCCGGTGGTCGTGCGAACGTCCCAGCCCAGGCCGACCAGAACGGCCGTCAGGCCCGGGGCCTCCTTGGTCAGGGAGACGTTGCCGCCCTTGCTCAGGCTGACTCCCACGAGTCCTCCATAAGTTCGTGGAGACCGCCGCGGCGGCGATGCTCCGGGATTTGCCGTATACGGCTGGACAACGATCCGATCCTAGTCACGAGTTCCTGGTGCCGTTGTGATCTGACGGGTGTCGCGCGGGCGAACATTTCCGCGCGGCCAATCGTTCCTGCACCTGCCCCCGAACGGGCCGTGAAAACGCCGTGCCCGGGCCGGCGCCTCGGGGGGCACCGGACCGGGCACGGCGGGAGACCTGCGCGACCGGAGCGGTCGGAAAGGCCGGAGAGGCCGGAGAGGCCGGAGAGGCCGGAGAGGCCGGAGAGGCCGGAGAGGTCAGGGAGGCCGGAGAGGTCAGGGAGGTCAGATGGAGCCGAGCGCCTTGACGTACTCGTTCAGGTCGCGCGCGTCCGGCAGCGCGTTGACGACGGTCCAGCGGACCGTGCCTTCCTTGTCGATGATGAAGGTGCCGCGGACCGCGCAGCCCTTCTCCTCGTTGAACACGCCGTAGGCCTTGGCGACCTCGCCGTGCGGCCAGAAGTCCGACAGCACCGGGTACTCCAGGCCTTCGCGCTCGGCGAACACCTTCTGGGTGAACATAGAGTCGCAGGACACCGCGAGGAGCTGGGCGTCGTCGTTGACGAAGGTCGGCAGCTCGTCGCGCAGCGCGCACAGCTCGCCGGTGCACACGCCGGTGAAGGAGAACGGGTAGAAGAGCAGGACGACGTTCTTGCTGCCCTGGAAGTCGGAGAGCTTGACGACCTCGCCGTGCTGGTTCTTCAGCTCGAAGTCGGGGGCCTTGCTGCCGATCTCGACGGCCATGGTGCGGTCCTTTCGACCTGCGGATTTCCAACCGCTGCGATGTGACGGTGTCGCGCCCCGGAAGGGGCTTCACGCCCACAGTCTGGCACCAGCCCCACACCGGCCCGCACGGGTGACCACCTGACGGGCACTCGGCCGGGAGGACGGCCGGTGTCGGGCGACCCGGGCGGGGACGGAGGGCCGGGCCTCCGGCGATCGGGCGGCCCGTGGGCCGTGGCGGGTGATCGCGCGGACGGTGGGAGGGTGCGCGCGGGCGGGCGGTGTTCGGGTGGGGCCCGCTTGGCTCGGAATTGTCCAGGGAAGGATGGGGGGCATGCCCGCGACCGCTCACCCGCACGACGCCGCCGCCGACGACGAGCCCGGCGCCGCCGCCGCGCACCCCGGCCCCGACCGCCCGGCCCCCGCCGGCCAGGGCCCGCGTGGCGCGGCCGATCTGCCGCTCGGCGAGCAGCGCGAGCGCGCGCTCGCCGCGTGGGACGCCTTCCGCCGCACCGCCGCGGCCGCCGACCCGGACGCGCCGTCGCGGCTGCCCGGCTGGACCGGCCGGGACGTCGTCGCGCACCTCGCCTCCTGGCCGGAGGAACCGCTCCTCACCCGGCTCCTTGCCGAGGCCCGCGGGGAACGCGCCACCGCGGCCGAGCCGCTCGACCAGGACGCCGCCAACGCCGCGCTGATCGCCGCCCACCGCGACGCGACCCGGGACGACCTGCTCGCCGCGCTCGACGCCGGACGCGCCCGCATCGACGACGCCTTCGCCGCCGTCGCCGCCGACCCCGGGCTCGGCACCACCCCCACCGGTTCGCAGGTCGGCCCCGTCCCGCTGCTCACCCAGCTCGGCGCGATCGCCTACGAACTGGCCGTACACGCCCTCGACTTGGCGCCCTGCGGCGCTGCGAAGCCGGACCCCGCACTGCTCGACGCCGGGCTGCTCGCGCTCGCCGACATCACCGGCGCGCTGGCCGCCCGGCACGGCGTCGCCGCCGACACCGCGCTGGCCGACCCGGACGGCGGCTGGGCGTTCGTCGCGTCCGCGGACGGCTGGACGGTCCGCCGGGTCGCCGCCGACGAGCGCGGCATACCGGCCGTCCGCGGCGCGTCCACCGCGCTGCTGCTGGACGCATCGGCGGGCCGCCGGGCGGTGCCGCCGCTGCTGGTCAAACGCGACCTGCGGCTGGACAACCTGGCCGGCCTGCTGGCCTTGGCGCCGCTGCTCGACCACGTCCCCGGCCTGCCCGGCGGCCCCGCGCTGCGGGTCGCGGCCGGCTGGCTCGGCGGCATAGGGCGCACGATAAGCCGCCTGCAGCGCTGACCCGCCCCGGGCCGGCCGCCGGCATGCGACGAGGCCCTCTCGCGAAAACACAACTAAAGC
>NZ_JBMULZ010000021.1:0-141609 GCF_049534875.1 Uniformispora flossi
CGTTCCGTGACCGCCGCCGCGCGTCTGCTGCCGTCCGCCTCGTCGGGCGCGCAATGCCCGGCGCGACAGGGCACCGTCACGCCGGCGGGTTCTCCTCCGGCGGGGCCTGCCCGGCCGCCGGGTCCGCCGGGGGCTGCGCCCCTTCCGGCGTGCCGTCGCCGCCCAGGGCGCCCTTCGCCTGCTCGGCGCCCTTGTCGATCTGACCGCGGTGCTTCCCGCCGGTCTTCTCGTCGATCATGTCAGCGGCCTTGTCGACACCCTGCCCGACCTTGTCGTGGTGCGGAGCGAGCTTCTGCTTGATGGTGTCCATGAGACCCATGTCGTGCTCTCCTTCGGGCTCCCGGTCCGCGCCGGCCGGCTGCGGAACCATGGCGAGGGCCGTCGCGGCGGCACTCTCCGCGGCCTCCACCGGGTGATCGCCTCCGGCGGACTCCTGGGCGGGGACGCGGCACTCGGCCGCGGGCCGCTCCTCGACGATGACTCCGACGCTGGTGGACAGGTGCTCCGGCACGTCCGGCGCCTGCGCTGCCGCTCCGGTGCCCGACGCGTCGCCGGGGCCTTTCACTTGACGCCTGAACCAGTCGAAAACGCCCATTTCGTGCTCCTTGACCCTACGACGCAGGTGGCGGGTATGCATGTCGTCCGACGGACAACGAGTGCGACCGTGCCCCGGTTATGTGATCCGGCCCGCGCGTACCGCATCGGGTGACGGGCGGTAGCCGCGCGTCCGGCAGACTTGTCCCGTGCGCCCCCATTCCCACACCGCCGGCCCGGCCGACCACGCCGCGCCGGACGCCGCCCCGCCGAGCCCGACCGCCCGTCCCCGGGTGGTCGCCGTGGTCGGCCCCACCGCCGCCGGCAAGTCCGAACTCGGCGTCGCGCTCGCCCGCGCGCTCGGCGGCGACGTCGTCAACACCGACTCGATGCAGCTGTACCGGGGCATGGACATCGGCACGGCCAAACTCACCGTGGCCGAACGCGGCGGGGTACCGCACCACCTGCTCGACGTGTGGGATGTGACCCGCACCGCCAGCGTCGCCGAGTACCAGCACGACGCCCGTGCGGTGGTCGACGACCTGCTCGCCGCCGGGCGGACCCCCGTCCTGGTCGGCGGCTCCGGACTGTACGTGCGGGCGGTCGTCGACGACCTGGAGTTCCCGGGCACCGACCCGGACGTCCGCGCGCGCCTCGAACGCGAGTTGGAAGCCGACGGCACCGGGCCGCTGCACGCCCGCCTCGCCTCCCTCGACCCGGCCGCCGCCGCCGCGATCCTGCCCAGCAACGGGCGGCGCATCGTGCGGGCGCTCGAGGTCATCGAGATCACCGGCCGGCCGTTCACCGCGACGCTGCCGGGCCCGGTGCCGGTCTACGACTGCGTGCAGATCGGCGTCGACGTGCCCCGCCCGGTGCTCGACACCCGCATCGACGCCCGCGTGGAACGCATGTGGCACGACGGACTCGTCGACGAAGTCCGGACGTTGGAGAAGCAGGGACTGCGCGACGGCCTGACCGCGTCCCGGGCCCTCGGATACGCGCAGGTGCTCAAGCAGCTGACCGGAGAACTGGGCGAGGCGGACGCCAAGCAGGAAACCGCCCGCGCCACACGCAGGTTCGCCCGCCGCCAGGACACGTGGTTCCGCCGGGACACGCGGGTGCGGTGGCTGGCGTACGACCGCGAGGACTTGCTCGACGAGGCGCTGCGGCAGGTGGGGGGAACGGGGGAGTAGGGACGGCGGCGCACAGCCGCGTCGTGCCTGCCGTGCACGGGCCGGCCGATCAGGCCGTGTTCGAACTGTCGTGCGGGTTTGTGGCGTTCGGCTCTGGACGGGTGTCGCCGGGTCGGGTGAACGGTTGTCCTGTGGCCCGAATTCGGCTGTGCGGAGCGTGTCCGGGGTGTCACGGTTGATGCGTCGCCGTCCCACCGGGCGCATCGTGCCATTCGTGCCACCCCGCGTCACAGCAGTGCGTCCGAGGCGACACCGGCACGCCACGCATTCCGTCAGGGGGAGGTTGCCATGGCCGGATCGTCCACACACGCACGGGAGTTCGCGCGCAGCGCGCGCTCTCCCGCGGCGCGCCGCCGCTGGGCCGCCGGAGCGGCCGTCGCCGCACTGCTCGTGACCGCGTCGCCCGCCGCATCCGCGCATCCGGGCGGCGGCACGGTCCCGAAAGTCCCGGTGATGACCGGATACGGCGGTGCCGTCGCGAGCGTCGACGACGACGCCACCCGCATCGGCATCGACGTCCTGCGGCGCGGCCGTCGCCACCGCCGCCGCACTCGGCGTCACGGAGCCCTACTCGGCCGGCATCGGCGGCGGAGGCTACTTCGTCTACTACGACGCCAAGTCCCGCACCGTCCGCACCCTCGACGGGCGCGAAACCGCACCCGGGAAGATGACCGCGACCTCGTTCGTCGACCCGTCGACCGGGCAGCCGCTGCCGTTCGACCAGGGCGTCAACTCCGGTCTGTCCGTGGGTATCCCCGGCACCGCCGCGACCTGGCAGCAAGCGCTGCGCCGGTGGGGGACCCTGTCGCTGCGCCAAGCCCTGGACCCGGCGGCGAAACTCGCGCAGCAAGGCTTCGTCGTGGACGCCACGTTCGAGGCCCAGACCGCGGCGAACCAGGACCGTTTCGCGGACATCGGGCCGACCCGGGACCTGTTCCTGCCCGGCGGCAACCCGCCCGCGGCCGGGACGGTCTTCCGCAATCCCGACCTGGCGCGGACGTACCGCGAACTCGGCCGCAAGGGCATCGGCTGGCTGTACGACGGCGGCCTCGGCGACGAGGTCGTGCGGACCGTGCAGGCACCGCCTGTGGTGCCCGGCGCCGACCGGGTGTTCCGGCCGGGGCTGATGGAGCGCGGCGACCTGTCGGCGTACTCGGTCCTCGAGCAGGCCCCGACCAAAGCCGACTACCGCGGGCTGACGGTCTACGGGATGGCGCCGTCGTCGTCCGGCGGCAGCACCGTCGCCGAGGCGCTCAACATCATGGAGTCCGCGAACGTCCCCGGGATGGACGCGGCGACCGCGGCGCACTACTACCTGGAGGCCTCGCGGCTCGCGTTCGCCGACCGGAACCGGTACGTCGGCGATCCGGCGTTCGTGGACGTCCCGCTGAGCGGACTGCTGTCCCAGGGCTACGCCGACGAGCGGGCCTGCCGGATCGACCCGGCGTACGCCGGGGTGAGCCCGGTCGCGCCCGGTGACCCGACCGCGCCGTACGGGGGCTGCCCGGCGGCCGCCGGCGCGGGGGAGCCGGAGCCGTACGAGGGGCTGTCCACGACGCACCTGGTCGCGTCGGACCGGTGGGGCAACGTCGTCGCGTACAACCTGACGATCGAGCAGACCGGTGGCAGCGCCATCACCGTGCCCGGCCGCGGGTTCCTGCTGAACAACGAGCTGACCGACTTCAGCTTCGCGCCGCTGTACCCCGGCGTCCCGGACCCGAACCTGCCGGCCGCGGGCAAGCGCCCGCGCAGCAGCATGGCGCCGACCATCGTGCTCAAGGACGGCAGGCCCTACATGGCGGTCGGCTCGCCCGGCGGCGCGACGATCATCACCACCGTCCTGCAGATCCTGACCGGCCGCATCGACCGCGGTCTGCCCCTGCTCGACGCGGTCGCCGCACCACGGCTTTCGCAACGCAACGGCGCCGCCACGGAAGCGGAGCCGGGGGTGCCCGCGGACCTGCGTGCCGCCTTGCTGGCGCGCGGCCACGTGCTGAAGGACAACCCGGAGATCGGTGCGGCGACGGCGCTGGAGTTCCTGCCGCGCGGGCAGGTCCAAGCGGTCGCGGAGCCGACCCGGCGCGGCGGCGGATCGGCGAAGGTGGTGTGGCCGACGGGGTAGCCACGGGCACCGGTCCGCGCCGGCCGACCCCGTAGGATCGATCCGTGACCACTCTCCGCTTCCTCAAGGGCCACGGCACCGAGAACGACTTCGTGATCGTTCCCGACCACGACGGCGTGCTCGACCTGTCCGCCCGGCAGGTGGCGGCGCTGTGCGACCGGCGGGCCGGGATCGGCGGCGACGGGCTGCTGCGCGTCGTGCGGTCGGCGAAGGACCCGGCCGCGGCCGGGATGGCCGGCGAGGCCGAGTGGTTCATGGACTACCGCAACTCCGACGGCAGCATCGCGGAGATGTGCGGCAACGGCAGCCGGGTGTTCGCGCGCTACCTCGTCGAGTCCGGCGAGGCGGCGCCCGGCACCATGGCCATCGCGACGCGTGGCGGGGTCAAGACCGTGCACGTGCCCGCGGACGGCGGCGACGTCACCGTCGACGTGGGCGCGGCGACGCTGCCCGACTCGGCCGGAATCGAGGTTGCGCTGCCGGACGGCACCCGCCGTCCGGCACGCAACGTGAACATGGGCAACCCGCACGCGGTCGTCTTCGTCGCCGACCTCGACGACGCCGGCGACCTGCGCACCGCCCCGCCGGTGACCCCGGCGACCGCATACCCGGAGGGCGTCAACGTCGAGTTCGTCGTCGACCGCGGCCCGCGCCACGTCGCGATGCGGGTGCACGAGCGCGGCTCCGGCGAGACCCGGTCGTGCGGGACGGGGGCGTGCGCCGTCATGGTCGCGACCGCGCGGCGCGACGGTGCCGAGCTGCCCGCGACGTACACCGTCGACGTGCCGGGCGGCCGCCTGGTCATCACCGAGCGCGCGGACGGCGGGGTCGAGATGACCGGACCCGCGCTGATCGTCGCGCAGGGCGACGTCGATCTCGACCGCCTGACCCTCCGCGGCTGACCCCCGTCCACGCAGCCGGGGACCGGCCATGGGAACCCCGCGGCGGCTCTGCTAGAAAGCGCTTGACATAGCCAAGCAAGGCCCTGGGGCCTGCGTGCTTGGGCAAGCGATTCGAGGAGTCGTCGTGAGCGGTTCGCGCATGGACACAGCCCGCACCACCAACCTCGCGGTCAAGGCCGCGGTACAGCAGATCGCGCCGAAGTTCTTCTTCGACCCGCTCACCACCGCGCGCGGTGCCGAACTCGGCTACGACGGGCTGCAGTTCTACATCGCCGGCCGTGGCGGCGTGATCGGCGACGCGAGCGACGACATCGTCGTCGACGCGTTCCACTACTTCGAGCCGGGCACGATCGCGGCGATGTGGGCCGCGGCCGCGAAGATCGGCACGGCGTCCGACGCCGCCGCGGCGTTCGCCGAGTGTTGCCATGCCTGGGGCCGCGCCAAGCTCGCCGACTTCGACGGCGTCGACCGCCTCGCCGAGATCGCCGGCAAGATCGCCGGCGCCAACGACCTCGGCGCGACCGGGCGCCTGTCCAGCGGCTGGCGCGCCCTCCCGGCCGCCGACGACGCCCCGGCCGCGGCGATGCACCACCTGCAGACGCTCCGCGAGCAGCGCGCCGACCTGCACGCGCTCGCGCTGCGCGCGCACCGCATCGCGCCGCTGGAGGCGCAGGTCGGCGAGCGCAAGAACGAAGGCATGATCAAGTTCTTCGGCTGGACCGAGCCGTTCCCGGCGCTCGACGCCGAACTCGAAGCCCGCCGCGCGGACGCCGAGACCCTCACCGACGACCTGGTCGCCGCCACCTACACGGTGCTCGACGACGCCGAGTCCGCCGACTTCGCCCGCCTCGCGCCGGCGGCTCTGGCGCACTTGGGCTGACCCGCGCCGGGTCGGCCCCCGGTCCGGGCCCGAACTCCCGGTCGTGGGGCCGACCCTGCCCGCCCGCAGGCAGGAGCGTTTCGGCACGCCGTCTCCTCGTCGCGGAGGATCCCGGCCTGCTCTCCGGCAGGAACCCGGCAGATCCGGCAAAACTCTACGTATCACCCGACTTCGGGCGGTCGGGAGGCTCGTCAACCCTGCGAACGTCGGATCCCTCTCCGGGGAAACCCGGAGAAAGTCGGCGCGAACCGGGCCGCCCTCCCTCGTCAGGAGGAGCGGCGGTGCCGGTCACACGGGCGACGCGGGGTCGCGCGTCTCGGACTTAGCGTGGACATACCGCCGAAACCGCACCTGGAGGCTCCGATGTCCGCGCCCGCGTCCCGCCCGTCCACCCGATCCCGACGGCGCCGACTCGCTTTGCTGATACCGGCGGTGGTCGTTGCTCCGGTCGTGCTCGCCGCGTGCAAGATGGACGTCGACGTGGACACCGAGAACAAGAACACCGCGACCTACGACGTCTCCGGCAAGCCCGCCAAGCTGTCCGTCGCCACCACCGCGGGCAAGGTCACGATCGTCGAGAAGGACGTCGCGTCCGTCCAGGTCACCGAGACCCGGCACTGGGAAGGCGACACCGAGCCCACCACCACGCACGACGTCACCGACGGCACCCTCGAGCTGCGCTACAAGTGCGGGAAGAAGGACTGCTGGGTGTCCTACGACGTGACCGTGCCGCGCGGCACCGCCGCCAAGGTGGAGACCGACGCCGGCGCGGTCACGGTGACGGGCCTGTCCGGCGACCTCGACCTGTCCACCAGCGCGGGCAAGATCGACGGCACCGGCCTGACCGCCAAGAACGCCACCGCCCGCACCACCGCCGGATCCCTCGACCTCTCCTTCGCCGCGGCACCGCACGACGTCGACGCCAAGACCACGGCCGGACGGGCGACGGTCCGGGTGCCGGACACGCAGGGGTACAACGTGGACGTGGAGGCGACCGTCGGCGACACCGACGTGAAGGTCCGCAAGGACAGCGCCGCGGCCGCCAAGATCAAGGTCCGCACCACGGCCGGCCAGGCCCGGGTCATCCCGAGCTGACGCCCCGCACGGGCGGCCGCGCACCGGAACAGGACGGGTTCCGCCCACCCCGCGATCCGCCCTGCGGAGAACCGTTTCGCCTGTGCTTCCCTCCACCCGTGACCGACCGCACCCCCGCCACGACCGAAACCCACGTGCCACGCCAGCGGAGCCCGTGGCACGATCGAGGTGACGGAATCCCCAGGCCGGGGAAAGACCGGGGGGAAGAACCCGGACCCCTGCCGCGTTGAACAGGACCATATGACCTCCGCATACGACCGCTCCCCGCACGACGACGACTCCGCTGTCGAGATCTTCGACGACCTGGAACCGGACGGATTCGACGGCGGGAAGCGTGACGGCGCCGGGTCGCGTTCAACGCGCACGGGCCGTGGCGCGTCCCAGGGCGACCCCGAAGCATCCGACAACCCCGACTACGACGGCGACCAGTTCGACCTCGCGGAACGCAACGCGCTCCGCCGCGTCGCGGGCCTGTCGACCGAACTCGCCGACGTCACCGAAGTCGAGTACCGGCAGCTCCGCCTGGAGCGCGTGGTGCTCGTCGGCGTCTGGACCGAAGGCACCGTCGAGGACGCCGAGAACTCCCTCGCGGAGCTGGCCGCCCTCGCCGAGACCGCCGGCTCCGAGATCCTCGACGGCGTGATCCAGCGCCGCGACAAGCCCGACCCCGCGACGTACATCGGCTCCGGCAAGGCCCGCGAGCTGCGCGACATCGTGGTCGCCACGGGCGCCGACACCGTCGTCTGCGACGGTGAATTGACGCCGGGTCAGCTCATCCACCTGGAAGACGTGGTGAAGGTCAAGGTCGTCGACCGGACCGCGCTCATCCTCGACATCTTCGCCCAGCACGCCAAGTCCCGAGAGGGCAAGGCGCAGGTCGCGCTCGCGCAGATGCAGTACATGCTTCCGCGGCTGCGCGGCTGGGGCCAGTCGCTGTCCCGCCAGATGGGCGGTGGCGGCAGCGGCAGCAGCGGCGGCGGCATGGCGACCCGCGGCCCCGGCGAGACCAAGATCGAGACCGACCGGCGGCGCATTCGCGAGAAGATGGCGAAGGCGCGCCGGGAAATCGCCGAGATGAAGAAGTCGCGCGACACCAAGCGTGCCGAACGGCGCCGCAACAAGGTGCCGTCGGTGGCGATCGCCGGCTACACCAACGCGGGCAAGTCCTCGCTGCTCAACCGGCTGACCGGCGCGGGCGTGCTGGTGGAGAACGCGCTGTTCGCCACCCTCGACCCGACGGTGCGCCGCAGCGAGACGCCGTCCGGCCGGGTGTACACGCTCGCCGACACGGTCGGATTCGTCCGGCATCTTCCGCACCAGCTCGTCGAGGCGTTCCGTTCGACGCTGGAGGAGGTCGGCGACTCCGACCTCGTCCTGCACATCGTGGACGGCTCGCATCCCGAGCCGGAGGCACAACTCGCCGCGGTGCGCGAGGTCTTCGTCGAGATCGACGCGCAGAACGTGCCGGAGATCGTGGTGGTCAACAAGGCCGACGCCGCCGACCCGCTGGTGCTGGCGCGGCTGCTGCGGCGCGAGCCGCACGCGATCGTCGTGTCCGCGAAGACCGGGCAGGGCATCGACGAGCTGCTGGCGCTGATCGACGACGAACTGCCGCGGCCCGAGGTCGAGGTCGAGGCGCTGGTGCCGTACGACCGCGGCGGCCTGGTCGCCAAGGTGCACGCAACCGGCGAGATCCTGGAGAGCGAACACCGTGCCGAGGGCACGTGGCTGCGCGCCCGCGTCGGCCAGGTGCTCGCCGCGGAACTCCAGCAGTTCGCGGTGGCCAACCACTAGGCATCCGCACGCAGGCGGCGGGTCTCCCCTTCGGGGGAGGCCCGCCGCCTTTTGCGTTCCCGGCGGGTCCGGCCGGGGCATCGGGCGAAAAGGGGGCGGGTCTGCCCGTGTTCGCGTCGGCTCCGCGTCGTTGAGCACGGCGGGGGTCGCCGCCGCGTGCGCGACTCCGGGTCGACCGCTGCGTCCACCCGAAGGTTGGTCACTCGAAGTAGTGGTGATTGTTGCGGAACGTCACGAAACTAAGGTAAGCCTTACCTAAATCACTCTGGCGGTGTGCCCCACGCACCCCTTTCGCACCCTGGAGGCCTGACCATGACCGCCGCGCTCACCCGGGCCGACAGCCGGCCGCACCCTCCGGCGGAGCCCCAGGACGGCACCTGCCCGGACACCGCCCGCGACGGCATCCTGCAGCGCCAGGCCCGCCGCGAGTCGTCGGCGCGGACGTACGCCCGGTCGCTGCCGATCGTGCCGGTGCGCGCCAAGGGCATGACCGTGGAAGGCGCGGACGGCCGCCGCTACCTCGACTGCCTGTCCGGCGCGGGCACCCTCGCCCTCGGCCACAACCACCCGGTGGTCCTCGAAGCGATCCGTGCGGTCCTCGACGCCGAGGCGCCCCTGCACGTGCTCGACCTCGCGACACCGGTCAAGGACCGCTTCGTCGATGCGCTGTTCGAGACGCTGCCGCCGGAGTTCGCCCGCGACGCACGCATCCAGTTCTGCGGACCGGCGGGCACGGACGGTGTCGAAGCGGCGCTCAAGCTGGTGCGGACCGCGACGGGGCGGCGCGGCGTTCTCGCGTTCACCGGCGCCTACCACGGGATGACGGCGGGGGCGCTCGCGGTCAGCGGCGACACGGCGATCCGGGAGGCGATCGGGCCGGGGGCGGACGAGGTGACGCGGCTGCCGTACCCGTACGCCTACCGCTGCCCGTTCGGCGTCGGCGGCCCCGAAGGCGCCGAACTCGCGGTCCGCTACGCGGAGACCCTCCTCGACGACCCGGCGGGCGGCGTCGCCGCACCCGCCGCGATGATCGTCGAAGCGGTGCAGGGCGAAGGCGGGGTGATCCCGGCGCCGGACACGTGGCTGCGCGAGATGCGGCGGATCACCGACGAGCGCGGCATCCCCCTGATCCTCGACGAGGTCCAGACCGGCCTCGGCCGGACCGGCGCGTTCTGGGCGGTGGAGCACAGCGGCGTGGTGCCCGACGTGATGGTGATCTCCAAGGCCGTCGGCGGGTCGCTGCCGCTCGCCGTGATCGTCTACCGCGGCGACCTGGACCGCTGGTGGCCGGGCGCGCACGCGGGCACGTTCCGCGGCAACCAGCTCGCGATGGCGGCGGGCACCGCGACGATCGCGCACATTCGCGCGAACCGCCTCGACACCCGCGCGGCGGAACTGGGCGACCGCCTCACCAGCGGCCTGCGCGCGCTGATGGCGGACCGTCCGGAAATCGGCGACGTCCGCGGCCGCGGCCTGATGATCGGCGTCGAAATCGTCGACCCGGATGCCGCTCCGGGCGTCGACGGCGCCCGCCGGGCCGCCCCCGAACTCGCCGCCGCCGTCCGCGCGGCGGCCTTGGACCGCGGGCTGATCGTCGAACTCGGCGGCCGCCACGGCGCGGTGGTGCGGCTGCTGCCGCCGCTCACGATGACGGACAGCCAGGCGGCGGCCGTACTCGACCGCCTGGCCGACGCGATCCCGGCCGCCACGGCGGCAGTCCGCAAGGCGTCGACACGGAGGGGGCGAACGGAGTGAGCGGGGGAGCGGGACCGGGAGGCGAGGGCGCGCCGACGCCGGTCGGGGAGGCACTGCCGGCGGGGAACGCGGTGGAACCGGTGGACGTGACGGCGGCCGTGCCGATCGCGGGTCCGGGGGCGACGGACGGTGCTTTGGCGGGTGCGGCTGTCGGGGCTCCGACGGCGGCACCGGGGCCGGGCGAGGTCCGTGCGGGCGCCGGAGCGATCGACGTGGCACCCGAGGCGGGCGTTGGCGCCTTCGGATGGTCCGCTGCCGAGGAAATGCCGGGCGGGCCGACGGCGCCGGTCCGCGATGCGACCGCGGACGCGCGGCGGCTGGCCGACGCGGTCGACACCGCCGCTGGGCCGGTACCGGATCGGCAACCGGTTGCCGAGTCGCCGGCGGCGTCGCCGGAGCCCCCACCTGTCGTGCCCGCGCTGCGGGAGTGGTCGGCCGCGGAGGAGCTCGCGGAGCACGCTGCCGGGTCCTTCGCGGGTCCCGGCACGGCCTCCGCCGCGGTTTTCCCGGCGACCGGCCCGGCGGCCACCGCTTCGGGTGGTACGCGCGATGCGACCTGGCCCGCACCCCCGGCCGTGCCGCCCGCGCACGCGGACGTTTCCGCCGCGCCCCCACCCGCCGCGCCCGCACCTGCCTCGCTCCCACCTGCCTCGCTCCCTCCTGCCTCGGACCTGGCGGCCACCGCCCTTGCCGGTGGCCTGGCCGGCCCCTCCGCCCTCACCCCGCTCCTCATGACCGCGCTGAGTGCCATGACGGCCGGTGCCCGGCGCCGCGGCGGGCCGCTGCCGCGCGGGGGACCGGCGGCGGTGGACGCGGACGTGCGGCGGGCGTTGGGGACGGCCGGAGTCGGCGACCTCTTCCCCCACGACACCGGGGCGTCGGCGGCCGACGTCACCGCAGCGGCGCACTTCACCGACGCTTCCGATGCCCTCCGCGTCCAGGGCCCGCACCCGGCCCCGTCGGCCTCGCCTGCGGCGGGAGACGTCCACTTCGGTCAGGCTCACCCCGCCGCAGCGACCGAACGCCGGCCCGGCGGGTACCCGACCGGTGGTGCGCCGACTGTCGAGTTCCCGGGCGCCGCCGCACTCGGCCCGCCGCCCGCCGGGCCTTCGGCGGCCGACGCGTCCCACCCCCAAGGCTTCGCAACCGGCCCGCACCCCGCCGTCCCCCACCCCCACGCCGCCACCGACACCCGCTCCGCCCCCGGGCCTGCCCGCCCCGCGGCCCGGCACGTCGCCGATCCGCTCCCCACACACGGCGTCGGTGCCCACCAAGCCCTCGCCGCCCTCACCGAAGCCCTCGCGCACGGCTCCGCCGATCCCGCCGACCCCCTTTGTGCCGGGCATCTGCACTGTCCGCCGCTCGCCGTCGCCGTGGTCGCCGATGCCGTCGCGGCGGCGCTCAACCCGTCCCTCGACTCGTGGGACCAGGCGCCTGCCGCGACCGCGTTGGAGACCGAGGTGGTCGCGGCGTTGGCCGGGCTGGTCGGGTTCGACCCGGCGGTGGCGTCGGGCACGGTCACGACGGGGGGGACGGAGTCGAACCTGCTCGGGCTGCTGCTCGCCCGGGACCGGTCCGGGCCGGGGGTGGGGCGGCACCGGGTGCTGTGTTCGGATGCCGCGCACTTCTCGGTGCGGCGGTCGGCCGTGCTGCTCGGGCTCGGGGACGATGCCGTGGTGCCGGTGGCGACCGGGCTCGACCACCGGATCGACCCGGGTGCGCTGGACGCCGTCTGCCGGCGGGTCGCCGCGGCGAACGACCTGCCCACCGCGATCGTCGCCACCGCCGGGACCACCGACTTCGGCGCCGTCGACCCGCTCGCCGCGTGTGCGGACGTGGCGCGGGAGCACGGCGCGTGGCTGCACGTCGATGCCGCGTACGGCGGCGGCGCCCTCTTCTCCGACCGCCTCGCCCCCCTCCTGCACGGGCTCGACCGGGCCGACTCGGTCGGCCTCGACCTGCACAAGCTCGGCTGGCAGCCGGTCGCCGCCGGGGTGTTCCTGGTCCGCGACCGGCGGCTCTTCGCGCCGCTGACGCAGCGCGCGAAGTACCTGAACCCGGCGGACGACGAAGACGCCGGGTTCCCGAGCCTCCTCGGCCACTCGCCCCGCACCACCCGCCGCGCCGACGTGTTCAAGATCGCGGTCACGCTGCGCGCCCTCGGCCGGGCCGGGCTCGGCGCGCTCGTCGACCGCTGCCACGAACTCGCCCGGTACGCGGGCGAGCGCATCGACCGCGACCCCGGCCCCGGCGCCCTCGAACTGACCGCCGAGCCCGTCCTCACCACGGTCGTGTTCCGGTACGTGCCCGAGGAGCGCATCGGCGAGTCCCCGGCCGCGCGGTCCGACACCGTCAACGCCGAACTGCGCCGCCGCCTGCTCGCCGAAGGCCGCGCGGTCGTCGGCCGGACCGACGTCGGCCCCGGCCCGGGCGCGGTCCGCCTCAAGCTCACGCTGCTCAACCCGCACGCCGCCGAGCACGACGTGGACGCCGTGCTGCGCGCGGTGATCGACGCGGGCCGCGCCGTGGAGCGCGAACTGTGAACCGCACCCGCCTCGCCGTGCGCACGCACCCCGCGACCGCCCGGGTGCGGATAGCGACCTGACGCACTGTCCGCCCGCCTGTTTGTCACGAATTCCGCGAAACACCCACCAAATGGGTCGACTTCGGATGAATTCGTCGGATCATCAATGGATGTCGGCCCGCCCGGGCCGATCGAACCTCTCGGAGCGCTGATGACCACCGCTGGTGCCCGACATCCGGCCGCGCCGCCCGCGGGGGTCCCCGCGTCCCGCGCCGGAGTCCGCGACGACCACGGGCTGCCGGGCGACCCGCTCGACGACCACGACCCCGACCGGGTCGGCAACACCGCCGCGACCGAAGCACTGCTGCGCTGCTGGGTCCGCGAACGCGCCCTGCCCCGCCCCCGGCCCGGCGAGCCGCTGCGCATCCCGCTGCCGGCCACCGGCATCGCCCTCGACGTCCCCGTCCGCTACTGGTCGGCGGCCGGCTGGCACCGCTTCGGCGCGCCCCGCCCGGCCGGCAGCGACGGACCCGACCTCGACGCCGTCGCCGTCGCCGCACTGCTGGCCCGCGAAGCCCCCGACGCCACGCCCGCCACCCGCACCGACACCGCCGCCCGCGTCGCCGACTCCGCACGCCGCGCCGCCGACCACGTCCGGCACCGCCGCGCCCACCCCGACGACCCGCCCGGCACCACCCCGTTCCTCGCCGCCGAACAAGCCCTCCTGCTCGGCCACCCCCTCCACCCCACCCCCAAGAGCCGGGACGGGCTCACCACCGCCGAAGCCGCCGCCTACGCCCCCGAACTCCGCGGCGGATTCCCCCTGCACTGGTTCGCCGTCCACACCGACCTCGTCACCCAGGACAGCACCCTCGGCACGTCCGCCGCGCAAGTCCTGGAGGAACTCTCCGACGGCCTCGCCGGACCCGCCGACCACGTCCTCGTGCCCGTCCACCCGTGGCAGGCCCGCGACGTCGCGCAGCGGCCCGGCATCCGCGCCCTCCTCGACGTCGCCCTCGTCCGCGACCTCGGCCCCGGCGGCCCCACCTGGCACCCCACCTCGTCCGTGCGCACCGTCTACCGGGCCGACGCACCCGTCATGCTCAAACTCTCCCTCGGCCTGCGCATCACCAACTCGCGCCGGGAGAACCTCCGCAAGGAACTCCTCCGCGGCATCGAGGTCGACCGCATCCTCCGCGCCGGCCTCGCCGCCGAACTCCACGCCGCACACCCCGGATTCGACATCGTCCGGGACCGCGCCTGGCTCGCCGTCGACGCCCCCCGCACCACCGGCCCCGAACGCGCCGAAAGCGGCCTCGAACTCGTGCTCCGCGAAAACCCGTTCGGCGACACCGACACCGTGTGCGTGGCCGGCCTCGTCGCCGAACGCCCCGGACTCGGCCCCTCCCGCCTCGCCGCCCTCGTCCACGGACTCGCCGCCCGCACCGGCCGCAGCACCGCCGACATCGCCCACGAATGGTTCACCCGCTACCTGGCCGCCGTCGCCGCACCCGTCCTCTGGCTCGACGCACACGCCGGCATCGCCCTCGAAGCCCACCAGCAGAACACCCTTGTCGTCCTCGACCCCGACGGCTGGCCCGTCGGCGGCCGCTACCGCGACAACCAGGGCTACTACTTCCGCGCCTCCCGCACCGCCGACCTGCGCGACCGCCTCCCCGCCGCGGGCGCCGCCAGCGACACCGTCGTCGACGACCACGTCGCCGACGAACGCCTCGCCTACTACCTCGGCGTCAACAACCTCCTCGGCCTCGTCGGCGCATTAGGCGCCCAACACCTCGCCGACGAAACCCCCCTGCTGCGCACCCTCCGCGACACGCTCGCCCCGCACGCCGGCCACTGCGGCGCGGCCCGCCTGCTCACCGGACCCCCCACCCTGCGCTGCAAAGCCAACCTCATGACCCGGCTCCACGGCCTGGACGAACTCACCGGCCCCGTCGCCACCCAGTCCGTGTACGTCGACATCCCCAACCCGCTCACCGTCCCGCCCGGCCCGCCGCCCGGCCCGGCCCCCCGCGACCCCGTGTCCGGGACCGCCGCCCCCGCCGACGAACCGACCCGCGCGACACCCGGAGGTGCCCTCCCCGCATGACCGTGTCACCCATGTCCCCGATGTCCCCGATGTCCAGCCCCGCCGACGCCACCCTCGACGCCGCCGTCGCCGCGGCCGCCGCACTCGGCACCACCGACACCCCGGAACGCACCGGCGTCGAAGACCTCGACGACGACACCCTCCGCCTCACCCACCGCGCCCTCCGCGCCGGCCTCTCCGGCCCGCTCACCGAAGCCAACCGGTGGGGCGCCGTCGCCCTGCCGCCCGGCCGCTTCTCCTTCCACGAACTCCACCTCAAACGCGACCTGCCGCTCCTCCACGAATGGATGAACGACCCCGACGTCGCCCGCTGGTGGGGACTCGGCGGCGACGTCGACGTCACCGCCAACCACCTCGCCGCACACGCCCGCCTCACCCACGCCACCGCCTACGTCGGCTGCCTCGACGACCAGCCCGTCAGCTACTGGGAGCTCTACCGGGCCGACCTCGACCCCCTCGCCCGGCACTACGCCGCCAAACCCCACGACGTCGGCATCCACGTCCTCATCGGCCCGGCCCACCACCGCGGCCAAGGACTCGGCTCGCTCCTCCTCCTCGTCGTCAGCGAACTCATCCTCCGCGCCGCCCCCGACACCCAGCGCGTCGTGGCCGAACCCGACGTCCGCAACGCCGCATCCATCGGCGCGTTCCGCCGCGCCGGATTCCGCCGCAGCGTCGACCTGACACTCCCCGGGAAAACCGCCGCCCTCATGATCCGCGACCGGCACCGCGACGCCACCGGCCCGGCGGCCTGACCATGACCGCCCGCGAACTCCCCGGGCCGCGCGCCGCCGGCGCGCGGCCCGACCCCGGCACCCCCGTCCACGACCTCGTCGGCATCGGCATCGGCCCGTTCAACCTCGCCCTCGCCGCCCTCGCCGACCGCGTCGGCGGATTACGCACCCTCTTCCTCGACCGCGCCCCCGCCTTCCACTGGCACCCCGGGCTCCTCATCGACGGCACCACCCTCCAAGTGCCGTTCCTCGCCGACCTGGTCTCCCTCGTCGACCCCACCAGCCCGTGGTCGTTCCTCGCCTACCTGCGCGCCCACGACCGGCTCTTCCCGTTCTACTTCGCCGAGCGGTTCCACATGCCGCGCCGCGAATACGACCACTACTGCCGCTGGGTCGCCGACGCCCTCCCGTCCTGCCGCTTCGGCGCCGACGCCACCACCGCCGACTGGGACCCCGACACCGCGACCTACCGCATCGAATTCCGCGACACCGCCACCGGCGAGATCCACCAGGCCGCCGCCCGCCACCTCGTCCTCGGCATCGGCACCGAACCCGTCGTCCCCGCCCCCTTCGCCGACCTCCTCGACCCGCACGGCGAACCCCCGCCCGACAATTCCGGCCACGACCCGTCCGGAAGCCCCGGCCACCCCGACGTCCTGCACAGCGCCGACTACCTCGACCACCGCGACGCCCTCACCCGCGCCCGCGACGTCACCGTCGTCGGCTCCGGCCAATCCGGCGCCGAAGTCTTCCTCGACCTGCTGCGCCGCCGCACCTCCCCGCGCCACCGGCTCAGCTGGCTCACCCGCTCCCCGGCGTTCGCCCCCATGGAGTACTCGAAACTCGGCCTCGAACACTTCACCCCCGACTACACGCGCTACTTCCACGCCCTCGACGAACCCGTCCGCGACCGCCTCGTCCCCGCCCAAGCCCAGCTCTACAAAGCGGTCAGCGCCGAAACCCTCGCCGCCATCCACGACGAGCTGTACGAACGCGGCATCGGCGGCCACCGCGTCCGCGCCACCCTCATGCCCGGCGTCAGCGTCGGCGCCGCCGCCCGCACCCGCGACGGACTCGAACTCGGCTGCCACCACGCCCACCAAGGCCGCGCGTTCACCCACCACACCGACATGGCCGTCCTCGCCACCGGCTACGCCCCCCGCCGCCCCGACCTCCTCGCCGCCCTCGACCCGCACATGCGCCGCGACCACGCCGACCGGCCCCGCATCGCCCTCGACCACCGCATCGAACTCGCCCCGCACATCACCGGCGGGCTCTACGTGCAGAACGCCGAACTCCACACCCACGGCGTCGGCACCCCCGACCTCGGCCTCGGCGCCCACCGCGCCGCCGTCATCCTCAACAGCCTGTGCGGCCGACCCGTCTACCGGCTCCCGGAACGCACCGCCTACACCACGTTCGGCCTCGCCGCAGGCGACATCCCCGGCGGCACCGCCGACCACCCCGGCCCGGCAAGCCCCGCCGCCGAACCACCCGAACCGCACCCCCACCGGCCCCGGCACGAACGACGCCCCGACGAACGGGAGACCCCGCGTGTCCCTGCCCACTGACGTGAACGACACCGCCACCGCCGCAGCCCCCATCACCGACGGGGCCGCCGGCACCGACCCGGCGACCGGCCCGGCCACCGCCCTCGACCACGCCCCCGGCTTACCCGCCGCCCGCACCGCCCCCGAACCGCCCCCCGCCGACCACGGCTGGGCCCGCGCCGGACGCGCCATGCTCGGCAAAGCCCTCGCCGAATTCGCCTACGAAGAACTCCTCCTCCCCGTCCACGAACACGACGGCACATACCGCGTCGACCTCCCCGGCGAAGTCCGCTACCGCTTCCACGCCCGCCGCGGCGCCTACGACAGCTGGCACATCGACCCCGCCACCATCCGCCGCACCAGCCCCCTCGGCGACGAACCCGGCGACGACATGCTGCGCTTCCTCCTCGACGCGCACTCCGCCCTCGGCCTCACCGGCGACACCGCCGGACACCTCGTCCGCGAAATCACCGCCACCCTCGCCGCCGACGTCGCCACCACCGCCACCGCCCAACCCGCCGCCGTCCTCGCCGAACTCGACTACGCCGCCCTCGAAGGCCACCAAACCGGCCACCCCTGGCTCGTCGCCAACAAAGGCCGCATCGGCTTCTCCGCCACCGACGCCGCCGCCTACGCCCCCGAATCCCGGCGCCCCCTGCGGCTCCCGTGGATCGCCGTCCACCGCAGCCTCGCCACCTACCGCGGCATCCCCGGCCTCGACGAACACCGGCTCTACGCCGACGAACTCGACCCCGCCACCGCCGCCCGCTTCCGCGACCGCATCACCGCCGCCCTCGGCGAAGACGCCGACCACGCCGCCTACCTGTGGCTGCCCGTCCACCCCTGGCAATGGGACGAAACCATCGCCACCCTCTACGCCCCCGACATCGCCGCCGGCCGCATCATCCGCCTCGGCGAAGCCCCCGACCGCTACCTCGCCCAGCAGTCCGTCCGCACCTTCCTCGACATCGACCAGCCCGCCCGGCGCACCGTCAAACTCCCGCTGTCCGTCCTCAACACCCTCGTCTACCGCGGCCTGCCCACCGAACGCACCATCGCCGCCCCCGCCGTCACCGCCTGGGTCCACGGCATCCGCGACAACGACCCGTTCCTCCGCGACGAATGCCGCGTCATCCTCCTCGGCGAAACCGCCTCCGTCACCGTCCGCCACCCCGTCCTCGAAGACGTCCCCGGCGTGCCCTACCAGTACCGCGAACTCCTCGGCGCGATCTGGCGCGAACCCCTCACCCCGCACCTCGCCCCCGACGAACACGCCCGCACCCTCGCCTCCCTCCTGCACGTCGACCCCTACGGCCGGCCCTTCGTCGCCGAACTCGTCGACCGCTCCGGCCTCGCCCCCCGCACCTGGCTCCGCGCCCTCTTCCACACCCTCCTCCCGCCGCTCCTGCACTGCCTCTACCAGCACGGCCTGGTCTTCTCCCCGCACGGCGAAAACACCATCGTCGTCTTCGACGGCGACGACATCCCCGTCCGCCTCGCCGTCAAGGACTTCGTCGACGACGTCAACATCAGCGACCAGCCCCTCCCCGAACTCGACGGCATCCCCGCCGCGGCCGCCCACGTCCTCCTCCGCGAACCCCCGGCATACCTCTGCCAGTTCATCCACGCCGCACTCCTCGTCGGGCACTTCCGCTACCTCGCCGACCTCGCCGACACCCACCTCGGCATCCCGCAACCCGACTTCTGGACCCTGGTCCGCGACGAAATCCTCGACCACCACGCCCGATTCCCCGAACTCGCCGACAGGCACGCCCTGTTCGACCTGCTGACCCCGCGCATCGACCGGCTCTGCCTCAACCGCAACCGGCTCATCCTGGACGGCTACCGCGACCGCGCAAGCCGCCCGCACGTCGCCGCGCACGGCACCGTCCCCAACCCCCTCCACGACCCCGCGGGCACCCTCAGGCACCCGCTCGTCCACGACAAGGCCGCCCGACCCATGGTGTGATTCCGATCACGATGTAACAATGCCGCCCGTGACGTTGGATCGAGCGCCCCTGCGCGTGGCCGCGGCCCAGGCCCACGCCCTGGCCGGGAACGTGGCCGAAAACGTGGCAACCGCCGCCCAGCTCGTCCGCTTCGCCGCGGCCTCGGGCGCCGACATCGTCGTGCTGCCCGAGATGTTCCTGTCCGGGTACGACCTCGACCTCATCCGCAGCGACCCCGCCGCCTGCGACGTCGTCCCCGGCGACCGCCGCCTCGACGACCTCGCCGCCGCCTGCTACGCCAGCCGCACCGTCGCCGTCGTCGGCGCCGCCGTCCGCCGCGGCGGACGCCGCACCATGTCCCTCATCGTCGTCGGCCTCGACGGCGAAGCCCAGATCGCCTACGACGCCCAGCACCTCCCGCGCGACGCCCGCACCCTCTTCGAACCCGGCGACCACGGCTGCTCCGTCGAAGTCCGCGGCTGGCGCCTCGGCCTCGGCACCCGCAGCGACATCGGCTTCCCCGAACACGTCCGCGCCGCCACCATGGACGGCTGCGACGCCTACCTGTGCTCCGGCCTGTTCACCCGCGGCGACCTCGAATACCGGCGCGGCCTCTTCCTCGCCACCCGCGCCCTCGAAAACACCTGCTACACCGTCCTCGCCAACCACGTCGGCGCCACCGGCGACGGACCCGCGTGCGGCCGCAGCGCCGTCTTCGGCCCCGACGGCCGCGTCGTCACCGAAGCCGACGGCGAACGCGTCGACGTCATCACCGCCACCCTCCAGGACTTCGAAGTCGAAGCCGCCCGGGAAAGCCTCACCATGCTCGCCGAACTACCGTGCCCCGCAAGCCGCCGCGAACGCATCAAACTCGACTGACGCCAGCCGGAACGCGCGCCCCGCCCACCCCGATCTGGCGCCCCGCACACCCCCGCGCTTAAGCTCGCCCGAGGCCTACCGGCGGGTAACGCGGCACTGCGCCACTGCGCCCTCGCCCGCACCGGCCGCAAGCGACCAGCCGACCAGGGGAGCGCCGCAGTGGGCCAGGGACGAATCCTCGCAGCGACCGCCGCCGCCGCGGCCCTCCTGCTCACCGCCTGCTCGTCCTCCTCCGGCAGCGACCCCGCAACCACCGCCGACGCCCCGGCCCCCACCACCCCGGCCGCCGCACCCACCGCCCCAGGCCCCGCCACCGGACCCGGCGGCTCCGCCTACGTCGCCCTCGGCGACTCCTACAGCGCCGGCGTCAAAATCTCCGCCACCCTCCCCGGCACCCCCGCCGTCTGCGCCCGCAGCGCCGACAACTACCCCCACATCCTCGCCAAGGCCCTCAACGTGCCGTCCTTCACCGACGTCACCTGCGGCGGCGCCGTCACCGACGACTTCGCCACCGCCCAAAAAGGCGGCGCCGACGGCAACTCCATCGCTCCGACCCCCCAATACGACGCCCTCGGCCCCGACACGAAACTCGTCACCATCGGCATCGGCGGCAACGACATCGGCTTCGGCGGAATAGTCACCACCTGCGCCCTCAGCAGCGGCTCCACCACCTCCGCCACGCCCTGCACCGACACGTTCACCAAGAACGGCACCGACACCCTCAAACAACGCATCGACGCCACCGGCACCAAGATCGACAACGTCCTCGCGACCGTCCACACCAAATCCCCGAACGCCCGCATCCTCCTCGTCGGCTACCCCGCGATCCTCCCCGAGACCGGCGACGGCTGCCGCGACAAACTCCCCGTCGCCCCCGGCGACCTCCCCTACCTGCGCACCACCCTCGGCAACCTCAACAAGATGCTCGCCGACCGCGCCGCCGCCGGAAACGCCGCCTACGTCGACACCTACACCCCCGGCCGTGGCCACGACGTCTGCCAGCCCGCCGGCACCCGCTGGATCGAAGGCCTCGCCCCCGAACAGCCCGCCGCCCCCGTCCACCCCAACGCCCTCGGCCAGCAAGGCATGGCCGCCGCCGTGCTCGCCACGGCCAAAACCGCCTGACCCGGACACCGCGGCCCACCACCCGCAACCACCCGCCTGGCCACCGGTCCGGCCACCGGTCCGGCCACCCAGGGCCACCCCTCCGGCCACCCCGGGACACCGTCCGGAAACGTCCGCCGCCTGGCCTAGGCTTGGCCTCGATGAGCGACACCGCGGAAACCGCAACCCCCCCGACCGGCACCGCCCCCACCGGCCCCGCGCCCACCGGACGCCCCGGCGTCGGCGACCTCCTCGACGCCGCCGTCGAAGCCGTCGGAGGCACCCGGCGACCCGGCCAAATCCGCATGGCCGAAGCCGTCGCCGGCGCCATCGCCCGCCGCGAACACCTCCTCGTCGAAGCAGGCACCGGCACCGGCAAATCCCTCGCCTACCTCGTCCCCGCCCTCGCCGGACGCGGCCGCGTCGTCGTCGCCACCGCCACCCTCGCGCTACAACGCCAACTCGTCGAACGCGACCTCCCCCGCACCGTCGACGCCCTCCACCCCCAACTCCGCCGCCGCCCCACCTTCGCCACCCTCAAGGGCCGCAGCAACTACGTCTGCCTCCACCGCCTCCACGACGGACCCCCCGACGAAGGCGACCAACTCTTCGAACCCTCGCCCACCTCGCAAATCGGCCGCGACATCATCCGCGTCCGCGACTGGGCCGACGACACCGAAACCGGCGACCGCGACGACCTCAGCCCCGGCGTCAACGACCGCGCCTGGGCCCAAGTCTCCGTCTCCTCAAGCGAATGCCTCGGCGCGAACAAATGCCCCTACGGCGAAGACTGCTTCGCCGAACGCGCCCGCGACATCGCCAAACAATCCGACATCGTCGTCACCAACCACGCCCTCCTCGCCATCGACGCCCTCGAAGGCGCCCCCGTCCTCCCCGAACACGAAGTCCTCGTCGTCGACGAAGCCCACGAACTCGCCGCCCGCGTCACCGCCGTCGCCACCGACGACCTCACCATCGGCACCGTCGAACGCGCCGCCCGCCGCGCCGCCAAACTCGCCAACGAAAAAGCCGTCGACGCACTCCAGACCGCCGCCGAGGCCTACGCCAAAACCATGGGCCCCCGCGAACCCGCCCGCATCAACGAACCCGACGCCGACCTCGGCTGGACCCTCGCCGCCCTCCGCGACGCCTGCCGCGCCGTCATCACCTCCCTCGGCGAAGTCCGCGACAAAACCCTCAGCGACGAAGACGCCTCCCGCCGCCAAGCCATGGCCTCCGCCCAGTCCATCCACGACACCTGCGAACGCATCCTCGGCGGATCCCCCTACGACGTCCTCTGGGTCGAACGCAACGACCGCGTCGGACCCTCGCTGCGCATCGCCCCCCTCGCCGTCGCCGGACTCCTCCGCGACGCCCTCTTCGGCGACCGCACCGTCGTCCTCACCTCCGCCACCCTCAAACTCGGCGGAGACTTCACCGGCGTCGCCCGCACCCTCGGCCTCAACCCCGAAGGGCTGCTCCCCGAACCCGGCGCCACCGTCCCGGTCACCGCCATCCCCGCCCCCAAACCCGCCGCCAAACCCGCGGCCAAACCCGCGGCCGACCGCGACACCGCCGACGACGACACCGACGCCACCGACGCCACCGCATCCGGCACTTCCGACACCTCCGATCAGGAAGACGCCGACCCGGACAACGACACCGACCTCGCCGTCTGGCGCTCCCTCGACGTCGGATCCCCCTACGACTACCCCCGCCAAGGCATCCTCTACGTCGCCAAACACCTGCCCCCACCCGGCCGCGACGGCATGCACCCCGACACCCTCGACGAACTCGCCGAACTCATCGAATGCGCCGGCGGCCGCACCCTCGGCCTCTTCTCCTCCCGCCGCGCCGCCGAAGCCGCCACCGAAGCCCTCCGCGAACGCCTCGACCTGCCGATCCTCTGCCAAGGCGACGACTCGCTCCCCGAACTCCTCAAAACGTTCGCCGAAGACACCCGCACCTGCCTCTTCGGCACCCTCTCCCTCTGGCAAGGCGTCGACGTCCCCGGCCCCTCCTGCCAACTCGTCGTCATGGACCGCATCCCCTTCCCCCGCCCGGACGACCCCCTCATGGCCGCCCGCGCCCAAGCCGTCCACCAGGCCGGCGGCAACGGCTTCATGGCCGTCTCCGCCACCCACGCCGCCCTCCTCATGGCCCAAGGCGCCGGACGCCTCATCCGTGCCGGAGAGGACCGCGGCGTCGTCGCCGTCCTCGACTCACGCCTCGCCACCGCCCGCTACGGCGGCTTCTTCCGCGCCTCCATGCCCGACTTCTGGTACACCACGGACCGCAACCAAGTCCGCAAGTCCCTCGCCGCGATCGACACCTGACGGACCATCCGGCAACCGCACCGGCCGGCCGGAACGTATCCTCGGACCGGCGCGCGCCGACCCACGGCCGCGCCACGCACCCGAGGGGGGAGCATGTCGCAGCCGCCGAACGGCCCCTACGGCCCGCCAGGGAACCCGCCGCCAGGACCACCCGGCCCGCCCGACAGCACCCCGCCCTGGCAAGCCATGACCCACGCCGGCGGCCCCTCCGCGGCGGTCCCGCCGCAAAGCAAGCCGCCGACCACCCCGCCCGCGGGCCCCACCCCCGCCGCGGTGCCGCCCGGCGCCGAACCCGGACTCTCCCTGCCGGGCGTCCCCCCGCCCCCTGGCACCCCCAGCCCGGCCGGTCCGCCCGGCCCCGCACCCGCGGCCTACCCCGGCAGCACCCCGCCGCCCGCCACCCCGCCCTACAGCTACGGGACCTCCAGCACCCCGCCCCCGCAGCGCACCCCCGGACGCGGCCTCATCGCCGGACTCTCCACCATCACCGCGCTGGCCGTCATCGCCGCCAGCGCCCTCGGCTACCTCTACGCCACCAAAGACGACGGCGGCACCGGCCCCGGCGGCGGCCTCGCCACCGACGGCAAAACCATGCGCCAAGCCTGGAAAAGCCCCGCCCCCGGCGCCCGCATCGACATGCTCGGCACCTGGACCGCACCCGGCCGCACCATCGCCGGCGACAAAACCGCCCTCGTCGCCTACGACGCCGGCACCGGCGCCGAAATCGGCCGCTTCACCCCGCCCACCGGCGAATTCTGCGGCATGGCCGCACACAGCAGCGACGGCGTAGGCCTCGCCATGTACGGCTCCAAAGACGCCTGCGACACCACCGTCGCCGTCGACCTCGCCACCATGCGCAGCCTCTGGGACAAGAAAACCAAGACCACGGCCACCGGCGACAAATACCGCAGCGTCGAAACCGACAGCGGACCCGGCACCGCCGTCCTCTCCACCAGCACCGGCGTCGCCGCCTTCGGCCTCAAAGACGGCGTCCAGAAATGGAGCTGGAACTTCGACCGCAGCACCACCAGCACCACCGACGACCCCGAAGTCGACGCGCTCCGCATCGACGGCGGCACCGTCCTCGTCGAACTCGGCCAGTACACCAAAAACACCCCCGCCCAAGTCGTCGCCCTCGACGCCGCCGACGGCCGCAGAAAATGGCAGACCACCATCCCCGTCACCGACAGCGGATACTCCACGGTCTACCTCGTCAACGCCGAACCCGCCGTCGTCGAAATCCAACGCAACGGCAGCTACTACCTGCAAAGCCTCGGCGACCAAGGCCAACTCCGCGCCGAAATCCCCCTCCGCGGCCCCGACGGCACCCTCCGCGCCTACGACACCCGCAGCGCCGCCTACAGCTCCGACTTCGGCGCCGCACCGCAATACGGCGTCGTCATCACCAAGGACACGCTCTTCGCGACCGCCGTCAAACGCGACCAGCCCGCCGGCGAAGCCGTCCGTCTCGTCGCCTTCGACCTCGCCAGCGGAAAAGCCCGCTGGAGCACCGCCCTCGGCGGCGACCTCTACAACGCCGACGTCGTCGGCACCGACGACACCGCCGTATTCGTCCTCGGCCGCGGACTGCCCGGCACCCCCGGCAAACTCGTCGCCGTGAAACGCCAGGACGGCAACGTCCGCGGCGCCCGCGCCGTCGACGGAAAAGACTTCCTGGCCGCCGACGAACGCGCCGGCTGGAGCCTCGCCGACCAGCGCCTCACCGCCTTCGCGTGGACCGCCTATCCGGAAGTCCCCGCCCTCGTCACCCTGGCCTGACCGGCACCCCGGCGGAACACAAAAACGGGCCGCGGAACACCTTCGTGTTCCGCGGCCCGATTCCGTTCGGGGATACGCCGGGAGACGCCCGGCGCGGTTCCCGGTCAGACCCGGCGCATCACCGCGACGACCTTCCCCAGAATCGTCGCGTCGTCACCCGGAATGGGCTCGTACGACGGGTTGTGCGGCATCAGCCAACGGTGCCCGTCGCGATTCCGCAGCCGCTTCACCGTCGCCTCGCCGTCCAGCATCGCGGCCACGATGTCGCCGTTCTCCGCCACCGGCTGACGGCGCACCGCGACATAGTCGCCGTCCATGATCGCCGCCTCGATCATCGAATCACCGCTCACCTTGAGCAGGAAAACCTCGCCGTCGCCCACCAGCTGGCGGGGCAGCGGGAAAACGTCCTCGATCGACTGCTCGGCCAGAATCGGACCACCCGCGGCAATGCGGCCCACCACCGGCACATACGACGCGGCCGGCCGGTCCGCGCCATTGGCCGCGGTGCCGTTCACGCCCGCCGCACCCGGCGCGCGGGTGCCGTCGGGGGAGCGGACCTCGTACGCCCGCGGACGGTGCGGATCGCGGCGCAAATACCCCTTGCGCTCCAGCGCCATCAGCTGGTGCGCCACGGACGACGTGCTGGACAGGCCCACCGCCTCGCCGATCTCGCGCATGCTCGGCGGATAGCCGCGCGACTCGACCGACGCGCGGATGACCTCCAGGACCCGGCTCTGGCGCGGCGTCAGACCACCCGCGCCGCGACGCGGCAGCGCCCGCACCTGACCCGAGTCCGACCGTTCCCCCCCGGGTGCGTCCGTTGCGGTTGCGGTGTTCCGGGCGGCACTGGCAAAGGCCGGCGACGGAACGCCTCCGGTGGCTTCTCCGGACACGGGTTTCCCCTCTCGACGGATTACTCGCACACGGAGAACGGTAGCCCGGTTCGAAAGGTTGCGCCAAACACACGTTCGAGTGAATTTGGTCGATTCCGTCGCCGAGCACTCCACTGGCGTAGTATTTAATCGTACAGGTATTCGATCGAAAGTTTGTACAGTGTGCGTCGGAGTCCGCCGGAGTCCGCCGCTTCCGCGTCGAAACCGTCGATCACGACACGTTCGCGCAGTCGCGCCCGGTTCCGCCCGGCCCGCGAATCCGAAGTCCGCGAACCGGGATTCACGAGGCCGCCGCAACACCCCGCACCCCCTGGGGCAGACCTGCGGACAAAGTCCGAACTGTCCGACATCACCCGTAACATGCGGCCACCCGGCTGAATTTTCGCCCCACGGGTTTCCGGCTCCGACGCGGTGACCTGCGCCGATGACGAGAGGTGGCAACCCCCTCTCCGAGCGTCAGTGTGTCGGCTTGCAGCCCCCCGGGCGGAGGCTTACGGTAGCCACTACATCTTGTGGTCCGGTCTTCGAACTAACCCACAAGTTGTGGTCGCCGTATATATCACATCCCGAAGCGCACCCGACGCCAACCTCGCCCGAACGAGGACCGGGGGCGCGGGCGACGACCGACCCGGACAGCATCCCGGCAGCCCCACAGGCCCCCGATGCCGCCCGACACCAGCAAGGCAGGCACTCAGGGGAGGACACACCAGTCATGCACTGCCCCTTCTGCCGACGACCCGACAGCCGCGTCGTCGACAGCCGCACCACCGACGACGGCGCCGCCATCCGCCGCCGCCGCTCCTGCCCCGACTGCGGCCGCCGCTTCACCACCATCGAGTCCGCCTCGCTCACCGTCGTCAAACGCAGCGGCGTCACCGAACCCTTCAGCCGCGACAAAGTCGTCACCGGCGTCCGCAAAGCCTGCCAAGGCCGCCCCGTCACCGAAGACGCCCTCGCGCAACTCGGACAACGCGTCGAAGAAGCCGTCCGCGCCACCGGCTGCGCCGAACTCAGCACCCACGACGTCGGCCTCGCCATCCTCGGACCCCTCCGCGAACTCGACGAAGTCGCCTACATGCGCTTCGCCTCCGTGTACCGCGCCTTCGACTCCCTCGACGACTTCGAAGCCGAAATCGCCCTGCTCCGCACCGGCGCCGCCGACGCCCTCGCCACCCCCGGCGAACCCGGCACCCCGTCCACCGCACCCGCCGAAACTCCCCCCCGAACCGGGGGATTGGATCCGGCCACCGATGGACAACCACACAAACTGCACCCCCCGGAGCCCGCGCCCACGGCCGGGCCCCACCCCGGCTGAGCACCCCCGCAGCCGCATAAAACCGCATTACCCACTGGTGGAACGAACGACGGGCCACCCGATCGGGCACGCCGGAATCCCCGGAACGCCCGCGGCGTTGTTCAGGAGGAGATACGTATGACAGAGACGACGAGCGGCTCAGCACGCAGCACCAGCCGGAAGGCCGGCAAGGGACTGCGCATCGAGCGCGTGTACACGACCCCCGGCAGCCACCCCTACGACGAGGTGGTCTGGGAACGTCGTGACGTCGTCATGACGAACTGGCGCGACGGCTCGATCAACTTCGAGCAGCGTGGCGTCGAGTTCCCCGACTTCTGGTCGGTGAACGCGGTCAACATCGTGACGAGCAAGTACTTCCGCGGCGCCGTCGGCACCGAACAGCGCGAGTCCAGCCTCAAGCAGTTGATCGACCGGGTCGTCAAGACCTACCGCAAGGCCGGCGAAGACCACGGCTACTTCGGCTCCCCCGCCGACGCCGAGATCTTCGAGCACGAACTGACCTACGCCCTCCTCCACCAGATCTTCAGCTTCAACTCCCCGGTGTGGTTCAACGTCGGCACCGCACAGCCCCAGCAGGTCAGCGCCTGCTTCATCCTGTCCGTCGACGACACGATGGAGTCGATCCTCGACTGGTACAAGGAAGAGGGCCTGATCTTCAAGGGCGGCTCCGGCGCCGGCCTCAACCTCTCCCGCATCCGCTCCAGCAAGGAACTCCTCTCCTCCGGCGGCAACGCCTCCGGCCCGGTGTCCTTCATGCGCGGCGCGGACGCCTCCGCCGGCACCATCAAGTCCGGCGGCGCCACCCGCCGCGCGGCCAAGATGGTCGTCCTCGACGTGGACCACCCGGACATCGAAGACTTCATCGCCACCAAGGTGAAGGAAGAGGAGAAGATCCGCGCCCTCCGCGACGCGGGCTTCGACATGGACCTGGGCGGCGACGACATCACGTCCGTCCAGTACCAGAACGCGAACAACTCGGTCCGCGTCTCGGACGAGTTCATGAACGCCGTGGAGTCGGGCTCGGAGTTCGGCCTGCGGGCCCGCATGACCGGCGACGTGATCGAGAACGTCGACGCGCGCGGCCTCTTCCGCAAGATGGCGGAGGCGGCCTGGGCGTGCGCGGACCCGGGCATCCAGTACGACGACACGATCAACCACTGGCACACGTGCCCGGAGTCGGGGCGGATCACGGCATCCAATCCCTGCTCGGAATATCTTCATATCGACAATTCGTCGTGCAACCTTGCGTCGCTGAACCTCATGAAGTTCCTGCGCGACGACGACACCTTCGACGCGGTGAAGTTCGCCAAGGTCGTCGAACTGGTCATCCTCGCGATGGACATCTCGATCTGCTTCGCGGACTTCCCGACGCAGAAGATCGGCGAGAACACCCGCGCCTTCCGCCAGCTGGGCATCGGGTACGCGAACCTGGGCGCGCTGCTGATGGCGACCGGGCACGCGTACGACAGCGACGGCGGCCGGGCGCTGGCGGGGGCGATCACGTCGCTGCTGACCGGTACTGCGTACAAGCGCTCTGCCGAGCTCGCTTCGGTGGTCGGACCCTACGACGGTTACGCCCGCAACGAGACCGCGCACAAGCGGGTCATGCAGCAGCATGCGGACGCCAGCGCGGCCGGCATCAGTGTCGATGCTCTCGACAAGTCGGTGTGGGACGCGGCGGGCAAGGTGTGGAAGGACGTGCTCAAGCTCGGCGAGAAGCACGGGTTCCGCAACGCGCAAGCCAGTGTGTTGGCGCCCACCGGAACAATCGGACTTATGCTCGATTGCGATACGACTGGTGTCGAACCGGACTTGGCGCTGGTCAAGTTCAAGAAGCTGGTCGGCGGCGGCTCGATGCAGATCGTCAACGGCACGGTCACCCGCGCGCTCAAGAAGCTCGGCTACCCGGACGAGCAGGTCGAGGCGATCGTCGAGTACATCGGCGAGCACGGCCATGTCGTCGACGCCCCGAGCCTGAAGGCCGAGCACTACGAGGTCTTCGACTGCGCGATGGGCGAGCGCGCGATTGCCCCGATGGGCCACGTGCGGATGATGGCGGCGATCCAGCCGTTCATCTCGGGAGCCATCTCCAAGACGGTGAACCTGCCGGAGCACGCGACCGTCGAGGACATCGAGCAGATCTACCTCCAGGGCTGGAAGCTCGGCACAAAGGCCCTCGCGGTTTATCGCGACAATTGCAAGGTCGGCCAGCCGCTGTCCGCGAAGAAGAAGGAAGCGGCAGTTGAGGAGAAGCCTGCCGCGGTCGAGAAGGTCGTCGAGTACCGGCCGGTCCGCAAGCGTCTGCCCAAGAGCCGCCCGGGGATTAGCACCTCGTTCTCGGTGGGTGGCGCCGAGGGCTACATGACGGCCAATTCGTACCCGGACGACGGCCTGGGCGAGGTCTTCCTGAAGATGTCCAAGCAGGGTTCGACCCTCGCGGGCATGATGGACGCCTTCTCGATCGCCGTGTCGGTGGGCCTGCAGTACGGCGTGCCGCTGGAGACGTACGTTTCGAAGTTCACGAACATGCGCTTCGAGCCCGCGGGCCTGACGGACGACCCGGACGTGCGGATGGCGCAGTCGATCGTGGACTACATCTTCCGTCGTCTGGCGCTGGACCACCTGCCGTTCGAGACGCGTTCGGCGCTCGGCATCCACTCGGCCGAGGAGCGTCAGCGCCACCTCGACACGGGCTCCTACGAGCCGGCCGCGGTCGAGGCGGACGACGAGGACGTCGAGACGGAGACGCTGGCGCAGTCGGCGCCGGTGGAGCGGAAGCCGTCGACGCCGTCGCTGAAGGTGCTTCCGGCGGCGGTGCATTCGTCGACCGAGCTGCTGGAGGCCCAGCAGGGCCGCAGCGCGGACGCGCCGCTGTGCTTGTCTTGTGGGATCAAGATGCGCCCGGCGGGCAGCTGCTACGTCTGCGAGGGCTGCGGTTCGACGAGCGGCTGCAGCTGAGCCGCTGACTGAGCCGAACGGGTGAACTAATCGGCGGGATGCGGGTCTTCGGGCCCGTATCCCGCCGATTTTGTCAGTGTGGGCGACTTCGCTTGAGGCATGAGCACTTCGCGTGGATCCCTCGTCGGTTCGACCCTGCTGACCACTGAGATCGGACTTGTCCGGCTCGACCAACTCGCGGCTATATCGGCGGCCTCCGGCCGGCTTGACGTCGTGGCACGGGGTCAGGGCCGAACCGTGTCTGTGCGTTGTTGGCCGACGCGCCGCGGAAGCGACACAATCCGTCGCGCGATCACCGCATCCGGATTCTCCTTGGCCGGCTCTCCGAACCACCAAATCGTTGCCATCGATCCGGAAACAGGGATCCGCCGGTGGGCGCGGCTGGCCGAACTCGGCATCGGCGCAGTTGTTCCCCTCGCGCTGGGAGGGTTTGTCGGTACTGAACGTCGCGTGCCGTTACCCGTGCTCAGCCAGGCCTATTACACCAACGACTTGGAATTGGCGGTCCCGAACGCGGTTTCCGCCGACCTCGGCGAACTTGTCGGGTATTTCATGGGCGATGGCAGCCTGCACGCCAAGGGAATCCGGCTCTGTGTCGCCGAGGACGACAGGGACGTTGTGGAGCGACTCGCCTTGCTTGTTCGGCGATTGTTCCGCGTGACACCTGTGGCCACCTTGAGGGAGGGGTACCTCGAACTCGCGGTGAACTCGACTCGGCTCGCAGAATGGTGGCACGTGGCCGGCTTCGCCAAGGGCCTGCCTGACGCCGGGCATCGCGGGAAGGGGTGGACACCACACGTTCCCGCCGCGCTGCGCGAGTGCAACTGCCCTCGGACCTATGCTGCGTTCTTGCGGGGGCTGTTCGAAGCCGACGGCACCGTTGCGGAGGGCGTCCCCATTCTGAGCACCGCGTCGGCCCGATTCGCCGACGAGGTCCGCGCGATGCTTCTGGCCCTTGGGCTCCTGACGACCACGCGGCAGACAACCAGCGGCTTCGGCGGATCGATCTTCCAAGTGCGCCTGCGGAATCTTTCGTACGCGGCCCGCTTCTTGGGGAGCGTGGGTTTCATCGGTTCGCGCAAGGCACGCCGTCTGTACGTGGGCGATTCTGCCAACACCGGCAAGCGGGACCGAATCTACTTGCCTCGAAGGCAGTGGCGGGAGCTGATTCCCGTCTCGGACCCGCGGCGCTCCCTCATCCTCCAATCGCTGAGGCGATACGGCAGCGTGCCGCGGAGCCTCGCTGACGCGCTGCACGTGGACTACCCCGATACGCGGCTGAAGCGTGCGCTCGCGGACTTCTATGAGTCGGTGTGTGACGTTGCCGATGAGCCCAGTGGCGGCGAGAACCGGCTTTCAGTGGACTCGGAGGCATCGGTCGTGGCTTCCGGTTTCATGGTCCGCTGACGTCCCCTGCGCGGGCGGGGTGCCCCGGTTGGCCGGGGCGCCCTGGCACACGGGGTGCTACCTCAGATCCCCAACGCCTCCCGTGTCCGGTCCAGTTCGGCCGGGTCTGTCGTGGTCGGGACGAGGAAGAGTTCGTCGAAGCCCGCGTCGCGGATGGTGTCGACGGCTTCGCGGAGGGCTTTGGGGGTGTGGATGGTGGCGGAGTCGGCCATGGCGGTGGCGAGTTCGTCGCCGAAGATGCGGAGGTAGTCGAAGGCGTAGGTGTGGAGGCGGGTTTCGGCGTCGGGGCCGAGGGCGTACCAGATGCTCGTCGACAGGTGGGGTTTGTCGGTGCGGCCGGCTTCGGTCCAGGCGGCGCGGACGCGGGCGGCGACGTCGGCGAGGTTGGCGGCGTCGGGGCGGGTGATGGAGGTGCCGTCGTCGATGCCGGCGGCCCAGTGGGCGGCGCGGGCCATGGCTTTGGGGCCGATGGCGCCGGAGACGAGGGGCGGGCCGTCGGGTTGGACGGGCGGGGGTCCGACGGGGTCGAGGTCGGGTTCGGGCGGGGTGCCGGCCCAGGTGGCGCGCATGGTGGCGATCTGGTCGTCGAGGCGTTGCCAGCGGCGTTCGAAGGGGGCGGCGACGGCGCGGTAGTCCTGTTCGCGGCCGCCGACGCCGACGCCGACGGTGAGGCGGCCGTCGGAGAGGCGGTCGACGGAGGCGAGGTCTTTGGCCATGCGGACGGCGTTGTGGGAGGGCAGGACGACGATGGTGGTCCAGAGCCGGACGCGTTCGGTGAGTGCTGCGGCGGCGGCGAGTTGGACGGTCATGGAGTGGCTGGTGTAGGCGACGCGTTCGGGGACGGCGAGGCTGGACCAGGGTCCTTCGTCGATGCCGCGGCACCATTCGAGCACTTCGGTGCGGCCGTGGGGGAGCATGGTCGGGAGGGTCATGGCGATGTCCACGACGGGGGATGCTGCCTCAGGGCGCATGCGAGAGCAATGGCCGCGCGGTGTGCTAAACGGCCTGGAGTGCCCGGCAAGGGTCGGTGACACCGGCACCGGCCGATGAAGCGGCGCAACGGGCAAACGGCAAACGGCGAAATGCTCAGCCGGCGAGCTGTGCGGCCTTCTCTTCGCGTCGCGCGAATACATCGGCCTTCATGGCTTCCATCTTCTTGAGGGCGTCCTTGCGGTCGCGCTTGGAGAGCCGGTCGATGTAGAGGTAGCCGTTGAGGTGGTCGGTTTCGTGCTGGAGGCAGCGGGCGAAGTAGCCGGTGCCTTCGATGACGACGGGGTTGCCGTTCTTGTCGACGCCGCGGGCGATCGCGTGGTCGGGGCGGGCGAGGTCTTTGTGCGGGCCCGGGACGGAGAGGCAGCCTTCGCCGGCTTCGTCGAGGTGGCGGTCGGCGGCGGGGAGTTCGTCGAGCACGGGGTTGAGGATGTGGCCGACGTGTCGGTTGCCGTCTTCGTCGGTGCAGTCGTAGACGAAGAGGCGGATGCCGACGTCGACCTGGTTGGCGGCGAGTCCGACGCCTTCGGCGACGTACATGGTGTGGAACATGTCGTCGAGGAGGGTGTCGAGTTCGGCCGTGCCGAATTCGGTGATCTCGGCGCAGGGGCGGTGGAGGACGTCTTCGCCGACGACGGTGATGCGGAGGGTTTTTCCGCGGGCGGCTTCGGGGGCGAATTCGGGGTAGTCGTCGACGGCCTCGCCCATGACGAAGATCCGGGCACCGGTGGGGCCGGTGTGGCTGTGCTGCTCGGACATCGCGGGCTGGGCCTTTCGGACGGTTGTGGTGGCGGGCGGGCGGACGCCGCCCGGGAAAACCTAACATCCCTGGGTGTGGCGGGGGACGGGTGCGTGCCGCTGCCGCGGGCCGGGCTCCGGGGCCGGGCCCGCGGAGAAGCGGGCGGGGCGGGCGGCGGTTCGGCCGGGGGTCAGGGCAGCAGCGCGGAGGCTTTTGCGGTGACGGTGACGCGGCCGGGGGTGGTGACGGTGATGCGGGTCCAGCCGTCGGGTGCGGCGGTGATGTGGGTGCCGGGGTGGTCGGTGGTGAACCACGCGGTGTGGTGGATGCGGATGGTGAAGTCGCCGGGGCGGTCGGCGGTGAAGGTGAAGCTGGAGGGGGTGAGGTCGGTGAGTTGCCCGGGGCCGTCGAGGAGGGGGACGGCGTCGGTGACTTCCCAGATCCGCCAGTGTTTGTCGGCCCAGACGGGTTCGAGCCAGGGTTGTCCGGCGCGGAGGAGTGCGGATTCGCGGTAGGCGGATTCGTCGAGGGGGACGTCGGGGAGGGCGATGTAGCGGACGCCGGTGTCGCGGAGCCACTGGTGGTAGCGCTCGGGGGTGAGGTCGGGGTCGTAGAGGGGTTCGTTGCGGGCGCGGTCGAGCTGGCGTTCCCAGCCGCGGGCGAGCGGCATGTGTTCGGCGACGTAGACGGTTTCCCAGTGGCCGCGGGTGAAGGGGATTTCGATGCGGCCGACGGGCTGGTTGTGGGCGGTGAGGTAGCCGAGCATGCCGGTGTAGTACGTGCGGGTGTCGGCGGCGCTGTCGCGGAAGTCGTGGGCGACGGCGAGGCTCGCGGAGGAGAGCTGCCAGGCGAGCAGGGGGACGGCGAGCAGGGCGACGAGGCGGCGTCGCCCGAGGGAGAGCAGGACGACGGCGGCGAGGGGTCCGGCCATGACTTCGCCGAGGCGGGCGACGTTGCCGCCGACGGCGCTGGGGACGAGGTAGAGGACGGTGCCGGAGACCGCGTAGAGCCACAGGAAGCGGCGGGCGGTGCGGTGTCCGGGTGGGAGGAGGGCGAGGCCGACGGCGGCGAAGCCGAGGATGGCGCCGAGCCGCCACAGGGGGTAGCCGAAGTCGCCGCCGCCGGGGAAGGCGAGGGGGGCGACGAGTCCGGCGATGGCGGGGGTGAAGGCGAGGCGGGTGGCCCAGACGCGTTCGTGGGGGACCCAGGCGAGGGCGGCCATGAGGAGGAATGCGGCGGCGAGGGGGCTGGCGAGGCCGGTGAGGAGTGCCGCGGATGCGGTCCACAGGGGGTGTCGGCTGCGGGCGGCGAGGAAGGCGAGGAGGGCGGCGGCGACGCCGAGGACGAAGGGGGTGCGGCCGATGAGGTATTCGACGCTGATGATGGCGGCGAACCAGATGGCGGCGACGCGGCGGGGGAGTCCGGGTTGGCCGACGCGGAGGCGGCCCCAGGCCCAGGCGGCGGCGATGCAGGAGGCGGCGGTGAGGGTGCGGGTGCCGACGCCGCCGGCGAGGGCGGGGGTGACGACGCTGTAGCCGGGGAGGAGGTGGCCGCCGTACCACTGGTTGTTCCACAAGAGGGCGCCGTGTTCGCGGGCGAGCCAGGCGCGGAACATCTGGGCGGGCCAGTCGGGTCCGGAGAATCCGGTGGCGGTGATGAGCGCGACGAGTCCGACGGTGACCAGGTAGGGGCGGTCGCCGAGGAAGATCGCGGTGGCGCGCAGGCGGGGCCATCGGGCGCCGGGGAGGCGGGGGGCGTCGTCGGGGGCGGGTGTGGGCCGGGGGATGCGGTGGGGCGGGTCGGCGGTGGTGCTCATGCCGCTGCCTCGGCGTGCGCGTGGAGCGCACTCGTGTCGCCGGTCCGCTTGCTGCGCTTCCGCGCCGCACCGCTGGTTCGCCCGCTGCGCTCCCTCACGGGCGCCGAGTTTTCCAGACGGGACGCCTGTGCGCACATTTGGCACGTGGGGCCCGTGTGTCGCATGTGCGGCCGGGGCGGGGTCAGCCGGGGTGGTAGCCGTCGACGGCTGCGGCGGTTTCGTCGTCGGGGACGGGTTCGGGCGGGTTGGGCAGGCCGGCGCGGGTGCGGAGGTCGCGTGGGTCGCGGGGGCCGTCGATGCGGCGGATGACGGACAGCGCGGCGGCGTTGAACGCTTCGACGAGGGCTTGGCCGCTGTCGGCGGTCCATTCGGCGCGCTGGACGGCGTGCATGTTGTGGTCGGCTTCGCACCAGCAGGCGACTTCGACGGTCGCGGTGACGCTGACGAGGTGGCCGTTCTGGTGCCACACGTCGAGGCCGAGTTCGAGCCAGTCGCCGTCGGATTCGTAGAGGAGCAGCGCGGTGCCGAGGACGTGGGGCTGGGCGTCGGGCTCGGGCTGGGGGTCGGCGGGGTCGGGCTCGTTCCAGAACCACCGTGCCGGGTCGTCGAGTGACCGGCGCAGGTCGAGGGCTCTCGCGGCGGCGATCAGTCGTTCGCGGCCGGAGTCGTCGAGCTGCGGGAACAGCCGCTCGAACGGGATGTCCGAGGCTGGGCGTTCGGTGGGGGGCACGCGGGCATTCTGCCGTGCGGTGGGGTCGCCCCGTCAATGTCGGGGGAGTGATCGTCCGGTCTTGTGGTGTCTTCTTGACTCGGGGTGACGGTCCGGGGCGGGTCGGGTGGTGGTGGTTCGGGTGCTGCGCCCCGGGCCGCGGTGTTTGTCCGGGGGTTGGGACAATGCAGGGGCTGCGGTGGGCGTCGTCGGCGGTGTGCGCCGTCCGGAAACGGCCGTTGCGGTGCCTTTGTCGCCAGTGTGCTGTGTCGCCAGTGTGCTGTGTCGTCGGTGTGTTGTGTTGTCGGTGTGCTGTGTCGTGATGTGTGTTGTCGTCGGGTCGGAGGGTGTGCGCGGTGCGGATAGCGGTGTTCGCGGGTTCGGCGTCGGGTGAGGGTGCGGGTTTCCGGGCTGCGGCCACGGAGCTGGGCGCGTCGTTGGCGCGTGCGGGTGTCGGGATTGTGTACGGGGGCGGGCATGTCGGTCTGATGGGTGCGGTCGCGGACGGGGCGTTGGCCGCGGGCGGCGAGGTGGTCGGGGTGATGCCGAAGGCGCTGGTGGACCGGGAGGTCGCGCACCTGGGGCTGACCCGGCTGGAGGTCACCGCCGACATGCACGAGCGCAAGGCGCGGATGGCGGAGCTGGCGGACGGTTTCGTGGCGTTGCCGGGTGGTGCGGGCACGTTGGAGGAGCTGTTCGAGGTGTGGACGTGGCAGCACTTGGCGATCCATGCGAAGCCGGTCGGCGTGCTGGACGCGGAGGGCTTCTGGCGGCCGTTGCTGGGTGCGCTGGACGCGATGGTGGCGTCGGGGTTCATCAAGCCGCGGATGCGGGACACGCTGCTGGTGGCGGACGATGCGGCGGGTCTGCTGGCGGCGTTCCGGGCGTGGGAGCCGCCCGCGCCGAAGTGGGAGGGCGGCTTGGACCCGCAGACCCGGGGCTGACGGGTCCGGGACTGACGGGTCCAGGACTGACAGGTCCGGGCTGGCGGGTTTGACGGGCTCGGGCTATGCCCGGGTCATTTGAGCAGTTTGGTCTGGTCGGCCTTGATGGTGACCGGTCCCGGCGTCTTGACGGTGATCTCGGTCCATTCCTTGTCCTTGTCCGGGGCGATCGTCACGCCGGGCCGGTCGGCGTCGAACCAGAACGTGTTGTGGACCTTGATGCGGAAGGTGCCGGCGGAGTCCGCGATGAAGGTGAATTCGGACGGCGTCATGCTGACGAGCCGGCCGGGGCCTTCGAGGAGCGGTTTGGGGTCCTGGACTTCCCAGACCGTCCAGTGCTTGTTCGACCAGACGGGCTTGAGCCAGGGCACGCCGGACTTGATGAGGTCGACCTCGGGCTTGGCGGACTTGTCGATGGGCACGTCGGGGAGGGCGACGAAGCGGACGCCGAGGTCGTCGATCCACGCCCGGTATTCGGGGGCGGTGAGGATCGGCTTGTAGAGGACTTCGTTGTAGTAGCGGTCGAGCTGGCGTTCCCAGCCGCGGGCGAGGGGTGTCTTGTCGGCGACGTAGACGGTTTCCCAGTGGCCGCGGGTGAACGGGATCTCGACGCGACCGAGCGGCTGGTTGGCCTGCTTGAGGTAGGCGTTGAGTTCCGTGTAGTACTCGGTTTTTTCGCCCCTGCTGTCCTGCCGGTCGTGGGTGATGGCGATGGCCGCGGACTGGAAGCCCCAGACCAGGAGCGGCACGGCGAGGAGGAGGACGAGGCGGCGGCGTCCCAGGGAGAGCAGGACGACGGCCATGACGGGGCCGGCGATCATCTCGCCGAGGCGGGCGAGGTTGCCGCCGAGGGCGGTCGGGACGAAGAAGAAGACGACGGCGGAGGCCGCGTACAGCCACAGGAAGCGGCGGGCGCTCTTGTGTTCCTTGGGGAGCAGCCACAGGCCGACGGCGGCGAAGCCGATGATGGGCCAGAACCGCCACCAGGGGAACGGGAACATGCCTTCGTTGGGGAAGGCGAGGGAGGCGAGGAGTCCGGCGGCGGCGGGGGCGAAGCAGAAGCGGGTCTTCCACACGTTCTCGCGCGGCACCCAGGCGAGGGCGGCCATGAGGAGGAACGCGGCGGAGAGGGGGCTGGCGAGGCCGCAGACGAGGGAGGCGAGTCCGGTGAGGACTTTGCGGCCGCGGCGGGCGGCGAGGAGGGCGAGGAGTCCGGCGGCGACGCCGAGCGCGAACGGGGTGCGGCCGATCAGGTAGTCGATGCTGGCCATGACGGCGAACCAGACGGCGCCGACGCGGCGGGCGAAGTCGTTGCGGCCGATGTCGAGCCGGGACCAGGCCCAGGCGGAGGCGATGCAGGACAGCGCGGTGAGGGTGTGGGTGCCGATGCCGCTCGACAGGACCGGGGTGAGGACGCTGTAGCCGGGGAGCAGGTGGCCGCCGTACCACTGGTTGTTCCACAGGACGGCGCCGTGTTCGCGGACGAGGCGGGTGCGGAATATCGCGGCGGGCCAGTCGGGTCCGGACAGGTCCAGCAGGATGATCAGGCCGATGAGTGCGGCGGTGATCCAGTACGGCCGGTCGGCTATGCCCATTGCGAGGGTCCGCCAGCGGCTTGTGGACCTCGGCAGAGGCGCACGGCCAGGCAGGTCTGCGGGGGGCGTCGCGGCTTCGGTCGTCACGTGGGTGAAGTCTTCCAGACGGCGGCGTCGGGCACGGTCGCCGGGAGCGACGGGCTGCGTTGGGCGGCTGTTCACCTCCCAGTATCGCGGTGCGGGGACGCCCGCGTCCGACGGAGGTCCCTCGCGTGCGGGTGTTCGGCGGCGTGCGGACGCCCGCCCCGGCCCGGTGCGTCACCGGGTCGGGGCGGGCGCGGGACCGGCCGCGCGGGCGTGCGGCCGGCCCGGATCAGGGCCGGTGCGGGTCGCGGACCGCGGCGGCGGGGGTGTGCGCGGGTTCGCCTCGGACCGTGAAGGTGATGGCGGCGCCGAGGAGGGTGAGGGCGGCGGCGACGAGGATGGCCCGGTCGCCGCCCGCGGCGAGCGCGTCGACGGGGGTGCGGCCGCCGGCGGACTGGACGACGGCGACGACGAGTGCGCCGCCGAGGGAGGCGCCGGTGTAGCGGGCGGCGTTGGCGGCGCCCGCGCCCATCGCGGCCCGGTCGGCGGGGACGCTCTCCACGGCGAGGCGGGTGCCGGACGCGTTGAGGAAGCCGAGGCCGATGCCGGCGACGAACAGGCCGGGCACGACGCGCGCCCAGGAGGTGTGCGGGCCCATGCCGTAGAGGGCGAGGAATCCGACGGCGATGACGGCGAGGCCGAGGGCGACCTGTCGCTGGGCGCGGACTCCGGCGGAGAAGCGGCCGATGAGGACGGCGGCGGCGACGGACGTGCCGGACCAGGTGGCGAGGAGTGCGGCGGACTGCAGCGGGCTCAGCCCGAGGACGCCTTGGAACAGGGTGGGCAGGTAGGACGCGAGTGAGATGACGGCGATGCCGGTGACGACGGACCCGAATATGGACAGGGCGAACCGCGGGCGGCGCAGGAGCCGCAGGTCGAGCATCGGTTCGCGGCCGCGCAGTGCGGTGGCGGCGTAGGCGGCGAGGAGGACGGCGGCGGTGCCGAGGAGGACGAAGACGCCGGTCTGGGTCCAGCCCTGGCGGCCTTGGACGAGGGCGGCGGTCAGGGTGCCGATGCCGCCGCCGAGGGTGAGGGCGCCGAGGGGGTCGAGGCGGCGGCGCACGGGGGAGCGGGATTCGGTGGTGGCGAGGGCGGCGGCCGCGGCGAGGAGGACGGCCGCGGCGGTGCCCGCCCAGTAGGGGGCGGAGTGTCCGGCGGTGCGGGTGAGTCCGGCGGCGGCGAGCGGGCCGGCGGCGATGCCGCCGCCGATGGCCGCGCCGACCGCGGCGGTGGCCCGGACGCGGGCGGCGCCGGCCGGGAAGACCTGGCCCACCAGGCCGAGTCCGGCGGCGAGGACGGCGGCGCCTGCGATGCCTTGCAGGACGCGTCCGGTGACGAACAGGGCGAGGTTTCCGGCGAGTGCGGTGACGGCGGACGCGACGGCGAGTCCGGCGGCTCCGGCGACGAAGACGCGGCGGCGGCCGAGGATGTCGGCGAGGCTGCCGGCGGCGAGCTGGGTCGCGGACAGGCCGAGGCTGATGCTGCTGAGGATCCAGGCCGGCCCGGTGGGCCCGGTATCGAGATAGCGCACGGTGTCGGGAAGGACCGCGAGCGGCGCGGTGTAGGTCATGAGGACCAGGAGGGTGCCCGCGACGACCACGGCGAGGGTCCCGCCGGGCGGGCGGCGGCGCGCGGATGCGGATGCGGCGGTGGTGGTGGGGCGGGCGGCGGACGCGGTGCGGGCGGCGGGTGCGGCCGTGGTCGGCATCGGGGGTTCCCCTTCGGGAGGCGTCGGCGGCGGTGGCTGCAGGAACGACGTTCGGCGGGTGTGCGGATGTGACGAGCCGTCCGTCAGTTCATTCAATGAACCTTTAGTGGGGATGACCCTAGCAGCTTCGGTTCATTCAGTGAACCCACGCGGTAGGCTGGTGCTTATGGCACTCGGCAAGGACTACCTGGGGCAGGAATGCGCGGTCGCCCGCGCGCTCGAACTCGTCGGCGAGCGGTGGACCCTGCTCGTCGTGCGCGACGTCTTCTACGGGGTCCGCAGGTTCAGCGACTTCCAAGCCCACCTGGACATCCCACGGGCCGTCCTCACCGCCCGGCTCGCCACCCTCGTCGAGGCCGGCGTCCTGGAACGCCGCCGCTACCAGGAATCCCCGCCGCGCGACGAATACGTCCTCACCGACATGGGCGTCTCGCTGTGGCCCGCCATCTACGCCCTCGCCCAGTGGGCCATCCAGTACGTGCCCTCCGCGGCCGGCGCCGTGCGCGAATTCGCCCACCTGCCCTGCGACACCGTCGTCGACCGCACCGGCCTGTGCCCCGCGTGCGGACGGGTCGCCCCGCCCGGCGAACTCGAAATGCGCCCCGGCCCCGGCATCCACGCCTACAAGCGCACCGACCCGGTCAGCCTCGCCCTGCGCAAGCCGCACCGCCTCCTCGAACCCCTGCACCCGGTGATCGCCGCCGCGGTCTGAAGGGACGTTCCCCCGCACCCGGCACCCCCGGCCCGCCGAGCCAATAGGGTGGTCCCCGGCGGCCTGGCAGGGCGGCCCGGCTGCCACGGGCAGCGCCGGATGTCGCGGGGGGCGGAGGGGCCGTGATCAAGGGAAGCCGCAACAGTGCCGCGGAGGCGGACCACAGCGGCGGAGCGTCCGCATGACGGCCGAGGCCACGACCGCCGAGCCCGTCGCGACCGAGCCCGCGACCACCGGGACCGCGGCGGGCAAGCCCACAACCGGCAGCGCCGCCGGCCTGCGCGCGTTCGCCGCCGTCGGCGTCCTCGCCGCCCTCTACGTCGCCATCGCGCTGCCGTTCGTCGTCGCCGCGCTCCTCGTCGGCCTCACCGTGCGCGGCTTCGGCCTGTTCACCGGCGGACAAGCCGTCCTGGTCGCCGAGATCGTCATCGCGCTCACCGCGCTCGTCCTGGAGATCGCCGGACCGCGCCGCCTGCCGTCCGGCATCTCCGTCACCGCCCGCGACCAGCCCCGGCTGTGGGCGCTCGTGCGCGCCACCGCCCGCGAACTCAACGTCCCCGAACCCGACGGCATCGTGCTGACCGGCGGCACCGTCGCCGAAATGCGCGCCGTCCGCCGCCCCGGCATCACCCTGCACCACCACCTCGTGCTCGGCGCCTGCGTCCCCGCGTCGCTCACCGAACCCCAACTGCGCGCCGTCGTCGCCACCGCCCTCGCCGCGCGCCGCCGGCGCCGCCCGCCGCTGCCCGACCAACTCGCGCTGCACGGCCTCGACATGGTCACCGGGCTCGCCGACGCCGCCCGGCAGCGCGGCGTCCTCGGCGACGCCGCCCGGCAGTTCGCCGCCCGCTACACCCGCCTCTGCGCGCCCGTCCTCGACCTCCAGCAGCGCACCCAGGACCGCTACGCCGCCGGCGTCTACGGCACCGACGCCGTCGCCGACGGCCTCGACGCGCTCCGCCGCCTGCGCACCGCCTGGCAGTGGTACCGCCGCGGCTACGTGCACGCCGGAATGGCGTCCGGATGCCTGCCCGCCGACCCGCTCGGCGACTTCCGCGCCCTGCTCGCCGACCCGGTCCGCGCCCGCGACCTCGCCGAACTCCCGGCCGGCGACCCGCCGCACCCGCTCGCCGTCCGCGCCGACCGGCTGCGCGCCCGCCCCCTGGACGCCAAGGTCGCGCTCCGCGGCGGCACCGACGGCATCACCCTCGGCTTCGACGAGCCCCGCCGCGTCGCCGCCCACCTGTACGCCTACCTGCTCGCCTGCGACGACGACGGCATCGCCCCCGCGGGCGCGTTCGCCGCGCTCGACCGCCTCACCGCCCTCGACCGCGAGGCGTTCCTGCGCCAGGTCAGCGGCTACCGCGCCGCCTACCGCGCCTCCCGCCTGGCGCCCGCCGCCCGCCACGCGGGCGCCGAAATGCCCGTCACCCTCGGCGGCGTCCTCGGCCTCCTCGTCGAAGGCAAGGGCGAGCGCATCGCCCAGGAGCACCGCCCCGCCGGTGCCACCGCCTCCAGCGCGGACACCGGCCCGGACAGCCCCACCGCCGCCGCGCTCGGCGCGCTCCTCGCCTGCGCCTGGGTCGACGCGGGCCGCGCCCGCTGGAAGACCACCTGGTCCGGCCAGGACGACGTCACCACCCACGACGGCAGCCCCCTCGACCTCGCCGCACTCGCCGCGAAAGCCCTCGCCGGCCCCGACGGCGCCCGCACCCTCCGCACCGCCATCCGCGACGCCGGCGTCTCCTCCTACTACGAAGTCCGCATGCCGGTCAGCTTCGCCGCCGCCCAGGAACGCGAGACCGCGGTGGGCCACCGCTGAGCGGCCGGGACGGACCACCCCGCGCCCCGCGATAGCCTGAAGCCGTGACCGTCCCCCCGCAGCCGCGGCAGCCCGCCCCCGCTCCGACTGCCGCCCCCAAGGTCGCGAAACCGCGCACCGGCGACGCCGCGACCCCGGTCGCGGACACCCCGGACGCCCCCGCCGCGCAGGCAGCCGTCAAAGCCCCGGCCAAGAAGGCCCCCGCCAAGCGGACCACCGCCGGCACCCGGAAGACGGCGGCGAAGACAGCCGCCAAGAAGACCGCGAAGAAGCCCGCCAAGCGCCCGTCCGGTCCCACCGACGTCGTCGAGCGCGAACTGATCGCCGCAGGCGCGCGCGTCGTCGCCGGGGTCGACGAAGTGGGCCGCGGCGCATGGGCCGGCCCCGTCGTCGTCGGCGCCGCGGTGTCCGCCGCGACCCCGCCGCCCGCCGGCCTCACCGACTCCAAGCTCCTCACCGCACCGCGCCGCGAAGCCCTCGTCCCCGAACTGGAGGCCTGGGCCACCGCCTACGCGTTCGGCGCCGCGTCCCCCGAGGAAATCGACGAACTCGGCATGACCGCCGCACTGCGCCTCGCCGCCGTCCGCGCCCTCGAAGCCCTCCCGGTGCGGCCCGACGCGGTCGTCCTCGACGGCAGCCACGACTTCCTCGGCGAACCGTGGACCGTCCGCACCGTCGTCAAGGGCGACCAGGCCTGCATCGGCGTCGCCGCCGCATCCGTCCTGGCCAAGGTCTACCGCGACGGCCTCATGGCCGAACTCGGCACCGGCCACCCCGCCTTCGCGTTCTGCGACAACGCCGGCTACCCCTCGCCGACGCACCGCAAGGCCCTCGAAGAGCTCGGCCCGACACCGTTCCACCGCATGTCGTGGGCCTTCCTCGACGACCTGCCGCAGTGGCGGCACCTCAAGAAGTTCCGCACGCCGCTCGAAGACGCCGGGCAGACCGCGCTCGACTTCTGACGCCGTGTCCCCTCCGCCCGCCCGTTTCTGACGTCTCGTCAGTAGGCCGGTATCCGCTGCGCGCCCCCGCCGGCGCGCCGCGGGTGACGACCGTGTCTCGATCCGCACCGTCATTCCCCCGCAACCACCCCTATATCGGGCACGGTTCGGCGCAGGGTGGAGGGGACCGCTCCCGCCGCGCACGAGGCGGGCGGTAGGTTGCCCCGGTGACTGCCTCGATACCTCCCGGCTGGTACGACGATCCCTCCGCGCCCGGAATGGAACGCTGGTGGGACGGGACCCAGTGGACCGAATCCTCCCGCCCGCGGGCCGACGCGCCGGGCGTTCCGCCCGCCCCCGGAGGCCCGTCCTCCGGGCCTGTCGGACCCGCCGGGCCCGCCGGCCCCATGGGTCAGCCCGGGTTCGGGCCGGCGAACGGGCCGGGCGGCCTGGCCGGGCCCGGGCAGGCGCCGTACCCGCCGCAGTACGGCTCGTACCCGCCCGCCGCCGGCGGGAGCCGCAAGAACCGCAACCTGATCATCGGCCTTGTCGCGCTGCTCGTGGTCGGCGGCCTGGTCGCCGTCCTGGTGTTCACGCTCGGCGGCAAGGACGACAAGTCCAGTGTCGCGACGGACGGCACGCTGACGGACACCACCACCGGCGTCACCATCCCGTTCATCAAGGGCTGGGACAAGGACACCGACAAGGACCGTCCCGCGCACCAGACCAAGGACAAGGTCGCCTGTTCGGACGAGAGCGGCAGCGCGTCCTCCGACCCGTCCGACGGTCCGTCGCCGGACTCCAGCGACAGCGACAGCTCCAGTGACTGCTACCTGGGCGAGGCCGAGGTCGCGTACGTCCCGGGCAAGAGCTTCGACGGCGCGGTCAGCCGGATGCAGGGCCAGATCAAGAACGGCGACGACTTCAAGGTCACCAAGACCGTCCGCGAGGACAAGACCAAGATCGACGGCAAGAACGCCCAGGTCCTGGTCTACGAAGTCGAAGAGAACAAGGGCTCGCCGGCGCGCACCGCGACGCTCGAGTTCATCATCATCGACAACAAGTTCGAGTACGAAGGCGACGACGCCTACCCGATCGTCTTCGTCGGCGTCGACCACGACCCGAAGGCGCCGAGCAAGGGCGTGCTCGACACCGTGCGCGACGGCATCAAGGTCGGCACCCCGCAGCCGTCCGCCAGCTCGTCCTGACGCGGGTTCCGCACCGCACCGCCAGGTATCCCCCGGCATTCCGGAGTCCGGTCCGGCACGGCACACGCCGCGCCCGACCGGACTCCGTCGCGTCCGCCCCCGGCGCGCTCCCACGAGCCGCCCACCCCGGGCGGCTTACTCGATCGAGTGACGGGGAAGACCGGCGTCCGGGTGAGAATGCCGTTTCGGTGCACCCGGCGCCCGGGCCACTACGGGGATTTCGGCCCGCGGAAAGCCGATCGACGCGCCGCAGCCCGGCGGGGTGAGGGTGATCCGTCGTAGAGTTCGGTTTCACCCGCGCGCCGCCGCCCCGGCGTGCGCACCACCACCGACGGGTAATTCCCCGGGCTGAGGGGTCGATGGGAAACCCGTCCCACGCCGTCCCGAGGCGCGCCGCACCGCCCCGGACCCGGCCGACCAGCATTGGGGGCTGACCGTGCGCCTGGGGGACCGCCTGCAATGCCCGGGCTACGCCGTCGTGGGCGTCGAGACCACGGGGCTTTCGCCGCACCGCCACCGCATCGTCGAGATAGCGGTCGCGCTCTGCGACCCGGACGGTCAGGTCACGGACTTCTTCACCACCCTGCTCAACCCCGACGGTCCGGTTGGCGACTTCCAGACGCACGGGCTGTTCGACGACGACATCGTCGAGGCCCCCGCCTTCTCCGACGTCGCCCCGTGGCTCGCCGGCATGCTGCGCCAACGCGTCGTCGTCGCCCACAACGCACGCTTCGAGCTGGGCTTTCTGGAACGCGAATTCCAGCGCCGCCGCCACCCGTCCGTGCCGCCGCTCACCATGCTGTGCACGATGCGCGAGGCACCCGAGTACGTGCCCGAAGCGCCGCGCTTCACTCTCGTCGCGTGCTGCGAGACGGCCAGCGTCCCGGTCGACTCCGGCTACGGCGCGGGCGCCAAGGCCATGGGCACCGCGCGGCTCCTCGCCTACTACCTCGAACAGGGCGCCGGGGAAGCGCGACACTGGCAGCAGGCCCGCACCGTCGCCGCGTCACTCAACTGGCCGCGCCGCAAAGCCGATCAGGCCCGCGTGTTCACCCGCGACGACGCGCACGACGCCCGCCGCGCCCGCGAGGAGGCCGAGCAGGCCCGCCGCCGGGTCGCGGTGTCGTACCTGGAGAAAGCCCGCGCGTTCGGCCCGCCGACCGGCGTAGGCGAGGGCCCGGACAGCTACCTGGCGGTCCTGGACGCGGCGCTCGAAGACCGCGTGATCACCCCTGAGGAAGCCGCCGACCTCGCCGAACTCGCGGTCTCGCTCGGCATTTCCGAGGCACAGCGCAAGGACCTCGACCGGCTCTACGTCACGACCCTCGCCGCGTCGATGGTCGCCGCGGGCCCGGTCATCGACCGCGAGGAACGCGCCGACCTCACCCGCGTCGCCGCCCAGCTCGGCATCCCGCGCATCGCCCTCGACGACATCATCGGCATGGCGCGCGACACCGCGACCGAGCACCACGCGGCGCCGATCCTGGCGCGCGGCCGCGCGCTGCTGCCCGGCCAGCACGTGCTCTTCCACGGCTACCTGGCGGTGTCCCGCTCGGAACTCGACCAGCGGATGGCGCGGGCCCGGCTGGAGATCGCGTCCGGCATCCACGACCGCGTGGACGTGCTGGTCGTGGCCGACCCCGACGAGTCCGCCGACCGCACCTTCTGGGCCCGGCAGCGCGGCATCCGGGTGCTCATCGAGCCGGTGTTCCTCGCCCTCCTCGCCGACCTGGAACGCGAACGCGGATCGGCCGCCGACGCCGCGTCGCGGGTCGCCGCGGCCGGCGTCCTGGCGGGCGCCGGGGCGGCCGTCGCCGGGGGAGCCCCCGCGCGGCGCACGACCAGCGGATTCCTCATGCCCCGGCCCGGCAGCACCCCGCCGTCCGGGGCCCTCGGCGGGCCCGGCTCGCCCCTGTCGGACGACTCCGGACCGCTGGACTCGACCGGCGACGAGACCGTCGCGGAGACCGCGCCCGGCACCGAGGCCCTCCCGCCGATCCCGCCCCCGCCGCCCCCGGCGGTGACCGCCGCCCTCAGCTCGGTCGGCCCCGGCGGCGCCGACAAGCCCGCGGGGCCGGCGACGCCCCCGGGTGGCGTCCCCGGCGGGAAGGCCGCCCCGGAGCGCGTGGTCGACCGGCATCCCGAGCCGCTCCCGGAACGGCCGACGGTGCCGCCGCCGATCCGGCCGCCGATTCCGGCCAGGCCCACCGAACCGCCGCCGACCACGGGCACCGAAGTACCGCGGGTCGACGACCGGTCCGGACCGGGCACCGGAACCGTTCCCCCGGTGCCGAAGGACCCGCCCCGCAGCTCCGCCACCGAGTTCGGCGTCCCGGCGGCCACGACCGCGCTGCCGGTCCCGTCCGGGACCCTGCCGGTGCCGCCGACCGAGGGCGCCACTGTCGTGGCGCCGACCGAAGGCACTGCCGTGATGGCGCCGCCCGTTCCGCAGACACCGCCGCCCGCGGAGACGTCGCCGACCCCGCAGGTTCCGCCACGGCCCGCGAAACAGCCCGCGGAACGGCCCGCGGAACAGCCGGCACGGCAGGGACGCGACCGCAGCCTCGGCGGCGGGCCCGCGGTCGTCGCGGGCGCCGCGGCCTCGGCTGCCGTTTCCGGTGCCGCCGCCACCCCGGCCGCCACCCCCGCCCCTGCTTCCGCCCCCGCTTCCGCTCCCGCGGACGAGCCGCGGTCGCTGCAACGCGGCCAGGCCGTCACCATGGACCAGCTCGGCACCTTCACCGGCGCCCTGCGCGTCGAGGCCGCCTGGTGGGGGCCGACCGAAGTCGACGCCGACGTCATCGTGCTCGTGCTCGACGACGACCGACGCGTGGGCGCCGACGAAGACCTGGTGTTCTACAACCAACCCGTGCACCCCAGCGGCGCGGTTCGCCTGGCAGGCAAACTGCAGGACGGCAAACCCGGTTCGGATTCCGTCGACATCGACGTCACCCGGCTGCCGGAAGGCCGCGTCCGCGTCGTCGTCGCGCTCGCCCTCGACGCCGGATCCGGCACCGCCTTCGCCCAAGTGCCCGTCGCCGTCGGTATCGTCGACCCCGTCACACGGCGCCGACTGGCCGATTTCCGGCTCACCGGCGGGGAGGAGACCGTGATGATACTCACCGAGGTGTACCGTCGCGGTGACCAGTGGCGGCTGCGGGCGGTCGGCCAAGGCTACGCGGAAGGCCTCGCCGCGCTGGTGACCGAATACGGAGTGGTGGTGGACGAATGACGCGGTAGCGCCCTGCCGTTCCGGCCGCCACGGCGCGTCCCCGGACCCCGCCACCGGTGCCCGGCCGGTGCGGATTCCGTTGGCGCGACGGCGAGTTCCCCGCCGAGCGGGGCGACCCGGGCCGACCGATTCCGGACCCCTCCGGAACGCCGCCCGCCGCCCTCCGGGCCACCGCCCGGGGCCCCGTCCCGGGCCGCTAGCGGACGACCCGCCGACCGTTCATGCCGACCCGGCCTGTGCACGCCCCGGCCGCCTTTGATAAGACTGCGACCATGCCGCGTGTGTTTCCCGGGGAGCCGGACGCCGACCTGTCCGGGGCGTCCCCGCGTATCTCCGCCTCCGGGCACTCCGGGCCCACACCAGACGAACCCAGCGTTCCCCAACTCACGACTGCGAATCCGGTGACGACAGCAAAGTCCGCGGCACCCAAGCCGTCCGCACCCCGTAACCCCGCCCACGCATCGGTCCCGAAGCCCGGACCGCCGCGCCCGGCGGCCCCGAAGCCGGGCCCGCCCCGGCCGGCCCAGCCGGCCGCGGACGCCGAACCGGCGCCCGCCACGCCCGCCACGCCCGCCGCGGTCCCCGCCGCGCGCAAGCCGGAGCGGTCCTCCGGACCCGACATCCGCCTGGTCTCCGCCACCCCGGAAACCGCGCTCGACGTCGCCGACGAGACCGTCGACCGGCTGCTCGACGAGGGCACCGCACCCGACACGATCCTGGTGCTCACCACGGGCGAAGCACACCCGTGGCAGCAGCACGAGGAGTCGTTCGGCAGCGAGCCGTACTGGCGCCAGTACACCGAAGGCAACGACGTCTTCTACGCCCGTGCCCTCGGCGACCGGCCGCTGCGCCGCGACACCGTCGTCCTGGTGGTGAACGGCTTCGCCGACCCGGCGCGCTCCACCGACGCGCTCGTCACGGCGATCGGCTCGGGCACCGCCGCGGTCATCGTGTGCGGCGACCTCGACCAGGTCCGGGCGCTCACCGGACTCTGACCCGGACCCCGCCCCGGCCCGACGACGGGCCGAGGCGGGTCCGCGAGGGCGTGCGGTGGCGTGCACGGCGTTTCTTTCCGCCGTCATGCCGCCGGTGGCGTTCGCGCGCCTTGCCGACGAGGCTTCCCCGGCGGGGTGCAACGGGCGTTCCGTCCTGTCTTCGACCGCTCCGTGCGGCGTGCGCCGCCGGCACAGCGTTCGGTTACCGCGGCTTCGCGATCTCGGGGCCGGCCGGGTCATGCCGTGCTGCCCTCGCGCACGACCACCCGTCGGGGCGGTTCCCTCACGCGACGCACACACGGTCGCCGGAAGTCGGCTACGGTTCGGTCCCATGTCGGAATCGCCTTCGGTAGCCCGGCAACCGGGCTCGTTCTCGGCCGAAGCCAGTGGGCTACGGTTCCCTTCTATGTCCGAATCCCCCTCCATAGCCCAGCTGCTAGACCGTTTCCTCAGCGACGAGGAAGACCGGTTGTCGCTCCAGCAGTACCGCGCGTGCAAGACCGTCGTGGACATGCTGGCGAACTACCTCAACCGGTATGCCTTCGCGGCCTTGAACCCCGTCGACCGCAAGGAGTGGGACGCGGCGTACGAGTCCGGCGATTCCGACGCCTACTGCAACCTGTTCGGCGTCCGCAAACTCGTCCTCGGCATCAAGCCGTTCCACGAACAGCATCTCCGGGGCCGCCTGCACGCCCCGGAGATGGTCCAGGAACACGCCCTGAGCGTCACCAGCGACCTCGCGGACTGGATCGCGTCCCAGGGGCACTCCGGACGGCCCTGAGCGCCTCAGAGGGCCTCAGGGGGCCGTCAACGACCTTGCGGTGGTGCGGGGTTGGGCGGGGTCCGGGACGGGCGGCAGGGCGAACGGCGTGTGGGGGCGGTCGGCGGCAACGGCGGCCGGGGTGTCGGGGCGGTTTCGGTGGCCCCAGGTGCGTGAACAGCGTGGGCCGGCAGGGGGTCCGGTCTGCGGGGCGGTCGGCTGTGGCCCGGGTGGGCGCAGGTTCGCCTTCGCGTCGCGATCTCGTCGGCTGCCTTCCCGGTCCGTGCCGGGGTGCCCGTCGGTGATCCGCACAGCGGGTCTCCGGCCTGGCCTCCATGGCACTGCCGCGATCCGGGACGGTCGATCGGTATCGGTCCGGCGCTGCGTGAGTCACCTTTCGAGCCGGCCTGCTGCGGGTCAGCCGGAAGGTTTCTGCGGTGTCCGGGCCGACAGCCGTCGAACGCTGTGCGTCGCGGGCGGTGTTTGTGGTGCCGGTCGTCGGTTCGCCGCGCATAACTGACGCATAGTCAGATACCGCAGGCGGCAACGAGATTCGGGTCACAACACCGTTCGCGATGCGGATTTCCCGGCGCTGCCGGGCCGCCGGGGCCGGCAGCGCGCACGGCACTCTGTCTCTTGACTCGTCGGGCCTGCGTGCGGTCGGCTCGCAGGCTCAGGAGCAGCGCAACCCCGTGCCTGTCGCCCCCGCGTCCGTCAAATACCGCACCGGTGCCGCGTAGTCCCGCTCGCCCGGACCCGGCGTCCCCTCCGCATGCCCTCCGAAAGCCGCTGCCGCCGCCGGGACTTCCGTACGCTCCGGAACTCCGACCCCTCGTCCGGGAGCCGCCACCGGCGACTCCACCGGGACGTCATGGCCCGCCGACTTCCTCCGCGTCCCCGGCTCGATCTGCGGTTCGGTCCGGGGCTCGATCTTCGGCTCCACCCGTGCCACCGTCCGCTCCGCCGGTTCCGGCGCAACCCGCGGTCGCGGTCGCTGTGCAGTCGCGGCCCGCCGCTTCGGCTTCGCCTCCGTCTTCGCTTTGCCCTTGCCGGGCTTGCGCCGTACGGGGAGGAGCGCGACCCGCGGCACGGAGGCCGGGGTGCGGCCGGAGCGGCCGTCGCCGACGACCTCCCAGCCGTCCTCGGCGAGCACCACGACGGCGCCGCCGCGCAGCCCGTGGAGCGCGCAGGCGTCGCGCAAGCCCCACATCCACCGGCCGTCGTCCGGTTCCCAGGCGCGGCGGCCGTCGCGGCAGAGCAGCAGCACGGTGGTCCGCACCGGGGCGGGCCGCCGCAGGTCGTCCGGGACGATCAGGCGCAAAGTGGCCAGAATCGTATTGCGGCACTGCCACCCGTCGACCGATCCCGTGTCGCCGTCCGTCGCGAACGACGCGCTGGCGACCGGCCGCCCGGTGGCGTCGAGCACCGCGACGACCGCGGTGCCGGGGGTGGGGCCATGCAGTTCGTGGAGGCGGGTGACCAGCGCCCGGGGGTCCCGCAGCAGCGGAACGTCGGACGAACGCCACGACTCCGGATCGATCGTCCGGACCGAAGCGGCGACCGGTCTCATGGCGGACGTGCGGCGGGTGGGCCGAATCGGGGTGACTGCTACGGCTGAGGCGATGGCGGCGTTGGTCACGGCGCTCCTTCGGTCCGGGGGCGGGCCGTGGGGAGCAGACCGCCGTCAGCCGGTATTTGACGCGCAGGCAAAAACAGAGGCGGGCGCACCGCGAACTCGCGCGGCACGACCCGCAAAGATCACCAGGGCGCTAAGTCGATTCTTCCGTGTGGGTCCGACACACGGCAACAGGGAAACGTGATCGGCTCCACACGAAATCTCCCTGTCACCAACCGGACACACCCCCACCATCCAGCCGCCCCCACGCGCCGTGCCGCAGCGGCAAATCGGCGTTCTCTCGGGGCGGACTCGTGCTCACTCACCGCACGCGTGACTTCGCCGGCCATCGCCCGCGCCCGGGGCCGATGCGCGGGTCGGCCCGCGCTGCCGTCCCGTACGCGGCAGCCGCGAACGCCCCCGCCAACCCGCGATGAGCCCGAAGGGCCGGGCGGCTGCGGCCTCAGCGCTGCATGTTCCGCCCGCCACAGCTCTCCGACAGCAGCGCGTTCGCACCCGGCCTCGCAAGCCCGCCCATGCTCCGGCTCGCGCGCCGGTCGCTCACGCTGCCACGGATGCCTGCGATCCGGCGGCGGGCCTCCGCGTGCTGCTCGTTGCTCGCACAGCGCCAGTCGCCCAGGGCTCGCTTCCGGGGCGACCCTGGCTCGGCGCACGATCCTTCAGCCGAGCGTGACCTCGTGGTTACGTGGCGTGTGTGCCTCAACTCTGGCCTTGGTGCCGCCCACGAGGCCGAGGCTCGTGCACCTGACCCGTTGCTCCGTCCCGGAGCGCCTGTTGCCGGACTGGGCCTTCGTCGAACTGCTCTTTGCCCCACAACCGGGCAGCTCGCCCGCGCGCCCGGTGCGCGCGGCCTAGCGGCCCACGTGCTTGTCCCGCCGTCACGTCAGGCGTGCGCTCCCACGCACAGGTCGTCGCACGCTGTCGTTGCCCCAGACCTCATCCCGCACCGGGCCCGCCTCCAGAAACCCACCCAACTCGCCCTCGCCCCCCACCCACCCCCAAGGCCGCCACCGCGTCCCCGCTTGCCTCTCTTCGGCCGCCCCCACCCTCGCCACAAAAAACTTTCGAAGAAGTTCTGCGGACCTGTCGATCACGCGCGGCCCCGTTCGACCTACGGGTGAGAGGGTCCGGGGAGACGGGCCCGACGATCCAGGGAGACGAGCCCCATGAAGTTCATGCTGATCATGCGCGCGACCGACGAGGGTTACGCGGCGATGGGCGAGGTCGACTTCGAGACCATGCTCGAGCGGATCGGCCGGTTCAACGACGAGATGATCCGGGCCGGGGTGCTGCTGGCCGCCGAGGGGCTCGACAATGCCGCCGACGGTGTCGTGGTCGACTACGCGTCCGAGCCGCCGGTGGTCACGGACGGCCCTTACGGCGAGACCAAGGAGCTGTTCGGCGGGTTCTATATCCTCAACGTCGCCTCCAAGGAAGAAGCCGTGGAGTGGGCGAAGCGCGCCCCCTCGATCGGGGCCGGTTTCAAGGCCGAGATCCGTCGGGTGACCACGATCGACGAGTTTCCGCAGGACAACGAATGGATCAAGAAGGAGCGGGAGTGGCGCGAGGCCACGGGCCAGCTCTGAGCGGACCGGTCGCGGAGGGGCGCGCCGACCGTGAGGCCGTCGCCGCCGTATGGCGGATCGAATCGGCCCGGATCGTCGGCGCGCTCGCCCGCTACACCGGCGATTTCGCCCTGGCTGAAGACGTCGCCCAGGAGGCGCTCGCCGAGGCCTTGGTGACCTGGCCGCGCGAGGGGGTGCCCCGCAACCCCGCCGGCTGGCTGCTCGCGGTAGGCCGTCGGCGGGCGATCGACGCCTTCCGGCGCCGTGCCGCCCGCGACGAGCGGTACGCCGTCCTCGCCCGTGACTTGGGCGAGGGCGGCGCGGCCGCCGGTGCGGCACCCGCCGATCCGGCACGCGCCGGCGACGACGTGCTGTGGGATCCGGACCAGATCGACGACGACGTCCTCGCGCTGATGTTCGTGTCCTGCCATCCCGTGTTGCCGCGCGAAGCGCGGGTGGCGCTCACGCTGCGCGTGGTCGGCGGTCTGACCAGCGACGAGATCGCCCGCGGCTTCCTCGTCCCGACGGCCACCGTGCAGGCGCGGATCACCCGTGCCAAGAAGGCGCTGGGCGCGGCCGGTGTGCCGTTCCGGGTGCCCGCCGCCGACGAGCGTGCCGAACGGCTCGGTTCGGTGCTGAGCGTCGTGTACCTGATCTTCACGGAGGGGTCGTCGCCCACGTCGGGCGGCGACCTCATCCGCTTCGACCTGGCCGGCGAAGCCCAGCGTTTGGCGCGGGTGCTGAGCCGGTTGATGCCGGACGAGCCCGAAGTGCACGGCCTGCTCGCGCTGTTGGAGCTGACCGCGGCGCGTTTCCCGGCCCGCACCGGAGCGGACGGCGAGCCTGTCCTGCTCGAACACCAGGACCGGCGCCGCTGGGACCGCGCCGCCATCCGCCGCGGCCGGGCGGCGCTGACGCGGGCCGAGAAGGTCGGCCGCGGACTCGGCGCCTACGGCGTGCAGGCCGCCATCGCCGAATGCCATGCCCTCGCCCCCTCCGTGGACGACACGGACTGGGACCGCATCGTCCTGCTCTACGAAGCCCTCGGCACGTTCGCCCCCTCGCCCGTCGTCGACCTCAACCGCGCCGTGGCGGTCTCGATGGCGCAAGGGCCGGCCGCCGCGCTGCCGCTCGTCGACGCCCTCCTCGAGCGGGACGCCCTGCCGAACTCGCATCTCCTGCCGGGCGTCCGCGGCGAACTGCTCACCCGCCTCGGCCGGGCCGATGAAGCCCGCGCCGAACTCGAACGCGCCGTGCTGCTGTGCGGGAACGCCCGCGAACGTTCCGTCCTGCAACGCAAGATCGCCGCGTTGACGGATGCCGACGACAAGCCGGATCCGGATTCCGGCGCGTCGTAGCCGTCGTCGCGCCGCGGCAGGCAGACCGAATACCGGGTGTCCTGCCCCACTTTCAGCCCTTTTCAGCCCTCGACGGCCAACACCAAAGGCAGCACCTCCCCGGCTCCGGCTTGGCGAAGCAGGCGGGCCGCGACGGTCAACGTCCAGCCGCTGTCCATGCGGTCGTCGACCAGCAGGATCGGGCCGCTCGCCTCGCGCACCGCCGCTGCGGTCTCCGGCGGGAGGACGAACGCGTCGGCGAGGGCGCGGAGACGCTGGGCGCTGTTGCTGCGGGCGGGGGCGCGTTCCGCGTGCGGTGCGTACTCGATGCGGCCCAGCCAGGGCAGTCGCCCCACTTCGGCCAGCCGGGCGCCGAGGGAATCGACGAGGGTGCCGTGCGTCCGCGAGGCGATGGTCACCACACCGACCGGGCGTTGCTCCCATCCCCACGTTGCCAGCACCTGGACGACGGCGCCGAAGACGTCGTCCGGCACCGGGGCGTCGGCGGCATCCGCGGCGAGCAGCGGCCGCAGCCGGTTGCCCCAGCCGATGTCGGAGAGTCGGCCGAGGGCGCGGCCCGTTGCGGCTTGTTCGTCGGCCTTGATGCGTCCCTTGAGCGGCACGCCCGCGTCGGTCATGCCGGTGGGCCACATGCGGCGCGGCTCGATTTCCACGCCTGGTCGGCCGAGTGCCGCCCGGGCCGCGTCGAGCGATGCGGTGGCGACGTCGTCGCCGTAGCGGGCGCCTGCGCAGGTGTCGCAGCGGCCGCACGGTGCGGCTTGTTCGTCGTCGAGTTGGCGGCGCAGGAATTCCAGACGGCAGCCGTCCGTCGCGATGTAGTCGCGCATGGCCTGTTGTTCGCGGCCGCGGGCCTCGGCGACGCGGGCGTAGCGTTCGGCGTCGTAGCGCCACGGCAGGCCGGTGGAGATCCAGCCGCCCTTGACGCGCTTGGCGGCTCCGTCGACGTCGAGCACCTTGAGCATCAGTTCGAGGCGGTTGCGGCGGAGGTCGACGCGCGGTTCGAGGGCGGCGGTCGACAACGGCCGTCCGGCGTCGGCGAGGACGTCGAGGGTCCGGCGGACCTGGTCTTCGGGCGGGAACCCGAGCGAGGCGAAGTACCGCCAGATGGCTTCGTCTTCGCGGCCGGGCAGGAGCAGGACGTCGGCGCGGTCGACGGCTCGTCCCGCGCGGCCGATCTGCTGGTAGTAGGCGATGGGGGACTGGGGGGAGCCGAGGTGGACGACGAAACCCAGGTCGCCCTTGTCGAACCCCATGCCGAGGGCCGAGGTCGCGACGAGCGCTTTGACGCGGTTGGCCAGCAGGTCGGCTTCGGCCGCCTGCCGTTCGGCGTCGTCGGTGCGGCCCGAGTACGACGCGACGACGTGGCCGCGCGAGCGGAGGAACGCGGTGACTTCCTCGGCCGCGGCCACCGTCAGCGTGTAGATGATCCCGGAGCCCGGCATCTCCGGGAGATGCGTGTCGAGCCAGGCGAGGCGGTTCGCCGCGTCCGGGAGGCGCAGCACGCCCAGGGTGAGGCTTTCGCGGTCGAGCGAGCCGCGGAGCACGAGCGCGTCCTCGTCGTCGGTGCCGGTGCCGAGTTGCTCGGCGACGTCGGCGGTGACGCGGGCGTTGGCGGTCGCGGTGGTCGCGAGGACCGGCACGTCGCGCGGGAGTTCGCCCAGCAGGGTGCGGAGCCTGCGGTAGTCGGGCCGGAAGTCGTGTCCCCAGTCCGACACGCAGTGTGCTTCGTCGACGACGAGGAGCCCGCAGGCGGCGGCGAGCTTGGGCAGCACGGTGTCCCGGAAGTCGGGGTTGTTGAGCCGCTCGGGGCTGACCAGCAGCACATCGACCGCGCCGTCGGCGACCTCGGCCTGCACGGCGTCCCACTCGTCGACGTTCGCCGAGTTGATGGTCCGGGCGCGGATCCCGGCGCGCGCGGCGGAGTCGATCTGGTTGCGCATCAGTGCGAGCAGGGGGGACACGATCACCGTGGGGCCCGCGCCGCGGGCGCGCAGCAGCGATGTCGCGACGAAGTACACCGCGGACTTGCCCCACCCGGTCCGCTGCACGACCAGCACCCGGCGGCGGTCGGCGACCAGGGCCGCGACCGCCCGCCACTGGTCCTCGCGCAGCCGGGCGGTGTCGCCGGCCAGCCCGCGCAGCACGGCGTCGGCTTCGCCGCGCAGCGCGGCGAGGGGCCCGTCGGCGGCGCCGGACGCGGGGGCGCCGGACGGCGGCACGGCAGGGCGGCCGGTCTCGGATTGGGGGTCGGGGGTGGCGGTGGAACTCATGGGACCTTTGTAGTCGGTTCTCCGGACAGGCGGGCAAACCGCGCCACGAATCTGTGGAGAAACGATTCTCCATGAGGTTGCCGGGCAAAGTTGTCCACAGCCCTTGGCGCGTGGCGCGCCCGGGGCCAAGGTGGAGGACGGGGCCGCAGGTGCCGGGGAGACCATGCATGCGCTATCTCGATCTCGACGTCGACGCTCTGCCCAAGATCGGCCGCATCGGCCTCGGCACGTGGCAGTTCGGCTCCCGCCCCTGGGGCTACGGCGAGCACTACGCCGCGGTGACCGCCCGCGCCCTGGTCAGGCGCGCCGTGGAGCTGGGCGTCACGCTCTTCGACACCGCCGAGGTCTACGGCGCCGGACGCAGCGAACGGATCCTCGGCGCGGCGCTCGGCGACGACGCGGCCCGGGTCGTCGTCGCCACGAAGTTCGCCCCGGTCCTTCCCCTCGCGCGCGTCGTGCGCACCCGCGCGTACGCGAGCCGCGACCGCATCGGCGTCGACCGCATCGGCCTCTACCAGGCGCATTTCCCGAATCCGCTGTTCGGCATGGACACGGCGGTACGGGGATTCGCCGAACTTCTCGACGAGGGGGTGGTCGCGGAGGTCGGCGTCAGCAACTACGACCTGGCCCGGTGGCGCCGCGCCGAGCAGGCGCTCGGCCGTCGCGTGCTTTCCGACCAGGTCGAATTCAGCCTCGCGCACCCCGGACCGCTCGACGACCTCGTGCCGTGGGCGGAACGCAACGGGCGGATGGTCATCGCGTACAGCCCGCTCGCGCAAGGCCTGCTCGGCTGCCGCTACGACGCCTACAACCCGCCGTCGGGGTTCCGCGCCCGCGGCGCCCTGTTCCGGCCCGCGAACCTCCGGCGCGCCCGGCCGCTCCTGGAACTCCTGCAGGAAGTCGCCGCGGCGCACGACGCCACGCCGGCCCAGATCGCCCTCGCGTGGGTCCTGCACCGCGGCCCGGTCGTCGCGATCCCCGGCGCCTCCACCGTGGAGCAGCTCGAACGGAACGCGGCAGCGGCCGAGATCGACCTGGCGGCCGACGAGTACACGGCACTGACCGAGCAGGCCCTGGCCTTCCACCCCGAGCACGGCCGACTCGGCCAACTAGCGCCCCGGCCAAGCCGCCACAATCCCCGGATCGAGTGAAACGACTGTCCACAGGCCCGAGTTGTCCACAGTTCGCCGCCGACCGCGAAGTCCTCCGCCCGAATGCGTCCACGCTTGCGGCATGCGTGAAACCACTCTCGACCCGATGCCCGCCGAGACCGTCCTGCGCGTCTCGAACCCCGCCGAACTCCTGCAGGCCATTCCCTACTTGATCGGGACCACGCCCGCCGACAGCCTCGTCGTGTTCGGCGTCCGGCCGGGCCGGCGCGGCCGCGTCGCCCCCGTCCTCCGCCTCGACCTCCCGCCGCCCGAACGCTTCCGCGCCGCGGCCCGCCACCTCGTCGCCACCATCGCCCGGCACGGCTCCGCCGCACTCGGCGTCATCGTCTACATCGACCGACCCGTAGGCGGCGACCAGCGCGGCGTCGACCGCTACCGCCCGCTCTACGAAGCCGCCCTCGACCTGTGCGCCGAACACCGACTGCCGTTGTTCGAAGCTCTCTGCATCGAGCGCGGACGCTGGTGGTCCTACACCTGCACCACCGGCTGCTGCGCCTCCGAGGGCCGCGCCCTGCCCGCCGAAACCGCATCGGTCATCGCCGCCACCGCAGTTTCGGCCGGACTCCCGCCGCCGGTCCCGCAGACCGCCCTCCTGCACACCGTGCGACCGCCCGAGGGCCTCGCCCGCAAAGCCGCCGACCGCGCCTTCGCCCACGTCCGGCGCGCATTGGCCCACCGCAGCGAGGACTACGGCTCGCTCGTCGGACTGCGCACCGAATCCCTCGCGCTCCTGCACGCCGCCCGCGTCCGCTTCCGCAACGGCGACCGCGAGTTACGCCACGACGAAGCAGCCCGCCTGGTCCTCGGACTGACCGACGTCCAAGTCCGCGACCACGCCATGTCCTGGGACGACCCCGACCACCGCCCCCTGCTCGCCCTGTGGACCGCGCTGGCCCGCATGTCGCCGCCACCCGAATCCGCAGTGCCCCTGACCCTCGCCGCGTGGACCGCCTGGACGGGGGAGGAGCCCGCGATGGCCCGCGTCGCCGTCAACCGCGCCCTCGACGACAACCCCGGCTACACGATGGCCCAACTCCTGCACACCGCCATCAACAGCACCCTCAGCGCCCGCGAATCCCGCCGGGCCCTGTTCCCGGAACGCAGCCCGCGACGGCCACGGCGAGACCCCGCAACGACGACCCGAGCACGCAGCAGCCCGCGCGACAAGCCGTCGGCCGCCGCGCCGGACGACGCCAACGGCCCGGACCACGCCAGCCCACCGGACGCCCACGGCCCGGACGCCCACGGCCCGGACGCCCACGGTCCGGACACCCACGCCCCCGGCCCTCGCGCCCCGGACCCCAGCAGCACCGACCCCGAAGCCGACCCGTGCGGCAACGCCCACGACGGCAGCCCCACCGGCCGCCCTGCGGCCCCCGCCGAAACCCCGCCCCCCGAAGCCCAGCCCACGCTCGACGCCCCGGACTTCGCCGGGCCCGCACCGTCCGTGGAACAGCCATGACCGCCACGACCACACTTCCGCGGCCGACCGTGCCCGGCTCACACCCCCGAGGAACAGCCATGACCCCCACGACGACACCCTCACGGCCGGCCTTCTACGGCACGGTCACCCCGCCCACGACGCACCCCCGCACACACCCGGCGCACTCCTCGCCCCGGTCCCGGCCCGAGTACCCGGAACGGGTGGTGCTGCCCGGGCACGGCCTGGCGAATGGCTCGTGCCGCGCCGACAAGCGTGACTACGCGGCCTCCGGCGCGTTGGCCACGGAAGCGGGCGCGCGACCGCGTGTGCGCCCGGTGGTCGGCACGGGTGCGGTCCTGACCCCTCCGTGCCCGAGGCCGCGAGCGCAGGCCGACGAGGAGCAGCCACGTGACCGGGATCAGAACGCCCCACCCCCTCGCGCACGACGCCCTGATCTGCGTCGACGCCCCGGGCATGGCGATCTGTCCGCGGGACGGGCAGCTCCGCGGCCGGGGCGTCCAGGGACTGTTCCACGACGGGCGGCGCCTGCTGGCCCGTTCGGTGGTCACCATCGGCGGGGCCGAACCGGAGCCGCTGTCCTCGCACACCGTCGGTGCGGGAACGGCGCGTTTCCTCGCGATGCACCGGTTCGTCGCGGATCCGGTCCCGGACCCGGCGCTGGTCGTCGACCGGACCCGGCAGGCGGACGGCCGCGAACGCGTCGTGATCCGCAACACGACCCGACGGCGCGTCCGCGTTCCGGTCGAAATGACCCTCGGCACCGACCTCGCGCCGATAGGGGAGCTGCGGGTCGGCCGCCGCGGGCCGGATCTCGCCGCCCGGGTCTGCCCGGGTGGACTGACGTGGAGTTCCGCCGACGGCTGGGTGGTGCGTGCGGTGGCGAACCCGGCGCCGGAGACGGCGCTGGCGGCCTCCGGGATCCTGCGCTGGGACATCACCCTGCAGCCGGCCGCGTCGTGGACGGTCGAACTGCGCGTGACCGGGGCTCCGGCGCACCAGCGGGCCGGTGCGACGGCCATGCATGCGATCCCGGCGCCGCGGGCGCCGCTCGGGCCGCCGCCGTGGTCCGAAGCGCGCGTCCGCTGCGACGACTTCCGCGTCGCGGAATGGATGCGGCAGAGCCTGGTCGACCTCCGCGGCCTACTGGTCGCCGACCCGGAACACCGCACCGTGCCGATGCCCGCCGCCGGAGCCCCCTGGCAGCTGGTCCCCACCGGTCGGGACTGCCTGTGGACGGCACGCATGCTGCTGCCCCTCGGCACCCGCCTCGCCGCGGGCACGCTGCGCATGCTGGCCGACCGCCAAGGCCGCCGCGCGGATCCGCTCAGCGGCGAAGAGCCCGGCAAAATCCCGCATTCGTTGGGGCCCGGGGGCCGCGCCCCACGCTACGACTGCGTCGGTTCCACGGCGCTCTACGTGACGCTGCTGGGCGAAGCCCGCCGCTGGGGGCTCAGCGATTCGGAAACCGAGCCGCTGCTGCCGCACCTGCGCCGGGCGTTGGCCCACCTGGCGACGACGCTCGACACCCACCCGGACGGGTTCGTCCGGGTGGGCCCGGGCGGCCCGGCACCGTGCGAACTGCAAGGACAGGTCTACGAAGCCGCCGTACACGCCGCCCGGCTGCTGCGCGAATGCGGCGAGGACACGGACGCCGACGCCGCCGCATCGTCCGACGTGTGGCAGAAACGCGCCGCCGATCTCGCGGCACGCTTCCGCGACCGATTCCGCGTCGAGGACGCCGCGGGACCGTACATCGCCGCGGCCCTGGACGGCGAAGGCCGCCCGGTCGCCGTCCCCAACTCGGCGATGGGGCAACTGCCCGGCACCGGCATCCTCGACGATGCCGCGTGCGCCGATGTGGCACGGCGGCTGCTGAGCCCGGACCTGAACTGCGGGTGGGGACTGCGGGGGATCGGCGCCCGCACCCCCGGATACCACCCGCTCGCGGTGCGCGGCGGCGTCGTCCGCGCACACGAAACCTGCGTCGCCATCGCCGGCCTGGCCGACCACGGCCAAGCCGATGCCGCCTACGAACTGCTGTCGGGACTCCTGGAGGCCGTACCGCACTTTGGATACCGCATGCCCGAGATGCACGCCGGAGAACAACGCGTCCCCGGGCACGTGCCCGTCGCGCACCCGCTGGCCTGCCGTCCGCTGGCCCGCTCCGCCGCGGCGATCCTGCCCGTACTCGTCGCCCTAGCCGGCGTCCGCCCCGACGCACCACGCCGACGGATCGTGGTACGCCCCCCGGCAGCCCCGGCCGTCGGCGAACTGGAACTCGCCGACCTCCGCGTCTCGGGCGCCCCCTTCACCGTCCGCATCAACCGCCAGGGCCAGGCGGTCATCGAGGCTGCCCCGGACGGCATGCAACTGGCGATCTGACCGGACACGAATGAACACACCGCAAAACCTGGCGGAGGGGGTGGGGGGAGGGCCCTCAGACGCGGCGGCAGGTTGGGCGCCACGGGGGCAGGGCGAGAAACCCCGACGACCACCGACGACCCCGACGACCCAGCTCAGCCCAGCCGATCCCTCAAGCCTCCGGCCGCAGCATCGGCGGATTCAGCTTCTCCGCCGACCCCCGTCGGAACAGCTGTGCGGGCCGGCCGCCTTGGCGCGTCGTCGTCCCGCCGGTGGGGACGAGGAAGTCCGGTGTGCCCGTCACCTTGCGGTGGAAGTTCCGCGGGTCCAGGGCGACGCCCCAGACCGCTTCGTAGACCCGGCGCAGTTCGCCGACGGTGAATTCCTCGGGGCAGAACGCCGCCGCGAGGGACGAGTATTCGATCTTGGCGCGGGCGCGTTCCACACCGTCTTCGAGGATCTTGGTGTGGTCGAACGCCAACCGTGAGCCGTCCGACAGGTCGGCGGCCGGTGTCCAGCGCGCGCCCGCGGCGTCGCCGCCCGGGCGGGGTGTGGGGAGGTCCGGGGCGAGGACCAGGTACGCGACGCTCACCACACGCATCCGCGGATCCCGGCCCGGGTCGCCGAACGTGGCCAGCTGCTCGAGGTGCACTTCGAGCTGGTCGAGCCCGGTCTCCTCGGCGAGTTCGCGGGCGGCGGCGGCCTCCAACCCCTCGTCCGGCCGGACGAAGCCGCCTGGCAGCGCCCAATGGCCCTGGAACGGCGGCTCGCCGCGGCGGATCGTCAGCGCGTTGAGCGTGTGGTCCCGGACGGTGAGGACGACGAGGTCCACGGTGACCCCGAACGGGGGATACGGAGAGGCGTCGGAGGGCGACATGTGTCGATCCTAGTCGTCTGCCTGACGATAAACAGCCGTACGACGCAAACGACAAGATGGACTGTTCCCGCAGGTCGGGGGCGACTTCACCGGACCGGAACCGGCACCGCGACCGAGGCCGGAAACACCCCGACAACCCGGCCCAAAGCCACCCCGCACCTACGCCGCCCTCAGTCCTGTCCCCCGATATCCAGCGAGACCGAGTCGTAGGCCAGCTGCGTGTCCCGCCGTCGGTGCGAGCCCCACTGCCGGACCAGGTCGCGGATCCGCGGCCGGGCCGAATTGAGCCAGCCCGGGTCCACCGGCTCGTGGGCGGCGCCGGCGCTCAGTTCGTCGACGATGGCGCTCAGCCGCCCGTGCTCGCGCCGCAGGCGCGTCGCCGTACAGGCCAGGCGGGGATCGCTGCGCCCCACCTCGTCGTAGAGCCCGTCGGGGCCTTCCGTGGCCGCGATGTGCTCGTGGAGATCGGTGCGGAGTTGGCGGAGTCCGGACCGCAGCGTCTCGAGCCAATTGGCGCCGCTCGCCGACGAGAGGCTGTCGCGCAGCAGCGCCAGCGCGTCGGTCTTGCCCGCCGAGGCGGACGGGGTTCCTGGGACACCGGGAAACGTCGGAGCTGGATACATGGGAGCCATGCCGGCCTCCGGGCGCTCGTGGTCGGTGTCTCGATGGTCCCTCCGCCCCGCAAGCCGTGTCCAGACTTGGACGTCTCCTTTGCTATTCGGATTCTTTTTCGTATTTGGAACAGAACGCGGCATGGTTACCAAAGAATCAGTATTCGTCCATGTACGGTGCGAAATGTCCGCAGGTCCGCGGGCGCCACGGCGGCGAGGGACAGGCCAATGATCGAGGTCCAGGGACTCACCCGGAAGTACGGCGGCGCAGTCGCCGTCGACGCGCTCTCGTTCACCGTCCGCCCCGGGCAGGTCACCGCCCTCATCGGCCCCAACGGCGCCGGAAAGTCCACTGCGCTGCGCCTCATGCTGCAGCTCGAACGCGGTCGCGGAAGCACGTTCTTCGCCGGCTGCCGCTACCGCGAGCTGCGCCACCCGGCCCGCGAGGTCGGCGTGTGGCTGGGCGCCGAGCCCGCGGATCCGCGGCGCCGGGCGCGCACCGAGCTGCGGGTGGCCGCCGCCGCGCACGGGATCAAGCGGGCGCGCGTCGACGAGGTCCTCGACCTCGTCGGACTGGCGCCGGTCGCCGGGGTGCGCGTCGGCGCGCTTTCCACGGGCGCCCGCGGCCGCCTCGGGATCGCCACCGCGCTGCTCGGCGACCCGCACACCCTGATCCTCGACGAGCCGTCCGCCGGGCAGGACCCGGAGGGCGCACGCTGGCTCCGCGAGTTCCTGCGCGCGTACGTGTCGCAGGGCCGCACCGTCCTCGTCGCCGGCCACGGCCTGACCGAACTCGCCGACTGCGCCGATCACGTGCTTGCGATGTCCCGGGGCCGCCTGTGGGCCGACGAAGCGGTCGTCGACTACCGCGCCCGCGCCGAGGGGCACGAGGTGTTCGTCCGCACGCCCCAGGTCGAACGCCTCGTCGAGCTGCTGCGCGCCGAAGGGCTCGCCGTCCACGTGCACGGCGGCACGGTCCTCAGCGTGAGCGCGGACCGCGCCCGGATCGGCGAGATCGCGTTCCGCAACGGCGTGCTGCTGCACGAGCTGGCGCAGCGCGAGACCTCCGTCGCCGACGCGTTCTGCACGGTGGCGGCGCGGAACCGGGCCGCGACCGAGAGCCGGGTGCGCATCGACCAGGCCCGCCACTTCCCCCGGTCCGCGGAACGCGCCGAGCGCCGGGCCGCCCGCGAGGACGCCAAGCTGGCCAAGCGGACCAAGGCCACGGCAGACGCCTACGAACGCCTGTACGACCCGACCGCCGATGTCACCTCGCCCCCCGAAGGCGTCATCCCGGCATCCGGCGCCTCGGGGCCCGCCGACACCGACGCCTCCGTCAGCGCGATCCCCGGCCCCGCCCAGGCATCCCGCTCGTCGGACACCCGTTCGCCGCACCGCCGCCCCAAGCGCCGCCGCTGGCTGGCGCGCAACTCCGACAGCGACGCCACCGCCACCGACGACGACGCCCGCAGCCGCACCCGCTCGGACGGCGTCAACGTCTGATCCGCCACCGGGGACGGGCGCACGCACGCCCCACGCGCGCCCCCGAGCGCCGGACCGCGCACGTTCCGCCCCCGGAAGCCGACCCGGCACACCGAACTCCCAGCCGCACCACCCATCCCGCGAGGTGACCCACATGACCGCCGTCCGATACGAATGGGCCCGCCTTGCGACCGGCCGCGGTCTGTGGTGGTCCGGTCTCGGCGCGCTCGCCGTCGGCGCCGCCACCACGTGGGCCGGAGCCCGCGAACTCGACGCGATGCCGGTCCGCGCGGCCGACGCCGCCCAACTCGTCACCGCGGGCACCGTCGGCAGCACCACGCCCCTGGCCGTCCTCGTCGTCGCGTTCGCCGCGGTCCTGGCCTGCGCGCGCGAGCAGCGTGCCGCGGCTCTGCCCGCGCTGCTCATCGCGCTGCCGCACCGCACCCGCACACTCGCCGCGAAGGTCGCGGTCACCGCACTCCTGGCGGTGACCATCGCGTGCGTCGGCGTCGTCGTGAACGCGGCCGTCGCCACCGCGCGCTTCGGATCCGGCTTCCGCGAACTCGCCTGGGACCAGGCCCCGGCGCCGCGCATCCTCCTCGGCTACGCGGCATACCTCGGGCTCGCCGCCTGTCTGGGCCTAGCCGTCGGCATCGTGACCCGCGGTTCCGCGATCGCGGCTGTCGGGCTCGCCGTCTTCCCGCTGGCCCTCGAACCGCTCGCCGGCCGCGCCGCCGAACTCGCGCTCGCCGAGCCCTACCGCGACGCGGTCCGCTACCTGCCGTTCCACGCCGCCGACCGCATGCTGTCCGTCGGCGACCCGGCCACCGGCCTCAGCCCCGGCACCGGCGCCCTCACGTTCGCCTGCTGGACCGCAGCCGGGCTCCTCACCGCCGCCATCGTCTTCGCCCGCCGCGAAGCCTGACGCCGCGACGCCCGACACCGCAACGCCTGACGCCGCAACGCCTGACGCCGCGAGGCCCGACGCCGAGCGGCGGACAACGCACGCCGCACACCGGATCCTCGGGCAGCCCCGGCGGCCCCCGGTACACCCCGCGCCGCGCGACGCGCACTGACGCCCGTGACCCCCGCCCCGGCCACACCTCAACCCGCCACGCCCGCCGGATCGACCGCGCCGCCCCGACAAACCGCCCCGCCCCGACAAACCGCCCCGCCCCGACACACCGCCCCGGGTCCGTTGCGCGGCCGCGTCCGCGCTCCTACCCAACCCCCGCCCCCCTCCCCGGCAACTTTCGCCAATACCCCTATCAATCACCAACACCCATAAAACTCCACAAAAAACTCCTTTCATCCCAAGGGCCTCCCCCGTGCGGGGGACAACTCCGCAAGGCCGATCACCCTTTCGTGTTTTTTTCAGCCGGGATCGGCGGAACGGCTCAAGACCGGCGCGCCGCACGCCGAGATGAAGGAGCGTGAGTATCGCTCCCCATCACTCCCTGCCCGCCGTGGGCACGGCGCCGACCGTGCCATCGCCCGACGCCTACCGTGTCTCCCCCGCGGACCTACCGATGCCCGCCTCCGAGTCCGCCGCCCCGCGCTACCCCTGGGACTCCCCGGACATCGACCCGATGCGCGGCGTCCGCAAGCCGGGCGGTCCGCGCGGTCGCGGTCTGCACGGCCAACTCGTCCAGCAGCTCGGCCAGATGATCGTGGCCGGCGAAGTCGGCTACGAACGCCCCCTGGTGCCCGAGGAGATCGGCCAGCGCTTCGAGGTGTCGCGCACCGTCGTCCGCGAGTCGCTGCGCGTTCTGGAAGCCAAGGGCCTGGTCAGCGCCCGTCCGAACGTCGGCACCCGGGTCCGCCCGGTCGCCGACTGGAACCTCCTCGACCCCGACATCATCGAATGGCGCGCCAGCGGCCCGCAGCGCGACGCGATGCGCCGTGAGCTGTTCGAACTTCGCTGGGGTATCGAGCCGTTGGCCGCGCACATGGCGGCCTGCCGCAACCACCCCGACGTGGTGCGGCGGCTCGCCGAGATCGTCGTGATCATGCAGCACGCGGTCGCCGAGCCCGACCCGGCGAGCTTCACGCGCGCCGACGCCGAGTTCCACGTCCTGCTGCTCCAGGTCGCGGGCAACCGGCTGCTCGAGCACCTGTCCGGTGCCGTGGCCTCCGCGCTCCAGATGTCCGGCGGGCACGCGGCCGGATGCGAACACCTGTCGGAGTCCTCGGTGGCGCTGCACGCCCGGCTCGTCGACGCGGTCGCCGCGGGCGACGGCGACGGCGCCGCGTCCGCGATGCGGTCGCTGCTGGCCGTCCACCCCGAGGTGGAACGCCTGTTCCCGGCGCCGCGCGAAGGCTGACCGCGCCGACCGGGCCGCGGCCGTCCGCCCGAGCGGCCGGCCGCGCCGTTCCCGCACAGGAACCGACGGCCACCACCGACGACCAGGACTGACGGATCGTCAATCGGCGCGCGTCGGCGGCACGTTGAGCGGGTACCGGATCAAGTACCCGGCAACGACGCCGCCGGCGCCGGCCGCCCGACCGGCACCGCAACCCGACGCACGCACCCCCGACGCCCCCCGAGGCACTGCCGACACACACCAGGCGCACGCCCGGCGCGCGCCAGGGGAGCACGGTGGCACGCAGAGAGTCCCGGCAATCACTCCCGGTGAGGCGCCAGACGTGATTACCCTCGATGTCTGACGCGTATTCGGACCGGTCCACCCCCGGTTGGGCGGGCCGAGGCGACAGGTGGGGAAGACGGCATTGACCGACGACACGGTGCGGGACGGCCCGTCCGCAGCCGCCGAGGTGTTCGACACCGCCGTGCTCGACGCGCTCGGCGGCGAGTCCGCGGTGGCGTTCGCCCTCTACGGCAAAGACCTCCGGTACCTGCGCATCAGCGACGCCCTCGCCCGGCTCAACCGGCGCCCCGCGGCCGAGCATCTCGGCCGCCGTCCCTCCGAGTTGCTGCCGCACGGACTCGCCCGCGAGATCGAGAAGACCGTCGCGCTGGTGTTCGCCCACGGAGCCCCGTACGCGGACACGGACTTCGTGCTGTCCCCGCCCGACTGGTACGACACCCGGCACCACGAAGCCCGCTGGGTCCCGGTCCACGGCCACGACGGCGGCGTGGCCGCCGTCCTCGCGATCGTTTCCGACGTCACCGAGAACCGGCACCGCGAAGAACTCCTGCGCTCCAGCCAATGGCGCACCTCCCGCCTCCAGTTGATGACCGCGCGCCTCGCCGGCGCGCTCACCGTCGCCGAAGTCGAGGCCGCCGTCGCCGAACTCGGCCGCAGCATCGACGCGCGCCACAGCGAGCTCCGCCTGCTCGACGGCGCCGCCCCGGTGTTCCCGTGGCCGAACGTGCCCACGCCGCGCTCGTCCCGCCGCCGCCGCGTCCTCCCGCAGGACTGGCCGCCCGCGCTGCTGACCGCGGTCCGCGACGGCACCCCGCTCTACCTCGGCCGCACACCGGCCGCGACACCCCCGGGCGACCCGTTACCGGCCGCCACCGAGGCCGACACCGAACCCGACGCCAAACCCGACGCCACACCCGACACGGAGCAGCAGCCGTCCGCCGCTCTCCCCGGCATGCGGCCCCGCCCCGACGCGCCGCAGTCCGGCGAAGCCGCGTCCGTCGTGCTGCCCCTGCTCGGCTCCGGCGCCCCGATGGGCGCGCTACGCTTCACGTTCCGCGAGGCGCGGGTCTTCGGCCCGGACGACCGGGTGTTCCTGGAGGCCTTCGCGGGCCAGTGCGCGCTCGCCGTGGAACGCTCGCGGCTGTACGAGCGCGAGCACCGCACCGCCGTCGCCCTCCAGCGCAGCCTCCTCCCGGACCGCCTGCCGGAGGTCCCGGGCGTCGAGTTCGATTACCGCTACCTGCCCGGCGCCCCCGACTTCGAGGTCGGCGGCGACTGGTACGACGTCTTCAAGCTCCTGGACGGCCGCATCGCGATCGTCGTAGGCGACGTGATCGGCAAGGGCTTGACCGCGGCCGCCGGCATGGGCCGGGTCCGTGCCGCGCTGCGTGCCCTCGCCTTCACCGACCCCGATCCGGTCGCGGTGCTCACCGGCCTCGACCGGCTGTTCACCGCCACCGAGGACGACGAATCCCTGACCACGCTCATCTACGGCGTGATCGACCCGGCCACCGGCGTCTTCGACCTCGCGGACGCCGGCCACCTGCCGGTGCTGATCGTCTCGGCGGACGGCAAAGCCAAGCTCGCCGACGCGGGCCCGGCGTCCACCCCGCTGGGCGTCGTCGAGCCGCGTACCAAGCACACGATGCAGCTGGACCCCGGCGACATCCTGGTCGGTTTCTCCGACGGGCTGATCGAGAACCGGTCCCGCGGCATCACCCAGGGCCTCGACCTGCTGCTCGAAGTCGCCCGCACCGCGAGTACCCGGGGCGACACCCGGAGCGACAGCCGGGGAGGCGCACCGGGAAACCCGCAAGGCGGCACCCGGGCGACGAGGCCGGGGGAGAAACGCGGGGACGACCCGAGGGGAGAGAAGGGCGAGAGGGGGGAATGGGGTCTGGAAAAACTGCTGTCGAGCATCCTGGAACGCCTGCTCGACGGTCAGGACCGGGACGACGACGTCACGATCCTCGGAGTCCGCATCGCCGAGCCTCCGCGGTGAAGTGCCCGGCAGTGCCGACGCACCGGACGGGGCCCCGGCCGATCCAACCCGATCGGCGGTACGGCTCCGGACGGGCTCCGCGACGGCGGGTGTGACGCCCGCCACCGAGGGGATGCGTAACACTTCTGCGCCCAGTCCGATGAGTACGAAGGTGGCAGCCTTTCAGGAATACCCGCGCGTGCCCGGCTGCTGTGTTGCTATGTAGTTGCTCCGGCGTCTGCCAGGAGCTGCCGTAGTACCGCAGCAGGGCTGCGCGACCGGGCGTCCTGTGCCTCTGCCCCCGCCTGTGTGTCGTTTGCCAGGCGGCGAGCGACTCGATCATGTCGAACGCCGTCCAGATCCGTCGAGAGGTTGTTTGTGTCGGCCAGCACATCCCGTTCGCTTCCCCCGGAGATCGCCGATTTCGTCAACGTGAAGGCGTTGATCGAACGGGGTGAGGCTCAGGGGTCCATCGCCAGCGACGAGATTCGCCAGGCGTTCGAGGCCGACCAGATCCCGGCCACCCAGTGGAAGAACGTCCTACGCAGCCTCAACCAGGTCCTTGACCAGGAGGGTGTGGACATCGTGGTAAATGCCGCCGATTCAGCGGCCCCCAAGCGCACCCGTAAGAGCGTGGCGGCGAAGAGCACCGCCAAGCGCACCTCCACGAAGACCGTCGTGTCCGGCACCGCGGCCCGCGCGGCAGCCCCGGCCGCAGCCGCGCCCGCCGCGGCCGAGGCCGAGGCGGCCGAGCAGCCGAAGGCTGCCGCGAAGACGGCGGCCAAGAAGACGGCGGCCAAGTCGGCCGCCGGCGCCCCGGCCAAGAAGGCCGCGGCGAAGAAGACCGCGGCCAAGAAGGCCACCGCGGGCAAGGGCGAGGGCGATTCGGAGCTGGACGCCGAGGAGCTGACGGACGAGCCGGAGATCGCGATCGAGCCCGGCGCCGCCGCCGAGCCCGAGGACGAGAACCAGGGCTTCGTCCTGTCCGACGACGACGAGGACGACGCGCCGGCCCAGCAGGTCGCCGTCGCGGGCGCCACCGCCGACCCGGTCAAGGACTACCTGAAGCAGATCGGCAAGGTCCCGCTGCTCAACGCGGAGCAGGAGGTCGAACTCGCCAAGCGCATCGAGGCCGGCCTGTTCGCCGAGGACAAGCTGAACTCCGGCGAGAAGCTCGCCCCGAAGCTCAAGATCGAGCTGGAGATCATCGCCGAGGACGGGCGCCGCGCCAAGAACCACCTGCTGGAGGCCAACCTCCGTCTCGTGGTCTCGCTGGCCAAGCGCTACACCGGCCGCGGCATGCTGTTCCTGGACCTGATCCAGGAGGGCAACCTCGGTCTGATCCGCGCGGTCGAGAAGTTCGACTACACCAAGGGCTACAAGTTCTCCACGTACGCCACGTGGTGGATCCGGCAGGCCATCACCCGAGCGATGGCCGACCAAGCCCGCACCATCCGCATTCCGGTGCACATGGTCGAGGTCATCAACAAGCTCGCCCGCGTGCAGCGCCAGATGCTCCAGGACCTGGGCCGCGAGCCCACCCCGGAGGAGCTGGCCAAGGAACTCGACATGACCCCCGAGAAGGTCATCGAGGTCCAGAAGTACGGCCGCGAGCCGATTTCGCTGCACACCCCGCTCGGCGAGGACGGCGACAGCGAGTTCGGCGACCTGATCGAGGACTCGGAGGCGGTCGTCCCCGCCGACGCGGTCAGCTTCACGCTCCTCCAGGAGCAGCTGCACTCGGTCCTCGACACGCTGTCCGAGCGCGAAGCGGGCGTCGTGTCGATGCGGTTCGGCCTCACCGACGGCCAGCCGAAGACCCTCGACGAGATCGGCAAGGTGTACGGGGTCACCCGTGAGCGCATCCGCCAGATCGAGTCGAAGACCATGTCGAAGCTGCGTCACCCGTCGCGGTCCCAGGTGCTGCGCGACTACCTGGACTGACCGGCGGCGACCTGGCGGAACCGGCCCGGCTTCCGGGCCGGAACGGCACACGGCGCATCCCGGAGCCCGGCGGCTTTTGCCGCCGGGCTCCGGCGCGTTCTCCGGCCCGTTCCGGACCCCGAGCGGGGGTTCACTCGTCCGGGCGATGCCTCTCGGCCCCGGTTGCAGGGCCGCTCCGATCGACGTTCCCTGAAGGTAATCGATTCAGGACTGAGCGTAGTCGCTGAGGACGGGCATGGAGGACGCAGTGGCGATGACGGGGCTGGGAGCTTGCCCGGAGCCGGACGGCAGCGGGCACGACACGGGCACAAGCAGCGCAAACGGAACAAGCAGCACAAGCAGTACAAGCAGCACAAGCGGCGCGGTCGGCGCACGGGAAGCGGCCGGAGCGGCGGCGGAATCGGGTACGGCGGCACCGCGCGAGCGTGTGCGCTACGCGGCGCGCACCGCCCGCGGGAACGACGCGGGTCCGCCGCGGCGGCTGCCCAGCGGCGGTCCGCCCCCGGGGCGGGCGCACGGCACCGCGTGGGGGGTGCGCCGGGCGGGGGCCGCGTTCACCGCGGCGCTCCTGGCGGTCGCCGCGACAGCGGCCTGGCACACCTCCGCGGGCGCGGCCGAAGAGGCGCCCCAGGGGCCGCCCAGGGTCGTCATCGGGGGTTCTCCGGCGGACGCCACGGCCAATCCGTGGATGGTCGCGCTGTCCAGCCGGTCGATGTACGGCTCGTCGCGGTCCGGCCAGTTCTGCGGCGGCACGCTGATCGCGCCGACGAAGGTGCTCACGGCGGCGCACTGCATGGTCGAGCCGGACGGTTCGCTGACCCAGCGCCCCGACCTCAAGGTGATCCAGGGCCGCACCGACCTGCGGACCACGGCGGGCCACGAGGTCGCCGTGACGGACGTGCACGTGAACCCGTCGTTCGACATGGCGCGCGTGGACAAGGACTGGGCGGTGCTCACCCTCGCCGAGCCGCTGGACGCCGCCGCGCTGCCGATGGTGAAGCAGGGCGAGGACGTGTACGCCGCGGACACGCCCGCGACGGTGCTCGGCTACGGCGACACGACCGGCAACGGCGACTACTCGCCGGTGCTGCGGACCGTGACCGTCCCGGTCACCTCGGACGCCGCATGCCGCTCCGCCTACCCGGGCGGGGTGTACGGGACGTACGTGGCCGCGGACATGGTCTGCGCCGGCCTCACCCAGGGCGGCAAGGACGCGTGCAGCGCGGACAGCGGCGGCCCCCTGCTGATCGACGGCCGGCTCGCCGGGATCGTGTCGTGGGGCGACGGCTGCGCGCTGCCGAAGAAGCCCGGCGTCTACACCCGGGTGGCCGCCTTCGCGGCGGACATCCGGACGGCCGCCGGGATGTGATCCATATCACCGTGCGCGTGGCCCCTTCCGGGCCCCGCGCGGTGCCCGGTGAGACCTCGGTCGACCCCTGGAGAGCCCCCGGAAAGACCACGGTGGCGGCCACCGTCGGGTGGCCGCCACCGCTGCGATCCTTCGGGGTTCTTCAGGAAACGCACCTACCGGGTCTCGTCGGGTTGTCGAAGGGGTGTGGGTCCGAGCGAACTCAGCGCTCGTCCTCCGACGCGTTGGCCGGAGTTGCCGTCAAGCGGTCGGTCTCGTCCTGTATCTCGACGGCGACCTTGCGCAGTTCGGGCTCGAACTTGCGTGCGTGATGAGCGCAGAACAGCAGCTCTCCGCCGCTGGCAAGAACGACCCGGAGGTATGCCTGTGCGCCGCACCGGTCACAACGGTCGGCGGCCGTCAACGGACTGGCGGGAGTCAGAACCGAATTCACGTCGCCTCTTCTCTACTCGACGAGGACTGCCTTCGATGTTCACAACATCAAACCAGCCTCGAACGTTCCCGGGGGTGATCGTGTCATGTTCGACCCCGGTTGGGCACACCCCATTTTCTCAGAGTTCTTGCCCTGATCCTTCCGTGATGTGCGTCTCTGTTGTGTCTCTGTGCATAAGGACGTGCCCAGTGGCCGGGCGGTTCATGCCCTCAGCCGAATGGGTGTCGAACAAAAATTCGAGTTGCGGGTAGGCTGGAGCGGCGAGCCGCCGCCGGACGGTCACCCCGCACCGGTAGCCTTGCGTCGGCGCCGCGCAGGTGATCACCGCGGAGGGGCCCGCGCCCGCGGCCCGCGGTGAGCGCGTACCGGCCCCACGAGACCACCCGGACCCTGTCGGAACCTTCGGCGCGGCCCGGCGCCCATCCATCGGACCTGTGCGCCGGATTTCCGGCGCACCCGACGACTCAGGGGAGTTGCCCCGCGTGACCGCCCAGACGACTGCGCAGTCGACCGCGCTGCTGGCGGGCGAGCCCGACCACTCCAACTACACGGCACGGCACCTGCTGGTCCTCGAAGGACTGGACGCGGTGCGCAAGCGGCCCGGCATGTACATCGGCTCGACCGACAGCCGCGGCCTCATGCACTGCCTGTGGGAGATCATCGACAACTCGGTCGACGAGGCGCTCGCCGGCTACGGGACCCGCATCGACGTGGTCCTTCACGACGACGGATCGGTCGAAGTCATCGACAACGGGCGGGGTATCCCGGTCGACGTCGAGCCGAAGACCGGACTCTCCGGCGTCGAGGTCGTGATGACAAAACTGCACGCCGGCGGCAAGTTCGGCGGCGGATCCTATGCGGCTTCCGGCGGCCTTCACGGCGTCGGCGCCTCGGTGGTCAACGCGCTCTCCGCGCGCTTGGACGTCGAGGTGGACCGGGCCGGCTCGACACATGCCGTGAGCTTCCGCCGGGGCACGCCCGGCGAGTTCGCGGGCGCCGGACCGGATGCGAAATTCGCCCCCGGCGGCGGCCTCCGCAAGACCAAGAAGGTGCCGCGCAGCCGCTCCGGTACGCGCGTGCGCTACTGGGCGGACCGGCAAATCTTCCTCAAGGACGCCCGCCTCGACGTCGAACTGCTGCACAATCGCGCGCGCCAAACGGCTTTTCTGGTGCCCGGACTCACCCTCGTTGTTCGCGATGAGCGTAATCCGGAAGCGGTCGACGAGCAGACATTCCACTTCTCCGGCGGCATCAGCGAGTTCTGTGAATTCCTGGCGCCCGACCGGCCGATTTGCGACGTTATCCGCATCAGCGGAGAGGGCACGTTCAAGGAGACCGTCCCGGTCCTCGACGACCACGGTCACATGGTGCCCACCGAAGTGCAGCGCGAACTCGGCGTCGACGTGGCGATGCGCTGGGGCACCGGGTACGACACGGTGGCCCGGTCGTTCGTCAACATCATCGCCACGCCCAAGGGCGGCACCCACGTCGCCGGCTTCGAACAGGCGCTGCGCAAGACCGTCAACGACGCGCTGCGGAGCGCGAAGCTGCTGCGGGTGTCCGAGGACGACATCACCAAGGACGACGCGCTGGAAGGCCTGACCGCGGTGGTGACCGTGCGTCTGGCCGAGCCGCAGTTCGAGGGGCAGACCAAGGAGGTGCTGGGCACCTCGGCGGCGGCCCGGATCGTGCAGAACGTGGTGTCGCGCGAGCTGAAGGCGTTCCTGGGCGCCGCCAACAAGGCGCACAAGGCGCAGGCGCGTGCGGTGCTGGACAAGGTCGTCTCGGCGGCCCGGACGCGCATCGCCGCGCGCCAGCACAAGGACGCGCAGCGCCGGAAGACCGCGTTGGAGACGTCGGCGCTGCCCGCGAAGCTGGCCGATTGCCGCAGCGACGACGTGGGGCGCAGCGAGCTGTTCATCGTCGAGGGCGACAGTGCGCTCGGCACGGCGAAGCTGGCGCGCGACTCGGAGTACCAGGCGCTGCTGCCGATCCGCGGCAAGATCCTGAACGTCCAGAAGGCCTCGGTCTCGGACATGCTCAAGAACACCGAGTGTGCCGCGATCATCCAGGTCATAGGGGCGGGTTCGGGCCGGACGTTCGACATCGACCAGGCCCGCTACGGCAAGATCATCTTCATGGCGGACGCGGACGTCGACGGTTCGCACATCCGCACGCTGCTGCTGACCCTGTTCCAGCGGTACATGCGGCCGATGATCGAGGCGGGCCGGGTGTTCGCGGCGGTGCCGCCGCTGCACCGGATCGAGTTGTCGAACCCGCGCAAGGGCCAGGAGAAGTACCACTACACCTACTCCGACAACGAGATGAAGCAGACCCTGCTGGAGTTCCAGCGCAAGGGGACCCGCTACAAGGAGCCGATCCAGCGGTACAAGGGTCTCGGCGAGATGGACGCGGACCAGCTGGCGGAGACCACGATGGACCCGCGGCGGCGCATGCTGCGGCGGATCAACCTGGCCGATCTGGAGGCCGCCGAGCGGGTGTTCGACCTGCTCATGGGCAACGAGGTCGCGCCGCGCAAGGAGTTCATCACGAACTCGGCGACGTTGTTGGACCGTTCGCGTATCGACACCTGACGCGGCGGCCGCCGCGGCGGCGCGGGACGTACCAAGGAGGGCCCGGGACCGGTCGGTTCCGGGCCCTCCCGCATGTCCGCGGCTCGAACTTCCCCGTTTCGGCGCGGTTTTCATCCCTTCGTGTGAATAGCCGGAGCGCGTCCCCGTGTGCGGCGGGTCGGCTCACCATGCTGAGACCGGTCCGCCCGCATTTTCCCCGAGTGATCCCCCGCGATCCCGTGCCGTTCGGGAGGCGGATCCGGCGGCGGACACCGGACGAGGAGACTTTTCGTGACCACCAGTTCGCACCGCTTGCGGACGTTCGGGACGGCCGGGGCGGTTCCTGCCGCGCCCGCCGCGGCACCTGCCGCCGTGCCCGCCGCGCGGCCCGGCGAGGCCGAGGTGCCGCACGAGCCCGCCGGCGACGTGCGCTCGGACGTGTACCTCCAGGTGCAGGCGAGCCCGGAGTTCCAGGAGATCCGCCGCCGCTACCGCGACTTCGTGTTTCCCATGTCGGCGCTGTTCCTGGCCTGGTACCTGGCCTATGTGCTCGCTTCGACGATGGCCCGCGGCCTCATGGGGCACCGGATCGTCGGCGAGTTCAACGTGGCGTTCGCCTTCGGGCTGGCGCAGTTCGCCTCGACGTTCGCGGTCACGTGGCTGTACGCGCGGCATGCGAGCCGCAAGCGCGACCGTGCGGCGCTCGACCTGCGCTGGGACACCCAGGAGCGCTTCCGGTGACGATGACCCCCTCCTCCGCTTCCGCCGTCCCGCTCGCCGCGGCGGCGGCCGGCGGCAACCACCGCATGGTGACGATCGGCCTGTTCGTCGGCTTCGTGGCCGTCACGCTGGTCATCACCGTGTGGGCGAGCCGCCACAACCGCACGGCCAACGACTTCTACACCGGCGGGCGTTCGTTCTCCGCGGCGCAGAACGGCTTGGCGATCGCCGGCGACTACATGTCGGCGGCGTCGTTCCTCGGCATCGCGGGGCTGATCTCGCTGGTCGGCTACGACGGGTTCCTGTACTCGATCGGGTTCCTCGTCGCGTGGCTCGTCGTGTTGATGCTGGTCGCCGAACTCGTCCGCAACTGCGGCCGCTACACGATGGCCGACGTGCTCGCCTTCCGGATGCGCCGGCGCCCGGTGCGCACGGCCGCGGGCGCGTCGTCGATCGTCGTGTCGATCCTGTACCTGGTGGCGCAGATGGTCGGCGCGGGTTCGCTGGTGGCGCTGCTGCTGGGCGACGGCCGCGGATCGGCGCAGACGGTCACGATCGTCGTGGTCGGGGCGCTGATGATCGTCTACGTGACGTTCGGCGGCATGAAGGGCACGACCTGGATCCAGATCGTCAAGGCCGGGCTGCTGATGGCGGGCGCGGTGCTGCTGACGGTGCTGGTGCTGGTGCGCTTCCACGGCGACGTGAACGCGATGCTGCACACGGCCGCGCAGACCAGCGGCAAGGGCGAGTCGTTCCTGCGCCCGGGCCTGCAGTACGGCACGTCGCTGACCAGCCGGATCGACTTCATCAGCCTGGCGCTCGCGCTGGTCCTCGGCACGGCGGGCCTGCCGCACATCCTGGTGCGGTTCTACACGGTGCCGACCGCGCGGGCCGCGCGCCGGTCGGTGATGTGGGCGATCGGGTTGATCGGGGCGTTCTACCTGATGACGATCGTGCTGGGCTTCGGTGCCGCCGCGGTGCTCGGCTCGGACGAGATCCGCGCGTCCAACGCGGCGGGCAATACGGCGCTTCCCCTGCTGGCGCGCGAACTCGGCGGGGGCGGCGACTCGTTGGGTGGTGTGGTGCTGCTGGCGGTGATTGCCGCGGTGGCGTTCGCGACGATCCTGGCGGTGGTGGCGGGGCTGACACTGGCGTCGTCGGCGTCGGCCGCGCACGACCTGTATGCGTCGGTGATCCACAAGGGTCGTGCCAGTGAGAAGGAGGAGATCGCCGCGGCGCGGCTGTCCGCGATCGTGATCGGTGCGGTCGCGATCGCGCTGAGCCTGAGCGCGCAGAAGCTCAACGTGGCGTTCCTCGTCGCGCTGGCATTCGCGGTGGCGGCCTCGGCCAACCTGCCGACGATCCTGTTCACGCTGTTCTGGCGGCGGTTCAACACCCGCGGCACGGTGTGGGCGATCTACGGCGGCCTGGTCTCGTCGGTGGTGCTCGTGGTGTTCTCGCCGGTGGTGTCCGGCGGGAAGAACCCGCTGGTCTCCGGGGTGGACTTCCACTGGTTCCCGTTGGAGAACCCGGGGATCGTGTCGATCCCCATCGGATTCCTGTGCGGCTGGATCGGCACGATGACCGCGAAGGTGCCCGCGGACCCGTCGAAGTACGCGGAGATGGAGGTCCGTTCCCTGACCGGCGCGGGCGCGTACTGACCGGCCCGGTCTTGAGCGCGGCCGGTCGGAGCGCGGCCGGTCAGAGCGCGGGCGTCACCAGGCGCGGCACCATGCTGAGCGGATTGCCGAAGCCCTTGCCGCAGCTCTCCGGGCGCGGCGGCTCCTCGGCGCGGCCGGTCACCTCGACCGTCCAGGTGCGGCCGTCCACGTGGTCCACGCGCACGGTCCACACGTGCTCGGCGTCCTCGTGCTCGACGGGCGCCGCGACGCGCAGCACGTCCGCGGCGGTCTCACCGGTGTCCTCGCGGACCGCCAGTTCGGCGGCCTGCGCGGGGCGCGGCCAGGTGGCCCGGCCGCGGCAGTCGGCGATCCGCATGCCGCCGGCCCGGGCGGCGTCGTAGGCCACGACGGCGGTGTCCGGGTCCAGGCGGCCGTAGACATAGCCGTCGGGGAGGACGACCGCGGTCGGGGCGAAGCGGTGCCCGCCCAGGTGGGTGGCTTCCCACACGTGTCCGGGCAGGCGGTGCGCGAGGGCCTCCGCCAGCGGGCGGCCTTCGGTCGCGCAGCAGCGGTCGCGTTTTCCGTTCGTGCACACCAGGACGACCGGGTCGGCGCACGGTTCGCCGATCGCGGGTTCGACGGGGCCGGCGAGCGCCGCGAAGTCGAGGTCGCACAGCTCCTCGGCGGAGGAGACGGTGAAGCGGCGCATCCACGTGGCGCCGGGTTCGGTCCACGCCAGGATCACCGTGCGCAGCGCGGCGAGGTCGGCGGTGCGGCCGGTGGACCGGATCAGGGTGGCGCGGAACCCGGCCGCGGCGGCGGCGCGTTCCACGGCGCGGCCGGTGTCCGGGTCGAGGCCGCGGCTGCCGGTGAGGGCCTTGGCGCCCCACGGGCCAGGGTGTTCGATGAGCAGCCAGCCGCGCGCGGTCGGCGCGGTGCCGGCCATGGGCTCGGCGTACTCGCGGGACAGGACTGAGCAGGTCGTCTCCACGATTGCGTACCGTACATGGTCGACTTTTCGGAAGGATCCGCGTCGGGTGTGCATCTTGCCTGGCAGGCAGCGCATAATCCGTGGCGAATTCGGGCTTTCCGGGTATTTCGGCGGCGCTCGTCCGGCCCGGATGATCGCCGAGGGCTACGGTGGGAGCACGACCGAGACCGGGGGAGTGCACCGGCATGGATGGAAACACCGGCGATACCGGCGCGCCTGTCGGCGCGGAATTCACGTTGGCCGACGCCGTGGCGCTGGCTCGGCGCGCGCACGACGGCCAGCTGGACAAGGGCGGGAAGCCCTATATCGCGCACCCGCTGCGGGTGATGGGCGCGGTGGACGGCGACGCGGCGAAGATGGCGGCGGTGCTGCACGACGTCATCGAGGACACCGAGGTGTCGGCTGCCGACCTGCGCCACGCGGGCTGCCCGGAGCGGGTGGTCGTCGCGGTGGTGGCGTTGTCGAAGGAGCCGCGCGAGCCGCTGGAGTCGAGCATGGCGCGGGCGGCCGCGGACCCGATCGCGCTGGTGGTGAAGCGCGCCGATATCGCCGACAACCGGTCCGAGGTGCGGCTGGGGCAGCTCGACCCCGCCACGCAGGTACGGCTGCGGGCGAAGTACGAGCGGTCGCTGGACCTGCTGGAGCGGTTCGCGGCGGACCACGCGCACAGCTAGGGCGAGAGGCCTTGTCGTGGATTCCCCGACTGCGGCTTGGTTCGAAGGCCGCCGGTCCGGGGCCGAGCGCACGTCGGCGCCGTGCGGGTATGCGGCCCGCACGGCGCCGGCGGCTCTCAGTGCCAGTTGCTGACCTGGACGTCGCGCGGTGCCGGTTCGCCCGCGCCGGTCTCGGCGAGCCGCTTGAGGCTCATCAGGAAGGTCGCCCACTTCGTGCTGCAGTGGCTCATGAACTCCACTTCCTCCCGCCAGCCTTCGTGCCGGAACAGCACGATCGTGAAGCCGTCCTCCTGCTTGAGGTCGAAGCGGATGTGGGTGCCGATCCACTCCTCGGGGCCGTCGACGACCTCCCAGACCACCGCTTCGGCCGGCCGGGTCTCCAGCACCTTCATGTCGAAACCGCCCTGGGCGAAGCGGAAGGCGACGACGCCGCCCTCGTCCGCGGAGCCCTTGACGTCCTCGGTCCACCAGTTCGCCAGTCCGTCCAGCGTGGTGAGCGCCGTGTAGACGGTCTCCGGCGAGGCCTTGGCGCCGACCCTGTGCAGAATGTCCATGGCATTGCCTCTTTCTCGTCCGTTGTGTCGTCCGTGCCGTGCGTGGTGCGGGTGCGGGGGTCAGCCGTTCTCGGCGGGATCGGTGCCCTGGCTGTCCCGGGTGCGCTGGATGGTCTCCGCGAGGCGCTTGATGCGCTGGAGCCGGGCGTCCCAGGTGGCGCCGACGGCGGACAACTGCGCGACGGCGCGCGCCAGTTGTGCCTCGTCGACGTGGTAGAGCCGTTCCCGGCCGGACGGGGTGCCGTGCACCAGTCCGACCCTGCCGAGCACGCCCAGGTGCTTGGTGACGGCCTGCCGGGTGACCGGCAGTTGCTCGCTGAGGGTGGTCGCTGTTCCGCCGCCGCCGGCGAGCAGCAGGTCGAGCATGCGCCGCCGGATCGGATCGCCGACCGCCGACCAGAGGTCGTCGTCGACGGTGACGCTCATGGCGTCGCCAGCTTCGCGGCGTAGGCGGCCAGGCGGGGCAGGAAGTGGTTCCAGCCCTCGGCGTGTTCGAGGTAGGCCTGCTCCAGCACCGCGGCCTCCCAGCCGCGTTCGCGGAAGCCGTCCTCGCGGAAGCGCAGCAGCGTCCCCGTGCCGGACGGGACCAGGTCGAAGGTCACCAGCAGCGAGTTGTCCGGTGCGGCGGTCGCGTCGTCGTCGTAGACCCAGCGGAAGGAGAACCGCCGCGGCGGGTCGGCTTCCATGACGGTGACCGGCGAGCCCTGGGCGTCGGGGGAGTCCGGGGCGCCGAACCGGATCCGGCCGGTGCCGCCCGGGACGGGGTCGAGTTCGGCGTCGTCCGGCCACCACTCGCGCAGGTGCTCCGGCTTGCTGACCACCTCGTAGACCACCTCGGGGGTGGCGTCGATGTGGATCTCCCGTTCGATGCTGCCGTACTCCATACCGGCCGCCTCCTTTCGCAACCTTTGGTTGCATGTGATCTTAGGCGGCGGTCGGACAATGTGCAACCTTTGGTTGCGTAAATTCGGGTGCGAGGTCGATGACCTGCGGAAACGCCGACGGCCCCGACGGAAAATCCCTCCGGGCCGTCGGCAGGTACTGCTCCGGGGTCAGGCCCCCGCCGGACCGCCGATCACGGCGACCGGCTTCGCCAGCGGCGTGCCGGAGCCGTCCCGGCGCCGGTCGAGTTCCGGCAGCTCCACCGGCATCCCGTTGGCGTTCGAGGCACGCACCGGCGTCGGGCCCGCCCAGGCGAGCGACAGCGCCGTCTCGCCCTTGAGGAAGCGCTGGCAGCGCACCCCGCCGGTGGCGCGGCCCTTGCGCGGGTACTCCGCGAACGGCGTGACCTTCGCGGTGCCGTGCTCGGCGCCGAACAGCGCGTCGCCGCTGAACGCCGCCACGGTCACCACGACCGCGTCCACGGCCGGGTCGACCGCCGTGAACGACACGACCTTGCGGCCGTCCGCGACCTTGATGCCCGCCATGCCGGCCGCCGGACGGCCCTGCGGGCGCACCAGGGAGGCCGGATAGCGCAGCAGCTGCGCGTCGTCGGTGATGAAGACCAGGTCCTCGTCGCCGGTCTTGAGTTCGACGCCGCCGACGATCCGGTCGCCGTCCTTGAGGGCGATGACCTCCAGCTCGTCCTTGTTCGTCGGGTAGTCGGGGATGACCCGCTTGACCACGCCTTGCAGGGTGCCGAGCGCGAGGCCCGGCGAGTCCGCGGACAGCGTGGTCAGGCAGACGACCTTCTCGTCCGCCTCCAGCGAGGCGAACTCGCTGATCGGCGCGCCGCCCGACAGGTTCGGCGCCACACTGCTCGGCGGCAGCGCGGGCAGGTCGACGACGTTGACCCGCAGCAGCCGCCCGGTGTCGGTGACCACGCCGATCTCGGCGCGCACCGTCGCGGTGATCGCGGAGACCACCAGGTCGTGCTTGTGCCGGCTGCCCTCGACGGGCAGCGGGTCGCCGCCCGCGGTGCGGGCGAGCAGGCCGGTCGACGACAGCAGCACGTGGCACGGGTCGTCGGTGACCTCCAGCGGCACCGCCGTCGCCGGCGCGCCCGCCGACTCCAGCAGCACCGTGCGGCGCGGCGTGCCGTGCTTCTTCGCCACCGCGGCCAGCTCGTCCGAGACGATCTTGCGGAGCCGCTGGTCCGAGTCGAGGATCGCGGTCAGCTCGGCGATCTCCTCCTCCAACCGGTCGCGTTCGCTCTCCAGCTCGATCCGGTCGAACCGGGTCAGCCGGCGCAGCGGCGTGTCGAGGATGTAGGTCGCCTGGATGTCGGAGAGCCCGAAGGTCTCCATCAGGCGTTCCTTGGCCTGGGCGGCGTTGTCGCTGCTGCGGATCAGCTCGATGACGCGGTCGATGTCGACGAGTGCCACGAGCAGGCCGAGGACCAGGTGCAGGCGGTCCTGGCGCTTGCGGCGGCGGTGCTCGCTGCGGCGGCGCACCACCTCGAAGCGGTGGTCGAGGTAGACCTCGAGGAGTTCCTTGAGGCCGAGGGTGAGCGGCTGGCCGTCGACGAGGGCGACGTTGTTGATGCCGAAGGTCTCTTCCATCGGCGTCAGCTTGTACAGCTGCTCGAGGATGGCTTCCGGGTTGAAGCCGTTCTTGACCTCGATGACCAGGCGCAGGCCGTGCGCGCGGTCGGTGAGGTCCTTGAGGTCGGAGATGCCCTGGATCTTCTTGCTCTGCACCAGCTCCTTGACCTTGGCGATCACCTTCTCCGGGCCTACGTTGTAGGGGAGTTCGGTGACCACGATGCCGCGGCGGCGCGGGGTGACGTTCTCCACGGTCGCGGTGGCGCGGATCTTGAAGGTGCCGCGGCCGCCCTCGTAGGCGTCCCGGATGCCGCCCAGCCCGACGACCCGTCCGCCGGTCGGCAGGTCGGGGCCGGGGATGTGCTTCATCAGGTCGTCGAGGGTGGCGTGCGGGCGGCGGATCAGCTCGCGGGCGGCGGCCACGACCTCGGCGAGGTTGTGCGGCGGCATGTTCGTCGCCATGCCGACCGCGATGCCGGTCGTCCCGTTGACCAGCAGGTTCGGGAACGACGCGGGGAGGACCTGCGGTTCCTGCTCCTGGCCGTCGTAGTTGGGGGTGAAGTCGACGGTGTCTTCGTCGATCGACTCGACCATGAGCATCGCCGGGGCGGGCAGGCGGCACTCGGTGTAGCGCATGGCGGCGGGCGGGTCGTCGTTGCCGAGCGACCCGAAGTTGCCGTGCCCGTCCACGAGTGGCAGCCGCATCGAGAACGGCTGGGCCATCCGGACCAGCGCGTCGTAGATGGCGGTGTCGCCGTGCGGATGCAGGCGGCCCATGACTTCGCCGACCACGCGCGCGCACTTGACGTACCCGCGGTCGGGGCGCAGCCCCATTTCGTTGGCCTGGTAGAGGATCCGGCGGTGCACGGGCTTGAGCCCGTCCCGCGCGTCCGGAATGGCGCGCGAGTAGATGACCGAATACGCGTACTCCAGGTACGAGCTTTGCATCTCGTCGACGACGTCGATGTCGAGGATGCGTTCCTCGAAATCGTCGGGCTGGTCCTGGCCAGGCGTCTTCGTGCTGCGGCGGGCCATACTGCGGCTGGCTCCTTAGGCTTGAGGCGGTCGCGCCCATTGTGTCCCCCTGGTGCGACACCCGGGTGCAGCGACCCGGCATGAGGATGCCATGGAACGGGGAATGGGCCGGTGTTCGTATGACATATGCGAACACGGCTTCGGCACGGTTCAGCTGCCTGCGGCGGTGTTCGGCTGTGTTCGCCAGAAGGTTCGCCGCATCGGTCACGACGGAGGCCCGCATGGAAGACCCGCAGATCCTCGACCGGATCAAGTCCATGGTCGACACCGAGCATGCGCTGCGCGAGCAGCTCGCTTCCGGGAAGATCACCGCCGAGGAGGAGCAGCAGCTGCTCCACCAGATCGAGGTGGAACTCGACCAGTGCTGGGATTTGCTGCGGCAGCGGCGGGCCCGGCGCGATGTGCGCGAGGACCCGAACCAGGCGGCGGTGCGGCCGCCGCGCGAGGTCGAGGGGTACCAGCAGTAGCCGCCGCGGCGTCCTGATCCGGTCCGGGGCCGGCCCGGTCGGCGCGAGTTCCCGGATTCGCCCGCCGCGAACAGCGGCATCGTCGCCGGGACGCCGTCGTTTGCCTCAGTAAGGTGGCGGGAGGCCGCCTTGCGCGGCCCCTCGCGGCGGGCCGCGGGGCGTCGGCGGAGAGGACTGATGGGCATGGCTGGTCTGGCCGGTACGTTCACGGCGACCGAGCACCGGCTCGCCAACGGCTTGCGGGTGGTGCTGTCGGAAGACCACATCGACCCGGTCGCCGCGGTGTGCCTGTGGTACGACGTCGGCTCGCGCCACGAGCGGCCGGGGCGCACCGGCCTGGCGCACCTGTTCGAGCATCTGATGTTCCAGGGCTCGGCCAATGTCCACGGCAACCAGCACTTCGAGTTCGTTCAGTCGGCGGGCGGCTCGCTCAACGGCACCACGAGCTTCGAGCGCACCAACTACTTCGAGACGATGCCGGCGCACCAGCTCGAACTGGCGCTGTGGCTCGAGGCGGACCGCATGGGCGGGCTGCTCGCCGCGCTGACCCAGGAGAGCCTGGACAACCAGCGGGACGTGGTCAAGAACGAGCGGCGGCAGCGCTACGACAACGTGCCGTACGGCACGGCGTGGGAGCGCCTGGTGGCGATGGCGTTCCCCGCGGGGCACCCGTACCACCACATGCCGATCGGCTCGATGGCGGATCTGGACGCCACGACGCTGGCGGACTGCCAGGAGTTCTTCCGCACGTACTACGCGCCGAACAACGCGGTGCTGACGATCGTCGGCGACATCGACCCGGAGCAGACGCTCGCGTGGGTCGAGAAGTACTTCGGCACGATTCCGGCGCACGACGCCAAGCCGACGCCGGCCGACGGGTCGCTGCCCGACAGCATCGGCGGCGAGCTGCGCGAGACGGTCGTCGAGGACGTCCCGTCGCGGTCCCTGATGGCCGCCTACCGGCTTCCGGTGGACGGCACCCGCGCGGCGGACGCCGCGGAACTCGCGCTCACCGTGCTCGGCGAGGGCGAGGCGTGCCGGCTGAACCGCCGCCTGGTGCGGCACGACGAGCTGGCGGTCTACGCCGGGTTCGGGATCATGCGGCTCGCGGGCGCGCCGTCGGTCGCGCTGCTGGACGTCAAGGCGTCCGGCGACGCGGACATCGCGGCCGTGGACGCCGCGGTGAACGAGGAACTGGCCCGGTTCGCCGCGGAGGGTCCCACCGCCGAGGAACTCGAGCGCGCCCAGGCGCAGATCGAGCGCGGCTGGCTGGACCGGATGGCGACGGTCGGCGGCCGCGCCGACGAACTGTGCCGGTACGCCGTGCTGTTCGGCGATCCGAAGCTCGCGTTCACCGCCCTCGACCAGGTCCTCGAGATCACCGCCGAGGAGGTCAAGGAGGTCGCCGGGCGGCTGCTGCCGGAGAACCGCGCCGTGCTGGTCTACGAGCTGGCCGAGGAAGACAGCGACGGGACCGACCCGGACTCCGACACCGACCGCGAGGGGCAGGCCGCCTGATGACCGAGACCACCATGGTGTTCCACCCCCGCCCCGGCGCCGGTCCGGAGAAGGCGTGGACCTTCCCCGCGCCGGAGCGCGGCAAGCTCGCCAACGGCCTGTCCGTGCTGCGCGTGCACCGCCCCGGGCAGCAGGTCGTCGCCGTCGAACTGCTGCTGGACGCGCCGCTGGACGCGGAGCCGGACGGCATCGACGGCGTCGCGACGATCATGGCCCGCGCGCTGAGCGAGGGCACCGACACGATGGACGCCGAGACGTTCGCCGCCGAACTCGAACGCTGCGGCGCCACGATGGACGCGGGCGCCGACCACTCCGGCGTGCAGGTCGCCCTCGACGTGCCCGCGTCCCGCCTGGAACGTGCGCTCGGCCTGATGGCCGACGCCGTCCGCGCCCCGGCGTTCCCGGCCGACGAGGTCGACCGCCTGGTGCGCCAGCGCCTCGACGAGATCGTGCACGAGCTGGCCAACCCGGCCCGCCGCGCCGCGATCGCGCTGTACGCCGACCTGTTCCCGGCGGACGCCCGCATCTCGCGGCCGCGGGCGGGGACCGCGGATACCGTCGCGCGCGTCGACCGCGCCGCGGTCGCCGACTTCTTCGCCGCCCACGTGCGCCCGGCGACCGCCACCGCGGTGGTGGTCGGCGACCTGGACGGCGTCGACCTCGACGGCATCCTCGAACGCACCCTCGGCGCGTGGACCGGCAGCGACGCCCCCGCCACCGAGATCGCCCCGGTCACCGCCGACGACAGCGCGCGCGTGGTGATCGTCGACCGGCCCGGCAGCGTGCAGACCCAGGTGCTGGCCGGCCGCCTCGGCCCGGACCGGCACGCCGCGGTGTGGCCGGCGCTGACCATCGGCACCTACTGCCTGGGCGGCACCCTCACCTCGCGCCTGGACCGGGTGCTGCGCGAGGAGAAGGGCTACACCTACGGCATCCGTGCCCTCAACCAGTCGCTGCGCTCCGGCGCGCTGCTGGCCATCACCGGCTCGGTCGAGACCGACGTCACCGGCCCGGCGCTCGCCGACCTGGTGGCGGTGCTCAAGACCCTCGCCGCGGAAGGCCTGACCGGTGAGGAACGCGACGCGGCGGTGCAGAACCTGGTGGGCGTCGCTCCGCTGAAGTACCAGACGTCGCGGGCGGTCGCCGACTCGCTCGCGGACGTCGTCGCGCAGCGCCTCGCCGACGACTACCTGCCCGAGCTGTACCGGCAGCTCGCCGACGTCGCCACGGCGGACGCGTCGGATGCGGCGGTGGCCGGCTTCGACCCGGCCCGGCTGGTCGTCGTGGTGGTCGGCGACGCGGCGCAGATCCGTGAGCCGCTGGAGGCCCTCGGCCTCGGCCCCGTGACGGTCGTCGAATAGGACGGACCGTCAGGAACCGGGCGAAAGCCGTGCGCCCGGCCCCGGGAGAAGTGCACGGCAAACGCCAATCGCTGGCAAAGTAGTCCCCAAGGATGACTTGGGTGCGCCTCCGCCGTCGCCCCGACGGCGGAGGCGCGCTGCTTCCCGGGGATGATCGCCCGCCCCGATTTGTACGACAGCCTTTCCAGCCGCATACGGTGAGGTCCATGACGCAGGAGACGACTACCGACGACGCGCCTGGCCGCGTGATCGACACCACACGCGGGCTCTCCGCGGCCGACGTCGCCGAGCGGGTGGCGCGCGGCGAGGTGAACGACGTCCCGGTCCGGTCCAGCCGCTCGGTCGGCGAGATCGTCCGCGCCAACGTCTTCACCCGGTTCAACGCCATCATCGGCGTGCTCTTCGTGATCATCCTGGCCGTCGGCCCGATCCAGGACGGCCTGTTCGGCTTCGTGATCGTCGCCAACACCGGCATCGGCATCATCCAGGAACTCCGCGCCAAGAAGACCCTCGACCGCCTCGCGGTCATCGGCGAAGCCAAACCGCGGGTGCGCCGCGACGGCGTCACGGTGCCCGTGTCGGCCGACGAGATCGTCCTCGACGACATCATCGAGCTGGGCTCGGGCGACAAGGGCGTCGTCGACGGCATCGTCACCGAAGCGGCCGGCCTGGAGGTCGACGAGTCGCTGCTGACCGGCGAGGCCGACCCGGTGCTCAAGAAGCCCGGCGACCCGATCATGTCCGGCTCGTTCGTGGTGGCCGGCAACGGCGCGTTCCGCGCCACCCGGGTCGGCAAGGACGCCTACGCCGCCCAGCTCATGGAGGAAGCGTCCCGGTTCACCCTGGTCGCCTCCGAACTGCGCGGCGGCATCAGCACCATCCTCAAGTACGTCACCTGGGTGCTGATCCCCGCCGCGATCGCCCTGGTCATCAGCCAGTACCGGATCAACGAGAGCGACACCCCCGAAGCGATCCGCCGCATGGTCGCGGGCGTCGTGCCGATGGTCCCCGAGGGCCTCGTGCTGCTGACCTCGCTCGCCTTCGCGGTCGGCGTCATCCGCCTCGGCCGCCGCCAGTGCCTGGTCCAGGAGCTCCCCGCGATCGAGGGGCTCGCCCGCGTCGACGTGGTGTGCCTGGACAAGACCGGCACGCTGACCGAAGGCGGCATGAACGTCACCGACGTCCGTGCGCTGGACGCCGCCCTCCCGGTCCGCGACGCGCTCGGCGCCCTCGGCACCACCGACCCGCGGCCCAACGCGAGCCTGCAGGCCGTCATCGACGCCTGCCCGGCCCCGTCCGGCTGGACGTGCGCCGCGACCATCCCGTTCTCGTCCGCCCGCAAGTACTCCGGCGCCACCTTCGAGGTCGACGGGGAACGCCAGACCTGGCTGCTCGGCGCGCCCGAGATGCTCGCCAAGCCCGGCGACGCCATCCTCGAGGACGCCGAGGAACTCGGCTCGCAGGGCCTGCGCGTCCTCCTGCTCGTCCGCACCGGCGCCCCCGTCGAGGACCTCGCCGCGCCCTACGACGCGGACAGCGCCCGCCCGGCCGCGCTGGTCGTGCTCGAACAGCGGCTGCGCCACGACGCCGCGGACACCCTCGCCTACTTCGCCGACCAGGGCGTCGCCACCAAGGTCATCTCCGGCGACAACGCGGTCTCCGTCGGCGCCGTCGCGGCCAAGCTCGGCATCCCGGGCGCCGACCACCCGGTGGACGCCCGCACGCTGCCGGACGACCGCGAAGCCATGGCGGACATCCTCGAGAACAACACCGTGTTCGGCCGCGTCACCCCGCAGCAGAAGCGCGACATGGTCGCCGCCCTGCAGTCCCGCGGCCACACCGTCGCGATGACCGGCGACGGCGTCAACGACGTCCTCGCCCTCAAGGACGCCGACATCGGCGTCGCGATGGGCTCCGGCAGCGAGGCCGCCCGCGGCGTCGCCCAGATCGTCCTGCTCAACAACAGCTTCTCCGCGCTGCCGTCGGTGGTCGGTGAAGGACGCCGGGTCATCGGCAACATCGAGCGCGTCTCGAACCTGTTCCTCACCAAGACCGCCTACGCGGTCCTGCTGGCGATCCTCGTCGTCATCGTCAACGTGCCGTACCCGTTCCTGCCGCGGCACCTCACGCTGCTCGCCTGGTTCACCATCGGCACCCCGGCATTCTTCCTCGCCCTCGCGCCGAACAAGGAACGCGCCCGCACCGGATTCGTCAACCGCGTCCTGCGGACCGCGGCACCCGCAGGCGTCATCGCCGGCGCCGCGTGCTTCACCGCCTACATGATCGCCCGCGACTACTACGGCGGCACCGAGGAAACCCGCAGCGCCGAGACCTCGATCGCGACGCTCACCCTGTTCCTCGTCGCCCTGTGGGTCCTCGCGATCATCGCCCGCCCCTACACCTGGTGGCGCGTCGTGCTGGTCGGCGCGATGGCGGCCGGCTTCGCCCTGGTGATCAGCGTGCCGTGGCTGCAGAAGTTCTTCGACCTCAAGCTGGTCGGCACCACGATGCCGTGGACGGCCGTCGGCATCGCGGTCGTCGCGGCGGTGCTCGTCGAGATCGTCTGGCGGATCATCGGACGGCGGATGGCCGTGGACGCCTGACCGGCCGCTCCAACCGACGCCGGAGGGCGCGGTACGGGACTCCCGTACCGCGCCCTCCGGCGTTTTCCGCGGTTCGCTCGCGGATCAGTCCTTCGCGTCCAGCGCCCGCTTCACCTTCAGCACCGCGGGGGACATGAACGCCTCGACCGCGTTCGGGCTGCCCGAGATCTCCACGGCCGTGTTGCCGAGCCGCACGACCACCCACGACGTCGCGTTCACGCCGGTCGCGTTCTGCGCGGCCATGTAGACCCCGGCGGCCTCGTCCCCGTACGGCGGCAGGTTCTTCAGCGCGCTGTAGTCCAGCGTGTAGGGGTTCCCCGGCTCCGCCACCGGCATGTTCTTGCACTCGACACCGGAACGCTTCCCGTACTCCACGGCCTTGGCCAGATCCGCGGCGGAACGCTGCTGGACGGTGATCGTCAGCTCGTAGTCGAGGTACGGCACATCGGCGTTCTTCGGCGCCGTGAAACTCACCGTCAGATACCGTGCCGCCGGGGACGACGACGCGTTGTTCTGCTCGCGGTACGGCGGGCAGTTCGCCCGCAGCGCCGTATCCACCGCGGTCGGCTGCGTCTTGCTCGTCCCCGCGCTCGTCTGCACCGGCATGCGCGTCCAGCCCGGCCCCAGATCGGCCGCGGTCAGGATCGCGTCCTCCAACGCGGCCTGGGACAGATAGGGATCCTTCGGCGCCGGCGACGACTCGTCCGGCTCGGCCGACGGGGACGCCGATCCGGAGCCCTTGTCGTCCGGCCCGAACACCGATCCGCCCCCGGGGCTACCGCCCCCGCTCCCGCACCCCGTGACCACAACCGCCGCCAGCACGGACGCCCCGACGCCGACTGCCTTCCGCCTTCCCCCGCTGTGCATCACTCCACCCCCATGACCGCGCCTCCGCACGGCACCAGGACCATGCCCCGGCTCGCCCGAGCGGGGCCGTACACGACCTGAGACGGACGGGAACCGCAACGCGTTCCGTCCGCGTCCGGTTCGTGACCTGCGCAAAAGCGGGCCGGCCGGTGGGGTGCGCCGGCGGGCCGCGGCAGATGTCCGCCGCGGCGCCGTGCCGCTCCCGCGCTACTTGCGCGGCTGGTACAGCACCGCCGCCCAGCCGTCGGGGCCGACGACCTGGGCGCGGACCTCATGGGGGCCCTCGACCGGGTCGGCGACCTTGAAGCCGGCCTCGCGGAGCGGAGCCAGGGCCGCGTCGAGGTCGGCGACCTTGACCATCACCGACGCGCCCTCGCCCTCGCGGTCCGTGCCGGACAGCGCCAGGCGGTTGCCGTTGACGTCGAACTGCGCCCACCGGTCACCGTCCACGAACGTCGGCTCGGTGCCGAGTACCGCGCTCATGAACGCGACCGCGGCGGTCATGTCGGCGACGGGGAACGCGGCGGACAGGCCCTGGGCGGACATGGCGACCTCCTGCGCGGGCACCGGCGGACCGGGGCCTCGGAATGGAACGGACAAGTTCACGGACGCCGGGCCGGTCCCGGTACGGGGCCCGGCGGCGGCCGGACTGCGGCACCCGGCCACAGCTTCTGATGGTCTATCAGATCAGCTCCGGTGACGGGCCCGCCGCGCACGGTGACACCGGTCACCGTGCGTGCGGCGCGCCGGCCGGGTCAGCTCGGGAACTGGTCCGGCGGGATGTCGCTGATCGTCGCGTTGCCGCCGGCGATCGTGTAGAGGGTCAGGCTGTAGGTCGTGTACTGGGTCCGCGTCGTCTCGTACGACAGCGTCTCGTCGAACTTCTGGAACGCACACGAGCGCGTGAACTTCTTCGCGTCCCCGTCCCAGTCCGTCCCCGTCGCGTAGTACGCGGTCAGCGTGCCGTCCGGAATGCCCTTGACCGTGGTCTCGTCGCCGCCGCGCACGTAGATCTCGCGCACGGTCTTGTCACCGTTCGTGAGCTTCACCAAGGCGTCCTCGGCCCCCGACTCGTTCTTCACGGTCAGCTCGCCCAGACCGCCGCGCTGCCCGCCGCTCAACTGCCCGGTGCTGCCCTGCCGGCTCGGCTCGTCCTGCGCCGCGGGCGCGAACGTGCCGACCTTGTACGCGGGATCCACCGCGGCCAGCGCCGCCGCCGCATCCCGCAGCGCCGACAGCCCGCCCAGCTTGGACGCCTCCGGGACGCCGGACGCGGCCGTGCACACCTTGTTCTTCGATGCCGCCGTCGACAGGCCGTCCAGATCGCCCGGCAGCTCCACGAGCGCGTTGCGCAGCGAGCTGGCCGCGGAGATCGCCGTCTCCGGCGGGGCGACCCGCTCGAACGCGTCCGCCGCGGACCGGGCGCCTTCGGCCGCGGCGTCGAGTGCCGCGGAGAGCTTCTTCGGGGTGTCGGCCGCCTTGAGCTGGGTGAAGCCGGGCGCGATCGCCGCATCCACGTTCGCCAAGGCCTGCGCGAACTCCGCGGGACTCACCGCCGCCGGTTTCGGGGGCACCGTGGGCTCCGGCGGTGCGGACGGCACAGCGGAGCTTTCCGAGGACGACGCACTCGCCCCGGCCTTCTTCACGTCGGTTGCCGAACTGCACGCGCTCAACACCGTCAATGCCGTCACCGCGCCGGCCGTCGCACACGCGACCGCCGCCATCCGACCCGTCTTGCCTTGCCGCACGTCGACCCCCCGGACCCCCGCCGAAATCATCCGACACCGTACTCGGACGGTAGCGGGGCGTCATCGCGTTCAGCGAGAGGGTTTTCCACACACCTTGCGCCATGCCTCGCGCCATCCTTCGCGCCATCCTTCGCGCCATCCTTCGCGCCATCCCTCGCGCCGGGCCTCCGGCCGCTCCTCGTCCCGGACCGCGCCGCTTCGCCACCCGGACACCTTCTCGCTGCACCGCACGCGCGTGGCTTAGTGTCGACAGCGTGGAGCCGACAGACCCGCCGACCACCCCGGCCGCCCAGCGGCCACCCGCACCGCCGGCCTATCCCGCGCACTGGGAAGCCGACGTCGTCCTCCGCGACGGCGCGACCGCCCACGTGCGCCCCGTGGGGCCCGACGACGCGCAACGCCTCGTCGACTTCTACGCCCGCGTCTCCGACGAGTCGAAGTACCTGCGGTTCTTCACGCCCTATCCGCGGCTCTCCGAGCGCGACGTCCGCCACTTCACCCACCACGACTGGGTCGACCGCGTGGGCCTCGGCCTCTTCTCCGGCGGCAACATGGTGGCGATCGTCCGCTACGACCGCATCGGCCCGGACGGCCGCGCGGTCCGCACCGGCCCCGGCGGCCGGTCCTCCACCGCCGAAGTCGCCTTCCTCGTCCAGGACGACCAGCAGGGCCGCGGCGTCGCCTCCGTCCTCCTGGAGCACATCGCCGACGTCGCCCGCGAGCGCGGCATCCGCAAGTTCGTCGCCGACGTGCTGCCGTCCAACCGGCGCATGATCAAGGTCTTCACCGAAGCCGGCTACACCCAGCAGTCCGCCTTCGAAGACGGCGTCGTCCGCCTCACCCTCGACCTCCGGCCCACCGACACCTCCACGGCCGTCATGCTCGCCCGCGAGCACCGAGCCGAAGCGGGCTCCACCGGACGCCTCCTCAACCCGCGCTCGGTTGCCGTCGTCGGCGCCGGACGCCACGAAGGCACCGTCGGCAACACGCTCCTGCGCAACCTCGCCGCGAGCGGCTTCACCGGGCCCGTCTACGCCGTCAACCCGGCCGCGTCCGGCGAGTCCATCGAAGGTTTCCCCTCCTACCCGTCGGTCCGCGACATCCCCGACAGCGTCGACCTCGCCGTCGTCGCCGTCCCCGCGACCGCGGTCCAGGACGTCGTCGTCGAATGCGGCCGCAAGAGCGTCCGCGGACTGGTCGTCGTCTCCTCCGGGTTCGCCGAGACCGGACCCGAAGGCCGGGCCCGGCAGCGCCGCCTCGTCATCACCGCCCGCAGCCTCGGCATGCGCGTCATCGGCCCGAACTGCCTCGGCATCCTCAACACCGACCCCGCCGTCGGCGTCAACGCCAGCCTCTCGCCGCGCATGCCGCGCCGCGGCCGCGTCGGGATGTTCGCCCAGTCCGGCGCCCTCGGCATCGCGATCCTCGAATCCACCGTCAACCGCGGCATCGGGCTCTCCACGTTCGTCTCGGCGGGCAACCGCGCCGACGTCTCCGGCAACGACCTCCTCCAGTACTGGGAAGACGACCCGGCCACCGACGTCGTCCTCCTGCACCTCGAATCCCTCGGCAACCCGCGCAAGTTCACCCGCCTCGCGCGGCGCGTGGCACGCACCAAGCCGGTCGTCGCGGTCAAGAGCCTCCACCACGCGCAGCGCATCCCGCTCGGCCACGCGACACGCGCGCTGACCCTCGACGACAAAGCCGTCGACGCGCTCTTCCGCCAAGCCGGCGTGATCCGGGTGCCCACCGTCGCCGAAATGTTCGACGTGGCCCAACTCCTCGCCTACCAACCGCTGCCCGCGGGCGGCCGCGTCGCCATCGTCGGCAACTCCGACTCCCTGGGCCTCCTCACCCAAGACGCCGCCACCAGCGCCGGGCTGGACCCGCTGCGGCCCGTCGACCTCACCACCTCGGCCACCCCCGACGACTTCCGCAAAGCCCTCGGCGACAGCCTCGACGCCGACGACGTCGACGCGGTGGTCACCGTCTTCATCCCGCCCCTCACCACCCACGGCGACGACGTCGCCCGCGTCATCGCGGACATGGCCGAACGCGCCGTCGCCGTCGGCAAACCCCTCCTCGCGACCTACCTCGCCCACGAGGGCCTGCCCGACCAACTCCGCCGCCTCGACCCCGACGGCATCCCCGCCCAAGGCTCCGTCCCGTCCTACCCGGCACCCGAGAACGCCGTCCGCGCCCTCGCCGAAGTCGTCCGCTACGCCGCCTGGCGCCGCCGCCCCGCCGGCGAACACGTGGACTTCGACGACGTCCAGGCCGACGCCGCGCGCTCCCTCGTCCGCGCCCGCCTCGGCGCCGCGGACGCCGCCGGACTGTCGCCGAGCGAAGCCGCCGAACTCCTCGGCTGCTACGGCATCCACCCCAGCCCCGCCATCCGCGTCGACAGTGAAGACGCCGCCATCGCCGCCGCGGAACAGCTCGGCTACCCCGTCGTCCTCAAGACCATCGCCGAACACCTGCGCCACCGCGTCGACTTGGACGGCGTACGGCTCGACCTCGGCACCGAAGTCGGCCTCCGCCGCGCCTTCCGCCGGATGTCCGCCCGTCTCGGCGGCCCCGACCAGGCCCGCCTCGTCGTGCAGCGCATGGCACCGCGCGGCGTCGCCACGACCGTAGGCCTCACCTACGACGAATCCTTCGGCACCCTGCTGCACTTCGGCCTGGCCGGACCGGCGTCCGAACTCCTCGGCGACGTCGCGCACCGGCTCGTCCCCGCCACCGACCAGGACGTCGCCGACCTGGTCCGGGACATCCGCGCGGCACCGGTGCTGTTCGGCTACCGCGGGGCACCGCCCGTCGACGTGGCGGCATTGGAAAAACTCCTGCTGCGACTCTCGCAGCTCGCCGACGACCTGCCGCACGTCACCTCGGTGCAGCTCGACCCGGTGGTGGTGACCGAAGGCGGGTTGACCGTGCTCGACGCGCGTGTTCGGCTGTCCCGACCGCCGGCCCGGACGGACCTGGGGCCACGGGCCATGCGCAATCCATACTGATCGGCGACACGAACGACGAGGCTTGGGGCGGGGACGTGGCGTTCCGCGAGAAATTGGACGGCCTGCCCGTCATCGGGCGCACTTTGGAGGCGTACGACCGCTACACCGAACGCAACGGCAACTTCGCCGCCGCCGCGGTCGCGTTCTACGGCTTCCTCGCGCTGTTCCCGCTCATCGCCCTCTCCGCCGCGGTCGTCGCGGCGACGCTCAGTCCCGGGCGCGTGCAGGACATGCAGGAGAAGATCTCCGACCAGATCCCCGGCATCGCCGACAAGGTCGACGTCAACGGCCTCGTCGACAACGCCGGCGAAGTCGGCCTGGTCGGCGGCCTGCTGCTGCTCTACCTCGGCCTCGGCTGGGTCGGCGCGCTGCGCCCGGCGATCCGCGAGATGTGGTTCGGCGACCAGCCGCCGCCGGACGGCATCGAGAAGACGCTGCTGATGAAGTCGAAGGACATCGCGACGCTCGCCGGGCTCGGCCTGGCGATGGCGGTGTCGATCGGCGCCTCGGCGTTCGCGACCGCGGTCATCGGGCACGTGTCGAAGGCGATCGGCCTCGACGACGAACCGGTGGGGCGGATCCTGCTGCAGGTCGCCGCGTTCGGGGTGGCGGTGCTCGCGGGCGTCGTGCTGTTCCTCTACCTGCTGGTCGGCATGCCGCGGCTGGAGATGCCGCGGCGCACGGCGTTCCGCGGGGCGCTGATCGGCGCGGTCGGCTTCGAAGTCCTCAAGGTGCTGGTCGCCGGCTACATCGCGCAGGTCGCCGGGAAGAGCATGTACGGCGCGTTCGGGGTGCCGGTGGCGCTGCTGCTGTGGATCTACTTCGCGACCCGGCTGCTGCTGTTTTGTGCGGCGTGGACGGCGACGGCGAAGCACCCGCCGGATGACGCCGGGGACGCCGAAGACGAAGAGAAAACAGGCCCTCGCTCGCTCTGCGGACAAACCGAGGCCTGAAGCCGCCCGGTTGTCCACAGGGCAAGCTTCACAAGTGCGACGGCGAACGCCCCGGTGCGGCAAGGTCGGCAATGGCGGCGGAGGCGGGGGAGGGGCTTCGCTCGGTGGGAGAGGGAGGGCCCGACAGGAAGCCGGGGGCGGTACAGACCCGACCACAGAGCCGTACCGCCGCCCGCCTCGGCCGCCCACGGCGCCGATGCCACCCCGAGCCGTGGCACCCGCGCCGCCGCTGCGGCCCGCCCGTCCGACCCGCCGCCATGCCCCTCCGCACCGCCCTCCACGCGGCGGTGCCCTCATGCCGGCCGGTCCACCGGACCGACCGCTCCCACGCCGGGTTTCCCCGATCCCGCCGGCGCGGTCGCGGTGTCGCCCGGGTCTCCGGCGCGGAGACCCTGACGTGTGTGCCGGGCGTCGGGGCTCACCGCGCGAGCGGTGTGTCCCTGTCTCCCCGTCCGTCCTGCACAACCGACAGTCAACCGGTTCGGAAGGCCGCGGGGGAGGGCGCGTGGAGGGCGCGCGGTTGCGCGGTGGGACCAGGCGGGGCGGCCGTGTGCCTCCCCGTCACTCGTACGGGGACTGTCAGGACATCGACAAAGAGTTATAAGGCCGCTGCCGAGCGTGGCAGCCCGGGCGGCGCCCCGGTTCGGACGGGCCCCGGAGGTTGTGCGGAGGTGCGCCGCGAACGCCCGGATGGCGCACGCGCGCCCCCAAAGGTGCCAGGATGGGGGCATGGCGAAGACCTCCACCTCGACTCAGGGTTTGCGTACGGCGATCGAGCGCAGCGGCTACTACCCCGCCCTCGTCGCCGACGCGGTCGAGTCCACGATCGGGACCGAGCAGGTCGATGCGTACCTGGTGCACCAGGAGACGACGTTCGACTCCAACGAGGTCCGGCGGCACGTGACCGTCCTCGTGCTCACCCCCGGCCGCTTCCTGGTCAGCCACACCGACGAGCACGCGCCCGACGACACGTCGCCGACGCCGTACGCGACCACGTCGACCGAGACCGTCCGCATCGACCGCATCGAGTCCGTCGTGGTCAGCCGCGTCGTCGGCAACCCGGCCGAGTACGTGCCGGGTGCCCCGCCGCGGGAGGTCGTCCTCACCATCGGCTGGGGCGCGGTGGGCCGCATCGACCTGGAGCCGGCCGGCTGCGCCGACCCGAACTGCGACATCGACCACGGCTACACGGGCGCGATGACCGCCGACGACCTGTCGCTGCGGGTCAGCGAGGCGGCCGACGGTCCGGACGCGGTCGAGCGCACGCTGGCGTTCGCGAAGCGCCTGTCCGAGGCCGTCGCCGGCATCGGCCGGTGAGCGCCGCAGCCTGGGCTCCGGAACCGCCGCCCGTCCCGGTACCGCGTTACGGCACCGGGGCGCTGTCCGATCTGCTGCCGTCCGTCGCCGCGTCGCTGGGCATGGCGGGCGAGGCCAATGTGCTCGGCCTGCCCGCGACGGAGCGGGCCGTGGTGTTCCTCGTCGACGGTCTCGGCTGGGAGCTGCTGAAGGCGAACCCGGAGTGGGCGCCGTTCCTGACGTCGCTGATCCCTGGTTCGTGGGGCGGCCGCGGGGAGCCGATCACCGCGGGTTTCCCGGCCACGACGGCGACGAGCCTTGCCTCGTTCGGCACCGGGCTGCCGCCGGGTGCGCACGGGTTGATGGGCTACACGGTGGCGATCCCGGGTGACGCGCGGCTGATGAACCAGCTGCGCTGGGACCCGTACGTGCCGCCGCGCGAGTGGCAGCCGCATCCGCCGCTGATGGAGCGGGCCGCCGCCGCGGGCATCACCGTCGCGCAGGTGTCGGATCCGATGTTCGAGCACACGCCGCTGACGCAGGTGGCGCTGCAGGGCGGCCGGTATGTGGCCGCGGCGGCGGGCGAGGCGCGCGTGCAGGGTGTTCTCGACCAGTTGGCGCAACCGGGCCCGGTGCTCGTCTACACGTATGTGAGCGACGTCGACAAGGCCGGTCACGGCTACGGCTGCCAGTCGGATGCGTGGCGGATCGAACTGTCGCGCGTGGACGGTCTGGTGCGCCGTTTGGCGGAGCAACTGCCGCGCGGGACGGCGCTGTACGTGACGGCGGACCACGGCATGATCGACGTGCCGATGGAGGACCGCATCGACGTGGACACCGATCCGGAGCTGTCGGCCGGTGTCGCGCTGCTGGGCGGCGAGGGCCGGGCGCGGCATGTGTATGCGGTGCCGGGTGCGGCCGGCGATGTGCTGGCCATCTGGCAGGACGTGCTCGCGGACAGCTGCTGGGTGCTGTCGCGCGACCAGGCGATCGACGCGGGCTGGTTCGGGCCGGTCGAGGAGCGGGTGTACTACCGGATCGGCGATGTGGTGGCGGCGCCGTGGGCGGATGTCGCCATCGTGGCGACGCGGCGGGAGCCGAACGAGTCGCGGATGGTGGGCCTGCACGGCTCGATGACGCCGGCGGAGCAGCTGGTGCCGCTGCTCGAAGTCCATGCCTGAGCGGGGTTTTCCGGGTGGTTTGCGGGGCCGGGTTTCGTCCGGTCCCGCAAACCACCGGGACGCGTGGTCTCAGGCCTGCTTGCGCTTCTTGAGCAGGACCGAGGCGAGGCCGGCGACGATGGCGACCGGCAGGACGATCTTGAACAGTTTGCCCATGGTGGCGAACCCCCTTGAGTGGTCGGTGTCGGGCGGATCCGTGCGGCCCGGGGCCGACACTGCGGCGAAACGGTGACGCCGTATCAACTCCCGGGCAGGCCCGACGGTTCCGACTCTACGTGAGGACATCGGCGGGCGTTCGGGTGGTTGCCGCTGGTCCGAAGAGCGCAGCGTTCGTCCGATGGGGGCAGGCGGATCGCCCGGTCGGCTTATCCGGTGGGGTCCGCGGCGTGTTCGTCGCTCTTGAGGATGGCGAAGTCCGCGCCGTGCGGGTCGCGGCATTGCGCGATGCGGCCGTAGGGCGAGTTCCGGGGTTCGCTGAGGACGGTGCCGCCTGCGGCGCGGACGAGTCCGGCGGTGGCGTCGGTGTCGGCGACGCAGAAGGTGACGTGCCAGTGGGCGGGGAGTTCGTCGGGCCAGTTGGCGTCCATGCCCATGATTCCGCCGCGGGGGCGGTCGTCGACGGAGAAGGCGTGGTAGTCGAAGCCTTCGGCGCTCATGTCCTCGAAGGCGTAGCCGAAGAGGGCGCCGTAGAAGGCGAGGGCCCGTGGGGTGTCGCGGGTGAGGAGTTCGGTCCAGACGATGCCGCCGGGTTCGTTGACGAGTTCGGCGCCGACCAGGCTGCGGGCCTGCCACAGGCCGAAGGGTGCGCCGGTGGGGTCGGTGAGGAGGGCGAACCGTCCCATGTCGAGGACGTCCATCGGGGGGTAGGCGACTTCGGCGCCTTCGGCGGCGGCTTTCACCACGGCGGCGTCGGCGTCGTCGGTGGCCAGGTAGGTGGTCCAGCCGATGGGCACGTCGGGTTCGGGCAGCAGGCGGATTCCTGCGACGCGGCGGCCGCGGACCGCGCAGGAGGTGTAGTAGTCGACGTCCCCGGGGCCGGGTGCGCCGTGCCAGCCGAAGACGGTGCCGTAGAAGGCGAGGGAGGCGTCGGGGTCGGCGGTGCCGAGATCCGCCCAGCAGGGCACCCCGGGAGGGTATGTGCCGGTCATGATGGTCATGCGGGTGCCTCCCAGGCGGATGTTCGCGGGCGGCGGGGCCGCCACAGCCTCCTTGTCCGATGCTGGCACGTGGCCTGGGCACTGTCGCGGGCAGTGCGGCGTGGGCGGTGCGCGTTCCCGGCGCGCCGGGCCGCACGGGGGACCGCGCGGACGCGGGAGGATGGCGGGATGAACCCTGTGATCTCCGTTGCCGACCTGGCCGCCGCGCTGGGCTCCGAGCGTCCGCCGGTGGTGCTCGACATCCGCTACAAGCTCGGCGGACCGCCGGGAATCGGCTGGTACCGCGAGGGCCACGTGCCGGGTGCGGTCTTCGTGGACATGGACTCCGAGCTGTCCGCGCCGGTGTCGGCGCCGGTCGGGGAGGCCGGGCGGCATCCGCTGCCGGATGCGGACGCGTTCGCCGCGGTGATGCGCCGCGCGGGCGTGTCCGCGGACAGCGACGTGGTCGCCTACGACGGTGCGGACGGCATCGCGGCGTCGCGTGTGTGGTGGCTGTTGCGCTACTTCGGCCACGACCGGGTGCGGGTCCTGGACGGCGGCTTCCAGGCGTGGACCGCGGCGGGCCGGCCGGTGGACACCGCCGAACCGGCGCCCGCGCCGGGCGACTTCGCGGCGAAGCCGGGCGGTCTGCCGCTGCTGGACGCGGCCGAGGCCGCCGCGCTGCCGGCCGACGGCGTGCTGCTGGACGTGCGCGCGGCCGAGCGCTTCCGCGCCGAGACGGAGCCGATCGACCCGGTTGCCGGGCACATCCCCGGTGCGGTGAACGCGCCGGAGACCGGGACGCTGGATGCGGAGGGCCGCCTGCTGGACGCGGAGACGCTGCGCGCCCGGTACGCGGCGCTCGGCGTGGTGCCGGGTGCGCGGGTCGCGGCCTACTGCGGTTCGGGTGTCACCGCGTCGCACACGGTGCTGGCGCTGGCGAGCGCCGGGATCGACGCGGCGCTGTACGCGCCGTCGTGGAGCGGTTGGAGCAGCGACCCGGCGCGGCCGGTGGCGACGGGGGAGTGACGCGGCCGGTGCGTGGACGCTCCTGCGGGTGCCCGCGGGAGCGTCCGCGCACTGAGGAGCACGTGGCTAGACGGCCATCCAGTGCGTGGCCTCGCGGAGCCCTGCGGCCGTGTAGGCGACGAAGCCGATGAGTCCCGGCGGCAGGTCGGCGGCGGCGAAGCGGCCGAGGTCGTCGGTGAGCACCGTGCGGACGCCGTCGGCGTGCCGGATCTCCAGGCATACGCGCTGAGGGACGGTCAGCTGGCCGTGCAGCCGGATGCGTCCCGCGCGGCGGGCGACTTCGGCGACGACGGTCAGCGACGGCGCGTCGAAGGTGAGGACCCGGGGTGCGTCGTCGACGTCGGCGCCGAGGAGGGGCACCGCGGCCTCACGGGGTGCGGCGGGTGCGCCGGCCGGGCGGTGCGGATGCGGAGCCGCGGGCGGTCGCCGCCCGCATGAATTCGACGAGCCAGGGGTCGACCGCGCCGAAGAGCAGCCGTACCTCGGCGAGCAGTGTGCGCTCGTCCTGCTGGCCCACCCGATCCGTTGTTCCCACGCTCATTTCCACCGTCCCCGGAGCCACTACCGGAGCAACCGACTCGGACACAGTAGGGCCCCCGACGCCCCGGCAGGAAGTAATCCGGGGGATTGGGGGCGATATAAAGGCGATCGGGGGGCAACCGTGGGGTGTCCTTGACCGGCGTGCGGGCAACTCGCGGCCGGGTCCGCGTTCGCTGCGGCGGCCGGTCCGGGGCGCAGCGAAGAGCCCGCCTCCGGTGCGGAGACGGGCTCGTCGTCGCGGGTTCGGCCGGGGGCCGGCCGGACGGCTGACTCGTGCTATTCGCGCTTCTTGCGGCGGCTGCCGAAGACGATCTCGTCCCAGCTGGGCACCGTGGCGCGGCGGCCGGGGCGGACGCCGTCGGCTTCGGCCTGGCGGTCGGTGGCGCCGACGAGGCGGTCGCGGTGCGGGCCGACGACGCGGGGCACGAGGACGTTCTCGTAGGCGGATCCGGCGGCGGACGGCGCGCCGCCCCCGGCGGCGGCTGCCGCGGGGGCTTCGGGTTCGTCCTCGTCGGGCACCGGGACCGGGATCGTCGCGGGGCCGGGCCGGGTGCGTTCGCCGCCGATGGCCGGGACGTCGATGCGCACCGGTTCGCGGGGCCCCGCGGCCGCGGCTGCGGATTCGCCGCGCAGGCCCGGGACGGCGTCGAGGAGGCTGGTGATCGCGTCGTCGCCGGTGTTGCGGGGCAGCGACGCGAGGCGCGGCCGGAACGGGAACGGCGTCTCGGCGCCCTGTTCGCCGACCAGCGAGCGGGCTTCGTCGTCGTTGGTGGTGACCAGGCGCCGGGGCGGGTCGAAGCTCCAACTGGCCGAGTGCATCTCGCCGTCGACGCGGTACAGCAGCAGGACTTCCCAGCTGCCGTCGTCGCGCCGCCAGGAGTCCCACTGGACGGATTCGGAGTCGGCGCCGCGCAGGTGCAGGCGTTCGGTGACGATCTCGCCGAGGAGCGGGCCGGCGGCTTCGCCCTGCCGGCGGATCGGCGTCTTGCGGGCGCGCTCGGCCATGAAGGCGCGTTCGGCGAGGACCGGGCCTTCGAAGCGGCGCACGCGGTCGACGGGGATGCCGGCGAGCTGCGCGACTTCTTCCGCGGTGGCACCCGCCCTTATGCGCGCCTGGATGTCGCGGGGCCGGAGCTGGCTTTCGACTTCGATCTCGATCTGGCCGAGTCGGGCGCGGTCGCCGCGGACGGCGGCGCGCAGGCGCTCGTCGATGGCCAGGCTGAACTCGGTTCCGTCGGCAGCCTTCAGCACCAGCCGTGTGCCGTCGTTGCTGACGGCCACGACACGCAGTTCGGGCATGGGGACCTCCCGGGTGGTGCCTGCCGACGTCACCTGCGTCGTTGCTCCCGTTACGAGTGTGACTTGCCCAGTGGCGGCGTGCCACAACCTGACCGATTTGTCCCGGCGTGTCGGATTTTCATACCCGTCGCGCCGTTGTGTCGCGGTGGCTCCTTGAGTACCGGTTCCGGAGAAATGACCCTCGGGGGCGTTTGTCCGATTTGCAGGTTCCCGATCCCGTACGATCGGTTGCTTCCCCCCTCTACCCAGGTCTTTCCGGAACCTGGCGTGAACAGTACTCCATTCGGGCGCGCGGCTGGGCCGCACCGCGCCGTAACGGCGCGTCCACATCCGGGCGAAAAATTTCGGCCGCGCCCGGTGAGGTTCCTCACAAGATCACCGAAAGCGGAACGGCCGGGGTGCCGCCGGGGGTCCCACAGAAGAGAAGAATCCCGGCACGTCATGATTTGGCCCGGGTTGGGCCCTAGGAGAGTGATGCAGGAAAGGCCCGGCGAGGAGCGCCGGCGGATCGAACTGAACGGTACGCAGGTCGTGGCAAGCGCCCTGGCGGCCGTTTCCTCGGCTTTCCTGCTCTCCAGCCTCGGGGCCGCGGGGACCATGATCGGCGCCGCCATCGCGAGCGTGTGCGCGACCGTGGGCAGTGCCGTGTACGTCCACATGTTCCGCCGCACCGGCGACCAACTGCGGGACGTGCGCTCCCAGATGACCACGCACCCGCGCCGGCCCGCGGTACCGGCGGCGCCGGGGTCGGAGGACGCCACTCGGGTGATGCCGGTGTTCGACCCGGGCCGGGGGGCGGCGGCCGAACCGCTGCCGGCGCTGCCCGGCACGGCCGCGTCCGGCGGCTCCCGGGACGGCGAACGGCCGCGCAACAGAACGTGGTTGGCGCGCTCGGTGGTCGGCGCGGTCGCGGTGTTCGCCATCGCGATGGCCGCGATCACGGTCACCGAACTGGGCATGGGGAAGTCGTTCGCGAGCCTGTTCGGGAACGGCGGCGACCGGCCCACGATCAGCGAGATCGGCGGGGGCGGCGGGCACAAGTCCACCCCCGACAAGCAGCCCACCGCACCGGCCACCACGGACTCCGGCACGGGCGGCTCCGCCGGGGACCGCGCCCCGTCGCCCGGCACGACCGACGGCACGGGCGGCAGCGACGGCAAGCAGTCCGACGGTGGCGGCGCGGGGACGTCGCCGACTGCGACGCCCACGCCGACCGCGACGGAGAAGCCCACGTCCACCCCGACCGAAACTCCGACCGACAAGCCGACGACCCCGCCGACCGGCGGCGCGGGGACCGGCGGCGCCACACCGCCCCCGCAGGGCGGCCAGGACCAGCAGGTCCCGCCTGCGGGGGACGCGGCGAAGGGGCCCTGACCGCGGCAACACCGCATTCCGGATACGGCATACGGCGGATACGGGCGCGGCGTGGGGAATCTCACGCCGCGCCCGGTGCCTTTCCGTTCGGTTATTCGCCGAGCACGCGCCGCAAGTAGGCGTTGCCGAACCGGCGTTCGGGGTCGACGCGGTCGCGCAGCGTGCGGAAGTCCGCGAAGTGCGGGTACACGTCGGCGAAGTACTCCGCGTCGCGGGTGTGCAGCTTGCCCCAGTGCGGACGCCCTTGGTGCGCGGTCATGATGCGCTCGACGGCGGTGAAGTACCGCTCGTGCGCGGTGCCGCGGTACATGTGCACGGCGATGTACGCGCTGTCGCGCCCGCTCGCGGTCGACAGCCACATGTCGTCACCCGGTGCGATGCGGACCTCGACCGGGAACGACACCTTGTCGTCGCCGTCGGCGACGAGCTTGTGGACCTCGCGCAGTGCGGAGGTGAGGGCCTCGCGCGGGATCGCGTACTCCATTTCGACGAATCGGACGCGGCGCGGGCTGGTGAAGACCTTGTACGACGCGTCCGTGTAGGTGCGTGCGGACAGGGCCTTGCTGGACAGCTTGGCGATCGTCGGGATCGCTTTCGGCGCGGCCTTGCCGAGCCGGCAGGCGAGGCCGAAGACGCCGTTGGACAGGATTTCGTCGTCGAGCAGGAACCGGGCCTTTGACAGCGGTTTGGCCGGGCCTTCGGTGCGGTTGTTGCGCTTGACGTTGCAGCTGTCGGTGTGCGGGAACCAGTAGAACTCGAAGTGGTCGTTGTCCGCGCACAGCTCGTCGAAGCCGCCGAGGACCGTGTCGAGCGTCATCGGCTCCTCGCGGGCTTCGAGGAGGAACGCCGGTTCGACGGCGAAGGTGAGCGCCGTGACGATGCCGAGGGCGCCGAGGCCGACCCGGGCGCCCGCGAACAGCTCGGCGTTCTCGGTGGCCGAGCAGGTGACGATCTCGCCGTCCGCGAGCACCATTTCGAGGCCGCGGATCTGCCCGGACAAGGCGCCCGACGCGCGGCCGGTGCCGTGCGTGCCGGTGCCGGTCGCGCCGGCCAGGCTCTGCACCGCGATGTCGCCCATGTTGGTGAGCGCGAGGCCGTGCCCGGCGAGCACGTCGTTGAAGCGCTCCAGGCGCATGCCGGAGCCGACCGTGACGGTGCCCGCCTCGGCGTCCACGCTCCGGATCTCGGTGAGGCCCTCGGGCCGTATCTGCACGCCGTCCGTCAACGCCACCGAGGTGAACGAGTGCCCGGCCCCGACCGCCTTGACCCGCATGCCCTCGGACGCCGCACGGCGCACCGCCGCCGAGACCTCCTCGGGCGAGCGCGGGGTGACCACGCGCCGGGGATGGGCGGTCTGGTTCCCGGCCCAGTTCTTCCAGGGCGGGGGCGGCGTGCTGCTCAAGAGGTCCTCCAGGAAGCGGAGGCGGCCCGGCGGCCGCGGACATGGGTGCGGCGGGAGCCCCCGGCGGTGGGATGTCCGGACATTACCCGCCGGTCACCATGTGCGGGAAGGCCCGGCGGCGCCGCAGGGCCCGGGTGGACTCACGGCGCGCGGCGTGCCGCGGGCCGTGCGGGCCGTGGACGCCGCCCGGCAGGTGCGAGGATCGGACCCATGCACTCCGCAGCGCCCTTCGACGCCCTTCTCCTGCTCTCGTTCGGCGGCCCCGAGGGCCCGGACGACGTGATTCCGTTCCTGCAGAACGTGACCCGCGGGCGCGGTGTGCCGCCCGAGCGGCTGGCCGAGGCGGGTGCGCATTACCGGTTGTTCGGCGGGGTCAGCCCGATCAACGGGCAGAACCGTGAGCTGATCGCGGCGGTCGAGAAGGACTTCGCCGACGCCGGGGTCGGGCTGCCCGTGTATTGGGGGAACCGCAACTGGCAGCCGTATCTCGGCGACACGCTCCGGCGGATGGCCGACGACGGGGTGCGGCGCGCGGCGGTGCTGGTGACCAGCGCGTACGCGTCGTACTCGGGCTGCGGGCAGTACCACGAGAACCTGCTGGCCGCGCGGGCCGAAACCGGTGCGGAGGCGCCGGTGCTGGAGAAGCTGCGGCACTACTACAACCATCCCGGCTTCGTCGAACCCCTGGTCGACCACACGGTGGCCGCGTTCGACGACCTGCCCGCGGAGGTGCGGGCGGACGCGCGGCTGGTGATGACCACGCACTCGATCCCGGTCGCGACGGCGGAGACCGCGGGGCCGGAGGGCGGCGCGTACGTCGCCCAGCACCGCGAGACCGCGCGGCTGGTCGCCGAAGGCGTCGCGCGGGTGCTCGGCCGGGAGCACGCGTGGGACCTCGTCTACCAGAGCCGCAGCGGCCCGCCGCACGTGCCGTGGCTCGAGCCGGACGTCAACGACCACCTGGCACGGCTCAAGGCCGACGGGGTGCCCGCCGCGGTGCTCGTGCCGATCGGCTTCGTGTCGGACCACATGGAGGTCGTCTACGACCTGGACGTGCAGGCCGCCGAGACCGCCGCGACGCTCGGCCTTCCGGTGGCGCGGGCCGCGACGACCGGCGCGGACCCCCGGTTCGCCGCCGCGGTGCGCGACCTGGTGCTGGAGCGCGCGGCCGCACTGCGCGGCGAGTCGCCTGACCGCTGCGCGCTGGGGGCGCTGGGCCCGAGCCACGACGTGTGCCCGCTCGGCTGCTGCCCCGACCCGCGCGGCCGCGGCGCGGGCCTGCGCGGTGCGGCCCTGGAGGCTGTGCCGCCGCTGCCGTCGTAATCCCGGCGGCGGCCGGGCCGGCGCCACCCGGAGCGGAGGCCCGTCCGGCCTGTCGCGCGGGTCTCCGGGGCGGCTGACAGGATGGCCGGGTGACCACGAACATCCACGGCGACACCGCCGACCTGCTCGAACTTGCGCTGGAAGCCGCCCGGCTCGCCGGGGGGATGCTCACCGTCGACCGGCCCGCGGACCTCGGTGTCGCGGCGACCAAGAGCAGCCCGACCGACGTCGTCACCGAAATGGACACCCGCGCCGAGAAACTGATCGTCGAGTTCCTGCGCGCCCGCCGGCCGCACGACGGCTTCCTCGGCGAGGAGGGCGCGGGGGAGGCCGGCGAGAGCGGCGTGCGGTGGGTGATCGACCCGATCGACGGCACGGTCAACTACCTGTACGGGCTGCCGGGCTGGTGCGTGTCGATCGCGGCCGAGGACGAGCACGGCGGGATCGTCGGCGTGGTCGAGGTGCCCACGTTCGGCGAGACGTTCCACGCCGTGCGCGGTGGAGGTGCATTCCGTAACGGGGCGCCGATCCGGGCCGCCGCTCCGGTGCCGCTGGACCGGGCGCTGGTGGCGACCGGGTTCGGCTACACGGCCGAACGGCGCACCCGGCAGGCGGCCGTGGTGGCGGAACTGCTGCCCGGTATCCGGGACATCCGCCGGTTCGGTTCGGCGGCGGCGGACCTGTGCGCGGTGGCGTGCGGGCGGGTGAACGCGTACTACGAGCGCGGCCTGAACCCGTGGGACCTGGCCGCGGGCGCGGTCATCGCGAGCGAGGCGGGTGCGGAGGTGGCGCAGATCCGCGCCGAGGACGACGGCAGCAACGTGGTGGTCGCGGCGGCGGCGCCGCTGCACGGCGAACTGGTCGCGGTGCTGGAGCGGCTGGGCGCCTGACCCGGAGGCCCCGCGCCCGGCCCGCCGGCTCCGCATCCGCGCCGCACGGGAGCCGGGTCCGAGCTGTCCGGAGACGCAAGAAACCCCCGGCCGATGCGCCGCGCGTCGGTCGGGGGTTCTGTGGTCTGCCGTGTGTGCCGTGTCGACTGTCCGTTGCGCTCCGGCCCCGCCCCCAGGGTCGCGGTGGTCGCGGCGGTCGCGGTGTCAGGCGCGTTCGGGCAGTACTTGTACGCCGTGGTCCGAAGCCATGCGTACCAGGTCTTGCAGCTCCTCCTGCTGAACCTCCACGAGGAAGTCGTCCCCCGTGTCGAAGGCCTGCTTGAGGGTCTGTTCCGTTTCGCGTATGCGACGCAGCACGTCAGCGGTGAACTCGTCCATGAGGGGCCCCAAGTGACTCGAATGGTCGCCGGTTTGGGTTGTCCTACCCCTCGAGATCGGCCGCGAAAACCGCGACGCCACTTGGCAGTGTGACACTTGTCGCACCGATGGGCGGATCATTACGGACGGTACCGCAGCGAAGTCGGCAATCCGGACCCGGGGTGCCGTCGCAGGTGCGCTTACCGACGCTTTACCGGCGGCCGGGGCAAGATGGAGTCACCGTCGGCGCCGTCCCTCGAGGCAGGGCGGGCAGTCCGGCCGCGGACGGCGCCCGACGGTCCAAACGTTTGCAGCGGTGCTGCATGCAGGTTCGACAGTGGTTCGTGCGGAAGGACATCAGCGGTGCGGGTTCTCGTCGTCGAAGACGAGCAGTTGCTGGCGGACGCGGTAGCGACGGGGCTGCGCCGCGAGGCGATGGCCGTCGACGTCGTGTACGACGGCGAGGCCGCCCTGGAGCGGGTCGCCGTCAACGACTACGACGTGGTGGTGCTCGACCGCGACCTGCCGCTCGTGCACGGCGACGACGTGTGCCGGGCCGTCATCGACACCGGCCTGCCCACGCGCATCCTCATGCTGACCGCGTCCGCCGACGTCAGCGACCGGGTCGAAGGCTTGGAGCTGGGCGCCGACGACTACCTCCCCAAGCCCTTCGCGTTCAGCGAACTCATCGCTCGGGTGCGGGCGTTGGGCCGCCGCGCGGTCACCGCGCTGCCGCCGGTGCTGGAGCGGGCCGGGATCCGGCTCGACCCCAACCGCCGCGAGGTCGCGCGCAACGGCAGCCCGGTGCACCTGTCGCCGAAGGAGTTCGCCGTCCTCGAAGTGCTCATGCGCGCGGACGGTTCCGTGGTGTCCGCCGAGCAGATGCTCGAGAAGGCGTGGGACGAGAACACCGACCCGTTCACCAACGTGGTGCGCGTCACCGTCATGACGTTGCGCCGCAAGCTCGGCGAACCCGCCGTGATCATGACCGTTCCGGGGGCCGGATACCGCATCGGCGACGAGGCGTGAACGACAAACCCCAGGCCAAGCCCCCGTCCTCGGGGGCGGCACCGCTGCGCCCGCAGCACCCGCCGCGCCCCAGCCGCCCGCCGCGTCCCGGCGCGCCGCCCAAGCCCGCCAAGGAGCCGAGCGCCCGCAAGCTCGTGCTGGGTCTCGACCCGGGCGACGGCGGCGCCTACCACTCGCGGCTCAGCTACGCTCCGGACTGGCTGCGGCCTTCCATCCGGATGCGCCTGACCGCGCTGTACGGCGGCATGTTCCTGATCGCGGGCGTGCTGCTGCTGGGCAGCGTCTACCTGCTGGTCGGGCAGAACCTGTCCGACCAGAAGCCGCCGGACATCCGGTTCAACAGCGACGTGGTGATCCGCGACGCGGCCGGCCAGGTGATCTCGCCCGACGCGTTCAACCGCATGCTGGAGGCCCGCCAGGGCAACCAGCGCGACTTGGTGCTGCACTCGCTGCTCCAGCAGTCGCTGCTGGCGCTGGTGCTGCTGTCCGTCATCGCGTTCGGCTTCGGCTACGTCATGGCCGGCCGCGTGCTGAGCCCCCTCGGCCGCATCACCGCCGCCGCGCGCGCCGTCGCCGGCAGCGGCGGCTCCGGGCTGCACCGGCGCATCGACCTGGACGGCCCCGACGACGAACTCAAGGAACTCGCCGACACGTTCGACGAGATGCTGGAACGCCTCGACCGGGCGTTCGACTCGCAGCGCAAGTTCGTCGCCAACGCCTCCCACGAACTGCGCACCCCGCTCGCCATCAACCGCACCCTGCTGGAGGTGGCCCTCGGCGACCCCGAAGTGCCGCCCCAGCTGCGCGAACTCGGCGACAAGCTGCTCACCACCAACGAGCGCAGCGAGCGCCTCATCGAGGGCCTGCTGCTGCTCGCCCGCAGCGAGAACGAACTGACCGACCCCAAGCCCGTCGACCTCTCCGAGGTCGCCGGACGCACCATCGAACAGCTCGCCGGCGAAGCGGGCGACCGGGACGTCGAACTGCGCGGCGATTTCGAACCCGCCTGGGTGTCCGGCAACCTCGTGCTCCTCGAACGCGTCGCGTTGAACCTCGCGCAGAACGCCGTCCGCTACAACACGCCGGGCGGCTGGGTCGAGATGTCCACGTCCACGGTCGACGGCACCGCGATGCTCACCGTGGCGAACAGCGGCCCCGCGGTGCCGCCGGAGAACGTCGAGTCGCTGTTCGAGCCGTTCCGGCGGCTGCGCGGCGACCGCACCGAGTCCGACAAGGGCGTCGGCCTCGGCCTGTCCATCGTGCGTTCGGTGGCGCGCGCACACGGCGGCTGGATCGAGGCGGAGGCGCGCGAGGAGGGCGGGCTGATCGTCCGCGTCGGCTTCCCGGCCCCTGCCAAATAGGAGCGCACGGTCTTCGGACAAGTCTCGAACAAGCCTCGAACGGGGCTCGGAATATGCCGCGAATCGGTCGCCGAGCGTAGTGGCGGCTTCACCCTGGCGACGTACTACGACGTACCTGACCAGGCCGGTTGCCCGCAGGGCCCGGGACAACCTACGGTGTCGTAAGTTACGACAGCGTAGGAACGCGCTGTGCGCCGGAGCCGCGAGCGGTCCGGGGTTTGCCGAGCGGGTGGGGACGTGCCGGCAAGCACCCGAACCGGAGGGGCGGCGGCCGACGCAGCTTGGTACCCGTGTTGTCGCTGCGTCCGTGTGCCGCGTACCCACCGCCGCCGCCCGTCCCATCCCGCTTGGAGTCGCCGTGACCCTGACAGCCCCCGAACCGACCGGTATCGATCTGCTGAGCGAACTCGAACAGGTGGTCGCCGTCGAACTCGACCGGCACCTGGGCATCGCCAAGGAGTGGTTCCCGCACGAGTACGTGCCGTGGTCGCGCGGCCGCGACTTCGACGGCCTGATGGGCGGCGAGGCGTGGCGCCCCGAGGAGTCCGGGCTGACCGACGTGGGGCGGATCTCGCTCACCCTCAACCTGCTCACCGAGGACAACCTCCCGAGCTACCACTTCGAGATCGCCAACATGTTCGGCCGGGACGGCGCGTGGGGCACCTGGGTGCACCGCTGGACGGCCGAGGAAGGCCGCCACGGCATCGCGATCCGCGACTACCTGATGGCCGCCCGCGCGGTCGACCCGGTGGCGCTGGAGCGGTCCCGCATGGAGCACATGGAGAACGGCTACCAGGGCGACCACCTCGGCAACCCGCTGCACGTCGTCGCCTACGTGACGTTCCAGGAACTCGCCACGCGCGTCTCGCACCGCAACTCCGGCCGCGCGTGCGGCGACCCGCTCGCCGAGCAGCTCCTGTCGCGGATCGCCACCGACGAGAACCTGCACATGGTCTTCTACCGGAACCTGCTCAAGTCGGCGTTCGAGCTGGCGCCCGACCAGGCCATGCGCGCGGTCACCGACATGATCACCGGCTTCCGGATGCCCGGCCACGGCATGACGGGCTTCGAGCGGGCCTCGCTGAAGATGGCGGTCGGCGGCGTCTACAACCTGCGCATCCACCTCGACGACGTGCTGCAGCCGGTGCTGCGCAACCTCAAGGTCATGGAGCGCACCGGCTTCGGGCCGGCGGGCGAGCAGGCTCGCGACGAGCTGGGCGTGTTCCTGGCGCTGCTGGAGGACAAGGCCGCGCAGTTCGACGAGCGGCTCGCCGCCCGCAAGGCGCGCGAGGCGGCGCGGCGCGCCTGACCCCGGCACCGCAGCCACGACACGGGACGGGCCCGGCCGCTTTCCCAGCGGCCGGGCCCGTCCCGTGTCGGTCGTGCTGCGGACCGGTTCAGTTCCGCGTCCCCCACGCGTCCTTCACCGACACCTTGCCGCCGGTGCGCAGCACCGCGCCTTCGTACATCCGGGCCGCGGCCGCCATCAGGCCGACCAGCGCCAGGGCGGCCAGGCCCGCCGCGACGAGGTTCTGCCATACCGCCAGGTCGCCGCTCGCGGTCAGCATCGGCTGGAGCATCGCGGAGAACGGCGGGACGTAGGCCAGCACGGTCGCGAGGGTGCCGCCGTTCTGCCCGAACGAGATCGCGATGAAGAACGACGCGATCAGCAGCGTCGACATCGGCGTGATGACGTTCTGCAGGTCTTCCATGCGCGACACCCGCGATGCGGCGGCGGCGAACATGCATGCGTAGAGCGCATAGCCGATGACGAACCACACCACGACCAGCGCCGCCGGATAGACCATGGCCGAGTTGAGGTCGATGGTGCCGAAGGCCTTGGCCGCGGTGAGGCCCACAGCGGCCGTCAGCGCCATCTGGAGCAGCCCGAGCAGGCCGATGCCGATCACCTTGCCGGTGAGCAGCGCGCGGGCCGGGACGGCGGCCAGGAGGATCTCCACGATGCGGCTGGACTTCTCCTCCACCACGCCGTTGGCGACCCACATGCAGAAGAGCATGAGCATGCCGTAGAGCGTGATCGTGCCGAGGATCGCGACGCCCTTGCGCTGGTTGCGTTCGTCGGCGTCCTTGTCGAGGGTCGTCTTCTCCAGCGGCGCCACCTGGACGGCGCGGTCGACGGCGGCCGTGTCGATGCCCTGGGCGGCCAGGCGCGCGTCGCGTTCGACGGTCGCGTAGGCGCTCTGCAGGACCGCGGCGAGCTTGTTGGACAGGTCGCGGTGCACGACGATGTGGCCGTCGGCGACGTAGGCGTCCAGGTCGCCGTCGCGCACGGCCTTCTCGGCCGCCGCGGCGTCCGGGAACGTCTTGACCGCGACCTCGACGTCGAGCAGCTTGGCCTGCACCGGCGCGAGCCGGCTGAGCGGCTGCTGGGCGGGCCCGGGGCCGAAGGCGACGTCGAAGTCGTCGCTGCCGCCCTTGGCGGCCATCGCGGGGATGGCGACCGCGGCGAGCAGGATCACCAGCATCACCGCGACCGAGACGAGGAAGCCGCGGTCCCGGATGCGCTCGGTGAACTCGCGGCGCGCGACCAGCCGCACAGCTGTCCAGAAGGGCGCCTGGCCGCCCGCGGGAGGCGCCGTGGGGGTGCTGGTGCCGTCGCTCATACCGTGGCCTCCCGGAGGCTCGCTGCGGTCCGTTCTGCGGGGACTCCGGGCCGCTCGGCGACGACCTCCCGGAACAGTTCGGCCAGGGACGGGGCGACCGGTGCGAACGCGCGGACCCGCCCGGCCTCGCGCGCGGCGTCGAGCAGCGCCTGCTCGCTCACGCCGTCGCCGAGTTCCACGAGGGTGCCGTCCGCGTCGTCGGCGAGCACCCGCACGCCCGGCACGCGGGCCGCCCAGCCGGTGTCCGGGCCCGCCGTGTCGACGGCGACGCGGTAGCGCACCGCCCGGTTGTCGCCGCGCAGTTCGCGCACCGTGCCGACGGCGTGCATGCGGCCGTCCTTGATGATCCCGACCGCGTCGCACAGCCGCTCGACCAGGTCGAGCTGGTGGCTGGAGAACACCACGGAGACGCCCTGCTCGACCCGGCTGCGCAGCGCCTGCGCCATGACGTCGACACCGACCGGGTCGAGGCCGGAGAACGGCTCGTCGAGGACCAGCAGCTCCGGCTCGTGGACGAGGGCGGCGGCGAGCTGGACACGCTGCTGGTTGCCCAGCGACAGGGTCTCCAGCCGGTCCTCCGGCTTGCCGGACACCCCGAGGCGGTCCAACCACGCGGCGGCGGAGCGGCGGGCGTCGGCGCGCGCCATGCCGTGCAGCTCGGCGAAGTAGGCGAGCTGGTCGAGGATGCGCATCTTGGCGTAGAGGCCGCGCTCCTCCGGCATGTAGCCCCAGCGGCGGCGCACCGCCGCGTCGGCCGGGCGGCCCTGCCAGCGCACCTCGCCCGCGTCGGGGGCGAGCACGCCGAGGGCGATGCGCATCGTGGTGGTCTTGCCGGCGCCGTTGGTGCCGACGAAGCCGAACATCTGCCCCGGCGCGACGGAGAACGACAGCCCGCGCAATACGGTCTTGTCGCCGAAGCGTTTCGCGAGTCGGTCGAGTTCCAGCACGGTGCTCCTTCGGGCGGCCGGGGACTGCCGGGGTCTGAGGGGCTGTGGATATCCGCGGGATTGCGGATATCCGGGTGGCTGTGGAGGCCAGGGGGACCAGAAGGCCGGGAGTCAGTCGATGCGCCGCAGTTGCTCTTTGAATCGGCGGCCATTCTCCACATACAGCGCGACTGCGGCGTCGAATGCGCCGGGCTTGACCGTGTCGGCGCGCATTTTGGCCGGAACGCCGAGCGCCGTCGCATAGGACGGCACCTCGACGCCGTTGCCCACGAATGCGCCCGAGCCGACCAGCGCGCCGCTGCGCACCACGGCCCGGTGCAGCACGATCGCGCCGTTGCCGACCAGGCAGTCGTCCTCGATCGTGCACCCTTCCAGGTGCACCAGGTGTCCGACGACGCAGCGGTTTCCGACCTTTGTGACCAGTCCCGCACTGACATGGAGGACCGAGCCGTCCTGGATCGAGGTACTCTCCCCGACGACAATCCGGCCGTAGTCGGCCCGGAGGACCGCGGACGGCCAGATCGTGGAGCCGGCGCCGATTTCGACGCTGCCGATCACCACCGCGTCCGGATGAACATAGGCATCCGGGTGCACGACGGGTACTTGTTCACCAAGCGCGTAGACCGTCACGATTCCTCCTGGTTCCCGGCGCATCCGGGGCGTTACAGTGGGCCACCATCCAACCAAGTCACCTCTTCGGGGGTTCGGTTGGGTGTCGATTGAGTAACAAGCCTTGCTATGAGGCAGAATCTGCGCCTCAGGTCGGGCACAAACTCCGGCCCCTTATGCGTTACGTGCGCTGAAGGCAGCGTCCACGGGCGCATAGGCAAGCAGATCCACCCGGAGGGGGAGAGGTATGGCGACTGATTACGACACTCCACGGAAGACCGATGACGACGTCAACGAGGACAGCATCGAGGAGCTGAAGGCTCGGCGCGTCGACAAGTCGGCCAGTGCGGTCGACGTCGACGAGTTCGACCAGGCCGAAGGCCTGGAGCTGCCCGGCGCGGACCTCTCGAACGAAGAGCTGTCCGTGCGGGTGCTGCCCCGGCAAGCCGACGAGTTCACTTGCTCGCGCTGCTTCCTGGTGCACCACCGCAGCCAGCTGGCCAAGGAGAAGGACGGCCAGACGATCTGCGTCGACTGCGCCTGACGCCGCATCCTGGCCGGCCCGGGCAGCCCCCGGGACGACGGACCCGTCCAGGATCGATCATCGGCAAGCGGAACCCTGCGCACGCGACCGGGTCCTGGCAGGAGCGGACCGCCCCTGCCGATGATCGAACCGGACCGATCCGGCACCCGCCGGCGGCGGCAACGCCCGCCCCACCGGCACCGCCGCGGCACCCCCGGAAACGGGGGACCCGCGGATCTGCGACACACCCGAAACCCCATGAACGGCCGGCATCCCGCCGGAGAATCCGGAGCGTCCGCCGCACCCCCGGCGGGCGTTCTCGTACGTCCGCACCCGGAAGCGCTCCGGCGTGCGCGCCGGGGTCCGCACGGGCACGGGCGGCGCTTCGAAGCGCGGCTGGAGCACGGCTGGAGCACGGCCGGAGCACGGCCGGGGCACCGGCGACGCGCGGCGGCGTGCGGCTCAGCCCTGCGCGGCGCGGCGGCGGACCGCGGCGAGCACCTCGACGACGCGCGCCGGGTTCCGCGACGACACGTACAGGTACGGCGTCGGGTCGTCCGGGTCCACGACGCCGATGCGCACCGCGGTCGGGATGTAGCTGCGCAGCAGCATGAACGCGCGCGGGTCGGCGCCTTCCATGCGCAGTGCGCGGGCCTCCTCGGCGTTCAGCGCCCGGGCCTCGCCGAGCGCGTCGAGCGGCAGCGCCGCCTTGCCCACGTGCAGCTCCGTACCGGTGATCCGGACCCGCGCCGACCCGTAGCGGGTCACCATCACGCCGACCAGGACCGCGCCCACCAGCACCGCGACACCCGCCGGGGCCGGGCCCAGGGGGAGGAGCATCAGCCCGCACACGAATCCGGCACCGGCGACCAGGCCCCACCACGACGCGGGGACCGACAGCTGCTCGTTATACGCCTGCATGGCACAAGCCTGACACCTCCGCGGCGCGGCCCGTACCAGGGGGTGCCGCCCGGCGTGCCGACCCGCGCCGCCCGGCCCGGCACCGGCAGGCCGGGGTCAGCGGGACTGGCGCTGCGTCACCCGGTCCAGGAGCTGCGCCACCCGCCGCGGGGGCTTGCGCAGGCCGGTGGCGACGCCCTTGGCGTAGTCCGACACCGCGCGCGGCGCGACCGCGTCGAGGAACGCGCCGGCCTTCGCGTCCGAGCCGACCAGGTAGCGCGCCCGCGGGCGCGGGGTCAGCAGCGCGTGCCGGACGGCCTGGGCCACCGGCATCGGATCGGGCAGCGCGGCGGCGCGGCGCAGCACGTCGTCGGCGACCTCGTAGGACTCCGCGTACGCCGAGTTCTTGCGCGGCGGCAGCCGGTTCAGGCTGCGCTCCCAGATGTCCGTGCCGAAACTGCCCGGTTCGACCAGCACGACCTTCACGCCGAACTGCGCGACCTCGATGCGCAGCGCGTCGGACATCGCGGCCAGGCCTTGCTTGCTCGCGCAGTACCAGCCGAGGAACGGCGCCGAGACGCGCCCGGACACCGACGAGATGTTGACGATGCGGCCGCTGCGCCGCTGCCGCATCTGCGGCAGCACCAGGCGGGCGATGCGGGCCGGGGCGACGAGGTTGGTCTCCAGCTGCAGCCGCACCTGGTCGTCCTCGACGTCCTCCACGGCGCCGGGCTGCGCCATGCCGGCGTTGTTGACGACCGCCCACGGGCCGCCGCCGGTCATCGTGGCGATCTCGGTGAAGGCCCGGACGGTGGACGTCGCATCGCACACGTCCAAGAGCACCGTGCGCACGCCCAGACCGTCCCGCTCGGCCGCTTCGCGCAGCGCCTGGGCCTTGTCCTCGCTGCGCGCGGTGCCGATCACGTCGAGTCCGGCGCGGGCCAGTTCGAGGGCGGTGGCCAGGCCGATGCCGCTCGTCGCGCCGGTGACGACGACGCTCTTGGTCATGTCCGTCCTTCCGTCCGCCCGGCAGCTGCCACGCCGGGCCCGGGGAAGACCGTAGTGGGGTTCGGTGTGCGAGAACCAACCCTCCCGTGCGTCACTTCCGGTCACCGGCGGCACGCCGGGTGGCCGAAACCGGCCCTGGGGACCGTCCGGGGCCGGGCCGCGGACGGCCCCGGCGGGCGACCCGTACCCCCGGCGCGCGTGCGGGTGCACGCGGGATACCGGCGAAGAGGCACTAATCTCCTCCGGGTGAGTCGACCTACATCCCTGACCCCGCCGCCGGACGTCAAGGCGCCGGATCCGCATCCGAGCGCGCCGCCCCCCGGGACCGAGCTGGGCGAGCACTACGACGGCTGCTTCGGCTGCGGCGAGGAGCAGGAGAACGGCCTGCGGCTGCGCACCCGGGTCGGCGAGGGCGTCAGCGTGGACACCGAGTTCGTGGTCGGCACCGGCCACCAGGGTGCCCCCGGTCTGGCCCACGGCGGCCTGCTGACCTGCGCGTTCGACGAGGCTCTCGGCATGTTGGGCTTCCTGCTGCACACGCCCGCGGTGACGGCCCGCCTGGAGACCGACTTCCGGCGTCCGGTGCCGGTCGGCTCGACGCTGTACATCCACGCGTGGTGCGCCGGCGTGGACGGCCGCAAGATCTACGCGAAGGCCGTCGGCCGGCTCGACGCGCCGGACGGGCCGGTCGCCGTCGAGGCGTCGGCGCTGTTCCTGTCGGTCGGCTTCGAGCACTTCGTCGAGCACGGCCGTCCCGAGGAAGTCCGCCGCGCGATGGAAAACCCGGACGTTCTCAAGGCCGCGCGCGCTTTCGAGGTGAACCCGTGAACGCTCCCGTCGACATCCTCGTGCACCGGCTCGACCCCGAGCTGCCGCTGCCGTCGTACGCGCATCCCGGCGACGCGGGCGCCGACCTGGTGACCGCGGTGGACGCCGAGATCGGCCCCGGCGAGCGCGCCGTGCTGCCGACCGGGGTGGCCATTGCGTTGCCGGACGGTTACGCCGCGTTCGTACATCCGCGATCCGGACTCGCGGCGCGTTGCGGGGTGTCGCTGGTGAACACTCCGGGCACGATCGATGCGGGATACCGTGGCGAGATCAGGGTCATCGTGGTGAACCACGATCTGCGCGACAGTGTCGCGTTCCGCCGCGGTGACCGGATTGCCCAGCTCGTGGTGCAACGCGTCGAGCGGGCGAGGTTCCACGAGGTCGGCGTGCTGCCGGGATCGGACCGGGCCGACGGAGGCTTCGGATCGACCGGGGGACACGGCGTCCTGGTGGGGAACGGCAGTGGTACCGGCAGTAAGACGGTTACTGGCAGTGACACAGTGCAAGACTCGGCTTCCGACAGGGAAGGGATCTGACGTGTTCCGACGTCGCCGACACAACGAAGAAGCCGACCAGCCCGTCGAGGAGATCGACGACCTCGACGAGCTTGCCGAGGACGCGGACGACGACGATGAGGCGCCGGCCGCCGTCGAGGACGAGATGAACCGGGTGCTGCCGCCCGCGCCGCGCCCGGACGGCCCCTGGGACGTCGACGAGCTGGACGAGCCCGAGGAAGGCCGCATCGACCTCGGCGGCCTCCTGGTGCCCGCCTCCGAAGGCATGGAGCTGCGCGTCGAGGTCTCCAACGACCTCATCATCGCGGCCACGGTGATCCTCGGGGACAGCGCGATCCAGCTGCAGGCGTTCGCGGCCCCGCGCAGCGAGGGCATCTGGCACGAGATCCGCAACGAGATCGCGGGCGGGATCACCCAGCAGGGCGGCATCGTCGACGAGCTGGAAGGCGGCCTGGGCTGGGAGCTGCGCGCGCAGGTCCCGGTGCAGCTTCCGGACGGCACCCAGGGCGCGCAGCTGGTGCGCTTCGTGGGCTGCGACGGTCCGCGCTGGTTCCTGCGCGGCGTGGTGTCCGGGCGGGCCGCCGTCGACGCCGAGCAGGGCGCCGACCTGGAGCGGCTGTTCCGCGAGACCGTCGTGGTGCGCGGCACGGAGCCGATGGCGCCGCGCGACCCGATCCTGCTGCGCCTCCCGGACAACGCGCAGATCGACCCGGCCAGCGGGGTGGCGCCGGCCGCGGGCGAGGCGGCCGAGCCGCAGAACCCGTACGCCGGCGACCTGAACCCGTTCTCGCGCGGCCCGGAGATCACCGAGGTGCGCTGACCCGGGTGCGCTGACCCGCGTGCGCGGGCGCGCCCGAGCGCGCCCGGAGACGTGTGCCGAAAGGGCCCGGACTCACTCCCAGGAGTGAGTCCGGGTCCTTTCGCATGTCCGGCGCGTGCCGTGCGCGGGGCCGCCCTCTCATGTCCGCGGCCGGAGTCGCCGGCGACCCGCGTCAGGGTCCCGTTAGGGGGGCGTAAAGATCGCCGGGGGGCGCGTCAGGGCGCCGCTAGCACTTGGCGGAATGCCCTGTTTGCAGGCATTTAAGGGCGCTTGGCGCTGCTACGAATGTGGTCGACACGGCGGCAAGGAGCCGTGCCGGGGGACCCGACCACGACGGCGCGGCACCCTCGATCCGCGCCCTTCACAAGGAGCTTGAGCGATGGCTGACGTGGCCTTCGTACTCCTGACGATCGCGTTCTTCGCGCTGGTCGTCGCCCTGGCCAAGGGGGTGGCGAAGCTGTGAACGCAGACAGCATCGTCGGCCTCTCGGTCGCCATCGCCCTGCTGGGCTACCTGGTGCTCGCCCTGATCTTCCCCGAGAGGTTCTAGTGAGTACCACTGTCGCGGGGATCCTCCAGATATCCCTGCTGATCGCCGTCCTCGCCGCGGTACACCGCCCGTTCGGCGACTACATGGCGCGCGTTTACTCGTCCGAGAAGCACCTGCGCGGCGAGCGGTGGATCTACAAGCTCGTCGGCGCCGACCCGAACTCGGGGCAGCGCTGGGGCATCTACCTCCGCAGCGTCCTCGCCTTCTCGATGTTCTCGATGCTCGTCCTGTACGGGCTGCTGCGCTTCCAGGACAAGCTGCCCTGGAACCTCGGCTTCGCGCCGATGAAGGCCGACCAGGCGTTCAACACCGCGGCGTCGTTCACCGCGAACACGAACTGGCAGTCCTACTCGGGCGAGCAGGCCGTCGGGCACTTCGTGCAGATGGCCGGCCTGACCGTGCAGAACTTCGTGTCCGCCGCGGTCGGCATGGCCGTCGCGGTGGCGCTGGTCCGCGGTTTCATCCGGGTGCGGTCCGGCGAGATCGGCAACTTCTGGGTCGACCTGGTGCGCGGCACCATCCGGATCCTGCTGCCGATCGCGATCATCGGCACGATCGTGCTGGTCGCCTCGGGCACCCTGCAGAACCTCGCCGACCCGCACACGGTCACCACGCTCAACGGCGGGACGCAGACCATCCCCGGCGGTCCGGTGGCCTCGCAGGAGGTCATCAAGGAACTCGGCACCAACGGCGGCGGCTTCTACAACGCCAACTCCGCGCACCCGTTCGAGAACCCGAACGCGTTCACGAACCTGTTCGAGATCTTCCTCATCCTGGTCATCCCGTTCTCGCTGCCGCGCACCTTCGGCACCCTGGTCGGCTCGGCCAAGCAGGGCTACGCGATCCTCGCGGCGATGTTCACGATCTGGTTCGTCGCGGTCGTGCTGATGACCTGGACCGAGATGCACCACAACGGCACCGCCCTGGAGATCGCGGGCGGCGCGACGGAAGGCAAGGAGCAGCGCTTCGGCGTCCCGGGCTCGTCGCTGTTCGGGGTGTCGACCACGATGACGTCGACCGGCGCGGTGAACTCGTTCCACTCGTCGTATACCGGGCTGGGCGGCGGCATCACGCTGCTCGGCATGATGCTCGGCGAGATCACGCCCGGCGGTGTCGGATCCGGGCTCTACGGCATGCTCGTCATGGCGATCCTCGCGGTGTTCGTCGCGGGCCTCATGGTCGGGCGCACGCCGGAGTACCTGGGCAAGAAGATCGGCGCGGGCGAGATGAAGATCGTCGCGCTGTACATCCTCACCGTCCCGGCGACGATCCTCACCATGACCGGCGTCGCGATGGCGCTGCCCGGCGAACGTGCGTCGATCCTCAACTCCGATTCGCCGCACGGCCTATCCGAGGTCTTGTACGCCTACACCTCGGGGGCCAACAACAACGGCTCCGCGTTTGCCGGCCTCAACGCGAACACCGAGTACTACAACGTCACCATCGGATTCGCGATGCTCATCGGCCGGTTCGTCACCATCGCGCTCGTGCTCGCCCTCGCCGGACGCCTCGCCGAACAGCGCCAGGTACCCGAGACCGTCGGCACGCTCAAGACCACCAAGCCGCTGTTCGTCGGAACCCTCGTCGGCGTCGTCGTCATCGTCACCGGCCTCACCTTCTTCCCGGCCCTCGCGCTCGGCCCGCTCGCGGAGGGGCTCGCATAACCATGACCACCACACTTCCCGCACCCGAGACCAGTCCGACTCCCGAACCGCCCGCCGGCCCGAGCCGGGTCGCGGCCGGCCTGTTCGAACCGCGCCAGCTGCTCAAGTCGCTGCCCGACGCGCTCCGGAAGCTCGACCCGCGCGTGATGGTGCGTACGCCCGTCATGTTCGTCGTCGAGATCGGCTCGGTCCTCACCACCGTCATGGCGGTCAAGGACCCCAGCGTCTTCGCCTGGGTCACCACCGTGTGGCTGTGGCTGACCGTGATCTTCGCGAACCTCGCCGAAGCCGTCGCCGAAGGCCGCGGCAAGGCGCAGGCCGACACGCTGCGCAAGGCGAAGACCGACACGATCGCCCGGCGCCTGGCCGGCGACCGCGAGGAGCGCGTGCCCGGCACCGACCTGAAGGTCGGCGACCTGGTGGTGTGCGAGGCCGGCGACATCATTCCCGGCGACGGCGACGTCGTCGAAGGGGTCGCCAGCGTCGACGAGTCGGCGATCACCGGCGAATCCGCACCGGTCATCCGCGAGTCGGGCGGCGACCGCAGCGCGGTCACCGGCGGCACCAAGGTGCTGTCCGACCGGATCGTCGTGAAGATCACCACCAAGCCGGGCGAGACGTTCATCGACCGGATGATCGCGCTCGTGGAAGGCGCCGCGCGGCAGAAGACGCCGAACGAGATCGCGCTCAACATCCTGCTGGCATCGCTGACGATCATCTTCCTGTTCGCGGTCGTCACGCTGCAGCCGCTGGCGATCTACTCGGGCGCCGAGCAGTCGCTGATCACGCTGGTCGCCCTGCTGGTCTGCCTCATCCCGACCACCATCGGCGCCCTGCTGTCCGCGATCGGCATCGCCGGCATGGACCGGCTCGTGCAGCGCAACGTGCTGGCCATGTCCGGTCGCGCGGTGGAGGCGGCGGGCGATGTGAGCACGCTGCTCCTGGACAAGACCGGCACCATCACCCTCGGCAACCGGCAGGCCTCCGAGTTCGTGCCCGTCGACGGCATCGGCGAAGCCGAACTGGCGGACGCCGCACAGCTGTCGTCCCTCGCCGACGAGACCCCCGAAGGCCGCTCGATCGTCGTCCTCGCGAAGACCGCCTACGGGCTGCGCGAGCGCCACCAGGGCGAACTCGGCAACGCCGACTGGGTGCCCTTCACGGCCCAGACCCGCATGTCGGGTGTCGACCTGACGGAGAACGGCAAGGTCCGCCGCGTCCGCAAGGGCGCCGCGTCCGCCGTCAACACCTGGGTGTCCGAGCGCGGCGGCAGCGTGCCGCGCCGGTCGGGCGAACTCGTCGACGGCATCTCCGCGGCCGGCGGCACCCCGCTGCTGGTCGCCGTCGAAGACGAGCGAGGCGCCCGCGTCCTCGGCGTGATCCACCTCAAGGACGTCGTCAAGGAAGGCATGCGCGAGCGGTTCGACGAACTGCGGCGCATGGGGATCAAGACCGTCATGATCACGGGCGACAACCCGCTCACCGCGAAAGCCATCGCGGACGAGGCCGGCGTCGACGACTTCCTCGCCGAGGCCACGCCCGAGGACAAGATGGCCCTCATCAAGCGCGAGCAGGCCGGCGGCAAGCTCGTCGCGATGACCGGCGACGGCACCAACGACGCGCCCGCGCTCGCGCAGGCCGACGTCGGCGTGGCCATGAACACCGGCACGTCGGCGGCCAAGGAAGCCGGCAACATGGTCGACCTCGACTCGAACCCGACCAAGCTCATCGAGATCGTCGAGATCGGCAAGCAGCTCCTGATCACCCGGGGCGCGCTCACCACGTTCTCCATCGCGAACGACGTGGCGAAGTACTTCGCGATCATCCCGGCGATGTTCGCCGTCGCGGGCGGCCCGGCCGGCCTGGCGCCGCTGGACAAGCTGAACATCATGCACCTGGCGACACCGCAGTCCGCGATCATCTCGGCGGTCGTCTTCAACGCCTTGATCATCGTGGCGCTGATCCCGCTGGCGCTGCGCGGCGTGCGCTACCGGCCGCTTTCCGCGGACAAGATGCTGTCGCGCAACCTGGCGGTCTACGGGCTCGGCGGCCTCGTCGCCCCGTTCGTCGGGATCAAGATCATCGACCTGATCGTCTCGCTCATCCCCGGAATCGGTTGATCGCCATGGCCACCAACGCAAGCACCCGAATCCGCGTGTTCCTGGCCGGCCTGCGCGCCGTGCTGGTACTCACCGTGATCGTCGGCATCGCCTACCCGCTGGCCATGACCGGCCTCGCCCAGGCCGCGTTCCACGACCAGGCCAACGGCTCCAAGGTGAAGGCCGACGGCAAGGAGGTCGGCTCCAGCCTCATCGGGCAGAGCTTCGACCTCGTCGACAAGGACGGCAACCCGCGCCTGTTCGATGCGGACGGCAAGGAGGTCGTCAAGCACGACGACAACGGCACCGTCACGTACACCTACCTCCAGGGCGGCGCGCAGCTGACCGAGGAGCAGGCGGGCGGCGTGGCCACGCAGCCGGACCCCCGGTGGTTCCAGCCGCGGCCGTCGGCGTCGAACTACGACGGGCTGGCGTCCGGAGCGTCCAACTACGGGCCGGAGAACCCCACGTTCGTCCAGCTGGTCAAGGACCGCAAGAAGCAGGTCGCCGAATTCAACAAGGTGTCCGAGGACCAAGTGCCGCCGGACGCGGTCACCGCCTCCGGCTCCGGCCTGGACCCGCACATCTCCAAGGCGAACGCGCTCATCCAGGTCAACCGGGTGGCCGAACAGCGCCACCTCGACCCCGCCAAGGTCAAGAAGCTCGTCGACGACCACGTCCAAGGCCGCATCGTCGGCATCCTCGGCGACGAGCGGGTCAACGTCCTGGAACTCAACATCGCCCTGAACAAAGCGGCCCCCGCGCAGTGACCCCTTCGGGCCCGCGCACCCCGGTGCGCGGGCCCGGATCCGGCAAACGGCGCAACGCGCCGGCACGACGAGACCGCGGGAAACCGCCGGATGGGAAAATGGACGGCATGGGACGCGGCAAGCTGCGCATATACCTCGGGTCTGCCCCCGGCGTGGGCAAGACCTACGCCATGCTGGGCGAGGGCCAGCGCCGCCGTTCCCGCGGTTCGGACGTCGTGGTCGGGTTCATCGAATGCCACGGGCGGCCGCGCACCGAGGAGATGCTCGACGGCCTGGAGACCGTGCCGCGCCGCCCGATGGAGCACCGCGGCTCGCACTTCACCGAGATGGACGTCGACGCGGTCATCGCCCGCCGCCCCAAGGTCGCCCTCGTCGACGAACTCGCGCACACGAACGTGCCCGGTTCGCGCAACGAGAAGCGCTGGCAGGACATCGACGAGATCCTCGACGCCGGCATCGACGTCATCTCCACGGTCAACATCCAGCACCTGGAATCCCTCAACGACGTCGTCGAGTCGATCACGGGCGTCCCGCAGCGCGAGACCGTGCCCGACGAGGTCGTGCGCCGCGCGAACCAGATCGAACTGGTCGACATGTCCCCGGAGGCGCTGCGCCGCCGCATGGCGCACGGCAACGTGTACGCACCGGAGAAGGTCGACGCGGCACTGTCGAACTACTTCCGCATCGGCAACCTCACCGCGCTGCGCGAGCTTGCGCTGCTGTGGGTCGCCGACCGGGTCGACGAGTACCTCCAGCAGTACCGCACCGAGCACGGCATCAACGCCACGTGGCCGGCGCGCGAGCGCATCGTCGTCGGCCTGACCGGCGGCCCGGAAGGCGACACGCTCATCCGCCGGGCGGCCCGCATCGCGACGCGCGGCTCGGGCGGCGAGCTGCTGGCGGTCTACGTGTCCAAGAGCGACGGCCTCACCGGCGCCTCGCCGCAGGCCCTCGCGCAGCAGCGGAACCTCGTCGAGTCGCTCGGCGGGACGTTCCACTCGGTCATCGGCGAGGACGTGCCGACGGCGCTGCTGGACTTCGCCCGCGGCGTCAACGCCACCCAGATCGTGCTCGGCTCCAGCCGCCGCAAGCCGTGGCAGTACATCTTCGGACCGGGCGTCGGCGCGACCGTCGCGGCCGGGTCCGGCGACATCGACGTCCACATCGTCACCCACGAGCACGCGGGCGTGGGCCGCACCGTCAAGGTGCCGCGGTCCGGCGTGAGCCGCCGCCGGCTGCTCGTGTCGTGGCTGGTCGCGCTGATCGGGCCGGTGCTGCTGACCGTGTGCATGGTCAACACGCGCGACCACCTTGCGATGCCGACCGAGATGCTGCTGTACCTGCTGCTGACCGTGGGCGTGGCGCTGGTCGGCGGGCTGTGGGCATCCACGCTGACCGCGGTGGTGGCGTCGATCCTGCTCAACTACTACTTCACGCCGCCGCTGCACACGCTGACCATCCGCGATCCGGAGAACATGTTCGCGCTGGGGGTGTTCGTGATCGTCGCGCTGGCGGTCGCGACCGTCGTCGACATCGCCGCCCGCCGCACCCACCAGGCGGCGCGCAGCCAGTCCGAGTCCGAGACGCTGAGCTTCCTGGCCGGGAGCGTGCTGCGCGGCGAGCAGGCGCTGCCCGCCCTGCTGGAACGCGTGCGCGAGGCGTTCGGCATGGAGTCGGTGGCGATGCTCCAGCGCACCGAGCCGCACGGCCCGTGGGCGTGCGTCGGCAGTGTCGGCCCGCATCCGGCCCGCCGCCCCGAGGACGCCGAGGTGGACGTGCCGGTCTCGGACACCATGGCGCTCGCGCTGTCCGGCCGCATGCTGCCCGCCGAGGACCGCCGGGTGCTCGGCGCGTTCGCCGCGCAGGCCGCGGTCGTCCTGGAACGGCGCCGGCTCGTCGCCGAAGCCGCGGAGGCCCGGCGGCTCGCCGAGGGCAACCGCATCCGCACCGCGCTGCTCGCGGCCGTCTCGCACGATCTGCGGACCCCGCTGGCGGCGATCAAGGCCAGCGTGTCCTCGCTGCGCTCCGAGGACGTCAGCTGGTCGCCCGAGGACGAGGCGGAGCTGCTGGAAGCCATCGAGGTCGGCGCCGACCGGCTCGACGTGCTGATCGGCAACCTGCTCGACATGAGCCGCCTGCAGACCGGCACGGTCACCCCGCTGTTCCGCGAGGTCGCCCTCGACGAGGTGGTGCCGGGCGCGGTGATCGGAGTCCCGGAATCGGCCGTGTCGCTGGACTTCCCGGAGACCCTGCCGACCGTGTGGGCGGACCCCGGACTGCTCGAACGGGTGCTCGCGAACGTCATAGAGAACGCGGTCAAGCACAACCCGCCCGACCGGCGCGTGCACGTCAAGGCCGACGCCCTGGGCGACCGGGTCGAGCTGCGCGTCGTGGACCGCGGCAAGGGCGTCCCGGACGAGGCCAAGGAACGCATCTTCGAACCGTTCCAGCGCTACGGCGACGCCCCCGCCGGCAGCGGCGTCGGCCTCGGCCTGGCCGTCGCCCGCGGCTTCGCCGAAGCACTCGGCGGCGCGCTGACCGCCGAGGACACCCCCGGCGGCGGCCTCACCATGGCGCTCACGCTGCGCATGGCAGCCGCCGCCCGCCCGGCCTCGCCGGACCCGCCCGGACCGGCCGAGGAATCACCGGAACACCCCGCATCTCGTACGGAGGCACTTCGATGACACGGGTGCTCGTCGTGGACGACGAGCCGCAGATCGTCCGGGCTTTGGCCATCAACCTCAAGGCGCGCGGTTACGAGGTCGACACCGCCGCCGACGGCACCCAGGCGCTCACCGCCGCCGCCGACCGGCACCCCGACGTGGTGCTGCTCGACCTGGGCCTGCCGGACCTGGACGGCGTCGAGGTGATCCGCGGCCTGCGCGGGTGGACGAAGGTCCCCATCATCGTGCTGAGCGCCCGGCAGGCGTCCAACGAGAAGGTGGCCGCGCTCGACGCGGGCGCCGACGACTACGTCACCAAGCCCTTCGGCATGGACGAGCTGCTCGCCCGGCTGCGCGCCGCGGTCCGCCGCGCCGCCCCCGAGGACGAGGCGCCGGTGGTGGCCACCGAGGCGTTCACCGTCGACCTGGCCGCCAAGAAGGTGCACCGGGACGGCAAGGACGTCCGCCTCACCCCGACCGAGTGGCATCTCCTCGAAGTGCTGGTACGCAATGCGGGCCGGCTGGTCACACAGCGTTCCCTCCTCCAGGAGGTGTGGGGTCCGCAATACGGGACGGAGACCAACTACCTGCGGGTCTACATGGCGCAGCTGCGGCGCAAGCTGGAGGCCGATGCGTCGCACCCGAAGCACCTGGTCACCGAGCCGGGCATGGGGTACCGGTTCGAGCCGTGAGCCGTCGTCGGGCCGTCGCGGGGAGTGCGCCGGGCGCCCGTTCGGGACCTCCGGCGGATCCCGGCCGTGCGCCCGAACAGGTACCCTCGCGTGCATGAGTGGTACCACCGGGGTCGAGCGGCAGCCCGGCCGATTCCGTCGGATGATCAACCGGCTCACGTCGACGCACGAGGAGCTGGAGGCCGAGGAGCTGCAGCAGGACTGCAGCCGTCTCGGGTGCACGGCGATCGGCTCGGTCGAAGAGCGCGACCTCGTCACGGTAGGCGGGACCTTGCGCACGGTGACGTTCCGTCCCCGTGCCGGTGTCCCGGCGCTGGAGGCCGAGATATACGACGGCTCCGGCGCGCTGTCCGTGGTCTGGCTGGGCCGCCGCAAGATCGCCGGGATAGAGCCGGGCCGGCAATTGGTCGCCAGCGGTCGGGTCACGACCGCGCAGGGGCGGCCCGTCCTGTTCAACCCGAAGTACGAGCTGCGGCCGGTCGGCGGGGGCGCACCCCGCGCGAAGGCCGGGGGAGGGTGACGGCGTGACGTCGGACGTCCACGGAGATGCCCGGGAACCGCGGCACCTGACCGGTGAGGTCGCCGACACGGTGAACTGGGTCGTGGCCGGTGTCGGCCCGCGGCCCGGCGGCGCGGAGGACGCCGAGGTCGACCGGATCGCGCCCGGGGCGCCGGACGAGCCGGCGCACGACGAGGCCAAGACGCTGATCGAGGCGTTCGGCGGCGTGCGCGGCATGATCGACACGACCGTTCCCGGTCTGGTATTCGTGCTGGTGTACACGATCACCAAGAACCTCGGCGCGGCCGCGTGGAGCGCGCTGGGGCTGTCCGCGGTGTTCGGCGTGATCCGGCTGGTGCGCCGGGAGACCGTGCAGCACGCGTTCGGCGGCGTCTTCGGCGTGGCGATCGGCGCGGTGTTCGCGATGTTCTCCGGCAAGGCGGAGAACTTCTACCTGCCGGGCATGCTGTGGACCCTCGGGCTCGGCGTGCTGTACGCGGTGTCCGCGCTGGCGAAGTGGCCGCTCATCGGCGTGCTGCTCGGGCCGGTGATGGGCGAGGACTTCACGTGGCGCACCGAGAACCCGGGGCGGTTCAAGGCGTACACGAAGGCGTCGTGGGCGTGGGCGGCGGTGCTGCTCGGCAAGTCCGCGATCATGTTCCCGCTGTACTTCGCGCACAAGGCGGAAGTGCTGGGCTGGCTGAAGGTCGCCCTCGGTATTCCGCCGTTCCTGTTGGCCGTCTACATCACCTACGTTTTCCTGTCGAAAGCCCCGCCGCCGATCAAGGTGGCGCGCGACGAAGACGAGGACGGCGAGGGCGACGCCGACGGCGGCGCGAAAGCGGAAGACCAAGACGCGCCATCGTCGAGCGGAACGGAATCTTCCGCTCGCTGATCGAAATTCGAAGCCGAACGGCCGCTTGCGAAAGCGGCCGTTCGGCTTTTGTGTGAAGCCGTCCAATACCCGACTCATTCCTGCACCGGCCGTATCCCGGCAACTAGCGTCCCGGTTATGCCTCGTGTGAAAGGAGGCGGGGACGGTGGCCGGAAACACCGACCTTCGCGCACTGGTCGAAGAGGCCGGTCTGACGAGGCGTGAAATCGCCCGTTGGGTCAACAAGGCGGCCGAGCGCCGTGGCCGGCACCTGGGGTGCACCCACACCTCGGTGGCCCGCTGGCTCGACGGGGCGCAACCGCGTTGGCCCATCCCCGATCTGCTCGCCGAGGTGCTCGGCCGCAGATTGGGTTACGAACTTACGGTCAGCGACCTGGGGTTGCGGGACCGGCGGCCCCCCGCCGCGGATCCGTTCGACGGTCTGAGCGTCGCTCGCACGGTGTCCGACATCCGCCGCGCCGTGGTCGAGCTGACGGGGAGAGACATGAACCGCCGCAATTTCCTGCTCGGGTCGACCTTCGGCGCCGCGGCCTTTTCCAGCCCCGCCCTGTTCTGGTCGACCGCGACCGGGGCGGAACCCGAGGCGATGGAACACGCCTCGCCGGAGACGGGCGGAGGCCGGGTGCGCGCGGCCGACGTCGAACGCATCCGCCAGACCGTGGTGATGTTCCGCAAGCTCGACCGCGCCCAGGGCGGCGGCGACTTGCGCGACACCGTGGTCAACCATCTGCACGGCGTGGCCCGGACCAAGCTGTCCGGGTCGTACGGCGACGACGTGGGACGGTCGTTGTTCCGCGCCGTCGCCGAACTCACCGAACTGGCCGGGTGGTTGTCCTTCGACTCCGGGCGGCACGCGCTCGCGCAGCGCTACCACATCCAGGCGCTGCGGCTCGCGCAGGCGGCCGACGACCGCGCCTACGGCGCCTACGTCATGGCGAACATGGCCTGCCAGGCCGTCTATCTCGGACACGGCTGGGAGGCGGTGCAGTTGGCGCGCGCCGCCTATCAGGGCGCGCGCGGCTCGCTGACGCACCGCGGGCAGGCGCTCGTGCTGGCCATGGAGGCCCGCGGGCATGCCGCGATGCGCGAGGAACGCGGGTGCGTGGACGCGTTGCGCGCCGCCGAACGCGCGCTGGACGCCGCGGACGGCGACGAAGACCCCGCGTGGTGCCAGTACTTCGACAAGGCCGAGCTGGTGCACGAGTTCGCGCACTGCCACCGCGACCTGCGGCAGCCCGAGCGGACCCAGCAGTTCGCCAACGAGGCCATAGGGCTGCGGGCGGACGGGTACACCCGCCGCTGCGCGCAGGACACCACCTTCATGGCCGCCGCGCACCTGGCGGAGAACGAACTGGACGCGGCGTGCAGCAAAGCGGCGGAGGCGCTCGACATCGCGACACGGCTCAACTCGTCCCAGTGCAACGACTTCCTGCGGACCTTCCGGGCGAGCCTGCGGCCGTACGAGAAGGAGCGCGTGGTGCGCGAGTTCAGCGAGCGGACCGAGGACATGTACGTCGGGATGGCCGTGTGACCGGCGTCCCGGACCGGACGCGGCGGGTGTGACCGTGTCGCCCGCCGCACGCCGAGGGGCGCGACCCGTGACCGGATCGCGCCCCTCGGGCTTTGCCTTCTCGCGTGGCTCGTCAGCGGCTGGAGAGCAGGTCTTCCAGCTCTTCCTCGCGGTGCGGGGCGGCCACGAACAGGAGTTCGTCGCCCGCTTCCAGCGAGTCGTCCTTGCTGGGGACCAGCACGCGGCCTTCGCGCAGGATCGTCACCAGCGCGGTGTCCTCGGGCCAGTGCACGTCGCCGACCCGGGTGCCGACCAGCGTGGTGTCGGACGGCAGGGTCAGCTCGACGAGGTTGGCGTCGCCCTGGCTGAACCGCATCAGGCGGACCAGGTCGCCGACGCTGACCGCTTCCTCGACGAGCGCGGACATCAGGCGCGGGGTCGACACCGCGACGTCGACGCCCCAGGCCTCGTTGAACAGCCACTCGTTCTTCGGGTTGTTGACGCGGGCGACGACCCGCGGCACCCCGTACTCGGTCTTGGCGAGCAGCGAGACGACCAGGTTGACCTTGTCGTCGCCGGTCGCGGCGATGACCACGTTGCAGCGCTGCAGCGCGGCCTCGTCGAGCGAGGTGATCTCGCACGCGTCGGCGAGCAGCCACTCGGCCTGCGGGACGCTCTCCACCTTGATGGCGTCCGGGGCCTTGTCGACGAGCAGGACCTCGTGGCCGTTCTCCAGCAGTTCCCCCGCGATGGAGCGGCCTACCGCGCCCGCCCCGGCGATCGCGACGCGCATCAGTGGTCCTCCGGCTCTTTCTCGAAGGCCGCCTCAACGGCCGCCACATCCGCCTGGTGCATGATCACGTGCACCAGGTCCCCTTCCTGCAGCACGGTGTCCGGGCCGGGCAGGGTGCCCTCGCCCAGGCGGGTGAGGAAGGCGACCCGGGCGCCCGACGCCTCTTCCAGGTCGGCGATGCGGTGCCCGATCCACTGCGGGTTCACGTGCACCTCGGCGAGCTGGACGCTGCCGCTCGGGTCCCGCCACAGCGGCTCCGCGCCGCTCGGCAGCAGCCGCCGCAGCATCTGGTCGGCGGTCCACCGCACGGTGGCCACCGTCGGGATGCCGAGCCGCTGGTACACCTCGGCGCGCCGCGGGTCGTAGATCCGCGCCACGACGTTCTCCACGCCGAAGGTCTCCCGGGCCACGCGCGCCGCGATGATGTTCGAGTTGTCGCCGCTGCTCACCGCGGCGAACGCGCCCGCTTCTTCGATGCCGGCGGCGCGCAGGGTGTCCTGGTCGAAGCCGACGCCCGTGACGCGGCGTCCGGAGAAGTGCGATCCGAGGCGCCGGAACGACGTCGCGTCCCGGTCCACCACGGCGACCGAGTGGCCCAGCTCCTCCAGGGTCTGCGCGAGCGTGGAGCCCACGCGCCCGCACCCCATGATGACGATGTGCACGGCCGTCCTTCCGGCGAGTCCCGCGTTGCCCTTGCGAATATCGTTTGTCGGGCTTTGCTGAGCTTTGTGATGTCAGGCTCTGCCACCAGGGTGACAGACGTTCCGTGGACGTTACACGGGCGCAGAACGGCGGGTGCACCGACGTACCGAATCCGCACAGCGTACGATCGCCCGCGTGTCAAGACTGACCGATCTATCCAAACGTATTCTTGTGGGCCGGGCCCTGCGCAGCGACAAGCTGTCCGAGACCCTGCTGCCGAAGCGGATCGCCCTGCCCGTTTTCGCCTCCGACGCGCTGTCGTCGGTGGCATACGCGCCGGACGAAATCCTGCTGACCCTGTCGCTGGCCGGTATGGCGGCGTACAGCTTCAGCTGGAAGGTCGGTCTCGCGGTCGTCGTGGTCATGCTGACCGTGGTGGCCTCATACCGGCAGAACGTGCACGCCTATCCCAGCGGCGGCGGCGACTACGAGGTGGCGACCGTCAACCTCGGGCCGAATGCCGGTCTGACGGTCGGCGCCGCGCTGATGGTCGACTACGTGCTCACCGTGGCCGTCTCGATCTCGTCCGGCGTCGCCAACATCTCCTCGGCGATCCCGGCGATAGGCGAGCACAAGGTGCTCTACGCCGTAGGCCTTGTGCTGTTGCTGATGGCGATGAACCTGCGCGGGGTGCGCGAGTCGGGATCGGCGTTCGCCGTCCCGACGTACCTGTTCATGGCCTCGATCATCGGCATGACGCTGTTCGGCCTGATCCGCGCCGCGACGGGTGCGCATATGGAGGCGGAGAGCGCCGGGTACTCGATCCAGGCCGAGGACTCCTTCACCGGCATCGCCCTGGTTTTCCTGCTGCTGCGCACCTTCTCCTCCGGTTGTGCGGCGCTGACCGGTGTCGAGGCGATCAGCAACGGCGTGCCCGCGTTCCGCAAGCCGAAGAGCAAGAACGCGGCGACGACGCTGCTGCTCATGGGCACGATCGCGGTCACCATGCTCATGGGCATCCTGGTGCTCGCGAAGATGACGAAGGTGCACTTCGCCGCGGACCCGGAGACGCAGCTGATCGGCGCGCCCCCGGGCCACGAGCAGAAGACGGTCGTGGCGCAGGTCGCCGACGCGGTCTTCGGCGGCACGTTCGCGTCGCCGGTCTTCTACCTGGTGCTGGCCGTCACCGGCCTCATCCTGGTCCTCGCCGCGAATACCGCCTTCAACGGCTTCCCGGTGCTCGGCTCGATCCTCGCGCAGGACCGCTACCTGCCGCGCCAGCTCCACACCCGCGGCGACCGCCTCGCGTTCAGCAACGGCATCATCATGCTGGCGGGCTTCGCGATCGTGCTGATCGTGGCGTTCAATGCCGAGCCGACCAAGCTGATCCAGCTCTACGTGGTCGGCGTCTTCGTGTCGTTCACGCTGAGCCAGGCGGGCATGATCCGGCACTGGACGCGGCACCTGAAGACCGAGAACGATCCCGCGGCCCGGCGCCACATGATCCGCAGCCGCGTCATCAACACGATCGGCCTGGCGATGACCGGGACGGTGCTGGTCATCGTCCTGCTCACCAAGTTCACCCAGGGCGCGTGGATCGCCATACTCGCGATGGCCGCGCTGTTCATGCTCATGAAGGGCATCCGGCGGCACTACGACCGGGTGTCGGAAGAACTCGTCGCCGACCTCGACGAGGACATGAAGCTGCCGTCGCGCGTCCACGGCATCGTCCTAGTGTCCAAGCTGCACAAGCCGACGCTGCGGGCCTTGTCCTACGCGCGGGCGGCGCGGCCTTCGGTGCTCGAGGCGGTCACCGTCTCGGTGGACCCGGAGGAGACCGAGGCGCTGCGCGAGGAGTGGGACGAGCGGGGGATCGAGGTGCCGCTGAAGGTGCTCGACTCGCCCTACCGCGAGATCACCCGGCCGATCGTGGAGTACGTGAAGAACGTGCGCCGGTCGTCGCCGCGCGACGTGGTCACCGTCTACATCCCCGAGTACGTGGTGGGGCACTGGTGGGAGCACATCCTCCACAACCAGAGCGCGCTGCGGCTCAAGGGGCGCCTGCTGTTCACGACCGGTGTCGTGGTCGCGTCGGTGCCGTGGCAGCTCGTGTCGTCGGACCGGGTCAAGGACGTGGGCGGCTACAACGCCCCGGGTGCGGTGCGGCGCGGCGAGCCGTCGGCGAAGCAGAAGGCCGAGGACCGCGCGCGCCGGGAAGCCGGCGGACGCACCGGAGGCTCCGCGGGCGGCGGCGGAGGCACGACGGGACGGTGAGGGCCGGCCGAGGCCGTAGGCTGGGGGGTCGCGCCGCGGGATGATTCCGCGGGCGGCCCCCCAGCCCGTTCTTGCGAGGAGTCCCGTGCCTACGCCCCGTACCGCCCGTCCCGCCGCCGAAGACGCGCCCGAGTCCCTGGCCGGCACCCGGTACGAGGTGGAGATCGGTCCCGTCGCGCACGGCGGGCACTGCGTCGCACGGCATGAAGGCCGCGTGCTGTTCGTCCGGCACGGGTTGCCGGGCGAACGCGCCGTCGTCGAGGTCACCGACGGCACCGCGACCTCGCGGTTCCTGCGCGCCGACGTCGTCGAGGTGCTCGACGCGTCCGAGGACCGGGTGACCCCGCCGTGCCCGTTCGCCGGCCCCGGCCGCTGCGGCGGCTGCGACTGGCAGCACGCGGCCCCCGCCGCGCAGCGCCGCCTCAAGGCCGCGGTCGTCGCCGAGCAACTGCGCCGCCTCGCCGGACTCGACCTCGACGTGGCCGTCGAAGCCGTCGCCGGGCCGCCCGGCCTGCCCGAGGGCCTGGGCTGGCGCACCCGCGTGCAGTTCGCCGTCGACCCGGCCACCGGTGCCGCGGGCCTGCGCAAGCACCGCTCGCACGACGTCGAGGTCGTCGACGCGTGCGCGATCGCCGCACCAGGCGTCGAGGAGCTCGGCGTCGAATCCCGCGACTGGACGGGCGTCGCCACCGTCGAGGCGGTCGCCGCGACCGGCTCCCTGGACCGCGCCGTCGTGGTCACCCCGGCGGCCACCGACGGCCGCCTGCCCATCGTCGAACTGGAGCGCCCCGTCTCGGTGTTCCGCGCCGACGACCGCGGCCGCACCAAGCGCGTGCACGGCCGCGCGGCGGTCCGCGAGGTCGCCGCCGGACGCACGTGGCGGGTTTCCGGCGCGGGCTTCTGGCAGGTCCACCCGGCGGCCGCGGACACCCTGGTGGCCGCCGTCCTCGACGGCCTCGAACCGAAGCCGGGCGACCTCGCACTCGACCTGTACTGCGGCGTCGGCCTGTTCGCCGGCGCCATCGCCGACCGGCTCGCGGACGGCGACACCGTCATCGGCGTCGAGTCCTCCCGCGAGGCCATCGAAGACGCCAAGCACAACCTGCGGGACGTCCCCGGCGCCCGCTTCGAGGTCGGCAAGGTCGACCGCGTCCTCACCCGCCCGGGCTTCCTCCGCCGCGCCGACCTCGTCGTCCTCGACCCGCCGCGCGCGGGCGCGGGCAAGACGGTCGCGGAGCGCATCGCCCGCCTGACCCCGCGCCGGATCGCCTACGTGGCCTGCGACCCGGCGGCACTGGCCCGCGACCTGAAGTACTTCGCCGAGCTGGGCTTCCGCACGAAGAGCGTCCGGGCATTCGACCTGTTCCCGAACACCCACCACGTGGAGTGCGTGGCGATCCTGGAGCCGGCACCTCGGGCGAAGAAGAAGAAGTAGCGGCGGCTGGTCGGCTGCGGGGGAAGAAGAACGGGTAGCGGCGGCTGGTCGGCTGGTCGACCGTCGGCGTTGCTTGCTGCGGCGACCGGTGGAGGCGTGTTCGACGCGGTCCGCGGTGGCGAAGCTGCTGCGGCTCGTCGATGCGGTCTGTGCCGACGAACCCGCCCTCGGCTTGGTCGACGGCGCCCGGTGAGCTGCGTGCCCTTCGTCGCTGGATGCGAGCCGTCAGGTGTCGGCGCCGATGGTGTGGATGGTGCGGCCTTGCGGGGTGGCCGTGTGGCGGTGGTGGGGGCGCGGTTCGTCGGCATTGACCCGATGGGCCGTGGTCGCTTCCGCGGAGTCGACGTGCGGGAATTCGGACTTCGACAGGCGGAGCAGTATGCGCGTCTGCTCGGGAGGGAAACCGGCGTTCAGCAGCGCGGCGGCGGCGATGCGAAGGGCTTCGGCAGCTGCCCTGCGCACCTGCGCGGGTTCGAAGATCACCGTCGGGGACGAGCCGCGCAGTTCGACGGCGAAGCTGCCGCCGAGGGCCGTCCCGAGGCGCATGAGCGTCGGACCCGTGACCGGTCGGCCGCCGTCTTCGAGGCGCCGGATGACGCGCTCGTTCATGCCGGCGCGCCTGGCGAGTTCGGCTTTCGACCAGCCGAGTTCGAGGCGCCGGTCGTAGACGGCCTGCGCCATGGCATCGCCCAGCGAGGCCTCCGCGTTCGCCTGGTCGAACTCCTCAACCTGTTCGAAGGCCACGGCGTCGGTATGACGGAAATCCTCGGCCGACTCGGGAGCTGCCTGGTTGCCGGCTTCGGCGAGAGCCCGGCCGGTTCCACGGCGCATCGCTTCGCGTGCGTTCATGATCGTGCCCTCCGTCGTCTCCGTGCCTGGTGGGGGTCGCCGTCTGCCGGGTGCCAGTCTCCCGCCTGCCGTGCCGGGTGCCGCATATACCTCGCTGGTGATCTCGATCATCCGTCACGTTCGAGCGCCGGCCTGCGAAGATCAGCGTGACCAGCGTGTCCGCGTGCTCGGCTTGACAGGTCTTCATGGCCAACCGGGCTCGCTCACCTGATCGCGCTCGTTCATTCGCTGCTTGTGGAACACGGTCAGCAGCACCGCGGTCGCGTCGGTGCGGATCCAGTACGTGATGCGTATCGCCTGGTTCACGACGTCGAAGCGCAGCTCGAAGAGCCCCTGGCCGAGCGATTTCGAGCGAGGCATGCCCATGCGGTCACCCTCGTTCGCCAGACGTTGGACCACGCGTTTGACGATCGCGAGATCCCTGACGGGAAGTCCCAGTAGCCATGAGCGGACCTCGGGCTCCATTTCGATGGAGAAAACCCATCGATGCTAGCGGACAAAATTGTCCGCATCGCGCCCCTCTGCGTAATGATCTATGCGCGTTCCGCGTGCGGCTGGTCTGTCAACGGCGTCCCCTGTATGGCTGTGGATGAGGGCCGGGCTCGTCACTCGGGGAGGTGAATCTGGGGGGTTATCCACAGAATTCGGGGGTTCGGGGGGTTTGCGGTTCGTGGGGAGCGGTCGTTCTCGGCCACTGTTGGTCCGTCGCCACGTCACGGGGGCGGGGCGACGTTCACGAGGGAGTCGGCGATGTTCTCCACGCCTACCATTCCTGCCGCTCCGGCCGCAGTTGCCGGAGTTTCCACCACGCTCGCCGTCGCTCGGGCGGCCGATGTCGACGACGCGGTCGCGGTGGCGGCCACCACCGCCGAAGGCCTTGTGGCCGCCGGGCGTTCGCTGCGGTTCGCGTTGCGGGCCGTCGAGTCCTGGCGCGCGGACCGCGGGCACGCGGGGTGCCTGTGCCGGGCCGCCGACGAACTGCGCATCGCTGCAAGGCTCGTCGACGGGATCACGCCGTTGACCCTGCGCCGGTCGGCGACTTGGCGTGATCCGCTGGACGACGTGCTCTACCCGGTCGGGAGCATCACGCGCGTTCTCGGCCGCACCGCACGGCTGTTGCGGTCGGTCGCCCGCGGCGGCGCACCGTACGACGGCACCGCGGCGCCGGACGGCGTTCGCCTCGACGCGGAAGCCTGCGCCCAGGCCCGGACGGCCTGGGAGCACACCTTCCACGCACTGGTTCGCCTCCGTGCGGTCCAGGAAGCCCATACCTGGTTCCCGAACTCGCCCGTCGACCCGTGGCTGTTGCTCGCCGCGGAGGTTCCGCCGTACGCCGCCTGCCGGCACTGCGACCCGGGCCCGGGCGACCCGGAACCGGACGGCCCGGCCTCCGCCGCCGGCGCCGGCCACCGCAGAGACCCGCATCGGCTGCGCGCGGAGCTGGCGGAGGTGATTCCGATCGAGCGCGGTGCCGTGCGGGCGGGGGAGTCCACGGCGGGGGCTGCCGATGACGGTGTCCGTCGGCCAAGTCGGTCTGCGCGTATGGCCGTTGCTCGGCGGTTGGACGTCGGCGGGGCGGAGCGGATGGCGCGCCATGCTTGCTGAGGTGCGGGGGTTGCGTGGTCTCCGAGGTGAGGGTCGCGGGTCGGGTCCGCAGGACCAACGTGCCCTGCCGGTGACGGGAGGAGTGCGGGAACGATCGGGTGGTGCTGTCGCGGTGCGCGCGGAGTCGTCGTGCGGCGATGGTGCTGCGGGGAGTGTGTGTTCGTGCGGCGGCAAGACGGGCACGGGGAAGTCCCGCCGCGGGGTCGCGACCTCGTGGCCTGCGCAGCTTTGCGGCGGGATCGTGCGGCGGTGGGGGTTGCCGCGCCGTGGGGTCGCGGTGGCAGGCGCGTCGACCCGTCCTGGGGTGGGGGCGACGTCGGGGAGACTCTGTCCGGGTGCCTCTGTATTTCGGTCCGGGCGCGCTCGCATCGGCGCTCTCGCCGTGCTGCCGGGGCGTCACGTCACCGCCGCCGCCGGGCTCGCACGCGGGGAAATCCCGTGGTTTCGGTGGAGGTGGTGCGGCGATACTCGGCCGGGTGTTCTTGACGATAGCCACCACGCGCCAGCCTGCCGCCGACCTCGGATTTCTGCTGTACAAGCATCCGGAGAAGGCGCAGCAGTTCGGCACGGCGCACGGCACGGCGCACGTCTTCTACCCGGAAGCCGGCCCGGACCGCTGCGAAGTCGCCTTGCTGCTCGACGTCGACCCGATCGCGCTCGTCCGCGGCGCGAAGAAGTCCACGCCCGACTTCGCCCTCGCGCAGTACGTGAACGACCGGCCGTATGCCGCGTCGTCGCTGCTTGCCGTCGCGTTGGGCTCGGTTTTCCGGACGGCGATGCAGGCGCGCTGCGGCCGGCGTCCCGAACTCGTGGACGAGCTGTGGCCGTTGGAGGTCCGGGTGCCCGCGCTGCCGTCGCGCGGCGGGCCGCGGCTGGTGCGCGGGCTCTTCGAGCCGCTCGGGTGGGCGGTCGAGGCCGAACCGGTGGCGCTCGACGAGCGCTTCCCGGAGTGGGGCGACTCGCGGTACGTGCGGTTGCGTCTGACCGGGACGTTCCGCGTGGCCGACGCGCTCCGGCACCTGTGCGTCCTGCTGCCGGTGCTCGACGACGCCAAGCACTACTGGGTGACGCCGGAGGAAGTCGAGAAGCTGCTGCGCGCCGGCGAGGGCTGGCTGGCCACCCACCCGGAGCGCGGCACGATCACCCGCCGTTACCTGTCCCGTCGGCCCAGCCTGACCCGCACCGCGCTCCAGCGGCTCGCCGAGATCGACGACACCCGCCCGGAGGACTTCGACAACGCGGTCCCCGAAGACGCGGTCCCCGAAGACGCGGTCCTTGACGACACAGTCCTTGACGACACGGACCTGTCGGACGACCGCGCGGCAGCTCCGGTCGATGCCGGTTCGGAGACCGCGGACGCCACCGCGGTCGACGCCCCGGCACGGACCGGGACGGACGGCCCGAGTACGCCGTCTGTTGCCCACGCCACCGAGAAGGGCGAACGGGCGCGGGCGGCCTCGACGGAGCTCGCGGCTGCTGACGCCGTGCGCGCGGAAGCGGGGGAGCGGGAGGTCTCCGACGAGACTGCCGAGCGCGTGGGGATGAGGGATTCGGCCGAGCGCGATGCGCAGGCCGACAAGGAGTCCGGTGCGTCCGACGCGGGGGTTCGGACGCACCGGGCCGACCCGTCGGCGCCGGAAAGCGCCGACGGCGGAACGGCGCGAGTCGTCGACGGCGTTGGTCGTGGACGGGCCGGTGCCGACACCCGACATGGCGCCGGGACGGGGCGGCCGACCCGGGCCGAAGCCGAGGCCGAGACGGTCGGCTTGGCTCCGAGCGAGGTCCGGGTCCAGGCTCACGCCGAGGCCCAGGCTCACGCCGGGGTCCGGGCTCAAGCCGGGGCGCAGGCCCAGGCTCACGCCGGGGTCCAAGCCCGGGCTCACGCCGCGGCTGAGGCCCAGGCTCACGCCGAGGTCGATGCCACCGCGGGTGGGTCGGTCGCGGCCGTCGCCCACTCCCCGGCGGTTGTCGGTGATGCCGGCGCTCCGGCTGTCGACGCCGTCGTGACCGCGGTCTCTGCGGTCTTCTCGACCACCGAACTCTCCACGTCCCCTGCCGAAGCCGTCGTCGACACCCCCGCGAAACCCGTCACCCTCGCCACGCACCGGCGGGACGCGATCCTCGGTGCGCTGCGGGGCGTGGGGGCCGCGCGGGTGCTCGACCTCGGGTGCGGGGACGGGAAGTTGGTGGGTGAGCTGCTCAAGGAGCGGCGGTTCACCGAGGTGGTCGGCGTCGACGTGTCGGCGCGGGCTTTGCAGATCGCCGCGCGGAAGCTGCGTCTGGAGCGGATGGGGGAGCGGCAGCGCGCGCGGGTTCGGCTGATGCAGGGCGCGTTGACGTACACCGACGCACGCCTGGCCGGGTTCGATGCCGCGGTGCTGTCCGAGGTCATCGAGCACGTGGACGGACCCCGTTTGCCCGCACTTGAGTTCGTGGTCTTCGGGGACGCCCGTCCGGGGGCCGTCGTGGTGACCACGCCGAATGTCGAGTACAACGTCCGCTACGCCCCGGAGGAAGAGGGAGGCCACGGGCTGCCGCCAGGCGCGATGCGGCACAGCGACCACCGGTTCGAGTGGGACCGCGCCCGGTTCCGGGCGTGGGCCGCCGCGGTCGGCGAGCGCTACGGCTACGACGTGGTGTTCTCGGGTGTCGGCGATGCCGACCCCGAGCTGGGTTCGCCCACGCAGATGGCCGTCTTCACCCAGACGGACGGTGTCCCGGAAACGGGTGCCGCGGCCACCGAACACGAACCGTCGACTGCCGCGGCCGTCGACCCGTACGCGGCCGAGCCCGGCCGACCGGACGAGCATCGGCAAGGCGGAACCCCCACGGCTACCGGCCGACAAGCCGGTACCACGACCGCAACGACCGACCGGCAATCCACCTCCACGACCACCGACCACCACCCGACCGGCGCCACTCTCACCGCCGAAGGAGCCACCGCATGACCACCGCCGCCGCCCCCTTCGGCACCCCCGAGCACACCCCGGAACCGGCCCCGGAGCACGGCCTGAACCCGACTCCGGACCATGCTCCGGCGCGGACCCTTGCCGACGCCCCCGACCACACGCCGAACGGCACCGCCGCTCAGCCGACGGAACGTGCCTCGGACCGCCCCTCGGACGGCACCCCGAACCACCCGGCAGAGCACGCTCCGGACCCCACCCCCGACCGCACCCCGAACCACCCGGCAGAGCACGCTCCGGACCCCACCCCCGACCGCACCCCGAACCACCCGGCAGAGCACGCTCCGGACCCCACCCCCGACCGCACCCCGAACCACCTGGCAGAGCACGCTCCGGACCCCACCCCCGAC
>NZ_JBMULZ010000022.1:0-136563 GCF_049534875.1 Uniformispora flossi
ACCAGGCCGCCGAGCACCACGAGCGATCCGCCCATGCCCAGCTTGCCGAAGCCCGGAGACGTCGGCTTACGCCAGTTCCCGTACGTACGAACGTCAGATTCGGACATGCGCGTCTCCTACACCGTCGGAGGGGCCGGAGGACGCGGCCTGCCCGCACCACCAGGACCCGGCGGCATCCCGCCACCGCCCGTATCGCCGGAACCCCCCGAACCACCCAGACCCATACGGGCGTTCAGCAGCGACGGAAGCGTGCCGTTCCGCGACGCGCTCTCCGCCTCCGCAGGTGTGATCGGGTTCTCGACACGGCCCATGCGGCGCTCGTCGATGTAGCGCCCGACTTGGTCGAGTTGGACTTGGTCCGCGCCGCCGGCCGCGGGGGCCAAGCCGCGCGCGCGTTCCTGCGCTTCTTGATGCGCGGCTTCGACACGGCCGAAGGCGGCGCTGCCCATGTTGGTGTCTCCTTGTGCGTGCAGCCACTGGATCTTCTTTTCGGCCGCGTCGACGAGGACCGCGGCATCGCTGGTGCTGCCGTCCGGGCCTTCGTATGCGTTGGTGCCGACATCGCCGCGGGGCAGCGGGTCCGGCAGGCCGACACGCGGGTCGCTCTGCTCCAGGTTTCCGGCGGCGAGGTCCGCCGGACTGCCGGCGCCGCCGACCGCGCCGGCAGGGTGCGCAGGCACCCCGCCACCGCCACCGGGGCGACGGGGCGGCGCGGGCGTAAGTCTCCCTGGTGGCCGGCCCGACCGCGCCGGTAGTGCCGGTCCGCCGGGCGCGCGAAAGCCCGACCTGGCTGGTGGTGGCGGCACTTCCGGACTGCCGGGTGGCGCTCCGACCCCTGGGGGTGCAGGAGGAGCCGCGGGTGCGCCGCCTGCGGACGCTCCTCCCGCCCCCGGCCCTCGGAAGCCGCGAGTCAGGCCCCACGCGGCTCCGCCGACCGCCATCGCACCGACGGCGAAGCCCGCGCGCACCGCGCCCACAGTCGCCTGGTTCGACCCGGCAGCATGCGACATGAACGGTGCCGCCGCACGCATCGTCGCGGGCAGCACCATCGTGATCAGGCACAGGATGATCAGCCCGCGCCACGTCGCGGCGGCGCCGGTCACGGTCGAGTTGGCGGCGCCGATGATGATCTCGCGGTAGCCGATGACCATCATCAGACCCATCAGGTCCAGGATGAAAATCCATACTCCGAGGCGCACGCATTGCTCCTTGAGCGCCTGCTTTCCGCTCTCGCCCAGCGAGGCCGCGGCCGCCATCAGGGGCATGGTGCCGACGTAGTAGATGATGAGGAAGTACCGGATCACCATGTGCACGTAGAGCACCAGCGACACGCAGATGACGATGATCCCGCCGACGACGTCCAGCAGATGGAAGCCGGAGCCGCTGTTGATACCGGTCAGGATTTCCCTGATGGCATGGGAGAGCGCGCTGGGAGCAGTTTCGCCGGGCTTTTGCATGCCCGTGCGGATGATGTAGTCGAACAGTTCCCGGGATGTACGGATCAGCATGTCGGCGAAGAGGAGCAGGAGTCCGGATATGAGCGAGAACGTCACCAGCGACTTGGCGAGTTCCTTGGCCGGCCTACCGTCGCGTGAGAATGCCAGGCGGACGACGGCGATGAGCACGGAGAGGATGAGGAAGAAGATCACCAGTACGTTGGTGTATTTCGCGACGTAGCCGACGGTGCCGTTGGCGGAGCCGTCGCTCTTCCGAAGCTGCGGATCCCCCATGACCGCCCACCAGGAAAACACGTTGGTGGCCATGTCGAAAACCTGAAATTTCAGCCAGCCGGGGAAGTCCTTCCACCAACTCGGGCCGCCCGTCTCCTCGATCTTGCTCAGGCAGTAGCCGGTCGGTTCGCCCCAGCCGTCGCAGCCGTTCTCGGGATCGTTGCCGTATTCGTCAAATGCGTCGGCGTAGCAGTTGGCATCCAACCCGCCCGGCAATGCCGCGTACTGCCCGCAGTTGTCAGGGTCCAACATCGGAGCCCGGGGGGCGGCAGGAGCGGTCCGCGGTCCGGTTGCCGCCTGCGCGCGCCCGGCCAGGCTTCCGCTCAGCGCCAACAGAGCGATTGCCAAGGCCAGGACGACCAGAGCGCCACGGCCGTGACGGCACTTTGTCATCTCGAACCGCCCGCCGGCCACGGCGTGAAGCCGCTCAAGCTCGACTCCGTCTGGACCATCGAGGCTTGCGCGCCGGAGGCTTGGACCTGGAGCCGCCAGTCCCCGGCGATCCACTTGACGGTGTATAGGGCGCTGACCAGATGGACACCGCCATCCGTGGCGCGCACGAGCTGGACGACGGCAGCGTCGTCCGCGTAGCTCACGAACTTGAACGCGGCTAGCTGCATGATGGTGCCGCCGCCGGCGGGCTGCGAAGCTGCCGGGGCCCGGGCAACGGAATCCCGTGCGGTCTGAGCCGCATCGCGCTCCGGTCCCGGGGCAACCGATAGCTCCATGATGTGCCGCCAGTCCTCCGAGAACGAATAGCGGACGCTGATCTGCGCCGCGGCGATCAGCGCGCCGACAGGTGTGCGGGCGAAGCAGCGCACCGCATCGCCGTCGGCTCGCAAGGGGCCGGTCGTCGCCGACATCGGCAGCAGGGATTCGTGGTACAGGGACCACGTCAGCCCGGACGGTGCAAGTGCGGGAACGGCGCGGTCCTTGGCATCGAGCGGCGGACACGGTGTTTCGGCAGCCACCGAAGGCAAAAGCGTCGTCGACGAGGCGGCCGGCTCGGGACCCGCGGTGGGACCCGCCTCCTCGGGTCCCGAGCCGGCCGCGGGCGCCGAGGCCGTGCCTTCCTTGCCGTCCCCATTGGTCTGCGAGCCAGGCGTGTCGCTGTGGACGAGGGCGACCACACCGAAAACGACCATGGCAACGATGAAGCCGACGGAGGCCAGGAACCCCCTTGCCTGGAAAGGACTTTCGTTCTGACGGCGACGGTTGCGGGCCGTCCGCCGGAAAACAGCCATGCGCTACTCCGCGGAGACCGGGGCTAACTGAAGGCATCGATAATCGAGGTTGCGCTGCCGATGAGCACTGCGCCGCCGACAACCCAGCCGACCCGGCCCAATGCCTGGAATCCCTTGCCGCTGACCCACGACCAGGCCATCATTCCGCCGCAGCCGATGAGGCCCAGCATGACGACCGTCCAGGCCCCCAACTGGACCCAGCCGAGCATGTCGTGCAACTTCTTCATGAAGTCACCGCCGATGCTGACATTGCGGCTCGGCGACAGCGGTGTGGTGGTGTCGGGGGCGTCATCTCCCCCCGGATCTTTGTACCAATCGTCGGCAGGCAGGGGCTGGGTCGTGGGCATCGCCAGATAAATCCGGATCCCGAGATCCAGCATCGTTGCTGCCATGGCGTCCTCCGAGAATTTTCACGTGCCGACGGGGCAGCCCACCGATGCCCCTTTTGGGCCCGGAGTTTCACGGGCCGGTCCAGCTTGACGGAACTATTGCCCGGTGTGTGGTCTCCGGCAATCCGAATCACGCGGAAAGCAGCGCGCCGGACGCGAGCAAATCGAGCGTGGCCGCCGGCGATGTGGCGCCGAGAGGCAACGCGGTTCTTTTCGGATCCTCGCGGCGGTGAAAGCAAAGATAAAAGAGAAAAGAAGAGGTTTTCGGCTTTGGTTTGCCGCCAGGGTCGTCGGCCCACGCGGTGCGTGCTTGGGCCAGGCCGGCGGTGCCGTGGCTCGACGCGCGGCGCGGACAAGCGCTCCGCCGAACGACTCCGGCGGTGCCGGGGACTCGTCGGTCGGGGCAGTGCGTCCACCGGGGGAGTGGGTAGACTGCCCGCGTCAGCCGGTTCCCGCCACAGACGACTGACACCGCTCGTCGAGAGATCAACCGACCGTCTGCCCGCGTGGAATCGTTCGCTTCCCGCATGGGCGAGGTTCAGTTGTGTGGGCCCCGGGTCGGGGATGACTCGCCGAACACCTCGTCGTTCTCTCTGCCATCGTCGTTGGCCCCGCACATGCGGGGATCTCCCATCGGGACTCCCTCCTCTGCCCCGGCTTCCGGGGCGCGGTCGCCCGCAAACCTGCCGTCGTCGACACGGTTGTCCGCGATGTAACCCGTCGAGCTGGAGCGCCTCTTCGAAAACCACGGGGTGAAGGCTTGCTCCTTCGGCAGGCCGCCGACGATGACCTGACACCCGGCGCGGAACGGGTGTGTGGCCATGGACGGCCGGCGGTCGGCACCTCAACCAAGCCGAACACTTCTTCTTTCTCTCCCGCGCGGGCGATTTATTTGCTGCAGTCTTTTCCGAGGGGTCTCGCGCATTTGCGTATTCTGTATTGCGTGATTCCTGCTCTTCTCGTTTGATGGGCGGTGTCGCTTCGTGCTCGATGCGCGTCGGTGCCATTTCTCCGGAGTGACATCCAACCCGTACTGCATCCGTTTCATGCGACTCATGACGGCCGCACGTGGTCTGTCCGACGGCGGATGCGGGCGCCGGAAAGTCTTTGAGAGAGGACGCCGTTGAGCGCGACGACCAAGCGGCGGGGGCCCAATCCATACGCGGAGATGCAGGCGTTGGGCGCGCTGATCGGGGTGTTGTTCCTCGGGTGCGTGGTGGCGTGGGCCGGGGCGTGGATCGGCACCGGCGAAGGTCAGGAGAACCCGCCGGGGTTCCCGCCGGTGCTGGTCGTTCTCCTGGCGATGGACAAGTACCAGTGGCCTGGTGCGACCGCGACGGCGGCGGTGTTCGTGATGTGCGCGGTGGTGGCCGCGGCCGGTGTGGGTATCGGCGTGTCGGTCGCCTTGAAGCGCCGCCGTGAGGTGCTGGTGGACCGGGCTGCGCCGTATCTGGCGCAGAAGCGGGAGTTGGCGGCGATCACGACGAGGGGTGCGTCGAATACGGCGCGGCGGCTGGGTCTGCCGGGTCTGGATCCGCCGGGTGTGCAGATCGGTCGGATGGTGCGTGGCAGTGCCGAGTTGTGGGGCACGTGGGAGGACATGCACGTGGACATCTGGGGTCCGCGTACCGGCAAGACGGCGACCCGGGCGATTCCGAACATCGTGGCGGCTCCGGGGCCGACGGTGGTGACGTCCAACAAGCGCGACGTGGTGGATGCGACGCGGTACTCGCGGATGCGGCGTGGCCGGGTGTGGGTGTTCGACCCGCAGGCGCAGGCCGGGGAGCCGCCGAGCTGGTACTGGAACCCGCTGTCGTATGTCGGCGACAGCATCGTCCGCGCGGTGAAGATGACGAGCCGGTTCTCGTCGATCAACCGCCCGGACCATGCGCGCAGCGACGCGTACTTCGAGCCCGCGGCCGAGGACTTGATCAGCAACATGCTGCTCGCGGCGTCGCTGGACAACCTTCCGATCACGCGGGTCTACACGTGGCTGACGCGGCCGACGGACGACACTCCGGAGCGGATCCTGCGGGCGTTCGGGCACGACATGTCGGCGGATGCGGTGGAGAACGTGATCACCGCGCCGGACCGGCAGCGGGCGGGTGTGTACGGCACGGCGGCGCAGATCATGTCGTTCCTGATCGCGCCGGGTATCGCCGAGTGGGTGACGGGTGGTTCCGATCCGAGCCGTCCGCATTTCGACTACCTGTCGTTCGTGAAGGAGGGCGCCGACACGATCTACCTGTTGTCCGAGGAGACGAACAAGATGGCCGCGCCGCTGGTGCTGGCCTTGACGGCGGCGTTGGCGGAGGCGGCGGAGAACGAGGGGATCGCGTCGCCTGGCGGGCGTGTGGACATGCCGATTCTGTTCGTGCTGGACGAGGCGGCGAACGTCTGTCCGTGGAAGGCGCTTCCGGACAAGTACTCGCATTTTGGTTCGCGTGGCATCGTGATGATGACGATCCTGCAGTCGTGGGCCCAGGGCGCCGCGGCGTGGGGCGACACGGGCATGGCCAAGCTGTGGGGCGCGGCGAACGTCCGCGTCTACGGCGGCGGCGTCTCCGACACCAAGTTCCTCGGCGACCTCTCCTCGTCCGCCGGCATCTTCGAACCGGAAACGACGTCGACAAGCCGCAAGGTGCACGACTTGTGGGACAAGAACGTCACGACCGGGTCGCGCACTGAGCCTGTGCTCGACGTGCCCGATCTGGCGTCGATGCCGCGCGGCCGCGCGCTGGTCCAGTACAGCGGCACGCGGCCGACGCTCGTGAAGCCCGTGCCGTGGTGGGAAGGCCCCTATGCCGACGAGATCCGGACATCCCTTGCCTACTTTGAACCCGGCGGAACCGGAGGCCCCTTGGGGCCCCAGGAAGCAATGCCGGAGACCCTGCGGAAGACGCCATGAGTGCTTTCATCAACCAACCTGACCCCGCCCCCACCCCCACCCCCGCCCCCGCCCCCGCCCCCGACCCCGGCTCCACGCCGCACGCCGATGCCCTCGGTTCGAAGAACGACCCGAAGACGACCGAACACCCTGGTGAAGAGCGGCAGGTGGAATTCGGTCTTGCCTTCACCTCACTCGACAGCTTCGTCACCGAGTACATCGGGCAAGTCCTTCGCCGGCGGCTCAACCGCACCACCGCGATCTGGTGCCCCGAATGGTGGCGGCACCCCGAAGCCATCGTTCGGCTGGGCGCGATGTGGCGGGCGTTCGAATACCTGCGCGTCGACGCCGCTCTGGGCATGTCCACGTTCTGGCTCCACCACGCCGACCCGCACATGCGCGTCCTCATGGACCCGGAGTTCGGACCGTTCGCGCTCTGCGACCCGCGGGAAGGCCACGCAGTCCGCGAACTGGAGCCGCTGCCCATGGCCCCGTCGCCCCCGGAGATCTGGGACCATCCCGCCTTCAGGCTCGACACAAGTGACCTCGGCCAGACCGGGAACACCGGCGGCGGAAACCTCCCGCCGCCGCCTGCGCCTTCCGGCTACACCCTGGACATAGGCCCCGAGTTCTGACCTGCCGCACCGATGCCAAGGGCATTGGGCCCATGGCGAGTTCGTCGCCTGTTGAGCCGGACACCTCCACATGAGCCATGGCGCAGGAGAGGGCAACCCTGCGCCACGGCTCTCCCGTTTCCGGAATCCCTGGGGGTGACCGGATCAGTGGAGTGTGGCTTGTACAGCCGCGTCGATCATGCTCACGACAGCACCGGGACAACTCCGCTGGACGAGATGGGACGCGCTCACCGACCGCGTGACGGAACGCGCGCGGTCGGCTTGGAACTTCTGCAGATCGAGGGGGAGGATGCGGTCGGCCGTGGTGATCAGCGTCCAAGAAGGAAGCGTGTGCCAGGCCGCCGCGGTTGCCGGCTCGGCCAGCGCCGCAGCATGAAGGGGACGCTGTGCGGCGGCGAATATCCGGGCGTCCGCGTTCGGTGAGTCCGCGGCGTAGACGCGGGGGAATGCCTCCTGCCGGATGTACAGGTCGACGCCCGCGGATCCGTCCGTGCCCGGAGCCGGTACCTGCTCGAGTGTCGGCTGCAACTCCGACCCCGGGTAACGGAAAGCGAGTTCGCCGGTGGCCTCCCCGACATCGGGGATGAGTGCGGCGACGTAGACGAGAGCCTTCACGTTGGGTGCGGACGCAGCCGCCTGGGTGATGACAGCGCCGGCGTAGGAGTGGCCGACCAGGACCGCCGGTCCGTCGACACGGGCGAGGACGGACCTGACGTGTGCGGCGTCGGCTTCCAGCCCTCGCAAGGGGTTTGCGGCGGCGATCACCGTGTGGCCCTTGGCCTGCAGACGTGCGATGACCGGCGCCCAACTCGCACCGTCGACGAAAGCGCCGTGCACGAGGACGACCGTCGGCCGCGCAGTCGGCGGTGCGGATGTGGCAGGCCGTGCGGCGGCGGTCCCCGTCCCGAGCACGGCACTGCCGAGCACGGCGGAGGTGCCTGCCACGACGTGGCGGCGCGTGAATCCGTGGGCTTTCGTCATCCGGGAACTCCATGGTTGATCGGGGCATGAGGCCGGGCCCGCCGTCGGTGGTTCGCCACCGCCGGGCACGCATGCAGATTGGCATTGTCGATCTCGGGCGGCAATGACACGAAACCCACTATTTTCGCCATGGTGTGGAATGAGGGCGGAAATGCGAGGCCGACGGCTGTCGGCGGTGGCGTGGCGTCGAATCGGCCCCGTATATCTGCGGGAGAAGCGGCAGCGGAGCGCTGCATTCCGAGGAAGGTCTCTTTCGTCTTTTCTCATGCGAAATGAGCCGACGGTTGCGAAATGGTGTCGGACGTCGGGGGCGCCGATCCGTCGACCCGCAGCGCTCGTCCCTGCGCGAGGACCCGTGTGAGTGCCATGCGGGACGAAACACCCAATTTCCGGTACGAGTTCGACAGGTGATACGAGACCGTGCGGGGGCTGAGGAAGAGCCGTGCGGCGATCTCCCGGTCGGCTAGTCCCTCGGCGGCCAACTGTGCGACGGTGGCTTCCTGGCCGGTCAGTTGAACGGGGTTTTCGCTCTTGCGCTCGCCGTCGAAAACGGTGACTCCGCACGCGCGCAGCCCCACACGCGTCCTCTCGGCCCAGGGGCGCGCACCGAGACGCTCGAAGCGCGCCAGCGCGCCGCGAAGCATTTCCCGGGCGTCGGCCCTTTTGCGCATGTGCCTCAGCCACTCGCCGTACAGAAGCAGCGTTCGTGCGTACTCGAACGGACGCTCGTCCTTGGCATGGCACTCGATGGCGGCGAGCCACAGGTCTTTGGCGTCCTCATCGTCGGCGACCAGCGCGCGGCAACGGTAAGCCACCGCGGTCACGGCCGGGTTGTCGCCGAGGGCCGCCGCCCACTGCAGGTAATACGTGAGGCGCTCGGCGGCCTCGCTGCGCCGGCCCAGGCGCACCGCCGCCTCGATGTGGTTCGGGGCAAGCCGCAGATACAGCAATCCGTGGAACGGCCTCGTGCCCAAGTCGGTGCGTGAGATAGCCGACTCGTAGCGGGTGTAGCCCATGTCGAGTGTGGACAGCGCGTGGGCGGTGTACTGCGGCTCGTCGTGCTCGCCGGTCGAGGCCGCGCACCGGTTGCCGAGGTTCCTGCACTCCTCTTCGTCGCCCGAGATGGCCGCATGTACGGCCAGGATCTCGCAGAGCCGGATTGCGGCCAGGGGGGTTCCGATGGCGTCGGCGACGGCCAACCCCTCGGTCGCGGCGGCCTTGGACTGCCGCAAGGCGCCCAGCCCCAACTGGGCGAGGGCTACCCGGTGGAGGACCTCGGGAAGCAGCCCTGTCATTCCCCGTTCTCGGCAGGTCCGCAGAAGTTCGAGGGCCCGCAAGAGGGCTTCGTGTGCGTCTTCCACCGCCAACAGGAGCAAGATGTTGGCCAGTTCGTCTTCGGGGGAGCCGATCTGGACCGGCCGCTTGCGCAGCGGAGCGAGGGCGTGCACGAGCGGGGCCGCGGCATCGAAGCGTCCTGCCGAGACGAGCGCCGCATGCCGTCCCGCCGTCAGCTGTACCGAGGCCTCCGAACCGAGTTCCGCCGCGATCGCGTCGGCCAACGGCGCGGCCAGTTCGATCATGCTCGGATCGGGTGCGTAGGTCAGCCAGCGGAAGACGGCCGACAGCATCGTCTGGGCCGCCGACGGGTGACTCCGGACCAACGGGGCTGCTGCATCGAGCACCGTCCGGCACGCGTCCGAGCTCGAAGAACGGACCTGCTCCACGTGTGCACGAACGGCGGCAGATTCGGCGCGGGTCAGGGGATCCGACGACAGCAGCATGGAACGCGTCGCGAGCTTCTGTGCGGCATCGAGACGACCGGTCACCAGCATGGCCTGCGCGGACGAAGCAAGCAGCTTCGCACGTGCATGGTCCTCCGTGGCAAAAGAGGCTGCGCGTTCGTAGGCCATGGCGCTGGTTCGGTAGGCACCGAGGTTCTGTGCCCGATCGGCTGCCGATTCCAGCGCAGTGGCGACTTCCCTACTGGTTCCGGCAGTTCCGGCGGCCAAGTGCCATGCTCGTCGATCGGCGTACTCATCGCTGGTCAGCACGCGTGCGAGAGCCTGGTGCGTGGCCAGCCGCCGGACAAGCGGCGCCTGGCGGTACACCACGCGGCGTATCAAGGGATGCCGGAAAGTGACGACATCACCGGTGACGTCGATCAGCTTGGCTCGCTCGGCGGCTTCCAAGGCCGCGAGCGAATCTCCCAGCTCGTTTGCCGCGGCCGCCAAGACCGTCAGAACCCCGGTGTCCTCGGTGGCCGCGGTCAGAAGCATGGAACGGGCTTCTTCGGGAAGCGCGCGAACCCGGGCGCCGAAGGTCCTCTCGATGCGGTCCGACACCGGGCCGGGTGCCAGCACCAGGTCGTCACCGGCGAAGACCGCTTGATCGGAGTCCGAAATCAGCGCGCACAGCTCGATCAAGGCAAGCGGGTTGCCGTCCGCGACATCGATGACACGCTGGAGTGTTGCCGCTTGGAGCCCGGGCGCCCGCCCGGCGAGAAGCTCATAAGAGTCCTCCCGCGACAGGGGCGCCACGCGAAGTTCCGGAAGGTCCGAGCCGATATGGGAGTCCTCGTGATCGCGCACGGCGAAGAGCATGACCACTCCCTCGGTATCGAGGCGCCGCGCGGCAAAGCTGAGGGCAGTGGCCGAAGCTTCGTCCAACCATTGCGCATCGTCGACGATGCACAACAGCGGAGCGGACGCGGAAACGTCCGACAAGAGCGTGAGCGCACCGAGGCCCACCAGCAGACGGTCCCTGGACGACCCGCCCGCGGGGGAGTCGCTCTCCGGGCTGCCGAGAGCGGCGTGCAGCGCGCCGGCCTGGGCAAGGGGCAGAGCAGCAATTTCCGCACTCCATCCGCCGAACAGCATATGTAGTGCGGCGTAAGGGAGTTCGACCTCGCTTTCGATGCCTCGGACATGTATCACGCGTGCTGTGGCATCTTCCGCAAATGCTCTTGCTGCCCAGTCCAACAGTGCGCTCTTCCCGATCCCTGCCGGACCTCGCAGCACAAGGGCCCGACTGCGTCCTCGCCGCGCCGCTTCGAGAAGATCGACGATCATGTCGGTCTCGGACCGGCGGCCCAGCAGAACATGCTGCGTTGCCGCCGCAGAGCGGATCACGTCGGCCATGTTGTACCCACCTGTACACGTGTCATCGCCCACAACAGAGGTGAAGCGAGCGCTTCGTATGGCTCCGGGCAGGGCCGGAGCCGGGAGAACCTGACAAGTCGCCCCACGCCGGGCCGGTGTCCTTGTGGGGAGATGTCGTTCGGGAGACCCACAGAACGACGGGCCCGGAGAAGGCGTCGCAGCAGCCCATCCCAAACGATCAAAGGCTGCGCACCGGTAAGGCTACGGAGGAGCAGGAGCGCCGGCATCCGACGACATGCGGGGGTTGGACCTGCACAGCCGCGCGGCTCCAGCCCCTTCGGACCACCCATCGGCCGGTAGGTTGACGGTATTCGACATTGCCCTTCCAAGCTCCCGTGGAAAGCCACGCCCTGAGAAACGCAGTTTCCTCGGCGGCCACACACGGAGCAATGACACGAAACCCACGCTCCCTGCCATCAATCGGCACGGGTCCGGTCGACGCATCGGCCATGGCAGGAAAAGTGGGTTCTATGTCATTGCTGCCATGCGGGGCACCTGTGAAGCTGACCGGCATGAAGAACCGTCGCACCGTGCTCGCGGTCCTGTACGACGGAGTCTTGGGCTTGAACGTGACAGGCCCGCTCGAGGTCTTCGCCAGGGCCGCGGAACTTGCCTCCCCGCCGGGGGCCTATGGTCTGAGAACGGCAGCGTTGGACGGCAGGCCGGTGGCCAGTTCGATGGGGCTCGCCATGACGCCGACGCACGACCTCGCTGCATGCAAGCCGCCCCATACGCTCCTGGTCCCCGGCGGCCCGGGGCAAAGCGGCGTCCCGTCGCGGATGGTCGAACGCATTGCCGAACTCGCCGCCGGTGCCGAGCGTGTCGTCTCGATCTGCACGGGGACGCTGCTGCTGGCCGAAGCCGGGTTGCTGGACGGCCGGCGGGCCACCACGCACTGGGCTTCCGCCGAGGAACTCGCCCGGAAATTCCCCGCGGTGACCGTTCTGCCGGATCCCTTGTTCGTCCGCGACGGCAACGTCTACAGCTCCGGCGGTGTGACCGCCGGCATCGATCTCGCGCTGTCTCTGGTCGAAGCGGATCTCGGCAGCGACGTGGCCCTGCGCGTAGCCCGGGACCTGCTGGTGTTTCTCCGCAGGCCCGGCGACCAGGGCCAGTTCGCCGACGGCCCCACCGCCGCGAACGCCGAACGCCACCCGGTCCGCAAGCTTCAGCAGTGGATCATCGACAACCCTGCGGAGGACCTGTCCGTCGATGCGCTGGCGGGACGCGTTGCCCTGTCGCCGCGCCAGTTCGCCCGGGTGTTCCGGGACACCGCCGGGGTCACGGCCGGCAAGTACGTCGACAGCGTCCGCCTCAACGCAGCCCGACGCCGACTCGAATCCACGGACGACTCCCTCGACGACGTCGCCCACGCTTCCGGATACGGCTCGTCCGAAGTCCTGCGTCGAGCGTTCCTGCGGCTCCTGGCGATCACGCCGGGCGAATACCGTCGCCGCTTCCGCACCGTTGCCCGCGGCCACGCACCGCGAGTGGCTCTGCCTCCGACCTGATCCGCCTCGACCACGAGCGACGCCGACCTCGTACTTGTACGGAAGACCGGACAGACGCACCTTCACACGTGAGGAGAGGAATCCGCGTCGGAAAAGACGGTTCAACTGCTCATCCAGCGGCTCGCATTCGAGCGTGCGGGGGCAAAATTCGTGTGGAGTGGTCATGCGCAACTCACCGACATTCGCGTTCACCGGCGCAGCAGGGGACCCGGGCGGGCCCCTGCCGGCAGCCTTGCTGAAAGACCGGCGGCTGTGGATTGCGGGCGCTAATCGGGATGTCGGCGCGATATTTCGTTTGGCGCACCAGTACGCCGGTATCAGCATCAGCCGGATGGCGCGGTTGTGCGACATGACTCCGAGCCGGGTCAGCTCGTACGCGAAGGGCCGGATGCGCGTTCGGGATCAAAACGTGCTGGAGCGAGTGGCTGACGGACTGCGACTTCCCGGCAAGGTGCTGGGTCTCGCGCCGCGAGCATGGGAGTCCCAGGACGTTGCCGCGGGCCGCCGGACCGTCGGAGCCGCGGTCGTCGGTGAACCGGCCGGACGGTACGTCGGCACCGACGGGATAGGTGCCAACCGAGGTCGAATCAGCGACTTCCGTCGGCCAGCCGGGTGATGAGACCGAGGAACTGGCGTCGCTGGGCCGCGCTCAAGGGCGCGAGGAACTCGTCCTGGATCCCGCTGACGACGTCGTCGAGTTCGAGCAGCTGCGCCACGCCTTCCGCGGTGATCGTGACGATGTTGCGGCGCTTGTGCTCGGGGTCGACCGAGCGGGCGAGCAGGCCGCGCGACTCGAGTTCGGTCAAGGCGGCGGTCACGTCGCTGCGGTCGATCCCGGTCCTGCGGCCGAGTTCGGCCTGACTGAGGGGTCCGGACTCGTCGAGCGCGGCGAGGAGCCGGTAGTGGTACCCGCGCAGTCCCCGGCCGTGGGCCTCGAAGCCGGCGTTGAGCAGTCCGGTCGCGCGCAGATACGCCCGACTGACCTGCCAGGTCGCGCGCTGTGCGAGCCGGGTGGGCACGGCGTCGGATTCGTGAGGGGTCGTAGGCACACCGTGAGAGTAACAGTTGTGGGTCGTACCAACGCTTGTTATGTTGGCCGGACCAACATTGGATCTACCCTCAAGGGGACACCGTCATGGAATCGTCGCCGAACCGCGACCGCGAACGCGTTCTCGTCGTCGGCCGCAGCCCCGGCGTGCTGGTCACCGCCGTCGGCATCCTGCGGGCCAAGGGCTACTCCGCCGACGCCACGAACCAGTTCGACCGGGTCCTCGACGACTACGACGTCGCCGATCTCGACGTCCTGGTCTTCGGCGGCATGATCCCGGCCGACACCAAGGAACGTCTGCGCGAGGACGTTTCCCGGCTCAATCCGCGCGTGGCCATCATCCAGGGGCTCGCCGGAATCCCCGGCCTCATCGCCGCCCAGGTGCAGGCCGCAGCCACCGCCGAACTCCGCGACGGCGGTCAGGTGGCGTACGACGCGGATCAGCGCTCGGTGCACCTCGTGCTGGACGAGCCCGCCCAGGTCACGGTCGAGGCGTGGTGGGGCACGTCCTTCGTGCCCCCGGAGCCGAAGAGCGACTCGACGCAGGTGTCGGACGGCCGACTCGACGCGGGGTCCCACGTGATTCACCTGCCGGACCTGGTGCCGTCGGTCGCGTCCTTCGCCGCCGTCACCGTCGGCCGGGTCACGCACGTGTTCACCGTCGGACCGATGCCCGACGGCGTCGCCCGGATGGTCCCGAAGTCGGCCGCCGACCAGCGGCTTCCGCAGGTCCGCAAGGTGACGACGGCCGGCGATGACCGGTAACCCGGGCGCGGCGCAAACCGGCCCGGGCCCGGAGCCGAGGGCACGGACCATGCCGGCACAACGCTTGGTGAACCTCGTCGTCCGCGCCCTGCTGCGTTCCCCAGGCCTCGGCAGAGTTATCGGCGGTCGGTTGGTCACCCTCTACGTCGTAGGTCGAAAGTCGAAGCGCCGCTTCGCCGTTCCGGTCGCCTACCTCTCCGAAGGCGAGGACCTCCTGATCGGCACGTCCGCCGCCTGGCTACGCAACCTGCGCACCGGCGAGTCCCTCGCCATCCGCCTCCGAGGGCGGCTCCGCCAAGCCGACGTCCGGATCAGTGCGCGGCAGGAGGAAGTTGTCGGGACGTACGCCCACATGGCCTGCGTCAACCCGACGTTCGCCAAGTTCAACAGGATTCGCGTCTCCGAAGACGGCCGGCCCGACCCCGGCGACCTGGAGCTGGTCTGGCTCGGCGGCGCGCGCGTGCTCAGGCTGACCCCGCGGTGACCGAGCATCTGCCGGGCGCCCCCACTCCGCAGCAGTCTTGGGCCTGCGGCATGTGGCGTTCGCGGGGCAACCTCCTCGATGCGGCGGAGCGGCTGCGACTGCTCCTGTGGCATCGGCTTGATGCCACGGCCGCAGGGCGGCATTGACAGAAAAGCCAACATTCCTGCCACCGGCACGGAAGTTGTCTTCGCTCTGGCCGGGTCGTGCCGTAGCGTGCAGATGCTCACGTGTCTCCGACAGACCCTATGCCGGCTTCCCGTTCGACTCCGTGCATAGACTGAATTCAACGCGACCATCGACTCGCCCAGTTGCGTGCGCGTGATGGCGTGCGTGAGCGAAGTGTCAACTGACACTTCCACGTCAGGCAGGGTCGGCCCCGCACATGCGGGGATCTGCGCGCGAATATTCGGGTCGGGGCTCGGCTGCATGGCGCTATCCGCACGCAGCGCCAATGAGTCACCGCCGACGCCGAATGCGGGAATCTGCCAACGCGCGTGCCCAGACCGGACGACCGGTGGAGGAGAGTCGTGAACATGCGAGCCAGGCTGCCTGCAGCTGTCGGTGTACTCGCAAGTGCTGTGCTTGTGTCCGGCTGCGACGGCGGTTCCGCCCATCATGCGGAGGCTACGCCTCCTGCGACGGCTGCCCCTCAGGCGACTGCTCCGACGGCTGCGCCGCCTCCGTCGGCCGACAGGCCGTCAGCTGCCACGTCCTCGGCTGCCGCACCCGCATCCGGCGCCGGTTCCTCGCTTGCCTTGCCGCCCGATCTGACCGTGCAATTCGAATGGGCCGTGCCGGCGGACCCCTCGCAGGCAGCGGCACTGACCGCGGCAGCGGATTACCTGCAGTCGATCATGCACGCGGTGGTTGTCCAGAACGCGGCCGATCCGCCCCTGTCTCAATACGCGACTGACCAGGCATTGGCCTACGCACGGCACTATGTGCAGGAGAACGTCGACCTCAAGCTGGCGATGACGGGACACGACCACTACTACCGGCCTGTCATCACGACTACGTCCGGAACGGTCATCGACGTTCGCCTGTGTGAGGACCAGACAAAGGTGTACAGCAAAGAAGTCGAGACCGGAAAGGTCCATCTGACGTCCGACTCGAGCATGCGGAACCTGGTGTTGTTCGACCTCGTCATGACCCGACTTCCCACGCCGGCGGGAACGTGGCAGGCGCGCGCCGCGACCGTGAGCGAGAACGCTGCGGAGTGCAAGCTGTAGATCTGCCCGCCGTACCGGAGTCAGCCCATCACAGCGGACGATCCGCACGTGGCCGGTCCGGCCGCCGTTCGTCCAGCAGAGCGAAGGAGCGGGCTGCGACGGTGCGGCGGACCTGGGACTCGACGGCGGACCATTGCCGGGTGAATCCGGGGTCTTGTTCCAAGCCGCTCCAGAACAGTGCGGTCAGCGGGCTCGGCGTCGGGGACGGCATCCACAGGTGCGCCAGGTGCTCGGCGGCCATGCGCAGCCGTCGGCTGCGGATCGCAGCCTCGTCGAGGCGGTTCAGCAACTCGTCCATGACGGTGAGCAGCCAGTCATGACGTGCGAGGTCCTCGCTGAAACCCACCAGCTCGTCGAGGGTGTCCCGGCTCGCGGCATGGACCAGGAGCGTGCGGGTCCGGCGCCCGGTGAGCGTGAACTCGGCCTGCTCGTGGTGGTTCTCGGCGTCGAGGACGACCGCCCAGCGCAACCGTGTGTGTGCGGTCTTCAAGGGCGGTCGGTTGTCGGGGCATGGTGATCGCTGCACCTCCCGGAGGCATCGGCGGTTGGCGCCGCCCAGATCGAGTACATCCGGGGCATCGTCGGCAGCGAAGAAGCCACGAGCCAAAGGACGTCCGGAGAGCCGGCCGATGGACTCGACGGTTCCGGGCCGCAGCAGGTAGTGCGACCGCGGAAGTCGATGGTCCACGGCGCTCGGCATCACGCGCGTGTACGTGTTGGGTGACGCCGACCAGTGCCAAGCGGTGTCCGCCGTTCCGGGGAGACCGATACTCTTTTCCTGAAGCACGGTAACCCCACGATGGGAAAGCCGCCCCGCACATGCGGGGATGGCCCGGACGTCGAACAGGTGCAGCAGGTACTCGCCGCGTCGGCCCGCCGCGCGGATCTCTCGTCGACCAGCGAGACGGTGCACGAGTTTTGGGAGTCGGCCCCGTACATGCGGGGATTGCCCGCTTCACGACATGACCGGCTGGGTGCAGCTCGCGTCGGCCCCGTGCCTACGGGGATTACTCGTTCCGACTGAGGTCGAGAGCTTCCGCCTGGGGTGAGCGCAAGGCGGGGCGGCGTCGTCGCGGGCAGTCGCAGAAGGAGCCCAGGACGGGGCGGAACAGAGCGCCCGGACGGGGGAGTTCGCCGCCGGCGACGTCGAACGAGGCTACCCGGTAGATCTACGGATCCGTCGTCCGTGCCGCAGCGGCGACGATCCCGGAATGGTGCGGCGGAGCAAGCAGACAGAGCGGAGGGGGCGGACTACCCTGCGATTCCCGAATCGCCCGGCGTCACCAGCCGGAGTCGTCGAACTGGTCGAGAAGCGCCTCACCGAGGTCCGGGTTGGGCGTGTCGCTGGTGTCGGCGAGGGGGAGTTCGGCCCAGATGACCTTGCCGCGCGCGGTGTAGCGGGTGCCCCAGCGGGCGGCGAACCGGGCGACGAGGAACAGCCCGCGGCCGCCCTCGTCGGTGGTGGCCGCGCGGCGCAGGTGCGGGGCGGTGCTGCTCGCATCGGACACCTCGCAGGTCAGAGCGCGTTCGCGGATCAGCCGGACGCGGATCGGTGCGGTGCCGTAGCGGATCGCGTTGGTCACCAGCTCGCTGAGGATCAGCTCGGCGGTGAAGTCGATTCCGCCCAGCCCCCACGCGTCCAACTGGCTCGCGCACGCGGCACGCACGGCGCCGACTGCCTCCGGGTCGGACGGCACGCCCCACGACGCCACCTGCGTGTCCTCGAGTACCTGCGTGCGAGCGACCAGCAGAGCCACGTCGTCGCGCGGTCCCTCGGCGACCAGCGCGGCGATCACCGCGTCGCACGTCTCCTCCGGGGTCGCGGCCGGTCCCGCGGCGACCAGTGCGTCGTGGAGCAGGCGCAGGCCGGCATCCACATCCCGGTCGCGGCGTTCGACCAGGCCGTCGGTGAACAGCACCAGCCGCGACCCTTCGGCCAGGTCGAACGCGGCGGTCTCGATCGGCAGTCCCTCGTTCAGTCCCAGCGGCAGTGAGACGGGCACGTCGGGGTAGTCCACGGCGCCTGCGGGGTCGACCACCATCGGGCCCGGGTGGCCGGCCCGGGCCACAACCGCCCGCCCGGCGACCGGGTCGTAGGCCACGTACAGGCACGTCGCGCCGGTCATCCGCACGTCTTCGGTGCCGGGGCCGTCCGCGTCCAGGTCCTGGTCGATCCCGGCGACGAGTTCGTCCAAGTGTCCCAGGACCTCGTCCGGCGGCAGGTCGAGCGCGGAGAAGTTGCGCACCGCGGTCCGGAGCTGTCCCATCGTCGCGGCCGCGTGCAGTCCGTGCCCCACCACGTCCCCGACCACGAGCGCCACCCGGGCGCCCGGCAGCACGATCACGTCGAACCAGTCGCCCCCCACGCTCGCCGCGGCGGTCGCCCCCACGACGGCAGCGTCGTCCGGCTCGCCTCCTCCGGCGTTCGCCGTCGTCGCGGCTCGGGCGGGAAGGTAGCGGAACGCGGCGTCGACCGCGTCCTGGCCGGGCAGCGCCTGGGGGAGCAGGCTGCGCTGCAGCGTGACCGCGGTGGTGTGCTCGCGCGTGTAGCGGCGGGCGTTGTCCACCGCGACCGCAGCCCGCGCGGCGACCTCCTCGGCGAAGGACACATCGTCGGCGTCGAAGGCCGGCGACCCGGCCCCGCGCCAGAATGTCGCCAGTCCCAGCACCAGGCCGCGGGCCCGCAACGGCACCGTGACCAACGAATGCACCCCGGCCTCGATCAGCCGCGCCGTGCGGTCGGGAGCTTGCGCCTGCCACGCCCCGTCGGTGCCCAGGTCCGCCCGCAACACCCCGCGCCCGTTCCGCAGGGCCTCCGCCATCGGTGTGGTCGGCGCGAACTCGATCACCTCCCCGATCGGGTACAGCGCCGGCACGCCGCCGCCCCAACCGGCCCAGTGCGAGGTGACCCGCCGCATCCGGCCCGGCGCGGTGGCCGGCGTCCGGGGTTCGTCGACGTCCAGCATCGCGTCGAGCAGGTCGACCGTGATGATGTCGGCGAACCGCGGCACGCACAGGTTCGCCAGCTCCTGGGTCGTCCGCTCCACGTCCAAGGTGGTGCCGACCCGCACACCGGCCTCGTAGAGCAGGCGCAGCCGTTCGCGTACGGCTTGGGCCTGCCCGGCCAGCGCCCGTAGTTCGGTGGTGTCGCGCAGGGTGACCACGCTGCCGGCTGATCCGTACGGGGCGGTGGGCCGCTGGTTGACCGCCAGGAGCCGGTCGCCGACGACATGGACCTCGTCGGAGGCGTCCCGTCCGGACATCAGCAGATCGGTCAGCCCCGCCGGCAGTCCCAGAGCCGCCGCACCGCCCCGGACGACGTCGGCGTCCGCGGCTGTGTCCGTCTCCGGGGGAAGGTCCAGGAGGCGCCGGGCCTCGTCGTTGGCGAGTACCACCCGGCGGTCCGCGTCCAGGATCAGCACGCCTTCGCGGGCCGCATGCAGCACCGCGTCGTGGTGCTCGTACATCCGGGTGATCCCGCTCGGTCCGAGGCCACGGGTCTGGCGCCGTAGGCGCCGGCTGATCAGCGCCGTGGCGCCCGCGGACAGGGCCAGCGCGCCGGCCGCGCCGAGCGCCAACCACGGGATCTGCCGCCCTACCGTTTCGTTGACCCGGGCCAGTGCGATCGCGGCGACGACCACGCCCAGCGGCTCGCCGGCGTGTCCGTAGACCGGAACCACGGTGACGTACGCCTGGCCCTCGTGGGTGGTGTACTTCGTGGTCAGGGACTGTCCGGCGGCGAGGAACGGCCCCAGGTTCCCCTGGTAGCGCATCCCGATCAGGGCCGGGTCCGGGCCGGTCAGCCGCACCCCGTCCGCGTCGAGCACGGTGAGGGCGTCCACGTCCGCGGCCTGCTGGGCGGCCTGCGCCGACGGTCCGAGCACCGCGGCCGGGTCCCGGCCGGACAGGGCGTCGACAAGGCCGGGGGAGTGCGCGTACGTCTGCGCGGCGGTTTGCGAGCGGTGCTGCGCGTCGTGCTCGCTGTCCCCGCGCGCCTGCACCAGCAGGACGGCGACGGCCGCGGCGACGAGGAGGACCACGACCACGACCTGGAGCACGAATATCTGCCCCGCCAGGGTGCGGGGGCCGTGGACGCGCGACCGCGTAAAGCGGACAAAACGTCCTCTCACTTCTTCTTTGTAGCACCGTTGCGCCTCCGCAGCCCCTCACGGATCAGAGGTGCGGCGCACGGTCGGGGGCGGGGAGCCTGCGGACGTGTGCCGCGCCGCTGGTCCGCGGTGGGCGCGGAGAGCCGGGGCGCCTCCGCAGAGGGGCCCGGGGTCAGTGGGCGGCTTCGGGTTGTGGTGCGGCCAGGAGTTTGTCGACGGCGTCTTCGACGTGGGTGCCGCGGAAGAACGAGCGGTTCATGGAGGTCCACAGACGGACGGGGTTGGCGAAGACGAAGTCGCGGAACTGTGCCTCGTCGATCTGGTGGCGTTCGACGAGCTCGTAGGCCTCGGGGAGGACGTCGCGGATGTCGCGGACGTCCCAGTGCCCGACGTCGGAAGCGAACACCGCGGGGAGGGTGACGCCGCCGGGGTTCAGATCTGCGGAGAACGCGAGCGCGTTCATGGGGTCGTCGGCTTCGCAGCCGAAGGAGAAGCGGGTGCTGAACAAGTCGAGGACGTCCTGCGCGGAGGTGAGGAGGGATTCACCGAACTGGTCGATGTCCTGGGGCAGCTCGTCGGGGTCGGAGTGCATCGCGAGCCCGGTCTCCAACCGGTCGATGCGGTCCGCGACCGGTCCCGTGGCGTGCCGCCGGAAGAGCGTGCGCAGTAGGTCGCGGTCCATCCGGGCGGGGTTGTAGTGCTGGATGGCCTCGCTGTTGCGCTTCTCCCAGTGGCCGACGATGCCGGCCAGCAGGGCGGCGGCCCAGGCGACGCCGCCTTCCTGGAAGGCGAAGTGGAGGTTGGGGAAGCGGGCGGGGACGCCGCCGAAGACGAGGGACCGGCACACGGCCTCGTCGGCGGCGGCGAAGTTGCCGACCTGGTTGTAGGAGTTGTTGACCGTCGACATGCGGCTGCCCCAGCCCTGGCCGCCGGAGTGGAAGGTGGGGGTGACGCCGAGTTCCTCGCAGCGCTGCCACACCGGGTCGTAGTCGTAGGGGGAGTCGTGCCCGAGGGTGTCCATCCACCGTCCGCCCCCGGCGAGGGTGCGGGGGATGACGCCGCCCATCATGACGGCCTTGAGGCCGAGTTCGCCGACCGCGTGGTCGAGTTCGGCGACGGCCTCCTCGGGGGTGAACATGGGGATCGCGGCGACCGGGGCGAGGCGGTCGCCGTAAGGGCCGTACACCTCGGCGTAGTAGCGGTTGAGCGCACGCGCGAGGGCGCGGCGCAGCTCGTCGTGGGCGAGCTGGGTCACCGTGAGGCCGTAGGTGGGGTAGAGGACGGCGAAGTCGACGCCGATCTCGTCGAGGCGCTTGTACATCAGGTCCGGCAGCATGCAGGTGGCGCGGTCGAGGGTGTTGGCGGCGGGGATGCCCCACACGGCGGTGGCGTGGATGCCCAGGTCGCGGCGCTTGGCGCGGTCGGGGACGGCACGGCGCCGGTCGGCGGTGTTGCTCATCTTCTCGAACACGGCGGCGAGGTCGGTGCCGGCGTCCTCATCGATGAAGTCGCGGACCAGGGGCAGGTATTCGATCAGGTGGCCGTCGCTGTCGATGACGGGGTGGCCGAGCCGGTCGCGGACCGCGGAGACCTCGTCGGTGGGCAGGTAGGTCACGCGCGCTCCTCGGGTCCGCGGGCGCCGCGGACGAGCGCGCCGGGCAGGGCACCGGTGTGCCGGCCGTTCTCGAACGTGACCTCGCCCGCGACGACGGTGGCGACGTAGCCCGTGGCGTCGTTGACCAGGCGGGAGCCGCCGCCGGGCAGGTCGGCGGTGATCCGGGGCGCGGTGGCGTTCAGCCGGGGCAGGTCGATGAGGTTGACGTCGGCCTTCATTCCCGGAGCCAGGATCCCGCGGTCGTGCAGACCGACCAGGGCGGCGGTGTCGGCGCACTGGCGCTTGACGATCCATTCGGGGGCGAGGCGGTCTTGTTCGGCGACGTCACGGCCCCAGTAGGCGAGCTGGAAGGTGGGGAAGTCGAAGTCGGCGATCATCGTGGTGTGCGCGCCGCCGTCGCCCAGGCCCGGCACGGTGAACGGGTGCACGAGCATCTCGCGGACCGCGGACAGGTCCTCGTCGACGTAGTTCGCGACCGGCACGTAGACCATGCGCCCGGAGGCGAGGACGTCGTACGCGGCCTCCAGCCGGGACACGCCCTGGTCGGCGGCCAGGCGGGTGATGGCGGGGCCGGGGCCGTCGCTCCACCGCGGCGGGTCCTGGAGCGCGTAGGCGTGGGGGAACCTCGCGATCACATCGGTGCCGGCGTCGTCGAGTTCGGCCAGGATGCGGCGGCGGGTTTCGGTGTTCCGGAGCAGCGTGGGCAGGTCCGCGCCGTCGCCGGGGCGGAGCGCGCGGTAGGTGGCGGAGGGCAGCAGCGGGTTGACGCGGCCGCCCAGGGAGATGAGCAGTCCGACGGGCCGCGGGGCGACCTGGCCGCGCATGGTCAGTCCGTCGGCGTTGGCGCGTTCGAGTTCGCGCAGGATCTCCCGGTACGACGAGGGGTTCTGCCCCGGGCGCTGCAGGGTGGTCACCGACATGGGGCGGCCGCTGGTCCGGCAGACGCGGCGCAGCAGGGCGAACTCCGCGGCGATGTCGGCGTCGTCGAAGACCGCCTCGAACACTCCCGTCCCCAGACGGCCGACGGCGGCGGCGATGCCGAGGAGTTCGGGCTCGCCCGCGGTCAGGGTGGGGGTCAGGCGGCCGTCGGAGGCCTTGTGGTTCGCCGACCGCGAGGTGCTGAACCCCAGGGCGCCGGCGGTGAGCGCGTCGACGACCACCTCGCCCATCCGCCCGATCTCCTCGGGGGTCGGCGCGGCCTCGTGGTCGATGCCGCGCTCGCCCATGACGAACACGCGTACCGCGGAGTGCGGGACCTGGGTCGCCACGTCCACGGCCCGGGGGATGCCGTCGACGGCGTCGAGGTACTGCCCGAACGTCTCCCAGTTCCAAGGCAGTCCGCGGCGCAGCACGTCCCCGGGGATGTCCTCGACGCCTTCCATCAGGGCGACGGTCCAGTCCCGGTCCGCGGGCCGCAACGGGGCGATGCCCACACCGCAGTTCCCGGTGACCACGGTCGTCACGCCGTGGCCGGAGGAGGGGCTGAGCAGCGGGTCCCACAGAGCGTGGCCGTCGTAGTGGGTGTGCACGTCCACCCAGCCCGGGGAGACCAGGAGTCCGTCCGCGTCCAGCTCGCGGTGGCCGCGAGGCAGGTTGTCGCCGACCGCGGTGATGCGCCCGGCGGTGATGGCGACGTCTGCGGTGCGCGGGGGTGTTCCGGTTCCGTCGGCGACGGTGCCGCCGCGGATCACGAGATCGTCCACGATCCCTCCTTGTTCCACCTGTTGGCACGCTGTACCGTTTGTCGGCACAGCCTAGGCAGAGTCCTTGACGACAACAAGGGCCGTTCCATCGGTTCCGCCCTGGCCCGTCCCGGCCCGGCGCGGTGGCCGAGCGGTTCGCTCCCGAGGAAAGGCGCGGTATGCCCCGGCCCACCAACAGCGTCGTGATCGCGCTGCGGGTCCTCGAGCAGGTCAGCCAGGACCAGCCCGTCGGCGTCAGCGGCGTCGCCAAGGCCCTGGACGTCCCCAAGAGCACCGCCTACCGCATGCTGACCACTCTGGCGAGCGCCGGATGGATCCGGCAGGACACGTCCGGGGCATGGTCCCTCACCCTCAAGGCCGGCGTCGTCGGCAGCCGCGTCGCGCCGGCCGCCGGCCTGGCCGACCTCGCCCGCCCGGTGATGACCGAACTCTCGGCCGCGACCGAGGAATCGGTGCGGCTGTGGCTGGTGGAGAAGGACACCTTCCTCCTGGTGGCCGACGTCGAAGGCCCCCACCCGGTCCGCGCGGTCGTCCCCGAGATCGCCGCGGACATCCCCCTGCACGCGACCGCGGTCGGCAAGGCAATCCTGGCGACCTGGCCCGACGCGGACCTGGACGCGTACCTGGCCGCGCCGCTGCGGCAGGTCAACGAACGCACCGTCACCGACCCCGCCGAGCTGCGACGCCAGGTCGTCGAGGCCCGGGTCCTGGGCTACGCCCGCGTCTGGAAGGAGGCCCACGACCACGTCGGCGGTGTCGCCGCCGCCATCGTGCTGCCGGACGGGCGCACCGCGGCGCTCGCGGTCACGTTCCCCACCCACCGCCTCAGCGAGGAACTCGTCGCCCGCTTCGGCGCGCTGCTCACCGCCGCGGCCGCCCGGATCGGCACTCATCTGCGCGCCTGACCGTCCACCGCCGCGAGCGGCGGACGCGCACCGTGGCGCCCACGCCGGACGCGGGACGGGCCCGGAGCGCGGGGCGGCGTGTGGTCAGCCGCGCATTTCCCGCAGGACGTCGTCCAGCCCGGCAGGCTTCACCCCGAGGGCGAGTTCGGTCTCGGACGTGTCGAGCAGGAAGGGCGCGTCGTGGAGATAGCGCATCTCGGGCAGTTCGGCCATGACTTCGTCGGAGGCGGCCATCCGGGCAAACAGTTCCGCGGGCATGCGCGTCATGCGCGGGGGCGGCGCACCGAGCACCTCGGCGAGTCGTACGGCGAGGCCGCGGGCGGACAGTTCGGACACCGACGGGACGTGCCACGCCCGTCCCCACACGGCGTCGTCCTGCGCGGCGTCGCCGACCGCGACCAGGGTGCGGGCGACGTCGCCGATGTACGTCCAGCTGTGCGCGGCCTCGGGATCACCCGGGAAGGCCGCTTCCTCGCCGCCGCGCACGGCCGGGGCGACCATCAGGGTGAACAGCGACAGCGCGTCCTTGCCGAGGAAGGTGCCGGCGCGTACTTCCGCGACGCGAGCCCGCCCCGTCCGGTGCAGCGCCAGCGCGTCCTCCCACATCGTGGCGCGAACCCGGCCCTTGTCCGACACCGGGGCCATCGGAGCGCTGGGCCGGATGCGGCCGTGCGCGGGCGGGCGACCGTAGCCGTAGACGTTGCCCAGCATCACGTAGTCCACGCCGGAGCGCTCGACGGCGGTGAGCAAGGCCACTGCCAGCGGCGGGAATTCGGTGCGCCAGCGGTGGTACGGAGGGGCGGCCGCGTTGTACAGGGTGCGGGCGCCGTCGAGCAGTCCCGTCAGGACGTCCGGATCGGTCGCGTCGGCGGCGATCCGTTCGACGAGCGGGTGGTCCGGGCCGCGTCCGGAACGCGTGACGACGCGGACGCGGTCGCCCCGCTCGGCGAGCAGAGCGGCTGTGGCGTGGCCGGCAGGGCCGGCGCCGGTGACGACATGCAGGGTCACGGAATTCTCCTGGCGCGTGGTTCGTGAGCCGCCGGACGACGTCGACGCGTGCCGGCGGCGGGTACAGCGCCCAGCCTGTGGCCCCCCAGCCGCCTAAACTACTGGCCTGAATGCCGGAGATCCGGAAGTTCCAGCCACCACGACCAACAGGAGGCCGACCCCCGTGGCAGCCGCAGACCGTCAGCCGCACGAAGCCGATCCGCACCGGGTGGCGGTCGTCGCGGTGCCTCCGGTCACCGCGTTCGACCTGTCCATCCCCGAACTGGTCTTCGGTGCGACGCTCGTGGACGGCCGCCCCGGGTACGAGGTCGCCGTGTGCACGCCCGAGCCCGGCATCGTTGCGGCCTCCGGCAGCCTCGACGTCGTGGTCGGTCGCGGCCTGGAAGCCGTGGAGACCGCCGACACCGTGCTGGTCACCGGAACCGGCGCCCGCGAACACGCCGACCCCCGCGTCCTGGAGGCGCTGCGCTCGGCCGCCGCGGCGGGCAAGCGGATCGCCTCCATCTGCACCGGCGCCTTCGTGCTGGCCCAGGCGGGCCTGCTCGACGGGCGGGCCGCCACCACGTTCTGGGTCATGTCGCAGGAGTTCACCCGGCGCTTCCCCGACGTGGAACTGCGCCGCGACGTGCTCTTCGTCGAGGACGGCCCGATCCTCACCTCCGCCGGACTCTCCGCGGGCATGGACCTGTGCCTGCACATGGTTCGCTCCGACTACGGCGCCGCCGTCGCGCACACCACCGCCCGCCTCGTGGTGGCCGCGCCGTCCCGGCCCGGTGGCCAACCGCAGATCGTCGAGACACCCTTGCCGCCGGAACGCGGTACGGCGCTGGCCGCGACCAGGGCCTGGGCACTGACCCGCCTGGACGAGCCGCTGACCCTCGCCGACCTGGCCCGGCACGCGGGGACCAGCGTGCGCACCCTCACCCGGCGGTTCCACGCCGAGACCGGCACCAGCCCGCTCCAGTGGCTGCTCCACCAGCGCGTCGACCGGGCCCGCGAGATCCTCGAGACCACCGACCTGCCGCTGGAACAGGTCGCCCGGCAGAGCGGTTTCGGCACCGCCGACTCGCTCCGGCACCATCTGGTCCAGCGCGTCGGCGTGACCCCGAGCACCTACCGCACCGCGTACGCCCGCCCGGCGTACGGCAATTGACCGGCTCGGGGGGCTTCGCGTGATCGTGGGGCGACGTATCCCTCCTCCGGCGGGCGAGTGCGTCGTGCGTCACAATGGATGTCAACACGCAGTGTTGGCAATGGAGTTGTCCAGCAGCCGATCGGGGGCTTATGGCAGCGCGTCGCTGGTTCTCCGCCTGGTCCGTTCGCGGAGTCGTCAAGCGCATCGGCAGCAGGTTGTCGGCAGTCGCGGTGGCGGCCGGTTCCGTGTGCGTTGCCGCTTGGCTGGTTGCGGGCCTGGAACTCCCCGACGGGACGGGCGACCGTGTCGTGGCCGTTGGGGTCATCTCGGTGGCGATGACCGTACTTGCGGTGCCGATGCTGCTCGCGGTCGCCGGCTTCATGCTGCTCGTCGGCATCCTGTGGGCCTGGTGCGGCAACCGGTGGCTTGATGCCCCGGACAGCCTGGACAAAGGAACCTTTCCGGTCGGGTTCGGGCTGATCATGATGCTCTGGTCGGCATTCCAGGTCGCCATGGTCGCGGCACTGGTTCCGCTGTGCCTGTGGGCGTCGGTGCGGGTTTGCGACGCCTACGGCCCGCACGTCGTGTTGGCGACTCCGTGGCCCGCCGTCGCGGCAGGGTTGGTCTACGGCTGCGTGAGCACGGGGGTCGGGCCCACCGTCCGGCTCTCGGCCCGACGGGCGTCGCATCGGGCGGCGGCCTGGAACCTGGCGCGGTACGTCGTTCCCCTCGCCGCGTTCGCCTGTGCGCTTGTGGTCCTGGGCCCTGTCCACACCGACGAGTCGGCTTCGGCGGTGCAACAGACGGCTGCGGTGCTGGGGTTCGCGGGGATCTATCTGCTGCTGTCCCGGGCGATGGACGCGGACGCGTCCCTGTTCCTGTTCGTCGTCCTGACGTTCCGGATATCGCCGTGGTCTTACGCGCGACTGGTGCCGCTTCAGCAACTGATCGCTCTCATAGGCACGTTCGGTGTTCTTTGGCTGGCCACGATCCCGGCGGGCGAGTTCGAACCCTCCGTGCACATCGATACGTGGTGGGCGCTCATGGTCACGGCCGCCGTGATGTGGCTCGCGGAATGGCCCCTACGCCTCAAGGCCTATCGGGAAAAAGCCGCCAAGGACGCCGTGGCCGCCGAGAAGGATTCCTGGAACGTGCACATGCCGGGACCAATGGACTTCCGCAGCCCGCCGTTCAACTGAGCGGCGTGTGAGGCTTCGCGTCCTCGCGGCGGGTTCGCCCCCCCCGCCGTGCGCGCGCTCCCTCGCGACCGGCGGCGCAAGCGGCGTCCGGGTGTGGGGCGCAGCCACCGGCCGTGCCACTCACACCCCGGATCGCCTTGACGGCCCGGTCACGTGTACGGGCCGTGCGTCCAGCGCGACTTGCCGGTCGCGGCGTCCATCGCCGTCAAGTTGCCGTCCCGGTCGCTGAGGTAAGCGGTGTCCCCGTTGACCGTCACCTCGACTTGCGAGCCGGTGCTTTCGGTGCTCCAGCCGGCCGCACCCGTGGTGGCGTCGAAGGTGTAGATCGCACCCTCGTAGCCGGTGAGGTACACGCGCCCGTTCGCGATGGTCGGCACCGCGGAGTAGTCCCGGTCCGGGACGGTGCTCGTCCAGGTCTGCCAGCCGGTCGCGGCGTCGAGGGCGAATACGGAACTGCCCTGGAGGACGTAGACCGTGCCGTTCGCGAACGCGGGTGCGCTGGTTGCTCCGGCGGCCGTCCACGTCCACTTCACCGCACCGGTGGCGGCGTCCATGGCTTCGACCACGTAGACCGGCAGTTGGCCGGAGCGCTGGGTATACCCGTCCACGTACACACTGGTGCCGCCGAAAGCCGCGCCCGCGGCGTTGAGGTCGGTGTTGCCCCAGAGCTTGGCGCCGGTCTTCGCGTTGATGCAGGCATTCACCGGAAGTCCCGGGTTCGGCATGAAGATCTCGTCCTCGCCGACGACCGGCCGTCCGATCACGCCGCGGTTCTGCAGCGCACCAGTCCCGTTGCCGTCGTTCCACAGCTGCGCGCCGGTCGCCACGTCGAACGCGTAGAGCGTGCCGTCGGAGCGGTACACGTACAGGGAATTGCCCACCACCGCGGGCATTCCGCCGGTCTGCAGGTACGGCATGGCAGGGGCGGGGAGGGTGTACGTCCGCAGCATCTTCCCCGTCTTGGGGTCCAGCGCGAGCACGGAAGCCCCCGTCGAGACGTACAACGTGCCCCCGACCACCTGCTGCGACGAGTAGGCCACCGTCCCCTGCCGAGCCGGGACCGGACTACCCCACACCTGCTCGCCGTTGGCGGCGTTGACCCCGAACACCTTGCTGACATTGCCCCCGGCCACGTACACCAGGGACCCGTCGCCCGCAGGCTTGGGCGCCGGTGCTTCGGCCGACGTAGGCGCACCCGAGCCCGGGCTGTCCGGCCCTCCTGCCGAAGCCACCGCCGAAGGCGTACCGGCCCCCGACGGCGAACCCCCGCCCCCGCTACAACCCGACAGTAGGACCACCGCGCCGACGACCAACGCAGCAGACGCCCGCCGCGCACGGAGCCCGCAACCCCCACTATGCATGGCCGATCCCCCTCGTCTCCACGCCGACATCCCGGCCGGGCCCCCACGCCGACCGCCGACCCAGCGAGACTCTCCCAGCGCCGCAACCGGAACCGCCCACCGCTTTGCCCGAAATTGAGCCAGAGCAAAGATAGTTGGGCCCGAGGACGGGGGTGGGCTACGCCGAGGGGCAGGGGCGGGGCGTAGACGCTTTTGGCGTCAACCTTCGGCAGGATTGCCGGACTGCCCTGGTCGACCCGTCGGTACTCACCACCACGCGGGTGCCTTGCGCTCTCGCTGCTGCCCGCCCCCGTCCTGACCGGTGCCCCGGGAGTGGGTGGCCGTGTCACGGCCGCCCGGCCCCGGGGCACCGGCGGACACTGACGCACCGGCCCGAAGGCCAGGTCGTCCGCTTCTCGGTGCCTCCGTCGCCCGTGTCCCGCACGATCCGCGCCACCGTCGCGGTCGACGTGACCCACAACGGGCCGTCAGTGGCGTTCCCGCGCCCGGCCGGACGTCGTGCTCGCCGACAGGGCCGGTTCCTCGCGGCTGATTCGCCGCGGCCTCGTCATCGCCGCCATCCACATCTGGGCCGCACGATGATCCACAAGAAGGGGCCTAGCGGCCGGCCACCCGGTAGGCGCGGTCGACCGTCTGCTTGAGGCCGTTGCCGTCCGCGTCGCGGACGGTCGTGCGCAAGGCCACGTACCCGGTGCCGAGCGGCCCCGGCGGCGGTGCGACGACCTTGTACGTGCCGTCGCCCGTCGGGAATGCCGGCAGTGCGAGCCAGTGCTTGCCGTCGTCGAAGGACGCCTCGATCCGGAAGTCCCTGACGCGCGGCGCCGTTCCGTCCGGGCGTGTGACGGCGGCGGTCATGACCAGGGGCCGGTCGGCCGGCGCCGCGTTGGCGAGGTCGAGGTCGGCGTCCACGCGCACCAGCGGCAGCGGTGCGGAGCCGGTGGTGCAGCCGCCGTCCGCCGGGCGTGCGGACGAGAACGTCCAGGTCGCGTCGACCGTGGTGCCGAGCTGGGCGCCGGGGTCGTTGCGCTGCGCCTGGAGGCGTAGTGCGTAATCGGCCTTGCCCTCGACCATGCCGGGGAGCTGCCCGTACCGGAAGTCGTCGGTGGTGGCGAGGACCGAGCCGTTCTTGGACAGGGTCACCGTTGCGGTGGTGTCGCCCCACCATTCGCTGTGGTGCGACCCGGTCGGCGAGGCGAACGGCGAGAGCATCGGCAAGCCGGAGTCGCCGCAGCGGCCGAAGCTTCCGGCGGCGCCGATCGGTGCCTTGTTCCAGTGTTCGGCGGTGGTGCGTCCGAGCGGATAGGAGACCGGAGCGGCGTCCTCGCTCCCGGTGTCGGTGCCGAGGACCCCGAGCCACGTCAGTCCGGGTGCGGTGGTGAAGTACTCCTTGGCGGTGCCGGGCACGGACACCTGGTGGAACCACCCGCTCCAGCCGCCGCCGTCCGACCAGCCGGCGAGCCGGGAGATCATCGCCGTGCCCGTGCCGCCCTGAGTGTGCACGCTCACGTCGGCTACAGCGAGGTCCGCGGTCCTGGCGTGCAGCGTCGGGTCGGCCGGGATGCCGCCGTCGCGGGCGAGCGCCAGGTTGTACGTCGGCGAACCGGACGCGGCCGGTCCGCTGAGGAACGCGCTGAGGCGGTACGAGAACGGGTGGCTCGTCGTGGCGGCCGGCACCGCGTACGCCTCGGTTGCGGCGTCGGACAGCATGGCGCTGATTTCGCGGGCCGCGTCGCCGATCTGCTCGCGGAAGCCGACGATGCGCCCGTCGACCCTGGTGCCGCCCTGGTCGAGGTCGATCTTGGCGGGCAGTCCGGCGCGCGCGTCCAGGGTCACCGCGGTATCGCCCGCTACCGCGACGTCGGGCCGAGCGACCGCGGTCCAGCTTCGCGGGTGGGCTGCGGTCGCATTGGTGTGGACGAGCCCGCTGACGGTGTAGCGGCCCTTGGGGACACGGGCGGCCGACACGAAGTCGTCGATGTAGCGAAGGGGGAACTCCGCGCCGGTGTCGAGGTTGACCACGTACATCCCGCCGCCGGTCACCGGACCGCCGTCGCGATCGAAGCCGGTGACGTGCAGGTCGTACAGCTCGGGCTCGTCGAACACGCCGAGGGCGGTGCGGATGACGACCGCGCCGTCCGAGCCGGTCGCGGTCAGCACGCCGCCGTACGTGCTGCCGGCGCCGTTCGGCACCGGGTCGGTGACGACCGTCGCGTCGGCCGTCCCGTGTGCGGGCACGGTGATCCGGGTCGCGCCGAGCCGGACGGGCAGCGTGGTGCCCGCGTCGGGGACCGCGGCGAGGTCGAGCACAAGCGCGACGTCCCCGTCGTTGTGGTACGTGACCGTGCTGGTGACCGGGCTGTTCGCCGGCCAGCGCAGATACGTGGACACCGCGCCGGGGCTCGCGTACGCCGTGCGCACGGCCGCCGCGCCGATGTTCACCCGGCCGGTGCCCTGCGCGAACACGCCGGCGTCGCCGGGCGTGGCCGAGCTGATCAGCGCGGCCTTGAGCTGCGCGCCCGTCCACCCGGGGTGCTCCTGCGCGAGGATCGCCGCCGACCCGGCGACGTGCGGTGTCGCCATCGACGTGCCGTTCAGGGCCGTGTAGCGGTCGTCCACGGGCTGTCCGGCCGAGGTGCCCGCGGCGCGCGCCGCGACGATGCCGACGCCCGGTGCGGTGATCTCCGGCTTGACCGCGTGGTCGACCACACGGGGGCCCTGGTTCGAGAACGACGCGCGTTTGTTGTCGCCGTCGACCGCGCCGACGGTCAGTGCCGCGTCGGCGGCGCCGGGCTGCGACACCGAGCCGGGCTGGGCGTTGTTGCTGTTGCCCGCGGCGATGACGAACAACGCGTCCGAAGAGGCACTGAGCGCGTTGACCGCCAGGGACATCGGGTCGGTGCCGTCCGTCGGACCGCCGCCGAGGCTCATGCTGACGACGCGGGCTTTCTGCGCGACCGCCCACTCCATCCCGGCGATGATCTCCGACGCCGAACCGAAGCCGTCGTCGCCGAGCACCTTTCCGACGAGGAGCTGCGTGTCGGGGGCGACCCCCTTGTAGCGGCCGTCGGAGGCGGCGCCGCTGCCGGTGATGATCGACGCGACGTGCGTGCCATGCCCGTTGCCGTCGACGACGCCTCGCGGGTTGCCGGTGAAGTCGGCGGAAGCGGCGACGGCGTCCACCAGATCGGGATGCGTCGCGTCGATGCCGGTGTCGAGGACGGCGGTTCGCACGCCCGCCCCGGTGTACCCGGCTTGCCACGCCTCGGGCGCGCCGATCTGCGGGACGCTTCGGTCGAGGACCGCCTGGACGCGCGCGTCGAGCCATATGTGTGCGATGCCGGGCGCCAACCCGGTCGCGCCGGGGGCGAGCCTGGACCCGCCGGACGGGGCGGATGTGGCGACGGTACGCCAGAACTCGCCTGCACCGTCCTTGCGTTCGCCGATCGCCTGAGCGCCGATACTCGGCAGGTCGCGGCCTGTGGAACCGGTCTGCGCGACCGAACCGCGGGCGTTCGGCGCAAGTGAGGCCCGGGCGCCGCCCTCGTACTGGACGATCAGCGGCAGCGTGGGCGTCGACCGGTCGTCGTAGCCCTGGCGGGCCAGACTGCTCACGTCGAACAGCGCGGGGTCGAGAACTCCCTTGGACAGTAACGGCAGCGCGTCCGCCGGCACGACGCTGACGTCCTTCCCGCGCGTCTGGCTCAGGAACGACATGCCGTCGCGGCCCGGACCCGGCTTGGGCATGACGGACTGCCTGCCGTCCGTGAACGTGTCCACGGAGACGGTATCGCCGGTCAGCAGCGTGATCGTCGTGTGCGCGACCGCACGCTGCCCGGAACCGGCCGTCGACGGCCCGGCAGCAGAACCGGCCGACGCCGTGGACGCAGGACCGGCTATACCGACGGTGATGGCGGCCGCCAACGCGGCAGCCACCGAAGGCCGCACGGAGAGGCGACGCGACCGCCGCCTCGACGAACGGTGTGGATTGTGGGGGTGCATAGGCAGATCTCCCATAGCGCAGCTCACGCACCGTAGTTCGGTACGGGCTTTCGCATGGGGGGAGTCCCCTCACGCACACGGACGTTGCCTGCGGATCTCGAAAACCTGGAAGTGAAGTTGCGGACCGCGCTGTAGACGGTGACGAGCGGCGGCGGGCCGTGGGTCGACCGCGCGGACGGCAGGCCCTGACCCCAGCGGGCAGCGTTACCTGCACGGACAGGGATGCCGCGCTGAACCCGCGGCTGTTCGTCGCCTTCAGCCCGATGCGCCAAATCGCCGTGTGTGCGCCTCACCCAGGGCGAGTCGTCGACAGGCATCGCGGCTGACACCCAAGCCGGTCGCCGAAACCGCCGAGCGGGTGGTCGTCCATAACCCGGCCGAGGCCGACCAACTGGTCGAGCAGTCAGGGGCATCCGGCACTTCCCGCAGCCAGGATACGAACAGCTCCCCATGATGCGATTCGTGCCCGTCACGTGGACAAGGACGAACTGCCGCCGCTGTGTAGGCTGAGCATCCGCGGCGCGGAAGGCGGGGATTTCGATGGCCACGTTGGAGGACACGCTTTCGCAGGCGGATCCGCTGGAACGTGTGGGGTGGCTGGTCTACTCCGCCAACTGGTACGAGCGGAAGGCCGATCGGTACGCACGGCAACCTGCCGCCTCGGAGATCTCGGATGCCGAAGCGCGCGAGTTCGCGGGGTATGCCTCAGTCCTGCGACAACAAGCCGACGTCGAACTGCAGGGTGAGATCAACCGACGGGTCATGAACAGCATCGACCAAGTGCGCTGGTGGCAGCGCCGACAGGTCAGGCATAGAGTTGCTCGAGCCGACCGGGAACTTGAGAAGACCGCCGCAACGATGGCCGAGGACGGCCGGTCGGCGGCCGTTGCCGAGGCCGGGGCACGCGAAGCGCCGGTCCGGCTCGGCAAGGGCGTATTGGACGCATCGATCGGAGAGAAGGCGCAACGCCTCGTCGCGCTCAGGCTTTCCGCGTACGTCACAGGTGGCACCAGGGACGCCAAGGCAGCGAACGAAGCGCACGCCCTCCTGAACCAGCATCTCAACCTGCTCGCCCGCAAGGAGATCGCCCGCAACGACCTCCATCAGAATCAGAGCGCACCGCGACCTGGCGCTACAACCTTCGGGCTCCGCAGGCCCACACGCTCCTCCGCCGATCCGCGCACGGACAGCACACGCACGTCGACCACTTCCACCGACCAGAACAACGGCACGCAGCGCAATCAGGGGTTCCACCGCCAACACGGAAATTTCTAGCCCCGGAAGCGGCAGGGGCGTTGCCCTGCCGACCGGCGCGGGCGGGCGGTGCATCCGACGTCGTAGCGATCACCGCCGGCGATGCCGGGCCGGGCTCCCGCGCCCAGTCGGGGTCCCGCCAGGGCGGGGCCGACGGTCGGGGAGGGTCTTGCCTGGCCGCGGTTGACCTGCGTCGTTGTTCGCGTGGGTGGTGCCCGAACACGGCTTGCACACAGCGTGCGGGCCCACGCGGGTGCGCGCCCCCGCCCCCGCCCGCAAGCCGGTGACCGCGCCCGGTATCCCGTCGGCCGCGACTGTCCCGACCGCGAACGCCGCTGCATGCCCCCACCCCAGGCCGTGAGACCAGAACGCTGGTCTCCCTGGCGTGTTGCTCGGTGCTGCTTTGCCGGGTGCCGGGTGCCGGGTGTCGGGTGTCGGACCTGCAATGGCCGACAAGCGGCGGCTGCGGGGATCTCGGACCAACTGTCAGGATTGTGGCCACGCCACCCTGGCGGGGGAGGCGGATGTGCCGCTCCGGCGGGCGGCGAGACGGCATCCGTGTGCCGGGATGGTGGAGAGCAGGTAGACGGCCGTTCTCCGCCACGTTGGGGGTAGCCGCGCGTCGTGCGGGTGCAGCCGGCACGCGGATGTGGCGGGCGCAGCCGTTGGAGGACGGCTGCGCCCGCTCCGTGCGTATGGTGCGCGCTCGGGGGCGACGTTGCCCGGCCTGTGGTGTCTTCCGCACGCCTTGCGCGTGTCCCGCGGGCTGTCGGCGGCTCCGGCGGCCCCGGCGTTTCGCCGGGGCCGCCGGGGGTCCGCAGTGCGGGGCAGCGAGAGATGCCGTGGAGCGGGCTCAGCCCGCCGCGGCGTGGGGTTCTTCGTGGGGGTGCGGGGTGGCTGTGGCGCGCGGCGTGCGGCTGCGGATGCCGAGGAAGTGGTCGGTGATGCCGCGGCGGGCGCGTTCCGCGTCGTGGGCGGCGACGGCTTCGTACAACTCCCAGTGCCGGGCGGCGACTTCCTCGGGGGCCTCCAGGATCGGCGGGAGTTCGTCGCTGAGCCGGTTGTAGGCGTCCCAGAAGGCCGCGAGCAGGCGCAGCATGAGGCTGTTGCCGACCGGGCGGTAGAGCGCCTCGTGGAACTGCCGGTCCGCCGCGGGACTGACCTCGCCGGTGGCGGCTTCGGCGCGCATGCGCTCGGCGGCGCGACGCAGGGCGTCGAGGTCGTCCTGGTCGGCCGCGGCGGCGACTTGGGTGATGAGGCTGCCTTCGAGGGCTTCGCGGACGTCGACCAGGTCGGCGAGGTTGGCGGTGCCGGCGGCCAGGGCGAGGCGTCCGTGGAAGGACAGTTCGTCGACGAGCGCGCCGAAGGACATGCTGCCGACGTAGGTGCCGAAACCGTGCCGGATCTCCACGATGCCGACGGCCTGGAGGGCTTTGAGCGCCTCGCGGACCGAGTTGCGGCTGATGGCCAGGTGCTCCATCAGTTCGGCTTCGGTGGGCATGGGGTCGCCCGGGGCCAGGCCCTGACGCAGGATCAGGTCTTTGATCTGTTCCTGGACCGTGGAGTTGCGGCTGGGCCGCTTCGGCGGTGTCGGCATCGCGCTGTCCTGCCCCCTGTCCCGGCCGCGTCGCGCGCGCCGGTGCTGTCGATTCGTCTGCGTCCCGCATCATCTCGCGCGGGCCCGACCCTTGACCGGGGGAGGTCCCGGCCCTAGGGTCTCCCTCATTCTAGACGTAGGACGTCCTACGTTCCACGTCGGATATCCCACGTTGGATATCCGTTGCGTTGTTTTCTATCGTGCATTCCCGCACTTGTCACAATTCAGGGAGGCGTCGTGGCCGCTGGGCTCGACCGCAGGCAGTTCCTCCGGTTCACCGGCGCCGCAGGCATAGCCGCGGCAATCTCCGGCACGCTCGCCGCCTGCGGCGGTCCGGCCTCCACCAACGCCCCCGGCGGGGGCGGGGGCGGCGGCGGGGCCAAGGGCACTATCGACGCCGGCCTGTCCTACACGCTGAGCACCGGCTTCGACCCGATGACCGCGTCGGGCGCGCTGCCGGTCGCGGCGAACATGCACGTCTTCGAAGGGCTCGTCGACCTCGACCCGGTCACCCGCGAGCCGTATGCGGCGCTGGCCTCCGCGGTTCCGCAGACCCCGGCGGACCCCACCACCTGGCGTGTGGCCCTGCGTCAGGGGGCCACCTTCCACGACGGCTCGCCGGTCACCGCCGACGACGTCGTGTTCAGCTTCACCCGGGTCCTCGACCCCGCGAACAACTCGCTGATCGTCCAGTTCCTGCCCTTCCTGGACAAGGTGACGGCGGTCGACGCCGGGACCGTCGAGTTCAAGCTGAAGTACGCGTTCCCGCTCTTCCCGCAGCGCATCTCGGTGGTCAAGATCGTCCCCAAGGCCCTGGTCGCGAAGGGCCAGCAGGCATTCGACGCCCTGCCGGTCGGGTCCGGCCCGTACCGCATGGTGTCCGCGACCAAGGACGACCGGATCGTCTTCGCCGCCTACGACGCCTACAACGGTCCGCGTCCCGCCAAGGCCCAGGCGATGAACTGGCTGCTGCTCGCGGACGCGTCGGCCCGCGTCGCGGCCATGGACTCGCGGCGGGTGCGCGCGATCGAGGACGTGCCGTACATCAACCTCGACCAGGTCAAGAAGAACGCGCAGGCGGAGTCCGTGCAGTCGTTCGGCCTGATGTTCCTGATGTTCAACTGCGAGAAGAAGCCGTTCGACGACCCGCGGGTCCGCCAAGCCCTGCACTACGGCCTGGACACCGAGAAGATCGTCAAGACCGCGATGCTCGGCAACGCCACCGCGGCCTCGTCGTTCCTCGACGAACGCCACCCGGACTACCGCCGGGCCGGCACCGTGTACGGCTACGACCCGGCCAAGGCGAAGAGCCTGCTCGCCGAAGCCGGTGTCTCCGGCCTCGACGTCACCCTGGTCACCACCGACACGGCGTGGATCAAGGACATCGCCCCCCTCATCAAGGAGAGCTGGGACGGCATCGGCGTGAAGACCACGCTGGACATCGGGCAATCCGGCGGCCAGTACAAGAACAAGATCGACAACGGCAACTTCCAGGTCATGGCCGCCCCGGGCGACCCCTCGGTGTTCGGCAACGACGTCGACCTGCTGATGCGCTGGTGGTATGTCGGCCTGTGGCCCGAGAAGCGCTTCCGCTGGAGCAACACCCCCGAGGGCAAGCAGGTCGTCGCGCTTCTCGACCAGGCCGCGCGCGAAAGCGACGCCGGCCGGCGCCGCGAGCTGTGGGCCCAGGCCGGCGACATCCTCGCCGCGCAGGTGCCGCTCTACCCCGTGCTGCACCGCAAGCTGGCCACCGCCTGGGACGCCAAGACGCTCACCGGCTTCCGTCCGCTGCCCACCACCGGCCTGTCGTTCCTCGGCGTCGGCCCGAGCTGACGCCCGGCTCCCCGGCACGGCGCTCCACCCGACCGCCGTGCCGGGCCCCGGCCCCCGTCCGCGACAACCTGCCGGAAAGCCCATGACCACGATTCTGCGCATGGCCGGAAGACGGCTTCTGACCCTGCCCCCGCTCCTGCTGGGCATCACCCTGTTCGTCTTCGTGATCCTCCAGTTCTCGCCCAACGACCCCGCGTACAACGCGCTCGGCGAAGGCTCCACCGAGTCCGCCCGCGCGGCGTTCGCCGCCGCGCACGGCCTCGACGACCCGCTGATCGTGCGCTACTTCCGCTTCCTCGGCGACCTGTGCACGGGAGACCTCGGGATCACGGCGCCGCCCGGCAAGCCGGTCGCCGACATGATCGGCACCGCGTTCCCGCTGACGCTCCAACTCACGCTGCTCGGCCTGCTGTTCGCGGTGGTCGCGGCACTCGTGCTGGGGATCACCGCGGCGCTGTTCCGGGACCGGTGGCCCGACCAGGTCATCCGCGTCCTGTCCATGGCCGGCATCGCCACGCCGTCGTTCTGGCTCGGCATCCTGCTGATCCAGCAATTCGCGATCCGCTGGGGCTGGTTCCCCACCGGCGGCTACGTCAACCCGGTCGACGGGCTGGGGGAGTGGCTGCGCAGCCTGACCCTTCCCGCGCTCGCGCTCGCCGTCCCCGTCGGAGCTTCGCTCACCCGCATCGTGCGCACCTCCATGGTCGAGGAACTCGACCGCGACTACGTGCGCACCGCCACCGGCAACGGCCTGCCCCCGCTGGTCGTCGTCGGCCGCAACGTGCTGCGCAACGCGCTCATCACCCCGTTGACCGTGCTCGGCCTGCGGGTGGGCTACCTGCTCGGCGGCGCCGTCGTCATCGAAGCGATCTTCAGCCTTCCCGGCATGGGCACGCTCATCCTCAACGGGGTCACCTCCGGCGACGTCGCCCTCGTCCAAGGCACGGTCCTCACCATCGCCGTCTCGTTCGTGGTCGTGAACTTCCTGGCCGACCTCGCCTGCCTGCTCGCCAACCCGCGCCTGAGGGGGGCCTGACCATGCCGAAGACAACCGTTCCGGCAGCCGCGGCACCCGTGGCACCCGGCGGTCCCGTGGTCCGGCAGGGCCTGACCGCCCGGCTGTCCCGTCCGGGCATCAAGCTGCGCCGCATGTCGCTGCCGGCCCGCATCAGCCTCGCCGCCCTGCTCCTGCTGTCCCTGGCCGCCCTGCTCGCGCCGTGGATCGCCCCGCACGACCCGCTCGCGTCCGGCACCCCCGCGCTGGGCCCGTCCGGCGACCACTGGTTCGGCACCGACCGGGCCGGGCGCGACATCTTCTCGCGCGTGCTGTCCGGCGCCCGCTGGTCGCTCGCCATCGGCATCGGCGCGACCGCACTCGCGCTGGTCTGCGGCGCCGCCCTCGGCGCCCTCGCCGCCACGTCGCGGCGCTGGGCCGACGAAGGCATCATGCGGCTCCTCGACGTGGTCATGGCGTTCCCCGGCATCGCGCTGGCCGCCGTGTTCGTCACCGTCTTCGGCAGCTCGCTGACCGTGATCATCCTGACCATCGCGTTCCTCTACACCCCGTCGCTCGCCCGCGTGGTCCGCGCCAACGTCCAAGCCCAGTACGGCGAGGACTACGTCGCCGCGGAACGGGTCATCGGCGCGCGCCGCCCGCACATCCTGATGCGCCACGTCGCCGTCAACTGCGCTGCACCGATCCTGGTGTTCGCGACCGTCATGGTCGCCGACGCGATCGTCTTCGAAGCCAGCCTGTCCTTCATCGGCGCGGGCGTGCCCGAACCCGACCCGTCCTGGGGATCCGTCCTCGCCTACGGCAAGACGCTGGTGCTGTCCGGCGGCTGGTGGGCGACCTTCTTCCCCGGCATGGCGATCCTGCTCACCGTGCTGGCACTGAACGTGCTCGCGGAAGGCGTCTCCGACGCGTGGGCAGCGCCGTCCGGAACCGGCTCCGCGCCCCGCCCGGACATCCGCGTCGCCGACACGGACGCCGCCCTCGCCGCACCCGAGCCCGCCGAACTCGCCGAGAGGCTCGCCGCGGCCGCCGCCCGGCACACCGACCGCGACGTGCCCGACGTGCCGCCCCTGCTGTCCGTACGCGACCTGACGGTGCGCTTCCCGGACCGCCACGACGGAGTGCGCATCGTCGACGGCGTCGGCTTCGACGTCCGCCCCGGCGAGACCGTCGGACTCGTCGGTGAATCCGGCTGCGGCAAGAGCCTCACCAGCCTCGCCGTCATGGGGCTGCTCCCGCGGGGCGCCGAAACCGGCGGTGAAATCCTGTTCGACGGCCGCGACCTGCTCACCCTCGCCCCGCGCGAACGCCGCGCCCTCCTCGGGCACGACATCGCCATGATCTACCAGGACGCGCTCAGCTCGCTGAACCCGGCGATGACGATCCGCGCCCAACTCACCCAGCTCACCCGGCGCGGCGGCACCCGGACACCCGCCGACCTCCTCGAACTCGTCGGCCTCGACCCGGCGCGCACGCTGCGCGCGTACCCGCACGAACTGTCGGGCGGACAGCGCCAGCGCGTACTGATCGCCATGGCCCTGTCCCGCGCCCCGCGGCTGATCATGGCCGACGAGCCCACCACCGCACTCGACGTCACCGTGCAGGCCCAAGTCGTCGACCTGCTCGTCCGGCTGCGCGACGAACTCGGCTTCGCCCTGGTGCTGGTCTCCCACGACCTCGCGCTGGTCTCCGACCTCGCGGACCGCGTCGTCGTGATGTACGGCGGCCAGGTCGTCGAGACCGCGCGCACCGGGGAACTCCTGCGCTCGCCGCGCCACCACTACGCACGGGGCCTTCTCGGTTCGGTGCTCTCCTTGGAAGCCGGGGAAGAGCGCCTGCACCAGATCCCCGGGGTCGTCCCGCCCCCGTCGGCCTTCGGGCCCGGCTGCCGCTTCGCCAACCGGTGCCGCGCGGCGACGGACCTGTGCCGCGACACCGCGCCGGTGCTGGACGGCGACCTGCACACGCATGCCTTGGCCTGCCATCACCCGGCCGCCGTGCCCACCCCCGTCGGAGGAGGATCATGACAACCGGAGCACCGCACGCGCCGCTGCTGACCCTGGACGACGTGCACGTCCGCCACCCGGTGCCGGGACCCCGCCTCTTCTCGAAAGCGCACGTGCACGCCTTGACCGGCGCGCACGTGGAGGTCCGCCAAGGCGAGACCATCGGCGTGGTCGGGGAATCCGGCTGCGGCAAGTCGACGCTCGCCCGCGTCCTGGTCGGCCTTCAGCGACCCACCGACGGCACGGTGGCCTTCGAAGGCACCGATCTGTGGCACATGCCCGCGCGACGGCGCGCCGCCGAATTCGGAGCCGCGGTCGGCGTGGTCTTCCAGGACCCGGCCACCGCGCTCAACCGGCGGCTGACCGTCCGCCAGGTCATCCGCGACCCGCTCGACGTCCACGGCCGCGGCACCCGCGCTCAGCGCGAGGACCGCGTCAGCGAGGTCATGGGCTTGGTCGGGCTTCCGCCGAGTGCGGCGGACGCGCTGCCCGGGCAGCTGTCCGGAGGCCAGCGCCAACGCGTCGCCATCGCCCGCGCGCTCGCCCTGGAGCCCCGCGTGGTGGTCGCCGACGAACCGACGTCCGCACTGGACGTGTCGGTCCGCGCACAGATCCTCAACCTGCTCCACGACCTCAAGGAACGCCTCGGCCTGGGCCTGGTGTTCATCTCGCACGACATCCAGACCGTGCGGCACCTCGCCGACCGCATCGTGGTCATGTACCTCGGTCGGATCGTCGAGGAAGGACCGGTCGAGCACGTCACCCGGACACCACGCCACCCCTACACCGCGGCCCTCTTCTCCGCCGCGCCCGCGCTGCTCGGCGGCACGGAGCGGATCCCGCTGCACGGGCCGCTGCCGTCGGCGGTCAACCCGCCGGAAGGCTGCCCGTTCCGCACCCGCTGCTGGCGCGCCGACGAGACGTGCGCAACCGACCCGCCCGACATGGCGGGCGCCGTGGACGCCCACCGCTTCCGCTGCCACCACCCCGTCGAGCCGTGATCCACGGCCGCACCGGACTCCCGCCGGGGCCGCACCGCCCGCCGCGGTGACCCGGCCCCGGTGGGCCCGTGCCGTGCCCCGCCCGTCCGGCGGCCCACGCATTCATTCCGCTATCGAACCCATCCCCGCAAGGAGCACGTTCCGCATGGCCAGCACCACGCCGTCCCTCTTGAGCGGCGTCGTCCCGCCCGTCTGCACCCCGCTCACCCCCGACCACGAGATCGACGCCCGGTCGCTCGAACGCCTCATCGCACACCTCCTCGACGGCGGCGTGGACGGCCTGTTCTTCCTCGGCTCCTCCAGCGAGGTGGCCTTCCTCCCGGACACCCACCGGGCCCGCGTCCTGGAGATCGCCGTCGGCGCGGTCGCCGGCCAGGTGCCGGTCGTCGCCGGCGTCATCGACACGGCGACGATGCGCGTCGCGGCGCACATCCAGGAGGCCGCGAAGGCCGGAGTGGACGGCGTCGTCGCGACCGCGCCGTTCTACACGCGGACCCATCCCGCCGAAATCGAACGGCACTTCCGCCTGCTGCGCGCGGCGACGGAACTCCCGATCATCGCCTACGACCTGCCGGTCTCAGTGCACAGCAAGCTCGGCGGCGACCTCCTCGCGCGGCTCGCCGCGGACGAGGTCATCCAGGGCGTCAAGGACTCCAGCGGCGACGAAGGCGGATTCCGCCGACTGCTCCTGGCGACCGCCGAGACCCCCGGCTTCTCGGTCCTGACCGGATCCGAACTGACCGTCGACACAGCCGCGTTCATGGGCGCACACGGTGTCGTCCCGGGCCTCGGCAACGTCGACCCGCACGGCTACGCCCGACTGTGGGACGCCGCGCGCCGCGGCGACATGGCCGCGGCCCGCGCCGAACAGCAGCGGCTGATCGCCCTGTTCGGGCTGGTCGACGCGGGCGCGGCGGAGCGCATGGGCCGAGGCTCGTCGGCACTCGGCGCCTTCAAGGCCGCGCTGCACCTGCGCGGCATCATCGACCACCCGGTGACCGCGCCCCCGCAGATCCCGCTGGACGCCGCCGAGGTCGCGACGGTGCGCGGGTACGTCGAGCGCGCGGGACTGCTCGGCTGATGCCGGAGGGAGCAAACGCCGTCGGATGCGGTACCGGCGGTCGCACAGCAGCTGGTCGGTCGGCCGCCGGGCCGACCACCGGCCCGATCGGCTGGCCGCGCATCGGCGTCGACGTCGGCGGCACGAAGATCGCCGCCGGACTCGTCGGCCCGGACGGCTCCGTGCGGTTCGCCCGCACCTGTCCGACACCGGCCCAGGCCGGGCCCCGGGCGGTCCTGGACGCGGTCCGCGACGCCGCGGAGGGGGTCCGCACCGCCGCCGCGGGCCCGGTCGCGGGGATCGGTGTCGGCGCCCCGGGCGTGGTCGACGCCTCGGCCGGAACCGTGCTCTCGTCGACCGCCTTGCTGTCCGGCTGGGCGGGGACGCCGATCCGCGCGTACCTCCGCGCCGCCTTTCCCGGCCTTGCGGTCGCCGTGGACAACGACGTCAACGCGATGGCGCTGGGCGAACTTCGCTTCGGCGCGGCGTCCGGACTCGACTCGGTGCTGTATGTCTCGGTCGGCACCGGCATCGGCGGCGCGTACGCGATCGAAGGCCGCCTGGTGCGCGGCGCCCACCACGCGGCCGGCGAGATCGGCCATCTCGTGGCATCCGGCTCCCGCACGTGCAGTTGCGGCGGCACCGGGCACGTGGAGTCGGTCGCGAGCGGGCCGGCGATCGAAGCGGCCTACGCCGAGGCATGCGGGGCGTCCGGCCCGGCCGGGGTGTCGGCCGAACTCGTGGGGCTCCGGGAGATCGTGCAGCGCGCGGACGCGGGTGATGTGGTCGCCGCTGCGGCCATCACCGGCGCGGCGGAGGTCCTCGGCACCGTTCTGGGCGGCCTGACCTGCGCGTTCGACCCGGAAGCGGTCGTCCTGGGCGGGGGAGTGGCGGGCATCGGCGCGCGCTTCACCGCACCCCTCGACCGTGCGCTGCGCCGCGGCCTGCTCCCCACGATGGCGGAACTTCCGCTCCTTCGCGCGGCGTTGGGGACCAACGCGCCCCTTGTCGGCGCCGCCGCACTGCTCGACGACACGGATATCACCGCACCCCCCGGCACGCCCGCCGACGACGCCGAAACCGACGCCGAAGCCGAGACCGCTGCCGACGCCGAAACCGCCGCACACGGTGCCGCGATCGCTACGAACGAGGAACGTCCCTGATGCACCCCCTCCTGGAACGCCTGCGCGGCGGCCTGATCGTCTCGGTGCAGGTCCACCGCCCCGACGACCCCCTGCGGAATCCGGACGCCATGGCCCGTATGGCCGGTGCCGCGGTCGCGGGCGGCGCGGCCGCCATCCGCTGCGGCGGCATCGGTGGCCCGGACGACGTGCGCGCCATCAGTGCCGCGGTCGACGTGCCGGTGATCGGCTTGTGGAAGGACGGACGCGAGGGCGTATACATCACGCCCACCGCCCGCCACGTCCACGAAGTCGCCGACGCGGGCGCGCACATCATCGCGGTCGACGGCACCCGCCGACCGCGCCCCGACGGGCGGAGCCTCGCCGACTCGATCGCCGCCGTGCACGACCGCGGGCTCGTGGCCATGGCCGACGTGGGCACCCGCGGCGACGCGCTGGCCGCGGTGGCGGCGGGCGCCGACGTGGTCGCCACCACGCTGTCCGGCTACACCCCCGACAGCCCGCCGGGCGACGGGGGCCCCGACCTCGACCTGGTGCGCGTGCTGGCTTCCGAACTGCCCGTGCCGGTCGTCGCGGAAGGCCGCTACCACCAGCCGGAGCACGCCGCGGCGGCGATCGCGGCGGGAGCGTACGCGGTCGTCGTCGGTACCGCCATCACGTCCCCCGGCTGGCTCACCGCGCAGTTCAGGAAGGCGCTGCCTGCCCTGCCCGCCGCCGCCCCGGTCCGTGATGCCGACCGTACGGAGGCCGACGCATGACCGCCGCCGTCCCCGAAGCGGGTTCCGGCGCCGTGCGGGGCGCCGTCATGACCCGGGAGATCGCGGAGCAGCCCGCCGTGCTGGCCCGGATTCTGGAGCGTGGGCTGCCGGACATCCGGGCCGCCGCGGAGGCCATCCGTGCCGCGCAACCCCGCTTCGTCGTGTTCGCCGCGCGCGGCACGTCCGACAACGCGAGCCTCTACGCCAAGTACCTCGTCGAGATCCTGCTCGGCCTGCCCGCCGGACTGGCGTCGATGTCCACCATGACGACGTACGGGGCCCGACCACGCCTCCACGGCACGCTGTTCGTGACCGTCAGCCAATCGGGCGGCTCGCCGGACTTGATCGAGTCGACCCGCGCGGCCCGCGAGGCCGGGGCGCTGACCCTGGCGGTCACGAACAACCCGGACAGCGCACTCGCCTCTGCTGCGGACCTGCACCTGGACGTGCTCGCGGGGCCCGAACTCGCGCTGCCCGCCACCAAGACGTACACCGCCGAACTGCTCACTCTGTACCTCCTCGTGGACGCCGTCCGCGGCGGCACCGGGGACTTCGCGCGCGGCATTCCGAGTGCGGCAGCCGAGGTCCTCGCGCGCGGCGGCGAAGTACGCGACCATGCCCGCGAGTACCGCTTCGCCGACCGCCTCGTGCTCACCTCGCGGGGATACGGCTACCCGACCGTGCGCGAAGCCGCCCTGAAGGTCATGGAGACGAGCTACCTGCACGCGCAGGCCTTCTCCGGCGCGGACCTGCTGCACGGGCCACTCGCCATGATCGACGGGGATGCGCCGGTCATTGCCGTGGTCCCCGACGGCGCCGGGGGCCGCGCCCTGGCACCCGTCCTGGACCGCCTTCGTGCGGCCGGCGCCCGCACGGCACTGCTCGGACCTCCGGACGGGTTCTTCCCGCTGCCCGTCCGGCTGTGCGAGGAAGTGCAGCCAATCGTGCAGATCCTCCCGCTGCAAACACTCGCCTGCGAGATCGCCCTCGACCGCAACCTCGACCCCGATGCACCCCGCGCCCTGGCCAAGGTGACCCGGACACGCTGACCCGCTCCGCACCCGGCGATGCGCACGGCCCGGCGGACACGACTCTGCCCGTATGCGCGGAGGCAATCCACGCCCCCCCGGCCCGGTCAAAAACGGTTGACCCGTCGCTCTAGGGTTGCGGAAGCAAGCAGAAACCGGATCAGGGATGTCGAAAGGGTGGCGACCATGGCTGCGGAACAGCCCGGTGCCGACGAGGCCGCGCGGGCGGCCGGATTGGTCGCGGCACAGGACAAGGCCGCTGCGCTGTTCGCGGAGGTCGCCGCCCGCAACCTGGTCGCCCCCGGGGTCGGCGAGCGCGAGGCAAGCGACCGGATCCGGGACCTGGCGAACGAGATGTTCGGGACCACGAAGCACTGGCACAAGCGGATCATTCGCTCGGGCCCGAACACCCTCGCCCCCTACCAGGAAAACCCGCCGGACCGGGTCATCGGCCCCGACGACATCGCGTTCGCCGACTTCGGCCCGATCTTCGAGGAGTACGAGGCGGACTTCGGCCGCACCTACGTCTTCGGCAACGACCCGCACAAGCACCGGCTCGCGGCCGACCTGCCGCGCATCTTCGACGCCGGCCGCGCCTCGTTCGCCGCCGACCCGCACATCACCGGCAGAGAGCTGTACGCGCAGGTCGAGCGCCTCGCCGCGGACGCGGGTTGGGAGATCGGCATCTGGCACGCCGGCCACCTGGTCGGCGAGTTCCCCCACGAAACGGTCGACGGCGACAAAGCGGCGTCCTACATCAACCCGGACAACCCCGACCCGCTGCGCCGCACCGACCGGAACGGCCGGATCTGCCACTGGATCCTCGAACTCCACCTCGTCGACCGCGACCGCGGCATCGGCGGCTTCCACGAGCAGCTGCTGGACCTCGCCTGACGCGGCCGGGGTACCGGCCACCACCCCTCAACCCGCATAGTCGAAAAGGGCACACGGCGCGAACCACCCGGAGCGTTCCGCCCCCGGCCGGACCACTCGGGCAGGCGGGTCGCCGACGGCCGGGCCGAAGCCGGGACCAGGCATCCGTGGGAATACGCGGTGGTGGCGTCCGTCCCACGGGGCCGTGCGAGTGCCAAGTCGACGTGCTGGTGGCGTAGTTAGCCTGTCTTCGTCCATTCCTTGCAGCCGCGGCTTTGGAACGCGCCGTCGCTCTTGGAGATGGTGACGGTGACGGAGCCGTCGGAGATGTTGTTGGTGATGATCGCCCCGAAGTCGCCGGATGTGTCTTTCAGGCGCGCGTAGTAGCAGCCGTTGTTGCCGGTGGACTTGTAGGTGCCGGGTTGGATGTCGTCGCCGACGGTGTAGGTGCCGTCCCCGGGGATGGTGGCCTTGGCGGGCGCGGCGCTGGTCGCGGGTGCAGTGCTGGTCGCGGGTGCGGCGGGTGCTGGGGCCTGGCTGGTGGCCGGTGCGGGTGCGTCCTTCGGCGGCGGCGCGGTGACGGTGACGGTGACGGTGACGGTCGGCTGCGGGGCTTCGGCCGCTGCGTTCTGCTTGTCGTCGTCCTTCTTGCTGCCGCCGCCTGCTGCGACGCCGATGCCGAAGGCGATGACGCCGACGAGTGTGTAGCGGACCCAGCTCTTGCCGAGGATGCGGCGGATACCGCCTGGTCGGGGCTGCGGGTTCGGGGGTTGCGGCGGGTAGTTGGGTTCGGGGTATAGCGGGTTGGGCTGCACCGTGCCTCCGTGTGTTCGGGGTTCGGGCAGGCAGGGGCCGTCGCATGCCTGGTTTTGGGCGTGCGTGTATGGCGGATCGATTTTGCTCGGGGTCCCCACCCTGTGGTTGCCAAGCTTGGCGTGAATGGGTGTGCGCCGTAGGGCCTTTGGCGAGATTCGATGCCTACGGCCGCCGCGTTTGCCGTGGATCACGATGCCCGACCTGCGGCACCGGGCCCTTGTTCGCGTGATGTGCCGGAGTGTGCGGAGTCAGGGGCTGCGTCGCCTCCGCACCGGTCAACTCCCTTGCCGTGGGGTGCGGCTGAGATGGGTCCGCAAAGCTGTGCGAAGCCGCAGCGGCTCTCTGCTGTTTCGTCCCGCCGGACGGGCAACGACTGCCATGCTGTGGCACGCTGCCGTTCCCTCGGCGGCGGGGGTGGGGAAAGGGGCACGCTCTTGTTCGACGACTGGAAGAGAATGGAACGGGCCGTCGGCCGCCGCACCGTGGTGCGTTACGGCATGGTCGGGCTGCTCGGCATGGCCGCGGCCGCGTGCGGCTCAGGCGGCGGGAAGTCCGACAAGGCGGCCGACGGCTCGGTCGGCCCGGCGGGCGCGCCACCGACGACGTTGGCCGGACACGCCGTCGAGGCGTTCGTCCGCGGCACATGGAACCTGAGCATCACGCCCAAGCCGAACTACGACTACACCACGCTCACCGTGGCGGACGGACGCTGGAGTATGACGACCCCGCCGGAGGCCGAGGACGGCACCGGCACCCCGCGCATTCGCGAGGAGTCCGGCGCCTACTCGCTCGCCGCGGGGGCGCTGACCGTCACCAAGGACGAAGACACGGACACGGACATCCGTGCCACGGGCGTTCCCGGCCAGGTCGCCGACTCCGCCAAGGCCACGGTCACCTGGATGTACGGGGAGGAGCGCGGGGCACGCGGCACGTTCCCGGTGGACGTCACATGGGACGGCACGACCCTCACCGCCCGCAGACCCGACGCCGGCCGTGGGGAGGACTTCGTCCTCAAGGCCACCCGGGCCTGACGGCCGACACGGCCGCAGCCCCCTTACGGCCCTTCGGCAAGGTGCATGCCGGTTCTCCAGCAGGAGGCTTCGGGGTGATCCACGTTCAGGAAGCCGACGGCTGGCGGCACCGGACTGTGCGTCATCCATGTCGAGGACAAACGCGGTGCTGCGGAACCGCGTGAGCTCTGGAACCCGGACCGGTGGTCAGACCGGTCCGTAGAGAGCGCTTTCGGCGCCTGTGGCCAATGCCCAGTAGCGGTCTCCGTACGACCAGTGCCACCACTCGGGCGGGTAGTTCACGAACCCGGCGTCGCCCATCGCCACCGCCAGAAGCCGTCGGGCCCGGCGTGCGTTGTCGGAGATGCCTACCGCATCCATGGGACACGAGGCCTCGGCGCCGAAGCGGTGCCCGTTGACCGGGCCGCCCATGTCCAACTCCGCGCCGCTGTCGCCCACGAGCGTCACGTCGACCGCCGCCCCGGCGCAATGCGGGGCCACCTCGACCGGGGACACGAATGCGCTCGTCCGTACCCGTAGTTCCGCGGGGTCCGTGACGCCTGACTGCCGCAGCTTGTCCGCGTAGGTGTCGAACCGACGCTGTTGTTCCGCCCGACTGCGACGCCCCTCGATGACGAGGAGCGCCGTGTGGGCAGGCAATGCGGCCGCGACCAACTTCAGCCGGTCCAACACGCCGGACCGCACCTGGCCCCACACTCCGTGGATGTCCTTCTCTCGGTCGTCCAGGCGGAGGGACGCAACGTCGGTGACCTGAACAAGCGGCTCACCGCACTCACGGACAGGAACGGACCGCACCCGCGGATCGCTGAGCAGGATCATGAACGAACAACCTACCCAGCACGCGTCAGCGGAGGAGCACGCCGCGTTGATCGCGTCGCAAATCGGCTATCCCACAAGGGCTGCGAGCCCATTGGCTCTCGCCATGACGGGTCTGGGCCCGAGAGACGCGGCGGGTGGCCCCGTCCGATCGCTCGGCTACAGTCACCCGACCACAGGCGATGACGGTGATTCGGGCGGGGTACGCGATGAGTGGTGTCGGAGTTGATTGGCTGGAGGACTCGACGTTCCTTGAGTTCGGCTACTGCGTCACGTTCGCGCGGGGGTTGGACGCTGTCGAGCTGCTGCGACGCATGGGCTGCGACGTGGCGACAGCGGCGATGAAGACCCGGATCGACGCCAACCACTGGATCGAGGATCTCCTTGACGACGGCCACCCGGACGTCGGGGACAAGGAAAGGGTGATCCGTGCCGGCGAGTCCGACGGCTGGGCCTTCGCGGTCGAGGATGGCGGGACCCGCGGCATCGACGAAGAGGTGCTTGCCGAGGTATCGGCAGGCACCGTCGCGACGAGTATCTTCCGCAACGTCAACGCGGTGACGGTGTTCAGCTATGCGGAGTCCGGGCTCGTGGTGTGCCAGTACGAGTCACCGCTCCAGCGTGGTGGCAGTGACCCCGACCGGCTGGTGCCGGAGCTGATCCGTGCGGGGGTGTTGTTTCCGGACGGGGATATGCCCGATCTCGGGATCGCCGAGGAGCAACGGCTGACCCTGCGGATGATGCACGCCGAATTCGGCGTCACGCTGCCGCGAGAGACCGTCGAGGACGGCGAACTGCTCGCGGCCATGTTGTGAGGTCGGACGAGTCCGGGCAGCCGCTCGATGTTCTGCTGAGGCTCTTGACCCTCACGTGACGTCAGGTTGGATAGTCGGTGCCGTGGAGGATCACTGGACCGTGGGACGCGTGGCCGAGCGGGCCGGCGTGAGCGTCCGCACGCTGCATCACTACGACGAGATCGGGCTCGTGCGTCCTTCGGCGCGGACCCCGGCCGGCTACCGGGCCTACGCGCCGGGCGACGTGGAGCGGCTGCGGGAGGTGCTGGCCTACCGGCGGTTGGGCTTCGGGCTGCGGGAGATTGCGGAACTGATCGGCGACCCGTCCACCGACGCGGTCGCGCACCTGCGCCGACTGCGCGGCTTGCTGCTGGAGCGGCGTGATCGCGCCGCTGCCATGGTGGCGGCCATCGACAGGGAACTTGCGGCGCGGGCGAAGGGATTGAACGTGACGCCGGAGGAGCAACTGGAGATGCTCGGCGTACGGCTCTACGACGCGATCGGCGGCGCCTACACCGCGACACGGCGTACCGAACCGCGGATCGCAGCGCAGATCTGGGACGCGCTCGGGGATGCGCAGACCGTGTTGAACGTCGGCGCCGGCACCGGCTCCTACGAGCCCGCGGATCGCGACGTGACCGCGGTGGAACCGTCGGCGGTCATGCGGGGGCAGCGGCCTGCCGGCTCGGCGCCGTGCGTGGCGGCCGCTGCGGAGAACCTGCCGTTCGAGGACCGGTCCTTCGACGTCGCGATGGCTGTCTCCACCGTTCACCACTGGGAGGACCCGATAGCGGGGCTGCGCGAGATGCGGCGCGTGGCCCGCCGCGTGGTGGTGCTCACCTTCGACACCGACGAGCCCGGATGGCAGGACCGGTTCTGGCTTACCCGCGACTACCTGCCCGAGTTCGCCGCCGTCCTCGCGCAATTCCCGTCCCTGGCCGGGATGGCCGACGCGATCGGCGCCCGCGCTGAGCCGGTGCCCATCCCGTGGGACTGCGCCGACGGCCTGTTCGAGGCGTACTGGCGTCGGCCGGGGGCGTACTTGGAGGATCACGTTCGCCGTGCGATGTCGGTGTGGACCAGGGTCGGGGCTCAGACCGAGCAGCGGGCGGTGCGAAGCCTCAGCGAGGACCTCGACTCCGGTCGATGGGCCGAGCGCAACAGCGACCTTGTCGACCTTGCCGCGGCAGACCTCGGTCTCCGCCTGCTCGTAGTCTGAACCGCCCACAGGGTGATGGTGTTGTAGGCAGGACAGGATCGGCGGCGTGGCCCGGCCTGCCCAGGTCGATCGCCCACGAGCTCCGCGGGTTGATCTGTGCACGCTTGTCCACGCATCGCAGGCTGGTCGGTGCTCGACGGCGACGCGGGCCCGATGCGGGCTGTCTTCGGGTCCGGGTGCGTATCGTCGGTGTAGGGAAAAGCGGATACGTGAGGGCAACAGCGGGCCGGGTTGACTGCCGGGATGTTCTGTTGTGAATCGGCTCCCGTGGCGGCCTGGGCTCTGCGCTGGGATCGGAGGGCGCGGGTATGGCGCTGAGGGTTGCGCGGATCAGTGCTGCCGCGCATCTGGGGTTCGTGCGGGGGCGGCGGTCGGTCAGCTTTCTGCAGACGCCGGGGTGGGGCCGCGTCAAGACCGAGTGGCGCAGCGAGTCGCTCGGCTGGTTCGACGGCGGGAAGTTGGTCGGCGCAGGGCTCGTGTTGCATCGACCCGTCCCTCGGTTCGAGCGGTTCACGTTGGCCTACGTGCCGCAGGGGCCGACGATCGACTGGGCGGGTGACATCGCCGCGTGGCTCGACCCATTGGCGGTGTGTCTCAAGGCGGATGGGGCGTTCGCCATCCGGCTCTGTCCGCCGGTGCGTACGGACACCTGGAACGCCGCCGTGGTCAAGGACGGGATTGCCGCTCCTGGGGTCAGGCGGCTCGCCGAGGCGGCCGGTGGGCGCGTCGACGCGGTCGGCAGCCGCGTGGCGCGGTGGCTGGGGGACGCCGGTTGGCTGCCGCAGAGTCCGGAGGACGGATTCGGTGTCGGGCAACCGCAGTTCACCTATGAGATCCCGTTGGCGGGGAGGACGGAGGACGACCTCCTCAAGGGGATGAATCAGGTCTGGCGCCGCAACATCAAGAAGGCGGAGAAGGAGGGAGTGGAGGTCACGGCCAGGAGGGTGGGCCGTGGCGGCGCCGACGGCGGTGCGTTCGGGGCGGAGCTCAAGGCGTTCCACGAGCTGTACGTGCACACGGCCGAGCGCGACCACTTCATGCCGCGTCCGCTGCGCTACTTCGCGACCATGTTCGCCGAGATGGGCGCCGAGGACCCGGAGCGCATCAAGCTCTATCTCGCCCGTCACCAGGGCGACTTGGTCGCGGCGACCATCCTGGTCCGGGTCGGCGGCCACGCGTGGTACACCTACGGGGCCTCCTCCACCGCAAAGCGCGAGGTGCGCGGCTCCAACGCGTGCCAGTGGGCGATGATCCCCGATTCGCTGGCGGCCGGCTGCGACGTGTACGACCTGCGCGGCATCACCTCCACCCTCGACGCGGACGACCCGCACGTCGGCCTGATCCGTTTCAAGGTCGGGACCGGCGGCCAGGCGGTGCGGTATGTCGGCGAGTGGGATTTGCCGCTGCGGCCGATGGTCTACCGGGCCTTCGACCTGTACATGCGGCGCCGATCGGGCTGAGGCCGACCGGGGCGGGGAGGGAGCATCCACGGCATCGCGCCCTGCCCAGCCCACGTGTGCCTTGCGGCATCGCGTCTACTCCCATCCCCACGCCTCTTCCGCAACCAACCCTCTTCCCCAACTAATCGAGTGCAGCCGCCACTTCTTCGAGGCGCGCGCCGCGGGAGGCCTTGATCAGCACCACGTCCCCGGCGGCGAGGTGAGCGCGCAGCCAGCCCACTGCCACGTCGTTGTCGTCCAACGGCACCGCCCGTACGCCGGCGCCCTCCGCGATCGGGCGGGCGGCTGCGCCGACCGTGACCACCGTGTCGGCACGCGACGCGGCGTACTTCCCGACCGCGAAGTGCTCCGCGTCGCTTGCCTCGCCGAGTTCGAGCATCTCGCCGAGAACGGCGATACGGCGCCTGCCCTCGACCGCCGCCAGTGCGTCCAAGCCGGCGCGGGTCGAGTCGGGGTTGGCGTTGTAGGAGTCGTTGAGCAGCACCGCACCGCCGGCCAGCCGACGCGGTTCCACGCGCCACTTGGACACTGACGCACCCGCCAACGCCACTGCTGCTTCGTCGAGGGATACGCCGGCCGCCAGGCCCGCAGCCACGGCGGCTGCCGCGTTGAGCGCCTGGTGAGCGCCCACAATCCGCAGCCTGACGGGAGCCGAGGCGCCCGCGGTCCGCAGCGTGAACGACGGACGGCCGCACCGATCCAGCGACAGGTCGTGGACGCGAACGTCGGCGTCCTGTGCCCGGCCGAACGTCAGCACCGGTCCGCCGGTGAGCGTCCGCATCGCGGCGACGCGCGGATCGTCGGCGTTGAGGACGGCCGCCCCGCCGGCCGCGAGCCCCCGTACCAGTTCTCCCTTGGTCCGGGCGATGGCCGCACGCGAGCCGAACTCGCCGAGGTGGGCTTGCCCGACGTTGAGGACGACGGCGATATCGGGGGCGGCCAAGCCGGTGAGCGCCGCGATGTCGCCTTCCCGGCGGGCTCCCATCTCCAGGACGAGGAACCGCGTGGCCGCGCCCGCGCGCACCATGGTGAGCGGCACGCCCAGCTCGTTGTTGAACGAGCCGGCCGTGGCGATCGTCGGCGCGGCGCTCGCCAGCACGGCCGCCAGCAGGTCCTTGGTACTGGTCTTGCCCTGCGAGCCGGTGACCCCGGCTACCGTCAGCCCGCCGCGCAGCCGCGCCACGACGTGGACGGCGAGCGCCTGCAGCGCAGCCCGGACATCGACGACGACCACCGTCGGCAGCGTGGTGCGCCGGGAGCCGAGCACCGCCACGGCGCCCGCTCGGCCCGCCTGTTCGGCGAAGGCATGGCCGTCGGCGTGTTCGCCTGCGAAGGCGACGAAGAGGCTGCCCGGTGTTGCCTGTCGGCTGTCGAGGACGGCGGGTGCGGTCACGGTTACGGCATCCACGTCGGCCACGAGGCCGGGCACGGCCGTACCGCCGACGATATCGGCGATCTCCCGAAGAAGGAGCGGGAGGACTCCTGGGCTCGGAGCGGCCGCCGATTCGGACTTGGCGAGGGGGACGGCGGTGTGGGTGGGCTTTTCTCTGGAGGTCATCCCTCCAGACAATTCGCCATGGTGTTGTGGGTTCGTATGCGGTTTTCGATACACCGCGGATATGGGGTCGAGCCCGCGCCCGAAATTCGGTGTAAGCCCCGCCCGGCGCTACGCGAAAGTAACTTATGGTCGGCGTATCCGGAATCCCATACGGGGCGACAACGCTCCACCGGCTGGACTGAGTGCATGGCCCACCGCGAACCCCGCGAACCAGCACTGCCAACTATCCGCCGTACCCGATCGCCGGCGCCCTCTCGCCCCGTCACGACGACGGGAATCACCGTCTACGGATGCGAGCCGGACGAGGCCGCCTTGTTCCGGAAGTTGGCGCCGCGCTTCGGCATCACCCCGACCGTCACCGGCGAACCGGTGTCCGAGGCCAATGCCGACCTGGCGCACGGAAATCGATGCATCAGCATCGGCCACAAAACCCGGGTCGAGAACTCGGCGTTGCTTGCGCTCGGTCGCGCCGGCGTTGCCTACATCTCCACGCGAAGTATCGGATACAACCATATCGATGTGGCGTACGCGAAGAGCCTCGGTATTTCCGTGGAGAACGTCGCGTACTCGCCCGACAGCGTGGCCGACTACACCCTGATGCTCATCCTGATGGCGGTACGCCACGCGAAGTCCACCATTCGGCGCTCGGATCTCCACGATTACCGGCTGCACGACGCGCGTGGGAAGGAACTCCGCGACCTGACCGTCGGCGTCGTCGGCACCGGGCGCATCGGCACGGCGGTCGTGACCAGGCTGCGCGGTTTCGGGTGCCGCGTACTGGCGTACGACACTCGCCCGACGTCCGCTGCGGATCACGTTCCGCTCGACGAACTCCTGCGGGTAAGCGACATCGTCACGCTCCATACACCGCTCACCGCCGACACGCGGCACCTCCTCGGTCGCCGCCGTATCGGCCGGATGAAGCCCGGCGCATTCGTCGTCAATACCGGACGCGGGGCTCTCCTCGACACCGAAGCCTTGGTTTCGGCGCTGGAAAGCGGCCGATTGGGCGGTGCGGCCCTGGACGTCCTGGAAGGCGAGGAAGGAGTCTTCTACGCCGACCGGCGAGCCACCCCGTGGGCGGGATCGACGTTGGCGCGATTGCAGCAGATGCCGAACGTGGTCATCAGCCCGCACACCGCTTACTACACGGAGCACGCCCTCTGCGACACCGTGGAGAACTCCCTCGCCAATTGTCTGGCATTCGCGCACGAGCACGGCAATCGCAGCGATCGACGAAAGGACGTACAGCCATGACCGGCAGCCTCAAAGTCGGCATCCTTTTCGGGGGATGCTCCGAAGAGCATGACGTTTCCGTCAAATCCGCCCGCGAGGTCGCACGGAACCTCGCCGCCGCCACCTACGAGCCGTTCTATGTCGGGATCACCCGAAGCGGCGCCTGGAAGCTGTGCGACGGCCCGCATGAGGACTGGGAGAACGGCGATGGCCGGACGGCTGTCCTGTCGCCGGACCGAAGCGCGCCCGGCCTGCTCGTTCTGGCGGACGGAAAGTACGAAACGATCGGCCTCGACGTCGTCTTGCCCGTGCTGCATGGCAAGTTCGGTGAGGACGGTGCCGTGCAGGGCCTCCTGGAGCTGTCCGGCATCCCCTATGCGGGGTGCAACGTCCCGAGTTCCGCGCTGTGCATGGACAAATCCCTCGCGTACCTCGTCGCCGGGAGCTCCGGAATCGCCACCCCGAATTTCCGGATCGTCACGGGAGACGAACCCGCGGACGCGCACGGCCTGAACTATCCCGTTTTCGTGAAGCCGGCCCGTTCGGGGTCGTCGTTCGGGGTCGGCAAGGTGTCCTGCGAAGCAGACCTGCCGGAAGCTCTGGAGTCGGCACGCCGGTATGACACGAAGGTGCTGATCGAGGAAGCCGTCGCCGGGAAGGAAGTGGGATGTGCGGTCCTGGGCGACGGCAGGTACGTGACGGTCGGCGAGGTGGACCATATCGCGCTCTCCCACGGATTCTTCCGGATCCATCAGGAAAGCGCGCCGGAAAGCGGTTCGGAGAACTCGACACCCGTCGTCCCCGCGGACATTTCGCCGGACGAGCGCGCGCTCGTCAGGGAGACGGCGCAGGCCGTTTACCGGGCCCTGGGCTGCCGCGGCCTGTCGCGCGTGGACATGTTCCTCAAGGACGACGGCACGGTGGTCCTCAACGAGGTCAACACCCTTCCCGGCCTGACCTCGTACAGCCGCTTTCCGCGCATGATGGCGGCTGCGGGACTGCCGCTCGCCGAGGTGATCGACCGGCTGCTGTCGTCGGCTTTGGAGGGGGCGGGCCGGTGAAGGACGATTTCGTTTTCGTGGACGAGCAGGTACCCGGAATCCGCTGGGACGCCAAGTATGCGACCTGGGACAACTTCACCGGCACGCCGGTGGACGGTTATCAGGTCAACCGGATAGTCGGCACCACCGCGTTGTGTGCCGCTTTGGAACGGGCGCGCGAGAAGGCCGCCTCCCTGGGCTTCGCCCTGCTGCTGTGGGACGGCTACCGCCCGCAACGCGCTGTCGACTGCTTTGTCCGCTGGTCGCGACAGCCGGACGACGGCCGGACGAAGCGGCGGCACTACCCGAACATCACCAGGCCCGGGATGTTCGCCAAGGGATACGTCGCCGCCAAATCCGGCCACAGCCGGGGCAGTACCGTCGACCTCACGCTCTATCACCTGGGTTCCGGCGAACTCGCGCCCATGGGCGGCGGCCACGACCTGATGGACCCGGTCTCCCACCACGGAGCGCCCGGAATCACGCCGGAGGAGGCGCGGAATCGTGATTGCCTCCGCGCGGTGATGGAGAGCTGCGGCTTCAGCGCATACGACTGCGAGTGGTGGCATTACACGCTCAACGGCGAACCGTACCCGGACACCTATTTCGACTTCCCCATCGCGTAGTCGCGCCACCCATCCGAAGGCACCCCTCGCGCAGGGGACCGAACCCGGGCCGCTATCCGCGGCCCGCCGCCTCGGGTTCGGCCCCCGGCCGCGCGTCGATGCGGTAGCCGACGCCCGGCACCGTGGCGATGATCCACGGTTCGCCGAGTCGCTTGCGTAGCGCCGAGACGGTGATACGCACGGCGTTGGTGAACGGGTCGGCGTTCTCGTCCCACGCGCGTTCCAGCAACTCTTCGGCGCTGACGACGCCGCCCTCGGCGGTGACGAGGACGTCCAGCACGGCGAACTGCTTCCTGGTCAGGGCGACATAACGGCCGTCCCGGTAGACCTCGCGGCGGAACGGGTCGAGCCGCAGGCCCGCGATCTCGCGTACCGGGGGCCTGTTGTGGGCGCGTCGGCGGTCGAGCGCCCTGAGCCGGAGCACCAACTCCCGGAGTTCGAACGGCTTGGTGAGGTAGTCGTCGGCGCCCAGCTCGAATCCCGAGACCTTGTCGTCGAGACGGTCGGCTGCGGTGAGCATGAGGATCGGCATGCCGCTGCCGGAGGCGACGATGCTCGCGGCGATCTCGTCACCGGTCGGCGCGGGCACGTCGCGGTCGAGTACGGCGATGTCGTAGCTGTTGATACTCAGCAGCTCCAGGGCGGTGGTTCCGTCACCCGCGACGTCGGCCGCGATGGCCTCCAGACGCAGGCCGTCGCGGATGGCTTCCGCCAGATAGGGCTCGTCCTCGACGATCAACACGCGCATGCTTCTCGATGGTACGAGCCGCCGCATATCGCCCGCGTATGCAAAACCCCATACGTGCCGGCAGCGCCGCATCGCCTTGGACCACGCCGCCGTACGAACCTCGATCCGGAACTGATCAGGACGTGCCCTGCCGACCGGCGGCCGCAGGAAGGGCGACCGTGACGATGAGGCCTCCGGTGGGGAGGGGGGTGAGGTCGAGTGTCCCGTCGTGGGCCCGCACGATGCTGTGCACGATGGCCAGTCCGAGGCCGACGCCGGCGTGGTCGTCGGTGCCGGCCCGGGTGCGTTCGGCGCCGCGCCGGAACGGTTCGGTGAGCGTCGGCACCAGATCCGGCGACAGCGGCCGCCCCGTGTTCTCGACGGACAACAGGGCGCTGCCGTCCCGCAATCCGGTGCGGACGGTCACGGTGCCGCCCGCGGGAAGGTTGTGGACGATGGCGTTCTGGACGAGGTTGGTGGTCATCCGCGCGACCAAGGCCGCGGAGCCGAGCGCGAGTGCCCTGTCGCCGGTGACCTCGAGCGTGAGTCGCCGCTTTTCGGCGAGCGGAAGCAGCGTTTCGGCGGCTTCTTCGGCGATGAGGGACAAGTCGACGGGTCCGCGGTCGATGTTCGTACGGTCGCTGCGGCTGAGCAGCAGGAGGGCTTCGGTGAGTTCGATCGCCCGCGCGTTGACGGCATGCAGGCGTTCGATGATCTCACCGACGTCCCGCGTGGGGTCGTTGCGGGCCACGTCGAGCAGCGTCTTGGAGATCGCCAACGGGGTGCGGAGTTCATGCGACGCGTTGGCGGCGAATCTGCGCTGCTCGCCGACATGGGATTCCAGCTGCTCGAGCATGGTGTCGAACACGTCGGCGAGTGCGTGGAATTCGTCGGCGCGGCCCTGCATGCGGATCCGGTGCGACAGCGACCCGTTCGCGGCCATCCGGGCCGCGTCGGCGATCCGGGTCAGGGGCGCCAGCATCCGGCCGGCCAGGAACCACCCCCCGACCAGGCCGAACACCACGAGGAAGCCCAGCGCGATACCGGCGGCGGGGATGAAGCCGCGCAACAGGACGGGGCGGCTGGGCCCGGTGATGATCAGGACGGCGCCGACCTCTTTGTAGTCGTCGGGGTCGTTGCGGCTCGGCACCCAGCGCAGTACGAACACCCAGAACACGGCCAGCATCAGTGTTCCGGCGAGAACGACGAAGCCGGCGTAGCTGAGCGTGAGCTTCAGCCGGGTGCTGAGTCCGGGTCGTCGGTCGACGGGCCTCTCTGGGCGCAGGCGGGACTCGTCCTCCAGGCTGGGCACGCGCATAGCGGGAGCCTAGGCAACGGGACGTATCGCCGCCGTATGCACAACGCGGCTGCGCCGCCTGGTACCGACAGGTCGACCGGCCGTGTTATCGGGCGGAAGGGGCGCGGTTCGCGCGGGGTGTGGAGCAGGGGCTGTCGAGGAGCCCGGCCATGGCGTCGACGAGGTGCTCGACGACGTCTGCGTCGTCGATGCCGCCGTGAGCCGTCCAAGGGGCGCGGGCGCGGTCGAGGTTCGCAAGCGCGCGGACGGTGGATTCGGCGGCGAGCGCGAAGCGGAACCAGCGCACAGCCTCGGGGATGTCCGGCAGAGCCCGTTCGAGCAGGGGCGCGAACTGCTTGTGCTGGGGCTGGAAGGCCGCGGTGGTCATCGCGCGCAGCTCCGGCGAGGCGCCCTGGATCACGACGATGAACGACAGGTACGCGCGGCGGGTACCGCGACCGTCGAGCGCCATCGCGGCGAGCGGCCGCACCCAGGCTTCGGCGATGTCGCGGGAGGTGACCGTGTCGCGGCGCATCGCGGCGTCGAACAGCGGACGTCGGCATTCGGCCATCTCTTCGACGCGGCGCTCGACGAGGGCTCTCACGAGGTCGTGTTTCGACCCGAAGTGGTAGCGGACGGCGGCCACGTTCGCCCCGGCGGCATCCGTGATGGCCCGGACCGACGCGGCTTCGATGCCGCGGGTGGCGAAGATGCGCTCCGCGGCATCCAGGAGCCGGGTCGACGTGTCGTCACGCTCGCGGAGAGTGCGGTCGCCTGGCATGGCCACACCATAAGGCAAAAACGGTCGTTTCAAAATTTAAAACGATCGATTGACAGTGCATCGGGGTGGAGCTACGTTCCCGCCCATGGCAACCTCACTGACTGTCACTCCCCTGGGGAGTTCGTTTGGTGCGCGTGTCCTCGGCGCCGACCTGCGCTCGGCACCGTCGGACGAGTCCGCCGACGAGATCAAGGCGTTGCTCGACGAACACCTGGTGCTCGTGTTCCCCGGTCAGTTCCTCGACGACACCCAGCACTTGGCGTTCGCCCTCGCGTTCGGCCGGCCCTACATCCACCCCGCGGCGCGTGTCATGGGGCGCACCGAAGCACGGGTCGAGCACATCGTCGACAGTGTGGACCAGCCGCCGTACCAGGACCGGTGGCACACCGACGTCAGCTGGGATGTCGAGCCCCCGACGTACGGCACCCTGCGGGCCTGCGAGATCCCGCCGCGCGGCGGGGACACGATCTGGGTCGACATGCGCGCCGCGCACGACGCGCTGTCGCCGCTCATGCAACGGCTGATCGCGGACCTCGAAGCCTGGCACGACATGGGCGCGGGACGGTCCTTCGCCGGCAAGGCCGGCGAAGATGTCGCCTTGCGCATGCGCGAGTTGTACCCCGGGGCGACGCACCCCGTCGTCGATGTGCATACGGGCAGCTCGCGGCGTTACCTCAACGTCAACAAGGAGTTCACACGGCGCATCCTGGGGATGACGCCGGACGAAAGCGAGGGTGTGCTGCGTGTGCTGGTCGACCACGCCGCCAACCCCAACTTCCAGATGCGCCACAGCTGGACGCTGGGCGACCTGGTGATCTGGGACGAGCGCTGTACACAGCACTTCGCGGTCGCCGACTACCTGCCCGCCCGACGCGAAATGGCCCGCGCCGCCGTACGCGCCGCGAGCTGACCGACGGGACGCTCAGGCCGGGACGGATCGGCTCGAACCCGCGGGAAGCGGCGGCCTCCGCGCGCCATGTGGCCTGGCGCCGGAGAGGATCCCGCGGGGGGATCGGGGCACCGGGCTCGCGGAGAGTTCGACGGCCCCCTGGTAGCAGCGCAGCGCGCTGTCGTGGCTGCCGGCTTCCGCGGCCCTGCGGCCCGCGTCGATGAGCGCCTGGCATGCCTCCTCGACCACGGAGTCGGCCGGGCGTCCGCTCGTCGCGGACAGCGTCCCGACCTTGCGGAAGTGGTGGACGAGGAGGTCCGCGCAGTCGGCGGGCAGGGTGTCGATCCACGCGATGGCCCGCCGGTGCCTGAGCAGCCGGTCCTGCCGGGTGAGCTGGGCGTAGGCGATGTCGCGGACCAGGCGGTGCCGGATGACGTATTCGGTGTCGTCGGGCATGCGGCTGCGCCGGACCCGGCGCAGGAAGTCCGTGCGTTCCAGCGCTCGGAGTGCCGCGTCGACCTCGGGAAGCGTTCGCCCTCCGACCGCTGCCACCCCTGCCGTCCACAACGGCCCCTCGAAAGCCGCCGCGTCGCGCAGCACCGCCTTCTCCGCGACGGGGAGGGTGTCGAGGCGGGCGGTGACCAGGGCGCGCAAGGCGGGCGGCACCTCCGGCACCGCGTGGGCGGGCAGGCCGGGCAGCGTAGGCGCGTACTCCTCGGCGTACCGCGGTATCCCGCCGATGAGGGCGAGCACGTTCGGAGCGACGGGGATGCCGGGGGGACGGGTCTGCAGGCGGTCCAGCAGGGCGGTGGTCGCGGTGTCGGAGAGCGGGTCGAGCAGGACGGCCGTCGCGTCGCGCTTGCCGCAGCACCAGCGCGGGCGACGCCGGCGCAGTTCGGTGCGCGCGGTGGCGACGATCAGCAGCGGGACACGCAGGGCGCGTTCGGTGAGATCCTCGACCTGGTCGAGGAAGGCCTCGTCGGCGAGGTGCAGGTCCTCCAGGACCAGGACGACGGGTTGCCGGGCGGCGATCTCCTCGACCAGCGTCCGCCAAGCCGCGAACACCTCGGCGAAGGCGGGGCCGTCCTGGGGCGGCACAGTGGCGCCGAGGCCCAGGCAGGGGCGGAGGCCGGACAGGACCCGTTCCGCGGCCGGCCCGGCGCCCAGCAGATCCCGGACGGCGCCGGCCAGCCGGCGGTCGGAGACCGCGGCGGTGGCGCCGACGGGGATGCCGCAGTACGCCCGGACGACCGCGGCCAGCGGCGCGAGCGCGTCCGTCCGCCCGAAGGCCGTCACCCGGCCCGCAAGTCGGCGCACGGGGACCGGCAGGGCGTCGATTCGCCGGCCGAACTCGGCGGCCAGTCGGCTCTTCCCGATCCCGGGCTCGCCGAGCACGGTGACCAGGTGCGGTCGTTCGCGGCGTCGCACGTCGTCCAACAGGCCGGACAGGAGATCGAGTTCGCGGTCCCGGCCGATCAGCGGGACGGACGTCCGCGGCTGCTCCCGAGGCTGTGCCGGCGGGCTCCCGGCGGCGTCGGCCGCCACCGGGTGGACATCGGCCGCGGCCGCGCGGGTCCGGTCGCACGTCCGCACGTCCTGCGGTCCGGCCGATTGGAGCAGTTGTTCGCAGTGGTCGAGGACGGCGCCGGTCACCTCGGCGGGATGCCGGTCGTCTTCGCTGCGGTAGCGGGCCAGCACTTCGCCGGTGGCGACGGCCATGTGCACGGTGATACGGAGGTCCGGCAGGTCGAGCCGGTCGCGGATGGACACGGCGGTGCGGACCGCGCGGGACGGGTCGTCCTCGTGAGTGCGGGGCAACCCGAAGAGGACGGGGCGAATGGGGCCGACGGGTTCGCGCACCAGGCCGCCGAAGCGGGCCGCCTCCTCGGTGATGATCCGGTGCAGGTCGCGCTGCGCCTCGTCGAGCTGTTCCGGGTCGTCGGTGCCCGCCCGGGCGCGGATCAGGAGGATGCTCGCCTGTTTCCGTTCGGTGAGGGCTGGGGCGGCGGGTGGAGCGTCGGCGGGGGCGGGGGCGGAGCGCGTGCGGGTGTCCGGCGCCACCGGGGCGGCGTTCGGTAGGTGTCCGGGCGGGGGCAGGAGGTCCAGCACCGGGTGCTGGTTGAGGATCGACCGCTCCAGGCTCTGCAGTTCGGGGGCCGGGTCGAGACCGAAGCCGTCGACGAGGCCGTCGCGCAGGCGTTGATAGGCGGCCAACGCCTCGGCTTGCCGGCCGCAGCGGTAGAGCGCGAGCATCAGGAGGCCGCAGGTGCGTTCCCTGGTCGGCTCCTGCTGGCCCATGGCGGCCAGCTCGCCGACGACTTCGCGGTGTCGGCCGAGCGCCAGCTCGGCTTCGACGCATTCCTCGAACGCGGTCAGCCGGGTCTCCCGGATCACGGCCAGCTCCGGCCAGCGCACACCGGTCTCCGCGACATCGGCGACGACCGGGCCCTGCCACAGTCCCAGCGCCTCGCGCAGGAGGAGTGCTCCGGGCTCGCTGTCGCCGGCGCGCAGGGCGGCGCGGCCGCGGCGTATCAGCGTGTCGAACTGGGTCAGGTCGATCGCGTCGGGATCGATGCGGAGGACGTAGCCGGGGGAGACGGTCGCGAGTTCGGGGCCGGTGTCTGTGCCGGTGCCGGTGCCGGTGCCGGTGTCGGTGCCGAGGGCGCGGCGCAGGCCGGCGACGGCGTTCTGCACCATCTTGCGGGCGGTCGGCGGCGCTGCCTCGCCCCACAGGGCCTTGACCAGTTCGCTGGTGGCGACGACGCGGTTGGGGTGGAGCAGCAGAAAGGCGAGCAGGGCGCGTTGATTGGTCCCGCCCAGGGGCACCGGGCCGTCGTCGCGGACGGCTTCCAAGGGACCCAGCATGGTGAATCGCATTACCGCCCCCGTCGGCGAAGAATTCTGATCGGAACGGGAGTCTAGGAGCGGGGGACCGGAATTCGGAGTCATGACTTAGCAGAGGGCAAGCGGATGCGGTCCGCGGTGATTTCGGTCGTCACGGCGCCTTTCGCGACGAGTTGCCGCAGTGCCTGGTAGACGCACAGCAGTGCCCAGAGTTCCTGGCGGACTCCCTCCGCCGTGCGCGAGCGAAGCACGCCGCGGGGCCGCCGGAGGTCGGCCTTCACGAGGCGCAGGATGATCCGGATGTGCCAGCGGCCCGCATAGAGCTGGGCCAGTTCGAGGGCCGGTGCCCGCTCGGGAGAGGTCAGTGTGGTGATCAGGACGAAGCGTTCGCACGTGCCGTCGTCCGCGGCCACGTGGTACTCGACGACCCGGACGCTCGCCCTGCCGCGGCCGTGGGCGTCGTGCAGTTCGGACCGGTAGGTGCCGTCGGGCAGCCGCTCCTCGACCGGCAGGTCGAGCGACTCGTCGACACGCCACAGCAGTTCGGCGCCGGTGGCGGCCGCGGACAGATACGACGCGGCGGAGACGAAGGGCCGGTCGGCGAGCAGCAGTACGCCGGGTCCGAGGTGCCCCGAAAGCCCTTCCAGCAAAGCCTGTTCGTCGACGTCGGCGGATTCGACGACGGCGCCGATCGGTGCCAGGCTGCCGCACTCGGCCAGGGCGGCCAGCCGCGCCTGCGGCAGTGTCCCGTCGGCCGGCACGCCGAAAGCGGCGTTGGTGTCCGGGCCGGCGGGCAGGTCGAAGTCCACGGCGTCCACGGCGACGGTCCGCAGTCCCCGCCAGAGCACGTCGTCGTCGGCGCCCGGAGGCGTCGGGAAGGCGGTGGCCTCGAACAGGGCCTTCATCGGCGCGCTGCCCAGGCGCTCTCGGGCCCGCGAGACGGCCCCGTCGGTCGGCACCGAAGAGCCGTCCCAGCCCTGGGCCCACCGCAGGCCGCCAAGCAGGCTCCGCAGCACGCGCAGGTAGCCCTTGCCGAGGTCCAGCCACAGGGCCATCGACAGATACACCATGAGCCACGCCGGCAGCATGCGGGTACGCCGCTCCCGTGTGCCGGTCGCTTCGACGACAGCGTCCACCAGCGGGCGGGGGAAGGCTGTGGTCAGAAGTCCGATCGCCACGTCGTCGGTCAAGCGGCCCTCGGCCGCGGAGACATCCTGAACCGCCATGGGGTGATGGTGTCGCAGACGGACGTTAAGTCAGGGCTGGGCATGGGTAATTGCGCCATCAATTCATGCATCTTTCATATTCTCCGAGTTCGTGTTCGCATGGAAAAACCGGGAGTAGAGTCCGATCTGACATCTCAGCATGTGGATACCGTGGTGCACGGGCAGACCCCGCGCGGCGGCGGCCCGCAGTAACGGGGTGTCGTGCGGTTCCATGACGAGATCCGCGACCAGCGTGCCCGGCGCCAGGTCCTCCGGAGCGAAGGGCAGCGGATCGGTTGCGCGCAGCCCGAGCGGCGTCGCGTTCACGGCGAGATCCACCGGTCCAGCGGCGGGCCCGGCGGCCACGCGCCCCGGCCATGCCGCGCCGAGCCGGTCCAGCAGGGCGGCCAGCTTCGGGCGATCCGGGTCGAGGACGGCAACGTGAGCCGCGCCCGCCGTCAGCAGCGCCGCTGCCACGGCCAACCCGGCACCGCCCGCCCCCGCGAGTGCGACGCGGCGGCCGCGTACCGGGCGTTGGTGTTCGGCGAGGCCGCGGACGAAGCCGACGCCGTCGAAATTGTCGGCGAACCAGCTTCCGTCCGGCTCCCGGCGCAGCGCGTTGGCGCTGCCGACCAGCATCACGGTCGGACTCAGCTTGTCGGCGTGGGCGCACACGGCGAGCTTGTGCGGCACGGTCACCAGCAAGCCGTCCACATTCCCCGCGGCCTGAAGGCCCGTCACGACGTCGGCAAAGCGGTCGGTGGGGGCGTGGACGGGGACGACGACGGCGTCGACGCCGCGCCGGGCGAACTCGGCGTTCAGCAGCGCGGGTGCTTTGACCTGGGCGACCGGGTCGCCCAGGACCGCGAACACCCGGGTCCGGCCGGTGACGGGCACGCCGGGCATGTCAGCCCGCCTCGCGCGGCATGGCGTCCAGGAGGTCGGCCACGGCTTGCTCCGGGACATCGCGGACGACTTCGGGACCGTGGGGGCCGTCCAGGACGAAGGCCAGGCCGGTGGTCGCCTTCTTGTCGCGGCGCATCAGCGTGACGAGTTCCGCGGTGGCCACGTCCGCGGGCACCCGGGTCGGCAATCCGTAGTGGCCGACGACGTCGAGGTGCTCGGCGACCCGGGCGGCGTCGATTCGGCCCAGCACGCCGGCCAGGCGCCCGGCGAAGACCGTGCCGATGGCGACCGCTTCGCCGTGCCGCAGCCGGAAGTCCGTGGCGAGTTCGAGGGCGTGCCCGAGGGTGTGGCCGTAGTTGAGGATGTGCCGCGGGCCGCTGTCGCGTTCGTCGGCTGCGACCACCGAGGCCTTGAGCGAGACGCTCGCGGCGATCTGGTCGGCGAGCGGCGCGTCCCGCAGGTCGCCGGCGCCGATGAAGTGGCAGCGGGCGATCTCTCCGTAGCCGTTGATGCGTTCGCGCGGCGGCAGGGTCTCGAGGTAGTCGGTGTCGCACAGCACCGCGGCGGGTTGCCAGTATGCGCCGACCAGGTTCTTGCCCTGCGGCAGGTTCACCGCGGTCTTGCCGCCGACACTGGCGTCGACCTGCGCGAGCAGCGAGGTCGGCACATGCACGACCGGTACACCTCGGTGGTAGAGCGCCGCTGCGAGACCTACGGCATCCGTGGTCGTCCCGCCGCCGCAGGACACCACCGCGTCGTCCCGGGTCAGCCCGAACTCGGCGAATCGGCTGCACAGTTCCTCGACCCAGGCGAGGGTCTTGCCCGGCTCGCCGTCCCGAGCGGGGACATGGAGGGCGGGCACTCCGGGGTCGGGCACCCAGGCGCGCGGCCGGGCCGACACCACGGCGACACGGCGCGCCCCGAGTCCGGCGATCACACGCGCCAGTTCGTGCCGTGCCCCCGGTCCGATCAGCACCGGGTAGGCCCGGTCGCCAAGCTCGACGTCGATGCGGCGCAGCGCGGCGTTCGCCGGCGCCGCGGGCGGGAGGGCGATGGTCAACGTGTCGTTCCTTCCACGTGGTTCGGCGTATCGGTGCGGCCGGAGGCGGTGCGGGCCTCGCGCGCGAGGGCGAGCGCGCCGTGCAGCGAGGACAGCGCGCCCAGAGCCGCCGGGGCGACCGCGGGTACGGCCGTGCCTGGCCGGGCGAGTTGCCGGGTGTGTGCCTCGACACGGGCCGTGAAGCCGGCCAGGCCCGCCGCGACGCCGCCGCCGATCACCGTCGTTTCGGGGTGCGCGAGTTCGGCGAGGGAGACGACGGCGGCGGCCACCGCGGCGCAGGTCTCGTCCACCGCGCGGACCGCCCAGGGCGCGCCGTCGGCCAGGGCGTCGCGAAGTCCGGCGAAATCGGTCGCGGAGCCGCGCAGCTCGGCGGCCCTGCGGAGTGTCGCGGGCCCCGAGGCGGCGGCTTGGAGGCAACCGCGGCGCCCGCAGTCGCAGCGTGCGCCGGCGCGGTCGATCACGATGTGCCCGACCTCGCACGACCCGCGCTCGGGACCGGGGAAGAGCCGTCCGGCGCGGACGATGCCGCCGCCGACCCCGGTGCCGACACCGAGGTAGACGACGTCGTCGCGGCCCGCGTGCACGGACTCGGCCAAGGCCGCGAGATCGCCGTCGTCGGCCCAGCGCACCGGTGTGCCGGGGAAGAGGCGGCGCAGCCCGTCGCCGAAGCGGAACTCCGACCAGCTCGGTCGGCCCGGCCACGCGGACACGGTGCCATCCCGATCGAGCAGCGCGGGCATCGCCACCCCCACGGCCGCGAAATCCCCCCAACGGCTCTGCAGCGCACGGACGTCCGCGGTGAGCGCGGCCCAGTCCGCGGCGGGGTCCGCGGGGGTGCGCCAGCGCAACACGGACTCCTCGGACGCACCGCCCTCGCCTTCCGCCCGCAGCGCCGCTTTGGTGCCGCCCAGGTCGATGCCCAGCACAGGGCCGGAAGCGGGCCGCGCCGCCATCAGGACTGCGGCACCTTCGCCAGGAGCGCCCGCGCCGCCAGCCGGTAGCCGAGCGAGCCGAGGCCTACGATCACGCCGTCGGCCAGGGGGGCGAGCACGGACTCGTGCCGGAACGTCTCGCGTGCCCACACGTTCGACAAGTGCACTTCGATCCACGGCCGCGGGTACGCGGCCAGCGCGTCCCGCAGCCCCCAGCCGGCGATCATCAGCGCGCCGGGGTTCACGATCGCCCCGACCGTGTCGGACGACTCGTGCACGGCCGCGATCAGTTCGCCCTCGGATTCGCGCTGGACCGACACGACCTTCCAGCCCCGCTCGCCGACTTCCTCGCCGACCGCGTCGACGATGTCGGCGAGAGTGTCGGTGCCGTAGATCTCCGGCTGGCGGCGGCCGAGTATCCCCAGATTGGGTCCGTTCAACAAAAGCAGCTCGCTCATGCAGCGGTTATAACAGCATTCTTCGGGGGCCTCGGCGGAAGTGCCGGGGGAGATGCGGAACAAGGGAAATATAGGGGGGCCGATAGGGGAGGTGACGTTCTTGTATTTCCTGGGTTAGCGTGCCGGTCGCGGAATTGATGCGCCGTTCCGGGCATCTTCGCGCAGCATGCCCCTCCAGGGAAAGGCAGTGGGAATCTTGAGTGCGAACCGAACCCCGGCCCCGGAATTCCCGGCGTGGCCGCAGTACGACGACGCCGAACGCGAAGGACTGATCCGGGCGCTGGAGCAGGGCCAGTGGTGGCGCATCGGCGGCAGCGAAGTCGACGCGTTCGAGCGAGAGTTCGCGGAGTACCACGGCGCCGAACGGGCACTGGCCGTCACCAACGGCACCCACGCCCTCGAACTCGCCCTCCAAGTCCTGGGCGTCGGCCCCGGCAGCGAGGTCATCGTCCCCTCGTTCACGTTCATCTCGTCCTCGCAGGCCGCGCAACGGCTCGGCGCGGTGGCGGTACCGGTGGACGTCGACCCCGAGACGTACTGCCTGGACGTGGCGGCCGCCGCGGACGCGGTCACCCCGCGCACGCGGGCGATCATGCCCGTGCACATGGCCGGCCACTTCGCGGACATGGACGCGCTCGACAAGCTCTCCGCGGACACCGGTGTCCCGGTGATCCAGGACGCCGCCCACGCGCACGGCGCGCAGTGGCGCGGCCGGCGCGCCGGCGCCCTCGGCTCGCTTGCCGCGTTCAGCTTCCAGAACGGCAAGCTGATGACGGCGGGCGAGGGCGGAGCGGTCACGTTCCCCGACAACGCGTCGTACGAGGAGGCGTTCCTGCGGCACAGCTGCGGCCGCCCGCAAAGCGACCGCCGCTACTTCCACCGGACATCGGGGTCGAACTTCCGCCTCAACGAATTCTCGGCCGGCGTGCTGCGCGCCCAACTCGGGCGACTGGACGAGCAGATCGCCACGCGCGAGGAGCGGTCGGTGCTGCTGCGCCGCCTGCTCGCCGAGATCCCCGGCGTCGTGCCGCAGGGCCGCGACGACCGGGCCGACCGGGTGCCGCACTACATGGCGATGTTCCGGATCCCCGGGATCGGCGAGGAACGCCGCAACGCGCTCGTGGACGACCTGGTCGCCCGCGGGCTGCCGGCCTTCGTCGTCTTCCGCGCGATCTACCGCTCCGACGGGTTCTGGGAGACCGGCGCCCCCGAGACCACCGTGGACGAACTCGCCCGCCGCAACCCGGTCGCCGAGGCGCTCACCGCCGACGGGATCTGGCTGCACCACCGCACCCTGCTCGCCGGCGAACGGCAGATCCACGACATCGCGGAAATCCTCGCCGACGCCCTGGCCGCGCTGTGAACGACGGCGGCGCCCCCGCCCGCGGTCCGGGCGCGGGCACGGTCGTCCGGGTCGCCCTCGTCGGGCTCGGCTGGGCGGGCCGCACCCTGTGGCGGCCCCGGCTCGACGCCCACCCCGCCTACCGGGTCACGGCGCTCGTGGAACCCGATCCGGGCGTCCGCGCGGCGGCGGGCGGCGATGTGCCGGTCCTGGCGGACGCCGACGACGTGGACCCGGCGTCGGTCGACCTGGCGGTGGTCGCCGTACCGAACCATCTGCACGCCCCGGTCGCCGCCCGGCTCCTCCGCCGCGGCATCGCGGTGTTCCTGGAGAAGCCGGTGTGCCTGACCGTCGCCGAAGCCGACCTGCTGGCCGCGGCCGAACGCGACGGCGGCACGGTTCTCCTGGCGGGCAGCGCCGCCCGCCACCGCGCCGACGTGCAAGCCCTGCGCGCGCTCGCGGCCGAGCTGCGGCCGATCCGGCATATCGGCGTGTCCTGGGTCCGGGCCAGGGGAGTGCCGGACGCCGGGGGCTGGTTCACCAGCCGTCGGCTGTCCGGCGGCGGCGCGCTGGTGGACCTCGGCTGGCACCTGCTGGACACCGCCACCCCGCTCCTCGGCACCGCCCCCGCATTCCGGCACGTCCTCGGCACCGTCTCCGCGGACTTCGTCAACAGCGGCGCCCGCGAAGCCGATTGGCGGGGCGCCGCGGCCGGGGGACGGCGCGGCGACGTGGAGGACACCGCGCGCGGCTTCCTCGTCACCGAGGACGGGGTGTCGGTGGCGCTGCACGCGTCGTGGGCGTCCCACGAACAAGTCGACACCACCCGGATCACCGTGGAAGGCGCCGCCGGCACCGCCACGCTGACCTGCACCTTCGGCTTCAGCCCCAACCGGCGCCCCGCCCCGGTCCTCGTCCGCACCCGCGACGGCGTGACCACCGAAATACCGCTGCCTGCCGATCCGATCGGCGCCGAGTACGACCGGCAGCTCGACGCCCTTCCGGCACAGTTGGCCGACCCGGCGGCACGCGGCCTGGCCGCGGCCCACGCGCGCCGCACGATCGCCGTGATCGAACGCCTCTACGCCGCGGCCGCCGCACCCGGCGCCGCCACCGCGAAGCCCGAACCCCGGCCCGCCGCGGTGACCTCGGCCGGCTGACCGGCCCGGCCACCCGCGAATCCCCGACCTTCCAGGGAGAATCCCGTGTCCGCAGAGAGCCCCGGCGTACCCGCGCCGACTTCCGGCCCCGCCCTACCCGACAACGTCGCCGCGAGCCGCGACCGGCCCCCCGGCACCACACTCACACTCCCCACTCCCGCACCCCACGCCGTCGTCTTCGACCTCGACGGGGTACTCGTCGACAGCTTCGGCGTCATGCGCCAGGCATTCCTGGCCGCCTACGCCGAAGTGGTCGGGGACGGACAGGCGCCCTTCGAGGAGTACAGCCGCCATCTCGGCCGCTATTTCCCCGACATCATGCGCATCATGGGCCTGCCCGCCGAACTGGAAGGACCGTTCGTCCGGGAGAGCTACCGGCTCGCCCACCAGGTCACCGTCTTCGACGGCGTACGCGAGTTACTCGCCGAACTGAACGACCGCGGCCTGCGGCTCGCCGTCGCCACCGGAAAGAGCGGCCCACGCGCCCGGAACCTGCTCGAACAGCTCGGCCTGCGCCGCTACTTCGACCACGTGATCGGCTCCGACGAGGTCGCACGGGCCAAACCGGCACCCGACATCGTGCTGCACGCCCTCCGCCTGCTGGACGTGCCGCAAAGCCGCGCGATGATGATCGGCGACGCGGTCACCGACCTGGCCAGCGCCCGGGGAGCAGGCGTCACCGCCGTCGCGGCGCTGTGGGGCGAGACGGACGAGGCCGCGCTCCTCGCCGAGAAACCCGACGCCGCGCTGCGCCGTCCCGCCGACCTGCTGGCGCTGTGTCCGCCCCTGGCCGCCCCGTGACCGTGCCGTGTCCCGGCTGCGCGTCCGCAGCCATGCCCGCGCCGCCACGCGCCCCGGTACTCACCCGAGTGCCGGGGCGCGTTTCGCTATCGCCGGGACCGCGGACAGGGTCTTCGTAGGGGGACGGTTAGGGGAAGTCGCGAGCGGCGGCGCGACAACACTGGAATCGACGGCGAATTCCCCGCGAGGAATCCGCGGTGCCCGCCGTCCATTGCCCTTCTCCTGCCAGTAATTGGAAGTGACGGCATGCTGCGCACCGAACTGATCCGGCCGCTCCCCGAAATCCTGGCCGGGCATGCCGCGGACCGCGCGGACAAGCCCGCATTCCGGGACGCCTCCCGCGTCGTCACCTACGGCGAATTGGAGTCGCGGACCCGGCGCGTCGCGGGCCACCTCGCAGAGCACCGGATCCAGCCGGGCGACCGCGCCGCCATTCTGCTCGGCAACAGCGTCGAGACCGTGGAAAGCTACCTCGCGATCCTGCGCGCCGGCGCGATCGGGGTACCGCTCAACCCGCGGGTCACCGCCGCCGAGCTGGACTACCTCCTCGACGACAGCGGGGCCCGCGCCGTCGTCATCGACCCGGTGCGCGCCGAGCAGTTCGGCGCCCTGCTGCGCGAACGCGCCGACCTGACGATCGTGGTGACCGGTCACCGGCCCGTGCCTGCGGGCACGCTGTCCTTCGAAACACTGGCGAGCGCGGAACCGGCCGCCGCGGCCCGCGACGACCTCGCGTTGGACGACCCGGCCTGGATGCTCTACACCTCGGGCACCACCGGACGCCCCAAAGGTGTGCTGTCCACCCAGCGCAACTGCCTGTGGTCGGTGGCCGCCTGCTACGTGCCGGTCCCGGGCCTGGGGCCCGACGACCGGGTGGTGTGGCCGCTGCCGCTCTTCCACAGCCTGTCGCACATCGCCTGCGTCCTGAGCGTCACCGCGGTGGGCGCCACCGCCCGGATCCTCGACGGCTTCGCGGCCGGCGACGTCCTCGACGCGGTCCGCGAGGAGTCGGCGACCTACCTCGCGGGCGTCCCCACGATGTACCACCAGCTGGTGCGCGCCGCCCGGGAAGACGGCTTCCAGGCACCCGACCTGCGGATGTGCCTGGTCGGCGGGGCCGCCACCACGGCCGCGCTGCGGCGGTCCTTCGAAGCGGCGTTCGGCGCACCGCTCATCGACGCCTACGGATCGACCGAGACCTGCGGGTCGATCACCGTCAACTGGCCCACCGGGGCCCGGGTCGAAGGGTCGTGCGGGCTGCCCGTGCCCGGCCTCGGCGTGCGCGTCGTCGACCCCGAGACGGGCCTCGACGTCCCCGACGGGACCGAGGGCGAGGTGTGGGTCCGCGGCCCCAGCGTCATGCTCGGCTACCACAATCAGCCCGATGCCACCGCGGAAGCGCTGCGCGACGGCTGGTACCGCACCGGCGACCTCGCCCGCCGCGACCGGGCCGGATACTTCACCATCTCCGGGCGCATCAAGGAACTCGTCATCCGCGGCGGCGAGAACATCCACCCCGCCGAGGTCGAAGAGGTGCTGCGGTTGGTGCCGGGCGTGGCCGACGTCGCGGTGGCCGGCAAACCGCACGACGTGCTCGGCGAGGTGCCCGTCGCCTTCGTGGTCCCGACCGAGGACGGCTTCGACGCCGACGCCCTGCTGGCCGCGTGCCGCGAGCGGCTGTCGTACTTCAAGGTCCCCGAAGAGCTGTACGAAACCGACCGCATCCCGCGCACCGCCTCCGGCAAGATCACCCGCCACCTCCTGCTGGACGGGCCCGCCCGGCTGCGCGCCACCGGCGGCGGGACCTATGAACACCTCTACCGCACCGACTGGCTGCCGCTGTCCTCGGTGCCCGACGGCCCCGGGGCCGGCACGCTGCGCCGGGCCGTCGTCGGCGCCGACGCCGCGGCGGCGGCCGGACGGCTCGACGGCGCCACGACATACCCCGATCTGACCGCCCTGCGCGCCGCCGGGACCGTTCCGGACATCGTCGTGCTGTCCGCGAACGTCCGTGAAGCCGGTGCCGGGGCGCTCGCCGACACCGTCGTGTCCGCGGTGCACGACCTCGGCGCGGACCTCGCCGCCTGGCTGGCCGACGACCGGTTCGCCGCCACACCGCTGACCATCCTCACCCGGGCCGGGGTTGCCACCGGTGCCGACGATCCCCGCCTCGACCTCGTCCAGGCGGCGCTGTGGGGAGCCGTCCGCACCGCGCAGGCGTCCCATCCGGGCCGGTTCGCCCTCCTCGACCTCCCCCCGGACACCGGCCTGTCGGAGGCCGTTGCCGCGGCCTCCTTCGGCGAGTCCCAGCTCGCCGTGCGCGAAGGCGTCCCGCTGCGTCCTCGGGCGTCCCGTGTTTCGTCCGCCCGCGGGCCCGAGGCTCCGGTGGGCGGCACGCCCGACCCCGGTGCCGCCGTCCGCGCCGCGCCGCACGGGACCGTCCTCGTCACCGGAGCGGACGGGCCTGCCGCCGCGCGCATCGCCCGGCACTTGGTCACCGGGCGCGGAGTCCGCCGGCTGGTGCTGGTCAGCGAGCGCGGCGCCGCCGATCCGGGCGCCGCCGAGCTGCGCGCCGAACTCCTCGGCCGCCACGCCCACGTCACCTTGCTGGACGCCGACCTGGCCGACCGCGACGCGGCCGACGCGCTGCCCGCCCGGGCGGACGCCCGCATCGACGCCGTCGTCCACACCACCGGAGCCGTCTTCCCCGGGCTTGGGAAAGCCGTGGCGGCGGCGCTCAACGTGCACGAAGCACTCGCGGGCCCGGACGTGTCCGCCTTCGTGGTCGACCTGCCCGCCGACGGCGTGCTGGGCGCCCCGCGGAGCACGGCGGACGTCGCCGCCGCGGCTTCCTTCCTGGACGCGCTGGCGTACGACCGTGCCGCACGAGGCCTGCCGGCACTGGCGCTCCACACCGGCCCCGCCGTGGGCGACGGGCAGGCCGCACCGGGCTGGCTGGGCCGCCTCACCGCGCACGACAGCGCGGCCCTGTTCGATGCCGCGCACCTGGTGGACGGCACGTCACTGCTGCTGCTCCGCCTCGACACCGAGGGTCTGGACGCCCTCGACGCCGCCGCGGTCCCGGCACCGCTGCGCGGCCTCATCGACAGCCCGGCACCCACCCGGACTTCGGACAACGCCGCCGCCGCGGCGCTGCGTCACCGCCTCGCCGGCCTCGGCGACGACGAGCGCTACCGCGCCGTCCTCGAACTCACCCGCACCGAGGTCGCCGCACTCGCGCCGGGCCGGGCGGCCGTCCCCGCCGACGTCCCGTTCAAAGACCTCGGGTACACCTCCGTGCTCGCCGTCGGCCTGCGCGACCGGCTCGCCGCCGCGACCGGACTGCACCTGCCCGCCACCCTCGCCTTCGACCGGCCGACCACCGCCGCCGTCGCCCGCCACCTGCTCGACCTGCTCGACGGGACGACCGCGTCGCCGACGACCGCGAACACCAACCGCACGCGCTCCGAGGAACCCATCGCGATCGTGGGCATGGCCTGCCGCCTCCCCGGCGGGGTGGCCTCGCCGGCCGACCTGTGGCGCCTCGTCGCCGAAGGCCGGGACGCCATCGGCGAGTTCCCCGCAGACCGAGGCTGGGACCTCGACGCGCTCTACAACCCCGACCCGGACGCACCCGGCACCTCTTACGCACGACACGGCGGATTCCTTACGAACGCCGGGGACTTCGACGCGGCCTTCTTCGGGATCTCCCCACGCGAGGCCCTGGCGATGGACCCCCAGCAGCGGCTGCTGCTGGAAGTGTCGTGGGAGGCACTGGAGACGGCCGGCGTGGACCCGACGTCGCTGCGGGGCGCGAACGTCGGGGTCTTCAGCGGGCTGATGTACCACGATTACGCGACCGGACTTGACGACCTTCCGGACGGCCTTGAGGCCTACCTCGGCACCGGCAACGCGGGCTCCGTGGCCTCCGGCAGGGTCTCGTACACCCTGGGCTTCGAGGGGCCCGCGGTGACCGTGGACACGGCGTGCTCGTCGTCGTTGGTCGCGCTGCACTTGGCTGCCCGGTCCCTGCACGACGGGGAGAGCACGCTGGCACTGGCCGGCGGTGTCGCGGTGATGGCCCGACCGACGTCGTTCGTCGAGTTCTCGCGGCAGCGCGCCCTTTCCGAGGACGGCCGGTGCAAGGCGTTCGCCGACGCGGCGGATGGCACCGCCTGGTCCGAGGGCGTGGGCGTGCTCGTCCTGGAACGCCTGTCGGACGCCAGGCGGCTGGGGCACGACGTGCTGGCGATCGTGCGCGGTTCGGCGGTGAATCAGGACGGCGCGTCGAACGGATTGACGGCGCCGAACGGTCCGTCGCAGGAGCGGGTGATCCGGCAAGCGTTGGCGAACGCCCGGATCACGGCCGCGGACGTCGACGCGGTCGAGGGCCACGGCACCGGGACGACACTGGGCGACCCCATCGAGGCACAAGCGCTGTTGGCCACGTACGGGGCGCGGCATTCGACCGAGCAGCCTTTGTGGCTGGGGTCGCTGAAGTCGAACATCGGTCATGCGCAAGCCGCGGCGGGCGTCGCCGGGGTGATCAAGACGGTCTTGGCGCTGCGTCACGGGGTACTGCCGCGCACGTTGCATGTGGACGCGCCGTCGTCGAAGGTGGATTGGTCGGCGGGTGCGGTCGAGCTGTTGACGGAAGCTCGCGCGTGGCCGGAGGTGGACCGGCCGCGTCGCGCGGCGGTGTCCTCCTTCGGGGTCAGCGGGACCAACGCGCACGTCATCCTCGAACAGGCGCCCCCGGGCGTCGAAGCCGCCGATCGCCCGCACGCGGCCTCGCCCTACGTGCCTTGGGCGATCTCCGGACGCACCGCCGACGCGCTGCGGTCGCAAGCCGAACGCCTGGCGTCCGTCGCCGACGCGCCGGGGACGTGGGACGTGGCGGCAGTTGGACGCACCCTTACAGCCTCGCGTGCCGCCCTGGCGCACCGCGCGGTCGTGGTGGCACCCGACCAGGCCGCGGCGCATCACGCGCTGCTGGCGCTGGGCCGTGGTGAGGCCGGAGCTTCCGTGGTGTCGGGGACGGCCGATGTCGACGGCCGACGGGTCTTCGTGTTCCCCGGGCAGGGTGCGCAGTGGGCGGGGATGGGGCGGGAACTCCTCGCCTCGTCGCCGGCGTTCGCCGAGGCCCTGGCCGACGTGGGCGAGGCGCTCGCGCCGTTCGTGGACTGGTCGTTGACGGACACGGTCCGCGACGGTGACGCCGCGCTCCTCGACCGGGTCGACGTGGTGCAGCCGGTGTCGTTCGCGGTGATGGTGGCCCTGGCGCGGGTGTGGGAGTCGTTCGGCGTCGTCCCGGATGCGGTGATCGGGCATTCGCAAGGGGAGATCGCCGCCGCGCATATCGCGGGGGCGCTGAGTCTCGGGGATGCGGCGGCGGTGGTGGCGTTGCGGTCGCAGGCTATCGCGCGGGGTCTTGCCGGTCGTGGCGGCATGGTGTCCGTCGCGGTGTCCGCCGATCGGGTTCGGGAACGGCTTGGCACGGGTGTGGAGTTGGCCGCGGTCAACGGCCCCTCGTCGGTCGTCGCCGCGGGCGATCCGCCCGCGCTGGATGCGCTCGTCGCCACGTTCGAGGCCGAGGGTGTGCGGGTTCGGCGTATCCCCGTGGACTACGCGTCGCACACGTCCCACGTCGAGGCGATCGAGGAGGAGTTGGCGCAGGTCCTCGCCGGGGTGAAGCCTCGGGCGGTGCGGGTCCCGTTCTACTCCACCGTCGACGGCGGATGGCTCGAGGGACCGGAGTTGGATGCCGGCTACTGGTATCGCAACCTGCGTCGCACCGTGCGGTTCGCCGACGCGACCGCCGCGCTGGCGGCCGACGGCTACCGCGCCTTCGTCGAGGTCAGCCCGCACCCGGTGCTGGTCCCGAGCGTGACCGAGACGCTGGACGAGCTGGTTTCGGCACCCACGGTGGTCACGGGCACACTGCGCCGCGACGACGGCGGCCTCGACCGGTTCCTGCTCTCCGCGGCCGAGCTGTACGTCCGCGGAGTCCCGGTCGATTGGACGCCGGCCTTCGCCGATGCCACCCCGGCAAGCCCGTCCGAGCTGCCGACCTATGCCTTCCAACACCAGCGCTACTGGTTGGAACCCGGCCCCGGGCGAGGCGACGTCGCGGCACTCGGTGTCGACGCCGTGGAACACCCGCTTCTGGACACCGGATTGGTCCTGGCCGGCGGAGACGGTGCGGTCTTCACCGGGCGTCTGACCACGCGCGGCGTGCCGTGGCTGGCGGACCACCGGGTCGGCGGTGCGATCCTGCTGCCCGGTACGGCGCTGCTCGATGTGCTGGCGCACATCGGGGGAGCGTTCGATGCCCCGGAGATCGAAGAGCTGACGATATCGGCACCGATCGTCGTGCCGGACGGCGGCGGCACCGACCTTCAGGTGCACGTCGCCGAACCGGTCGACGGCCGCCGAACGGTGCGCCTGCTGACCCGCGCGGGCACGGGTCGGGAATGGTCCGAGAACGCCACGGGCGTGCTCGCCGACGGGCCCGGAACCCCCGGGACCGGACCGGGATGGGCCGACCTGACCGTGTGGCCGCCGCCCGGTGCGCGGCCCGTCGACCTCACCGGACTCTACGACGGCCTCGCGGTCGACTACGGCCCCGCGTTCCACGCGGTCGAGTCCGCGTGGACCAGCGAAGGCACCGTCTACGCCCACCTGCGGCTGCCCGCACCTGCCGACTCCGACGGATACGGCCTCCACCCGGCACTCCTGGACGCCGCCCTCCACCCGCTTGCCGCCGCAGGCTTCTTCCCCGACGGCGGCCGGCCCCGGCTTGCCTTCTCCTGGTCGGGTGTCCACCTGCACGCGACCGGCGCCGGCTCCCTTCGGGTGGTCCTGGCACCGGCGGGACCCGACACCCTCACCTTGCGCGCCGCGGACGACACGGGGGCGCCGGTCGTGGAAGTGGCGGCGCTGACCCTGCGGCCCGTGGATCCCGCCCAGGTGGCACCGTCCGATGCGGCGCTCCACGAGGTCGCGTGGGTGCCAGCTCCGGCTGCGGAGCCGGAACATCAGAACGTCGTGTGGGCGGACCACGCCGACATCGGATCCGGCGACACGGTGCCGCCCGTGGTGCTGCTGCGGGTCGGTGACGGCGACCCGCACGCGACCGTGCCCGAACGCGTCCACGCCGTAGGGCGCGAAGTGCTGCGGGCCCTCCAGGATTGGCTGGCCGATCCGCGGACCGAGGACTTTGTTCTCGTGGTCGTGACCCGTCCCGACGACCTCGTCCACCAGGCGGTGGGCGGCCTCGTGCGGGCCGCGCAGTCGGAGAACCAGGGCCGGTTCGTGCTGGTGGAGACCGGCGAACTCGACGGAGTCGCGGCAGCGTTCGCGGCCGTGCGGGACGAACCGCGGATCGCCGTGCGGGACGGACGGCGCCTGGTCCCGAGGCTGCGGCGCGCCGAACAGCCCGTCCCGGCCGTTCCGTCCCGGCTGGACGGCGGCACGGTCCTGATCACCGGGGCCACCGGCGGCCTCGGCCGACTGCTCGCCGGTCACCTCGTGCGGAACCACGGGGTCCGGGAGCTGGTGCTCGTCGCGCGCCAGGGCATCTCCGACGCCCAACGCGCCGAACTCACCGCGCTCGGAGCCCGGGTACGCGTCGAGGCCGCGGACGCCGCCGACCGGGACGCGCTGGCGTCGGTGATCACCCCGGTGGCGGAGCGGCTCACCGCCGTCGTCCACGTGGCCGGAGTCGTCGCCGACGGCGTCATCGGCGCACTGGACGACGACAAGTGGGCCACCGCGCTGCGCCCCAAAGCGGACGCGGCCTGGCATCTGCACGAACTGACGGCCGGCCTCGACCTGGCGGCGTTCGTGCTCTACTCCTCGGCATCCGGCGTCCTCGGCGGCGCGGGCCAAGGCAACTACGCCGCCGGCAACGCGTTCCTCGACGGCCTGGCCGCACACCGGCACACCCTCGGTCTGCCGGCCGTGTCCCTCGCCTGGGGCCTGTGGGCGGAAAGCGCCGGCATGGGCGGGCGGCTCGGCGACACCGATCTGGCCAGGATGGCGCGGACCGGCACCCGGCCGCTGTCCGCAGAGCAGGGACTCGGGCTCTTCGACGCGGCCCTGGAGAGCGACCGGGCGGCACTGGTGCCGATCCGGCTCGACACGTCCGTCCTCCGCGGTCTCGACGACGTCCCCGCGCTCCTGCGGGAACTTGCGCCCGCCCGCGCTGCCGGGCGCAGTTTGCGCAAAGCCGTGACGACCACCGGGCAGGAGGGCACCTCACTCGCCGCCCGCCTCGCCGGGCTCGGTGCCGCCGAACAAGACGAACTCCTCGTGCATACCGTGCGCGCCGCCGCGGCTGCCGTACTCGGCCACACCGCGGCCGGCGACATCGACCCCCGGCGGACGTTCAAGGACCTCGGCGTCGACTCGCTGACCGCCGTCGAACTGCGCAACCGGCTCAACACCGCCACCGGCCTGCGGCTCCCCGCCACCCTCGTCTTCAACCACCCCACCCCCGCCGGGATCGCCGCTCACCTGCGCGACGAGCTGCTCGGCGGCACCCGGGACGCCGTGCCCGCGCGCACGAGCGGGCGGCCGTCGCCGGCCGACGACGGCGAGCCGATCGCCATCGTCGCCACCGGCTGCCGCTTCCCCGGTGGCCTGGACTCCGCCGACGCCCTGTGGCGCTTCGTCGCGGCCGGCGGCGACGCCGTCACCGCCCTGCCCACCGACCGCGGCTGGGACCTCGACGGCAGCTACGACCCCGACCCGGACGTGCCCGGCCGGACCTATGTGCGCGGCGGCGGGTTCCTGCCCGGCATCGCGGACTTCGACGCGGCGTTCTTCGGCGTCAACCCGCGCGAGGCGCTTGCGATGGACCCCCAGCAGCGACTGCTGCTCGAAGTGGCCTGGGAGACGCTGGAACGCGCCGGCATCGACCCCGCCGCCCTGCGCGGCAGCCCCACCGGCGTCTTCATCGGCACCCACGGCCAGGACTACGGCACCCAGGGCACCGGCGCCCAAGCCGACGAGGGCTACCTGGTCACCGGCAACGCGGGCAGCATCCTGTCCGGGCGGCTCTCGTACACGTTCGGCCTCGAAGGCCCTTCGGTCACGGTCGACACCGCCTGCTCGTCCTCGCTGGTCGCCCTGCATCTCGCCGCGCAGGCGCTGCGCGGCGGCGAATGCGACCTCGCGTTCGCGGGCGGCGCCTCGGTGATGTCCACCCTGCAAGGCGTCATCGGCTTCTCCCGCCAGCGCGGGCTCGCCGCGGACGGCCGAAGCAAGGCCTTCGCCGACGCTGCCGACGGATTCGGCATGGCCGAAGGCGTGGGCGTGATCCTGCTCGAGCGACTGTCGGACGCCCGGCGACTGGGGCACGAGGTGCTGGCAGTCGTGCGGGGCTCGGCCGTCAACCAGGACGGCGCGTCCAACGGCCTGACCGCACCGAACGGACCATCGCAGGAGCGGGTGATCCGGCAGGCCCTGGCGAACGCGGGCCTCACGGCGGCCGACGTGGACGCCGTCGAGGCACACGGCACCGGCACGACCCTGGGCGACCCGATCGAAGCGCACGCCCTCCTCGCCGCCTACGGCGCCGGACGACCCGCCGAACGGCCGCTGTGGCTCGGATCGGTGAAGTCCAACATCGGACACACCCAGGCCGCAGCCGGAGTCGCGGGGATCATCAAAATGGTGGAGGCGATCCGGCACCGCCAACTGCCGCGCACCCTGCACATCGACGCGCCCTCGTCGCACATCGACTGGTCGACGGGCGGCATCCGGCTGCTCACCGAACACCGCGACTGGCCGGTGCACGGCGACCGGCCGCGCCGGGCCGGCGTCTCCGCCTTCGGGGTGAGCGGCACCAACGCACACGTGATCGTGGAAGAGGCCCAGCCGGCCGACGCCGCCCGCGCCGGGGACGACGCACCCGCGGCGGTCGACGGAGCCGTGCCGTGGCCGATCTCCGCGGCGACGGACAGCGCGCGCCGCGCCCTGGCCGCGCGCCTGCTCGACTACGCCTCCGAGCAGCCCGCGCTCGACGTGCCCGGGGTCGGACACGCGCTGGCCACCGGCCGAGGCCTGCTGACGGAACGAGCCGTGGTGGTCGCCGCCGACACTGCCGCCGTGCGGGACGCGCTGGCGGTGCTGTCCCGCGGTGAGACCGGACCCGGAGTGGTCACGGGGTCGGCCGACGTGGAAGGCCGACGGGTCTTCGTGTTCCCGGGGCAAGGGGCGCAGTGGGTGGGGATGGGCCAAGAACTGTCGGCCTCGTCACCGGTGTTCGCGGAGGCGCTGGCGGAAGTTGCCGAGGCGCTGGCGCCGTTTGTGGATTGGTCGTTGCCGGACGTGCTGCGCGACGGGGCGCCGCTGGACCGGGTGGACGTCGTCCAGCCGGTGTCGTTTGCGGTGATGGTGGCTCTGGCGCGGGTGTGGGAGTCGTTCGGGGTCGCCCCGGATGCGGTGGTGGGGCATTCGCAGGGCGAGATCGCTGCGGCGCATGTTGCCGGCGTGCTCAGTCTGGAGGACGCGGCGGCGGTGGTGGCGTTGCGGTCGCAGGCGATCGCGCGGGGTCTGGCGGGTCGCGGCGGCATGGTGTCGGTCGCGGTCTCCGCCGATCGCGTTCGGGAACGGCTCGGCGCGGGTGTGGAGTTGGCCGCCGTCAACGGCCCCTCGTCGGTTGTCGTGGCGGGCGATCCGGCCGCACTGGACGCGCTGGTCACCGCCTACGAGACCGAAGGTGTGCGGGTCCGGCGCATCCCGGTGGACTACGCCTCGCACACCTCCCATGTCGAGGCGATCGAGCAGGAGTTGGCGCGGGTACTTGCGGGCGTGACGCCGCAGACCGCGCGAGTCCCCTTCTATTCCACCGTCGAGGGCACGTGGCTCGACGGACCCGAGTTGGACGCCGGCTACTGGTACCGCAACCTGCGTCGCACCGTGCGGTTCGCCGACGCGACCGCCGCGCTGGCGGCCGACGGCTACCGCGCCTTCGTCGAGGTCAGCCCGCACCCGGTCCTGGTCCCGAGCGTGCTGGACACTCTGGACGAGCGGGAGTCGGCGCCGACCGTGGTCACCGGCACGCTGCGCCGCGACGACGGCGGTCTGGACCGGTTCCTGCTCTCCGCCGCCGAGTTGCACGTCCGCGGCGTCCCCGTCGACTGGACTGCGGCCTTCACCGGCACCACCCCGACAACCCCGTCCGAGCTGCCGACCTATGCCTTCCAGCACCAGCGCTACTGGCTGGAGCCGGTGTCCGAGGCAGCCGACGCGGCGTCCCTCGGCTTGGCGTCGACCGGCCACGCGCTCCTCGGAGCGGTCGTGGATCTGCCCGACGGCGGCGCGGTGTTCACCAACCGCATCGCGGTACGCACGCATCCGTGGCTCGCCGACCACGTCGTGTCGGGGGCCGTCCTCCTGCCCGGTGCCGCATTCCTCGAGATCGCCCTTCGGGCCGGCGAACACCTGGGCGCGGACGGTCTGGACGAGGTGGTCATCGAGACCCCGCTGGTGCTCCCGGAGCGGCAGAGCGCCGAGCTGCGCTGCACGGTCGGCGCCCCCGGCGCGGACGGCCGACGCCCCGTGCACATCCACTCCAGGCCGCACGAGGCAGAGCCCTGGACCCGGCACGTCGCCGGATTCCTCGCGGTGGGACCGGCCGCCGCTCCGCAGTTCGGCTACGAGCAGTGGCCGCCTCCCGGCGCGGACGAAGTACCCGTGGACGGTTTCTACCAGCGGATGGCCGACTCCGGATACGGCTACGGGGCCGCCTTCCGAGGCCTCCGCCGCGCGTGGCGGCGTGCCGACGAGGTCTGGGCCGACGTGGCACTCCCCGAGGAACTTGTCTCCGCGGCGGAAGACTTCGGCCTGCATCCGGCACTGCTGGACGCGGCGCTTCAGGCCGCGAACCTCGGCGCGGCTCCGGCCCCGGAGCCCGGCCGGATCCTGCTCCCGTTCGCCTGGCACGGCGTGGCGCTGCACGCATCGGGTGCCGCGGCACTCCGCGTGCACGCCAAGGCGCTCGGCACAGACGGCATCTCGCTTACCCTCACCGACCAAGTGGGCGGACCGGTCGCGGAGATCGGCGGCCTCGTGCTGCGTCCCGGTGCGGCTGCGGCGACGGCACCCGACGCGTTGTTCCGCCTGGACTGGACGCCGGTCCCGGCCGGCGCCGCCGCGCTGGACACCGGCTCGATTCCGCGGGACGCCGTCCTCGACCTGACCGTTCCCACCGACCTCCCGCCTCCGGCCGCCGTCCGCGACCTCACCACGCGCGCCCTCGCCTTCCTGAACACCCGAATCGTGGCGAGCGACGGCCCGTTGCTGGTCATCACGCCGAACACCGCGGAGGACCCCGCGGTCGCCTCGGTCCGGAGCCTGGTCCGCTCGGCGCAGCTCGAACACCCGGGTCGCATCCACCTCGTGGACACCGACGGCACGGCGGCCCTGCTGCCGTCGGCCCTTCCCGCGTCCGAGCCCCACGTGTCCGTCCGCACCGGCCAGGTCACGGTCCCCCGTCTGGGCCGCGCGCGCGTGCCGGACGACGGCGCCGCCCCGGACTCGGCGAGCGGTACGGATTCCGCCGCGGGACGGCCGCTCGACCCCGACGGCACCGTGCTGATCACCGGAGGCACCGGGACTCTCGGCGGCCTGGTGGCGCGGCATCTCGTGGCCGCGCACGGCGCACGGAATCTGGTGCTGGTCGGCAGGCGCGGCCCCGCCGCACCGGGAGCGGCCGACTTGGCCGCCGACCTCGAAGCGGCAGGCGCGAACGTCCGGATCGTGGCAGCGGATACGGGGGACCGGCGGGCGCTGGCCGCCGTCCTCGACGGCCTGCCCACCCGGCACCCGCTGACCGCCGTCGTGCACACGGCCGGCGCTCTCGACGACGGTGTGCTGACGGCTCAGACACCCGCCCGCGTGGACGCGGTACTCCGTGGCAAGGCCGATGGCGCCTGGCACCTGCACGAGTTGACGCAGGACCGGAACCTGGCGGCTTTCGTCCTCTTCTCTTCGGGCGCGGGAGTCTTCGGAAGTGCCGGGCAGGCCAACTACGCCGCGGCGAACGGATTCCTGGACGGGCTGGCGCACCTGCGCCGCGAGCGGGGACTGCCCGCCGTATCGATCGCCTGGGGCCTGTGGTCGCAGGCCAGCGGCCTGACGGGCCACCTCGGGGACGCGGGTGTAGCGCGCTTGGAGAGCGGCGGGGGACAGCGCGGGCTGTCCACGGCCGAGGCCTTGTCCTTGCTCGATGCCGCATTGCGGGCGGACGACGCCGTGCTGGTCGCCACGCGCCTCGACCATGCGGTGCTGCGTGGGCAGGCCCGGAAGGGCGACCTCAACCCGCTGCTCCGGGGACTCGTACGGGTGCCGCGCGGCACCGCCGCCGCCGCGCCCGGTGCCGAGGACGGATCGGACGCCCTCACCCGGCGCCTGCGTTCCCTCGACGACGCGGCGCAACTGCGCCTGCTGACCGATCTGGTGCGCGGCGCAGCCGCCCACGTCCTCGGGCAGAGCGCGGAAGGGACGGTGAAGGCGTCGCAGACGTTCACCGATGTCGGGTTCGACTCGCTGACGGCTGTGCGGCTGCGCAACCGGCTTGCCGAGGCGACCGGCGCCCGGCTCCCCGCGACGCTGGTCTTCGACCACCCCACGCCCGCCGCGCTCGCGCGGCACTTGCGCGACCGCCTCGGCCTCGCCGCCGCGCCGGAACAGCCGTCCTACCTGCCCGAACTGGAACGACTGGAGGCCGTGCTGCGGGGAGCGGCAGCCGACGCCAAGGCCGCCGGTGCCGAACGGGCCCGGATTGCCGCCCGACTGGAAGCCCTGGCCGCCCGGTGGGCGGCGACCGGTCCGGCGGACGAGGACGGCGTCGACCTGGACAGCGCTTCCGACGACGAGCTGTTCCGGATCATCGACAACGAACTCCAGCCCTGACACGACGACCCTGGGAAGACAGCCATGCCCGACGACGACAAGCTCCGCGACTATCTCAAGCGCGCCACCGCCGACCTCCAGCGGACCCGCAAGCGGCTCAAGGACGCCGAGTCCCGGCGGAACGAGCCGGTGGCGATCGTCGGCATGGCCTGCCGGCTGCCCGGCGGCGTCCGTTCGCCCACCGATCTGTGGCGCCTGGTGCGCGACGGCACCGACGCGATGTCCGGTTTCCCGCAGGACCGGGGATGGGACCTCGACACTCTCGTCGACGCGGACGCGGACGCCGTCGGCAGGACGTATACCGATCAGGGCGGCTTCCTCGACGACCCGGGCGGCTTCGACGCCGGCTTCTTCGGGATCTCCCCGCGCGAGGCCCTGGCGATCGATCCGCAGCAGCGCCTGCTGCTGGAGGTGTCCTGGGAGGCGCTGGAGGACGCGGGTCTGGACCCCACGTCGCTGCGGGGCGACCGGGCCGGCGTCTTCACCGGGCTGATGTACCACGACTACGCACACCACGTGCTCGACCTGCCCCCGGGGCTCGAAGGCTACTTCGGGATCGGCAACTCCGGCGCGGTGGCCTCCGGCCGCGTGGCGTACACGTTGGGCCTGGAAGGACCCGCGGTGACGGTGGACACCGCGTGCTCGTCGTCGCTGGTCGCGCTGCACTTGGCCGTCCGGTCGTTGCGTGACGGGGAGAGCACGCTGGCGCTGGCCGGCGGCGTGGCCGTGATGGCGACACCCGAGGTCTTCGTGGACTTCTCCCGGCAGCGCGGACTCGCCCGGGACGGACGCTGCAAAGCGTTCTCGGACGCGGCGGACGGCACCGGACTCGCCGAGGGAGTCGGCGTGCTGGTACTCGAACGTCTTTCTGACGCGCAGCGGTTGGGGCATCGGGTCCTGGCCGTCGTCCGGGGTTCCGCGGTCAACCAGGACGGCGCATCGAACGGGTTGACGGCGCCGAACGGCCCGTCGCAGGAGCGGGTGATCCGCCAGGCGTTGGCGGACGCCGGTCTCACGGCGGCGGACGTGGACGCGGTGGAGGCGCACGGGACCGGCACGACGTTGGGCGACCCGATCGAGGCGCAGGCCTTGCTCGCCACCTACGGCGCCGAACGGTCTGCCGAACGCCCGCTGTGGCTGGGTTCGTTGAAGTCGAATATCGGGCACACACAGGCCGCGGCGGGTGTGGCCGGGGTGATCAAGACGGTGCTGGCCTTGCGTCACGGGGAGTTGCCGCGGACGCTGCACGCGGAAGTGCCGTCGTCGAAGGTGGACTGGTCGGCGGGTGCGGTCGAGCTGTTGACCGAGGCCCGGGAGTGGCCGGAGGCGGACCGGCCGCGTCGGGCGGCGGTGTCCTCGTTCGGGGTCAGCGGGACCAACGCCCACGTCATCCTCGAACAGGCACCCGCAGCCGCGGACGAACCCCGTCCGGAGCCCGGGGCCGCTGTCCTGCCGTGGGTGCTGTCCGGCGCCACCGAGGCCGGGCTGCGCGGCCAAGCGGCCCGGTTGCGTGCGTCGTTCGCCGCGCCGCAGGACCTCTCCGACGCGGCCGTCGGCCATGCCTTGTATACCGCGCGGGCCGCCCTCGACCACCGGGCGGTGATCGTCGCTCCCGACCGAGCCGCAGCGCTCGACGCGCTCGCGCGCGGGGAGACCGCGCCCGGGGCGGTGGCCGGGACGGCCGACGTCGACGGCCGGCGGGTCTTCGTGTTCCCGGGGCAGGGAGCGCAGTGGGCGGGCATGGGACGGGAGCTGTCGGCTTCCTCACCCGTGTTCGCCGAGGCCGTGGCGGAGGTGGCCGACGCGCTGGCGCCGTTCGTGGACTGGTCGCTGCGGGACGTGCTGCGCGACGGGGCGCCTCTGGAACGGGTCGACGTGGTGCAGCCCGCGTCGTTCGCGGTGACGGTGGCCCTGGCACGGCTGTGGCAGTCCTGGGGAGTCGTCCCGGATGCGGTGGTCGGCCACTCCCAGGGGGAGATCGCCGCGGCGTACGTGGCCGGCGTCCTGACGCTGGAGGAAGCCGCGGCGGTCGTGGCGCTGAGGTCGCAGGCCATCGCGCGCGGCCTGGCCGGTCGCGGCGGGATGGTGTCGGTCGGGCTGCCCGCCGACCGCGTGCGGGAACGGCTGAGCGCGGGGGTGGAGCTGGCCGCGGTGAACGGCCCCTCCTCGGTCGTCGTCGCGGGCGATACGGATGCTCTTGAGGCCCTGGTCGCCGCGTACGAAGCCGAAAGCGTGCGCGTCCGGCGCATCCCCGTGGACTACGCGTCTCACACGTCCCATGTCGAAGCGCTCCACGACGAGTTGGCGCAGCTCCTGGGCGGCCTGAAGCCGCAGGCGGCACGTATTCCGTTCTACTCCACGGTGGAGAACGGCCGGCTGGACGGCCCGGAGTTGGACGCCGGCTACTGGTACCGCAACCTGCGCCGGACCGTGCGCTTCGCGGACGCGACGGCGGCGCTCGCCGCCGAAGGCTTCCGTGCGTTCGTCGAGGTGAGTCCGCATCCCGTCCTGGTGCCCAGCGTGATCGAGACGTTGGACGAGCACGTGCAGGCGCCCACCGTGGTCACCGGCACACTGCGCCGCGACGACGGCGGCTTGGACCGGTTCCTGTCGTCCGCCGCCGAGCTGTATGTCCGGGGTGTCCCCGTCGACTGGACACCGCTGTTCGGCACGGTTCCCCCGGCTCGTCCGGAACTGCCCACCTACGCCTTCCAGCACGAGCGGTACTGGCTGGACCCGGTCCGGGCCTCGGCGGACGTGCGCCAAGTCGGGCTCGAATCCGCGGAGCACGCCCTGCTCGGCGCGGTCGTCGCCCAGCCCGACGGCACTGTCGTGCTGACCGGTCGCGCCGGGGAGAAGGAGCACGCGTGGCTCGCGGACCACGCGGTGGCCGGAAGCGTCGTGGTGCCCGGCGCGGCCCTGCTCGAACTCGTGCTGCGAGCCGGGGAAGAAGTGGGGCTCGCCGGCATCGAGGAGCTGGTGGTCGAGACGCCGCTCGCGGTTCCGGCCCGGGAGGCCGTACGCCTGCATGTGGCCGTGGGCCCGGCAGAGGTGCCGAGCGGGCGGCGCACCGTCGCGGTCTACTCGCGGTCCGAGGACGCCGATTCGTGGACTCGGCACGCCGACGGGTTCCTGGTGCCGACCGACGTCCCTCCGCCCGACGGTTCCGCCGCGGCCGCGGCCTGGCCGCCCCGCGACGCGGAGCCGCTACCGCTCGACGGATTCCACGACCGGCTGGCGGCGGACGGCTTTGCGTACGGCCCCGCCTTCCGCGGCCTACGGTCGGTGTGGCGCCACGGCGAGGACGTCTACGCGGAGGCCGCTCTCCCCGAGAACCTGAGCCCCGACGGCTTCGGGCTGCACCCCGCGTTGCTGGACGCCGCCCTCCAAGCCACGCACTTCCTCGGTCTTGCCGAACCGGAGCCGGGACACCTCCTGCTGCCCTTCGCGTGGAACGACGTTGCTCTGCACGCCACCGGCGCCACCGCACTGCGCGTCCACGCGCGCCGCACCGGTCCCGAGGCATTCGCCCTCACCCTGACCCATCCCGCCGGAGCCCCCGTTGCGCACATCGGCTCCCTGGCGCTGCGCCCGGTCGCCGCTTCGCGCGTCGCCGCCCTCGGCACGGCCGCGGGCGACCACCTTTACCGGCTCGACTGGGGCACTCCGCTCGCGCTGTCGCCGACCGGAGCCCCCGTCCCGGACCGGGTCGTCCTCGACCTCACCGGCCGCCCGGCGCAGGACCCCGCGGCGGCTCGGCAACTCGTCGTCGACGCTGTGGAGTTCCTGCACAGCCGCTTCGTCGACCCGGCAAACGAGAAGCTGGTTCTGGCGATCCTCACCGACCACCCCGGGATCGCGCCCGCCGCGGGCGCCGTCTGGGGTCTGACGCGCACGCTCCAGCTCGAACAGCCCGGACGGGTCGCGCTGGTGGCCACCGACTCCGCCGCCGACGCGCGCCGCCTGCTCCCGGCGATCCTCGCGTCCGGCGTCCCCCAAGCCGCGGTCGCCGGCGGCCGCACCACGGTCCCCCGGCTGACCCGGGTCGCCGGAGCCGGCGAGGCGCGGGCCACGCCCCTGGACCCCGACGGCACCGTACTGATCACCGGGGGTACCGGCACACTCGGAGGCCTGGTGGCGCGGCACCTGGTGACCGCGCACGGCGTACGCCATGTCGTGCTGGCCGGGCGGCGCGGTCCCGCCGCCGACGGAGCGGCGGAACTGCTGTCCGAGTTGGCGGCGCACGGTGCTTACGCCACGGCCGTCGCCGTCGACGCGGGCGACCGGGAGGCGCTGGCCGCCGTGCTCGACGAGATACCTGCCGAGCACCCGCTCACCGCCGTCGTGCATGCGGCCGGGGTACTGGACGACGGCGTCCCGGCCGTGCTGGACCCGGCGTGGCTCGAAGCGGTGTACCGGCCCAAAGTCGATGCCGCGTGGCACCTGCACGAGCTGACCCGAGGACGGGACCTGGCGGCGTTCGTCCTCTTCTCGTCGGGTGCCGGCGTCCTCGGCAACGCGGGGCAGGCCAACTACGCGGCGGCGAACGGCTACCTCGACGGGCTCGCGCACGTCCGGCGCGCGCAGGGCCTGCCGGCCGTGTCCCTGGCCTGGGGACTGTGGTCGCGGGCGAGCGGCATGACCGGACACCTCGGCGACGCCGACGTCGCACGGCTGGCCCGCAGCGGGCTGCGGGGGCTTTCCGACGACGAAGGCTTGGCGCTGTTCGACGCGGCCTTGGGTGCGACGGATGCCCTGCTGGTCCCCACCAAGCTGGACTACGGGGCGCTCCGGGCGCAGGCCGGCGCCGGAGAGCTGAACCCGACGCTGCACGCCCTCGTCCGGCCGCCGCGCCGGACGGCCACGGCGGCCGAGGAGGAGACCGGCGGTTTCGTCCGGCGCATCGCCCGGCTGACCGAACGCGAGCGGGCCAAGGAAGTACTCGACCTGGTCCGCGGTGCCGCAGCCGCTGTGCTGGGCCATGCGACGAAGAACGCGGTCGGCGCCGGGCAGGCGTTCAAGGACGTGGGGTTCGACTCGCTGGCCGGGGTGGAACTGCGCAACCGCCTCACCAAGGCCACCGGCATCCGGCTCCCGGCGACGCTCGTCTTCGACCACCCGACATCCGGCGCACTCGCGCGCCACCTGCTGACCCGGCTGCTTCCCGAGCCGGACGAGCCGGGCATCCCCGAACCGGCGACCGCATTCGATCCGGCAGCCCAGGAAGCACAAGCCCCGTCCGAAACCGCGATCGCCATCGCGGACATGGACGTCGACGCACTTGTCGCACGAGCCCTCGGTGGAAGGCAGTCATGACCACGACCACTGACCCGAAGGACCGGCTGGTCGAGGCGCTGCGGACGGCGCTGACCGACAACGAACGGCTGACCCGGGAGAACGCCCGGCTGACCGCGGCCGCCGGCGAGCCCATCGCGATCACCGGCATGGCCTGCCGGCTGCCCGGCGGCGTGGCCTCGCCTGCCGACCTGTGGCGCCTCGTCGCCGAAGGCCGCGACGGCGTCGGGCCGTTCCCCGCCGACCGCGGCTGGAACCTGACGGGACTGTTCGACCCGGATCCGGACCGGCCCGGGACCTCGTACGTCAGCGAGGGCGGATTCCTGCACGGCGCTGCCGACTTCGACGCGGCCTTCTTCGGAATATCGCCGCGCGAGGCGCTGGCCATGGACCCGCAGCAGCGCCTGCTCCTGGAGGTGACCTGGGAAGCCGCCGAACGCGCCGGGATCGACCCGCACCGGCTGCGCGGCACCGACACCGGAGTGTTCTCCGGCGTGATGTACCACGACTACGCCACCGCACTGCGGGAGGTGCCGGCCGGCCTGGAAGGCTTCCTCGCCACCGGGAACTCGGGCTCCGTGGCCTCCGGCCGGGTGGCGTACGCGCTCGGCCTCGAAGGCCCGGCGATGACCGTCGACACCGCATGCTCGTCCTCGCTCGTCGCCGTGCACCTGGCGGTGCAGGCGCTGCGCACCGGCGAATGTTCACGGGCGTTCGCCGGGGGAGTGGCGGTGATGGCGCAGCCGTCGCCCTTCGTCGAGTTCTCCCGGCAGCGCGGCCTGGCCCGGGACGGGCGCTGCAAGGCGTTCGCCGACGCCGCCGACGGCACGGGCTGGGCGGAGGGCGTGGCCGTACTGCTCCTCGAACGGCTCTCCGACGCCCGGCGCCTCGGCCGCCCCGTGCTGGCCGTCGTCCGCGGCTCCGCCGTCAACCAGGACGGCGCCTCCAACGGACTCACCGCCCCGAACGGCCCCGCCCAGGAGCGCGTCATCCGCCGCGCCCTCGCCAACGCCCGCCTCGCCCCCGCCGACATCGACGCCGTCGAAGGCCACGGGACCGGCACGACCCTGGGCGACCCCATCGAGGCCCAAGCCCTGCTCGCCACCTACGGCGCCGGACGGCCGGCCGAGCGGCCGCTGTGGCTCGGCTCGCTGAAGTCCAACATCGGGCACGCCCAATCCGCCGCCGGGGCCGCGGGCATCATCAAGATGGTGGAGGCCATGCGGCACGGCGTGCTGCCGCGCACTCTGCACGTGGACAAGCCGTCGACACACGTCGACTGGTCGGCGGGAGCCGTACAGCTGCTCACCGAAGCCCGGGACTGGCCCGACGAGCACCGCCCGCGCCGAGCGGCGGTGTCCGCCTTCGGCGTCAGCGGGACGAATGCCCATGTCGTCCTCGAACAGGGCGATCCGGAGCCGGTGGCGCCGGAGCAGCACCGTCCCGCGGCCCCCGTTCCCTGGGTCCTGTCCGCCGCCACCGCACCTGCGCTGCGCGAACAGGCCCGACGCGTCCACGACTTCGCGGAAGGGCCGAACGGCCGTGCGGCCGGTGCGGGCCGCATCCTGGCCACCGGCAGGGCCGCGCTGGCGCACCGCGCCGTCGTCGTCGCCCGCGGCGACCGGTTCCGCGACGGCCTCGCCGCCCTCACCCGTGCCGAGCCGGCCCCCGAAGTCGTCACCGGCACGGCCGACGTCGACGGCGAGACGGTGTTCGTGTTCCCGGGACAGGGGGCACAGTGGGTGGGGATGGGCCGGGAGCTGTCGGCCTCCTCGCCGGTGTTCGCCGAGGCGCTGGGGGAGGCGGCGGAAGCGCTGGCGCCGTTCGTGGACTGGTCGCTGCTCGATGTGCTGCGCGACGAGGCACCGTTGGAGCGGGTCGACGTGGTGCAGCCGGTGTCGTTTGCGGTGATGGTGGCTCTTGCGCGGTTGTGGGAGTCCTTTGGCGTGGTCCCGGATGCGGTGGTGGGGCATTCGCAGGGCGAGATCGCGGCCGCGCACATCGCGGGAGCGTTGAGTTTGGCGGACGCGGCGGCGGTGGTGGCGTTGCGGTCGCAGGCGATCGCGCGGGGTCTTGCCGGTCGTGGGGGCATGGTGTCGGTCGCGGTGTCCGCCGAGCGGGCTCGGGAACGGCTCGGCGGCGGAATCGAGCTGGCTGCCGTCAACGGGCCCTCGTCGGTCGTGGTGGCGGGTGATCCGGGCGCGCTGGACGGGCTCGTCGCCGCCTACGAAGCCGAGGGCGTACGGGTCCGGCGGGTTCCCGTGGACTACGCCTCGCACACCTCGCATGTCGAGGCGATCGAGGCAGAGTTGACGCAGGCCCTGGCAGGGGTGAAGCCTCGGGCAGCACGGGTCCCGTTCTACTCCACCGTCGACGGCCGGTGGCTCGAAGGACCGGAGTTGGATGCCGGCTACTGGTATCGCAACCTGCGTCGGACCGTCCGGTTCGCCGACGCGACGACGGCGCTCGCCGCCGCCGGATACCGCGCGTTCGTCGAAGTCGGCCCCCACCCCGTGCTCGTCCACAGCGTCACCGAGACCCTGGAAGCCGACGCCGGGCCCCGTGTCCCGGCCGTGGTCACCGGGACGCTGCGCCGCGACGACGGCGGCCTCGACCGGTTCCTGCTCTCCGCCGCGAAGCTGCACGTCCGAGGCGTTGCCGTCGACTGGACACCGGCCTTCGCCGACGCCCCGCCGGTGCACCCCGCCGATCTCCCGACCTACGCCTTCCAGCACCGCCACTACTGGCTGGAGTCCGCCCCGGCCACGCCGGCCACAGCGGCCACCTCAGGAGAGCTGCCGATGGAATCCGAGACCGACACGCCGACCGACGACGCCCTCGGCACCGACTTCGCCCGGCGGCTGGACGAATCGCCCCGGCGACGCCGGGAACTGCTGCTGGAACTGGTCAGGGCCGAGACCGCGGCCGTGCTCGGTCACGATGCGGGCGAACCCGTCGCACCCGACAGCGTGTTTTTCGACATCGGCCTGGTGTCGCTGACCGCCGTGGAACTACGGGACAGGCTGCAGACCGCCACGGGACTCGAACTCCCGACCCTGCTCGTGTTCGACCAACCGACCCCGGAGGAATTGGCCGCGCATCTTGCGGAGTTGCTTTTCGGAACGTCCGAAGAGGGGAACTGATCGTGGCCTTCTCCGTCGACACGTATCTGAAAGCGCTGGACTTCCCCGCGGCCCCGGAGCCGACCTGGGAGACACTGCGCGACCTCCACAAGCGCCATCTGACGAGCCTGCCGTACGACTCGTCGCTCAACACCGGCCGCGGCACCTCGCTGTGGGCCGGCGTGGACATCGACGTCGACGCGGTCTTCGACGCGATCGTGCTCGGCGGCCGCGGCGGTGTCTGCTATGAACTCAACGGAATCTTCCGGCACTTGCTCGATCGCCTCGGCTTCGAAACCGCGGTGTTGGCGGCCGGAATCCGGCAGCCGGACGACACCTTCGGCCCCGATCTGGAACACGTCTTCACCAGCGTCCGTCTCGGCGGGCGGTTGCTGCTCGTCGACGTGGGCTTCGTCGGGCCGTCGTACCTCGAGCCGCTGCCGGTGGAGCCCGAGACGGTCACCCGCCAGTACGGCACCGACTACCGGATCGTGTGCGCCGACGGCTATCACGTCGTGGAACGCCGCGGGCGGGCCGGCGACTGGCGCGCCGTCTACCGTTTCCACCCGCACCCCCGCGAACTGGCCGAATGGCTGGCCCCCTCGGATGAATTGGACGCCTTCGCCAGACAATTGGCGGGCAGCGGCATCGTCGTGCGCGGACGCGCCGTCGACAACGGGCAGCGGATCCTCATCGGCAAACGCCTGCTGTCGGTGGACGACGGCCACGAGCGGATGCGCGGAGTCGTCCGTCCCGACGACTACGCGCGGGTCCTCGCTGACATCTTGCGGCTGGATGCCCCGTGACCGCCGTCGAGGATGTCGCGGTCGTGGGGTACGGCCCGGTCGGGCAGGTCACCGCCTTGTTGCTGGCCGCGCGCGGCCACCGGGTGACCGTGGTCGAGCGGTGGCCGCGTCCGTACCCGATGCCGCGCGCGGTGTCGTTCGACGGCGAGTCCGCCCGCATCCTGGCCGCCGCGGGGATCGGCGGCGCGATGGAGCGCATTGCCGAGCCGTCGCGGGATTACGTCTGGCACAACCACGAAGGGCAGACCCTCTTCCGGGTCGACGTCCCCGAGCATGGGCACTCCGGCTGGCCGGATTCCACCTCCATGTACCAACCGGGACTCGAGGCGGCCCTCGCCGAGCACGGCACCACGCTGCCTGCCTTGCGAGTGCTGCGCGGCAGCCGCGTCACCGGTCTCACCGACCACGGGGACCGGGTGACCCTGGACGTCGACGGACCCGAAGCCCGGACCGTGACCGCCCGCTGGGTCGTGGGCTGCGACGGTGCGAACAGCCTGGTGCGCCGCGAACTCGGCGTCACCTCGACGGACTTCGCATTCTTCAACGACTGGCTCACCTGTGACGTGGCCCTGCACGAGCCGCGCCTCTTCGAGCCGAACAACCTCCAGGTCTGCGACCCGTCCCGACCCCGCACCGCGGTCTCGGCCGGCCCGGGACACCGCCGCTGGGAGTTCATGCGCCTCCCCGACGAGGACGCCGAGGAGTTCGGCACGGTCGAGAACGCCTGGCGGCTGCTCGGCCTGTTCGGCATCGACCGGGCGCACGCCACCCTGGAGCGGCATGCCGTCTACACCTTCCAGGCCCGCTATGCCGACGAGTGGCGGCGCGGCAGGGTGCTGCTCGCCGGAGATGCGGCACACCTCATGCCGCCGTTCGCGGGGCAGGGCATGTGCTCCGGTTTCCGGGACGCCGCCAACCTGGCCTGGAAGCTGGACCTGGTGCTCGCCGGACAGGCCGGTCCGGACCTGCTGGACACGTACACGGCCGAACGGCGCGAGCATGTGCGGCACGCGCTGCGGATGTCCATGGACCTCGGGCGGGTCATCTGCCAGACGGACCCGGTCGCGGCACGCGACCGCGACACCGCGATGCTGGCCGCGCAGGAACGGGCCCGGCATCGGCAGGTCGGGGCGGCCAAGCCGCGCACGCCCGTACAGGCGCTCACCGGCGGACTCCTGCATCGGACCACGGACGGCCGCCCGGCGGCCCCGGCGGGCGAACTCGTGCCGCAGGGACGGGTATCGGTCGACGGCGGGCCTGCCGGGTGGTTCGACGAGGTGGTGGGCCGCGGCTTCGTGCTGGTGGCCGACCGTTTCGCGGACACCCTGCTCGACGACGAACAGCGCCTCGTCCTGAAGGCGTTGGGGGCGAAGGTGGTCTGGATCGTGCCGCCCGGCACGCCGGGAACCGGAGGCCTGATCCGGGCAGCGGCGGGGGACCGGGTCGTCGAGGACTCCGACGGCGTGTATCTGCCGTATTTGGCGGCATCGGGTTCGGCGGCGGTGCTGGTCCGGCCGGACTTCTACGTGTTCGGTGCGGCGCGGGACCACGACGGGCTCGCGGCGCTGGCCGGCGACCTGCGAGCCCGTCTTGTCGAGGGTGCGCCCCCGGTCAGCCGACGCGCGTCGGTTCCCGGTGTGCCGCCGCCCGCGCGCGTTCCCGCAGGATCTCCGCGACCAGGCACGCCAGATCGAGGGACTGCCGGGCGTTGAGCCGCGGGTCGCAGGCGGTGCGGTAGCGGGCCGGGAGGTCCGCGTCGCGCACGTCCTGCGACCCGCCGAGGCATTCGGTGACGTCGTCGCCGGTGAACTCCAGGTGCAGACCGGCCGGATGGGTGCCGAGGTCGGCGTGCACGGCGAAGAAGCCGCGGATCTCCGCGAGGACCGCGTCGAAATGCCGGGTTTTGTGGCCCGAGGCCGCCAGGCGCGTGTTGCCGTGCATCGGGTCGCACAACCAGATGACCGGATGACCGGCCGCCGCCACCGCCGCGACCAGCGGCGGCAGGGCGTCCGCGACGCGGTCCGCGCCCATCCGGCCGATGAGGGTGAGCCGGCCCGGGGTGCGGTGCGGATCGAGGGACTCGGCGTAGGCGAGCACCTCGTCCGCCGTGGTGCCGGCACCGATCTTCACCCCCAGCGGGTTCGCGATGCCGCGGGCGAATTCGACGTGGGCGCCGTCGATGTGCCGCGTGCGTTCGCCGATCCACAGGAAGTGCCCGGACAGCCCGTAGCGGGCACCGTGCGGGGCGCGCCGGGACAGCGGGGTCTCGTAGTCCAGCAGCAACGCCTCGTGTCCCGCGAACAGTTCGGTCCCGGTCTCGGCCTCCACCGCGGCCACGATGTCCAGCGTCGACCGGGCGTCCGCGTAGGCGCGCAGCAGGCGGTCCGGGTCCGGCACGCGGGCGGCGGCCGTGGGTGCCGAGGCGTTCACGCTGTCGCCGCGGTAGGAGGGCAGGCCGTGGGCGTCGACCGGGCTGGAGCGGGGCTTGGCGTACTGGCCCGCGATGCGGCCGACCGGGACGACCGGCAGGCCGGACGAGACCTCCAGCACCGCCGCCGTGTGCAGCAGGGTGCGCAGGTTCGCGCGGATGTGCGCCGGGGTGTTGCCGGCGAAGGTCTCGGCGCAGTCGCCGCCTTGGAGCAGCAGCGCACGGCCCTCGGCGACGCGGGCGAGGTGCCGGTGCAGCCGGTCCACCGCGCGGGGCGCGACGGGCGGCGGCAGTTCCCGCAGCCGCCGGCGCACCTGGGCGAGCCGGGCGCGGTCGGGCCAGTCGGGCTGCTGGGCGGCGGGCGCCGTCCGTGCCGGGACGGCGGCGTCCGTCGAGTCGGTCATCTCCCTCATCCCGTCTTCCTCAGGTTGGCCCACAGGTCCGCGGGCAGGTCCTTCCGGCGGCGGATGCCGAGCTTGCGGTACACCCTGGTCAGGTGCTGTTCCACGGTGCTGGGGGTGACGTAGAGCTTCCCGGCGATCTCCCGGTTGGTGTAGCCGAGCACCGCCAGCGAAGCCACCCGGCGCTCCGAGTCCGTGAGCCCTTCGGTGCGTTCCATACCGTCGGCGATCGACTCGGCACCGCCCAGCGCGGTCGACACCGACAGCAGCTCCTGGGCGAGCGGCTTCATCGCGCACATGTTCGCCACGTGCAGGGCCTGCCGCAGCAGCAGCCTGGCCCGGCGCTTGTCGTTGTGGGACAGGTGCGCACGGCTCAGGTCGGCCAGCACGCGCACCTGCTCGAAACGGTCGCCGGACTCCTCGGCGAGGTCGATCGCCTCGGTCAGCAGCGGAAGCCGGCGCCCGGGGGGACCGGCCGCGGCCAGGACGCGCAGTGCGGGCCCGCGTGTGCTCGCGCCGTCGACGTCCGGGCGGCCGAGCTGTTCGTGGAGGAGCCGCCGTGCCTGGTCCCTGTTGTCCAGCCGCAGCCACGCTTCGGCCGCGTTGGTGCGCCAGGGCAGCAGTCCTGCCGTGTCCAGGCCCCAGCCGCGGAGCAGTTCGCCGCAGGACAGGAAGTCCGCGAGCGCGGCGTGGCTGTGCTGGGTGGCGAGGTAGTGGTGGCCGCGGGCATGGAGGTAGTGCAGCCCGTATTGGCTCTGGAACATCGCCTCGCTCACCGGGTGGGTGAGCTGTTTGGCGGCCTCCTCGTGCTCCCCCATGCGGGTGGCGGCCAGGACGAGCGTGCCCAGCGGCAGGCCCACCGCGACGCCCCAGCCCTTGGGGGTGAGGTGGCGGAGCGCCGCACGGCACAGTTCGGCGGCCGACGTCAGGTCGCCCTGGCGGGTGGCCACGTCGGCCCGTGCCGCGGCGTAGACGGCCCGGGTGGTCCGTGAATCCCGGTCCTCCGCGGCGCGGAGCAGCCGTTCGCTCCAGCCCGCGGCCTCGGTGAGGCGGCCGGCCAGCACCAGCACGCGCAGCGCCAGCAGGGCGGCTTCCTCCGCCCACGGGCTTCGGCGGCGCAGTTGCAGATCGCCGAGGACCTGCTCGGCCCGGTCGGCGGTCTTGTGGGCCCGCCCGCGGGAAAGCGCGTCCGCGAGAGCCGCCGCGGCGTGCAACTGCGGGTCGGTGCCGGGCGTGACCACACTGTGCCGCAGGTCCGCGGGGAGCACGGGGGTGCGCCGGCCGCGGGCCGGCGCCGGGTAGGTGTAGGCGAGCCACACCTCCGCGTCCCGCACGGCGGCCGCCTCCTCGATACTGCCCGGGTTGGCGGCGCCGACCCCCGTCCGCAGCCGGTCGAGCACGGCGAGCGCCTCGTCGTTGCGGCCGTGCCACAGCAGCTGCCGGACAAGCACCAGGCCTGCCGCGGTATCCAGGTGCCCGGCGTGGACGGCGGCGACCAGCGGAGTCAGGTGCCGGGCGGCCGTGGCGGGGTCGAGCTGCCACTCGGCCGCGGCGAGCCGGGACCGCAGCATGGCCCGGGTGGCCTCGTCCGTGCTGGTTTGGTGCGCCAACCGCAGGTACTGCGCGGCCAGTTCGGTCTGCTCGTCCAACAGGGCGTGCTCGGCGGCCTCCGTCAGCACGGTGACCGCCCACGGGGGCCGGACCCGGTCGGCGACGCGGCCGGTGACCAAGGCCCCGGCCGGTCCGTGGCGCGGGTCGGCTTCGATCAGGTGCCGTGCCACCGTCGGTGCGTCGGCACCGCGGGCGTAGCGCAGGTGGGCGGCTTTGCCGTGCAGTGAAGCCCGTTCGGTTGCCGACAGATCGTCCAGGACCGCGGTCCGGGCCGCGGGGTGCCGGAAGCGGCCGGCGTCGAGGAAGCCGGCGGCGTCCAGCGCGCGCAGCACCTCCCGGGCGGTCTCGGGTCCGTCGGGGTCGTCCGCGAACCGGTCGGTCTCGTCGTCGTCGGCGTCGTCGCCGAGGACCGCGAGCGCCCGGACCACCCGGAGAGTGACCGGCTCCGCCCGGTGCAGGCAGCCGAGCAGCGCCAGGGCGTACTCCTGCCCCGGGACGGCACCGGAGCGCCGGTGGTCGTCGACGAGGGCGTGCAGCAGCAGCGGGTTGCCTCCCGCGGCAGCCAGGATTGCCTCGCCCGCACTGCGTGCGCCCGCCTCGCCGAGGCCGCGGACGACCACCTCCCGTGCCCCGGCGGGGGACAGCGGTGCCAGGCGCAGCTGGTCGACGTGTTGGTGCCGGGACAACTCGGCGCGGAAGCGGCGGTGCTCGGCGCGCAGCACGGGCTCGTCGGTCATGACCAGCAGTACGCCGGCCTGCGGCAGCCGACGTACCAAGTGCAGCAGGAAATGCTGCGACGGCAGGTCGGCGTTGCGCAGATCGTCGACGGTGATCAGCAGCGGGGTGTCTGCGGCGACGGCGAGCAGCGCCCGGGTCACCTCGTGGCAGGCACGGACGAGTCCGGGCGGCGGCGGGCCGTCGCCCGGTCCGGGAACGCCGTGCCCGCCGACCGCGTCGAGGACCGCCGCGATCCGCTCCGCGTGCTCCGGCGGCCATGCGGTGCCCGTCAGCAGCTGGGTGACGACCCCGAACGGCAGGGTGCTCTCGGCGGCGGAACAGCTCGCGCCCAGGGTCCGGATGCCGTGCTGCCCGGCGCGCTCGGCGAAGGCCCGCAGCAGCGCGGTCCTTCCGGTGCCGACCGGCCCCTCGACGAGAACCGCGTGTCCGTTCCGTGCCGGACATCCGGTGAGCAGCCGGTCCAGGTGGTCGAAGTGTTCGTCGCGTTCCGTCAGCGAAACCACGTGACACCCCCCTGGGGTTGTGATCGTGCGAAATTCCGTCCTGGGCAACGACGCGGTCCGATCCGCGAGGTGATCGCCGCCGCCGGCCCGTGACCCATCCTCACGGATCGGCACCCACTGGCCGGGAACCGCGCGCCCATCCCCGGCCCATTCGCCGGCTTACGCGGAGGAGGAGACTCCGAAAACCCCGGTGCGTGGTGGCCTACACCCCTAAGTTCGCCGCTCGGCGTTGAGACGGGGCCGACCGCGCCCGGACGATCGGCACCGTCACCGGTCCGTACCGCAGGGGGTCCCCACGCATGCCCAATCGACGCCAATTCGTCGGCGCCACTGCCGCCGTGCTCGGCGCGGCCACCTTGGTGCGCAGCGCCGTGCCCGCCGCCTCGTCCGAGTCCCGGGAGGGCAGCGGCGGCCCGCAGGCCGCACAGCCCGCGACCAGTACCAGGCTCACCAAGTTCCGTGATCCGCTGCGCATTCCTCCGGTGATCGAACCCTCCGCGTCGACCACGCAGATCACCGTCCGGCAGGTCGCCACCACGGTGCAGTTCCACTCCGAGCTGCCGGCGACGCCGGTGTGGGCCTACGAAGGATCGGTACCGGGGCCGACCATCGTCGTCCGCCGCGACCAGCGGTTGCGGGTGGCTTGGCGCAACCGGATCGGCGGGGAGTTCCCGGTGACGGCCATCGCCGTGCCGTTCACGGACCTCAATTCGCTGCTCGATGCGGGACGCGGGACCGCCACCCCCGACGCGTCCGTCGCCGCGCTGCCCGCCTGGAACGTCGTCCATCTGCACGGCGCCGTCACCGGGGGCGGAAACGACGGATGGACGGAGAACGGCATCTCGCCCGGCGACACCCAGCTCGTGGAGTACGCGAACGCGCAACGCGCCACCGCGCTCTGGTACCACGACCACGCCAACTGCATCACGGCCTTCAACGTCTACGCCGGACTCGCCGGGCAGTACCTGATCCGCGACGCCGAGGAAGACGCGCTGAACCTGCCGTCCGGCAACCGCGAGGTGCCGCTGCTCATCGCCGACCGCAACATCGACACCGACGCCCAAGGCGTCCCCACCGGGCGGCTTCTGCACCGCGTCGGCTACATCGACGGCGGTCCCGCCGACATGCCGACCCGGCTCAAACTGCCGTCCATCGGCCCCTACAACGTGGTCAACGGCGTCATCTGGCCGTACGCCTCGGTGGACGCCCGCTGGTGGCGCTTCCGCGTGCTCAACGGCGCGAACACCCGCGAATACACCGTGCAGCTGCGCGTCGAGAACCCCGACGGCACGACCACCCCGGTCGCCGGCGCCCTGGTGCAGATCGGCGGCGACCAGGGCCTGCTGCCCGCACCGGTGCGTCTCGACGCACTCACTCTCGGCGCGGCGGAACGCGCCGATGTGCTCATCGACTTCACGCAGTTCGCCGGCAAGCGCCTGGTGCTGGCCGACATCAACACGAGCGCGCCCTCTCCGCTGGGTCCCGAGGTGCTCCAGTTCCGGGTCGAAAGGGCGCGGTCCGCCGAGACCTTCAGGCTGCCGGCGGTGCTGTCGCCGTCGTTCCGGCGGCTGACCCGGGCGGACCTTCCCACCGACCACGTCGAACGATGGATCGCGCTGTCCACCGACGACGGCGGACCGCTCGGACACCCGCAGATATGGGAGCTGACCGAGATACCCGCCGGCTACCAGGCGCAACCCGGCGACCGGATTGTCACCGTCACCGACCGCGGCGGGACTCCGCGGTCCTTCCGCAAGTCCGCGAGCGTCCTCGACGACACGCTGGGCTTCTTCGTCGCCCAGGATGCCTGGGAAGTGTGGAACTTCGTCCACCTGGCCGGGCCCGGCCACCCCATGCACGTCCATCTGCTGGGGTTCCAGGCGCTGGGCCGCGACGTCTACACCGCGCGCGCCGAACCGGGGGCGGACGACGTGGTCCGGTGGACCGCGACCTACCAGGCTCCCGGGACGCTCGGTCCTGAAGAACAGGGCTGGAAGGACACCATTCGCGTGCAGCCCTCCGAAGTGGTGAGCGTGGCAGGCCAGTTCACTGGAGCAGCAGGACGATATCTCTACCACTGCCACATCCTCGAACACGAAGACGAGGGCATGATGCGCCCGTTCGTCGTGGCACCCAAGCAAGTGCTCGCGCGGATGGGCCACCACGGGGGCGGGCATCCGACGGGCCACGAGCACATGCATTAGCCGACGCCGCTCACAGCGCTTGGGGGGAAGGGGGGAGCGGGCGCCGACCGGGTCAGCCGGCGGCGCCCGTCAGGCTGTGCAGGCAGGCGATCAGGCTGCGCGCCTCGACGTTGACGTAGTGGCTGTGCCGCAGCAGGCCTACGAGCTGGTGCAGGGTCAGCCAACGGAAGTCGGGCCCCGGGTCGGGGGCGTAACCGGGGTCGGTTTCGATGACCACGTAGCGGTTCCTCGCGTGGAAGAAGCGGCCGCCTTCCTCGGACAGCAGGCTGTCGAAGCGGATCGCTTCCGGTGCGGCCGCGGTCACCTCGTCGAGGAACCGGGGCCGCGCCGCGTCCGGCAGCCAGGCGTAGTTGCCGGGCGTGGCCTGCACCGTCGGTCCCAGCTCGATGACGTCGAGGAAGCCCGGCTGGACGCGCGCGTGCACCAAGGCGTGCAGTACTCCGTCGACCTGCTTGACGAGAAACGCGTTGACGCCGATGCCGATCGGTTCCACCATCGGCTGGCACCAGCCGGCAACCTCGCGGTGCCCGGCCCGCACGCTGATGCCCATGACGTCGAAGAAGAGCCCGGATTCATGGGAGACCGCCAGTTCGGTGCGGGTCCACCCCTCGACCTGGTTCAGCGGCATGGGGGCGGCCCGCACCTCGTGGCGGCTCCGGGTATCGGTGATCCAGCTCAGGATCGACCCGGTGCTCAGCAGGCCGCCCGCGTCGTCGCTGCACGAGCGCCGCAAGGAGGCCCGGAAGTCTCCCTCGGGACGGGCGAACGACGCCGCGAGGCCCGCGCCGGAGAAGGGCAGGCACGACAGCACGGTGCGGGAATCCATGTTGACCACCGCGTCGCGCGCCATGAGCACGTGGATCTGCCCCAAAGTGAACCAGGCGAATCCGTCCCGGAGTTCCACGTCCTCATCGGTCTCGACGATGATGTTGCGATTCCGTTTCCGGTAGAACCAAGCGCCTTGCTCGGATTGGAGGACGTCGGCGACGACGCGGTTCCGTGCGGTGTCGAGGAAGTAGTCCACGTAGGGCACCGAGGATCCCCGATGGACTTTTGTGTAGTTGCTGCGGGTCGCCTGCACGGTGGGGGAGAGTTCCACACCGTAGAAATTCCCCGGTTCGTTCTTCGCCTGCATGAGAAAATGCAGGACGCCGTCGAATTCCTTGGCCAGAATGCCGAGGATCCCGATCTCCGGCTGCGTGATGATCGGCTGCGTCCACGCCGGCACGGCCGACCCGCGTACCTCCGCGGACAGGCCCTCGATCCGGAAGAACTTCCCGCTCTCGTGCACGATGTTGCCGGTCGCCGCATCGGTGTGCCAGCGGTCCAAAGCGTCCAGCGGGACACGCTCCACGGCCACCACGTCGACACCGCGGCGTTCCGCGATCCATGCCTGGAGATCCGCCAGAAGGGAGACGCCGTCGACCGCGAGCGCGGACTCGGTGATGCGTACGGCGGTGGACCGGTCCGCCGCCGGCGTGGCGATGATGCCGGACATTGAGCCTCCCAGAGCAGCCGGAAAAAGCAGCCAAGAAAATGCCCCGCCCACGATGCCAGGGAATTTTCGGCGCAGCCTTCGGACTGCGGGAGTCAAGGGTCGTTTAGGGGTGGCCGCCGGGGTTTTCCCCGATATCCCGAGGGGTTGACCCCCGGGAGATCCCCTTCCTAATCTCGGCGTTCGGTCGACAGCTCTTCCTGCACGAAAACCGGAGGTCTGGCAGTGAGCGCGGAACGCGTGGAGGCAGGGCCCCTCAGGTTGGGCGTCATCGGATGCGCCGGAATCGCCTGGCGGCGCATGCTGCCCGCGATCGCCGCGAATCCCGATGTCGAGCTGGTGGCGATCGCCAGCCGCGACGCGGCCAAGGCGCGGACCTTCACCGACCGCTTCGGCGGCGAACCCGTGACCGGGTACGAACGGCTGCTGGAGCGCGACGACATCGACGCGGTGTACGTGCCGCTGCCGGCACTGCTGCACGCCGAGTGGATCGAGCGGGCACTGCGGGCCGGCAAACACGTGCTGTCCGAGAAGCCGCTGGCCCCGACGTTCGAGAGCGCCGTCGCGCTGGTGCACCTGGCCGAAGCACGCGGGCTCGCGCTGCTGGAGAGCTTCATGTTCCTCTGCCACTCCCAGCACACCCGGGTCCGGGAGCTGACCGCCGACGGCGTCATCGGGGAACTCCGCAGTCTCACTGCCGAGTTCGCCTTCCCGTCGCACGACTACGACGCCATCCGCTGGCAGCCCGACATCGGCGGCGGCGCACTCACCGACATCGGCGTGTACCCGATCCGCACCGCGCTGTTCCACCTCGGCGCGTACGTCGACGTGGTCGGCGCCACCTTGGACGTCGATCCCGAACGCGCGGTCGACACAGCCGGTGCCGCGCTCGTGGTGGCACCCGGCGGAGCGAGTGCCCATCTCACCTGGGGCATGCGCCATTCCTACCGGTCCCGGTACGCGCTGTGGGGCAGCTCCGGGCGCATATCCGTGCAGTGGGCTTACACCCCGCCACCCACCCACCAGCCCGTGATCAGGATCGAGCGGCAGGACCACGTAGAGGAATTGACACTGCCCGCCGAGGACCAGTTCGCGACGGTCGTGGCGGCCTTCGTCGCCCGCGTCCGGAAGGGCCAACCCTCGGGTCTCGAAGGCGAATCCGTCCTACGCCAAGCCCAACTCGTCGACCGGGTCCGGGAAATGGCGCTCTGCCGACCCGGCGTCACCACCAACGAGCGGATCGGACCGGCATGAGCGCGACAGACAAAGACCTCATCCTCGAACTTGCCCGCAAATACCACCGCGACGAGCAGGCGCAGCGGGAGTTCGTACCCGGAGAGACTCCGATCCTGCCGTCGGGCGCCGTCTTCGACGAGGACGACCGGGCGGCCCTGGTCGAAGCGGCACTGCTCATGCGCATTGCCGCAGGTCCGGCCTCCGCGACGTTCGAACGACGGTTCGCCGAACTGCTGGGGCGGCGCAAGGCACACCTGACCAACTCGGGCTCCTCGGCCAACCTCCTGGCCCTGACCGCCCTCACGCAGAAGGAGACCGGAAAGCGGCGGCTCCGCCGCGGCGACGAGGTCGTCACGGTCGCGGCCGGCTTCCCCACCACGGTCAACCCGATCGTGCAGAACGGCCTGGTGCCGGTGATGGTCGACGTGTCGCTGCGTACCTACAACACCACCGCGGATCTCGTCGCCGAGGCCATCGGGCCGCGCACCCGCGGCATCATGATCGCCCACGCGCTGGGCAATCCGTTCCCGGCGGCGGAGATCCGGCAGCTCGCAGATGCGCACGACCTGCATTTCGTCGAGGACAACTGCGACGCGGTGGGGTCCTTGTACGCGGGACGGCCGACCGGCAGCTTCGGCGACCTGGCCACCGCCAGCTTCTATCCCGCGCACCACCTCACCATGGGCGAGGGAGGATGCGTGGTCACCGACCGCGTCGCCCTGGCCAAGATCGTCGAGTCGCTGCGGGACTGGGGCCGGGACTGCTGGTGCGAGCCGGCGGCCAGCGACACCTGCAAGAAGCGCTTCGGCCACCAACTCGGCAACCTGCCCTACGGCTACGACCACAAGTACACCTTCTCCCGTGTCGGCTACAACCTCAAAAGCACCGACCTGCAAGCCGCCCTGGGCCTGGCCCAGCTCGACAAGCTTCCGGAGTTCGGCGCCGCCCGGCGGCGCAACTGGCAGCGGCTGCGCGACGGCCTCGACGGCGCGCGCGGGCTGCTGCTGCCCGAACCCACCCCCGGCAGCGACCCGAGCTGGTTCGGCTTCGTACTCACCGTCGCGGACGACGCGTCCTTCTCCCGCGCCGAGATCGTCGACCATCTGGAGGCGCGCAGGATCGGCACCCGCATGCTGTTCTCCGGCAACCTCGCCCGCCAACCGGCCTATCAGGACGTCGAGTTCCGGGTCGTCGGCGATCTGCGCAACAGCGACACCATCACCGAGCGCACCTTCTGGATCGGCGTCTACCCCGGCATCACCAACGAGATGATCGACTACGTCGTCACCACGATCCGCGACTTCACCGCGGCCCGCCGCTGAGGCCGCGCACTCCCCGCCAACTGAGGGCGTATGTAGGGGGTCACTGAGGGGGGCCGGGCGGCCCCCGCCCCGCAAGACTCTCTCCGGGCACCCCGTTCGTCGCCCGTCTGCCACCACCACGAGACCGACCTGGAGAGGCTGTGACCCTGCGCTCCGCCACCGCACCCCGTCCGGCGTCCGCGCCGGGCGAGACGGACGCGGACGAGGGCCGGACGACCGCGGCACGGCCGGCCCCGCGGCTGCGCGGCCCCGGAGTGCGGCCCGGACTGGCGCTCGCCGTCGGATGGCTCCTCGTGGTCGTCGCGGCCGGCCTCGCCCCCGAGCTGTTCGGCGCGGCCGACCCGCTGGCCGTGCATCCGGCCGACAAGCTGCACGGGCCGTCCTGGGCGCATCCGTTCGGCACCGACTCGCTCGGCCGGGACCAGTACGCCCGGCTGGTCCACGGTGCCGGCGTCTCCCTGCTGTCCGCGCTCATCGCGACCGGCGTCGGGCTGGTCACCGGCTCGCTGCTCGGCCTGCTCGCCGGCTTCCTGCGCGGTGCCGCCGACCTGGTGATCATGCGGATCGTCGACATGCTGCTCTCCGTCCCGGCCCTGCTGCTTTCCCTCTCCCTGATCGCCGCGCTCGGCCCCGGCACCCACAACGCCGCCATCGCCGTCGGCGTGGCGAGCATCGCGACGTGCGCCCGGATCATGCGCGCCGAAGTGCTGCGCATCCGGGAAAGCCGGTACGTGGACGCCGCCCACTCCAGCGGCGCCCGCCGGACCCGCGTCCTGTTCCGGCACGTCCTGCCCAACGCGCTCGGACCGGTGTGGGCCCTGGCCGCCCTCGAGTTCGCCGCGGCGATCCTCGCCGTCTCGTCGCTCAGCTTCCTCGGCTACGGCGTCCTGCCGCCCACCCCCGAATGGGGCTCCATGGTCTCCGACGGCCGGGACTACCTGAGCGTCGCCTGGTGGCTGACCACCTTCCCGGGCCTCGCGGTGGCCATGACCGTGATCGCCGCCAACCGGCTGTCCCGGGCCTTCGACAGCGAACGGACCATCCTCCGATGACCGCCCCCCGCCGCGACCCGGCACCGCTGCTCGACGTCGACGACCTCGTCGTCCACTACCGGCTGCGCCGCGGGCTGCTCACGGCCGTCCAAGGGGTGAGCCTGCGCGTGGATCCGGGCGAGACGGTCGCCGTGGTCGGCGAGTCCGGGTCCGGCAAATCGACCACCGCGCACGCCGTACTGGGCCTGCTGCCCGATGCGGCCCGTATCGGCGGCGGCACGATCACGTTCGACGGACAGGACCTCACCCGGCTCGGCGAACGCCGCCGCCGCGCCGTACGCGGCCGCGGCATCGCCCTGATCCCCCAGGACCCGGGCACCGCCCTCAACCCGGTGTGGCGGGTCGGCCGGCAAGTCGCCGAGGCACTCACCACGCACGGACTGGCCGACCGCAGGAGCGCACCGGACGCCGTGCTGCGCCTCCTCGCCGACGCGGGGATACCCAACCCCGAGCGGCGCGCCCTGCAGTACCCGCACGAGTTGTCCGGCGGGCTGCGGCAGCGCGTCCTCATCGCCATCGCGATGGCCGCCCGTCCGCGGCTGATCGTCGCCGACGAGCCGACCAGCGCGCTCGACGTGATCGTCCAGCGCCAGATCCTCGACCACCTCGGCGAGCTGACCCGGGCATCCCACACCAGCGTCCTGCTGATCACCCACGACCTGGCGGTCGCCGCCGAACGCGCCGACCGCATCGTGGTGATGGCCGCGGGCGAGGTCGTCGAGGAAGGCGTGCCCGACGCCATCGTGGGCGACCCGCGCCACCCGTACACCCGGCAACTGATCGCCGCGGCACCCTCGTTCTCCACCGCGACCCGCCGACGCCCGGTCGCCGCCGCGCCCGGGACACCGAAGGCGCCGCCGGCGGCCCGGGTCGAGAACCTGGTCATGGACTACCGCGTGCCGCGCAGCCCCGAACCACTCCGGGCCGTCGACGGCGTCACCTTCGAAGTGCCCCGCGGCGAAACATACGCACTGGTCGGCGAATCCGGTTCCGGCAAGTCCACGGTCGCCCGGCTGCTGCTCCGCCTGGCCGAACCGACGGCCGGACGCGTCCACATCGGGGGAGAAGACGTCACCGACCGGCGCGGACGTGCGCTGCGCCCGTTGCGGCGCCGCGCCCAGCTCGTCTACCAGAACCCGTACGAGTCGCTGAACCCGAAGATGACGGTCGCCGCGATCGTCCGCGACCCGCTGGCCGCGCACGGGATCGGCACACGACGCGAACGCGCCTTCCGAGCCGCCGAGTTGATCGACCTGGTGGCGCTGCCCGCGGACGTCGCCAACCGCCGGCCCGCCGAACTTTCCGGGGGACAGCGGCAGCGCGTCGCGATCGCCCGCGCGCTGGCGCTCGACCCGGAACTCCTGGTGTGCGACGAGCCGGTGTCCGCCTTGGACGTGTCGGTGCAGGCGCAGATCCTCGACCTGCTCGCCGACCTCCAGGACCGGCTCGGGCTGAGCTACCTGTTCATCTCCCACGACCTCGCCGTGGTGCGCCAACTCGCCCACCACGTCGGCGTGATGCGGCAGGGACGACTCGTCGAGAGCGGTCCCGCCGAACGGATCCTCGGCTGTCCGGGCCACCCGTACACCCAGGCGCTGCTGGCCGCCGTCCCCGGGGCATCCGCCCCCGCCGCCCGGTCCTGAATCCGGGAAAGGAGCCGGGCCGCCCGAGCGGCCGGCCCGAATTTCTGCGCGCATCCGCACGGATGCCGTCTCTAAGGAGAAGTACAAGCATGTACGCCGAGAAGTTCAGATCCCGTGTCGCCCTGGCGGCGGCCACCGTGGCGGCGGCCCTGCTGCTCGGTGCCTGCGGCGGCGGGACCGACGACAGCGCCGCGCCCGGGGCCAAGGACGCCGGAGCACCCCGGCAGGGCGGCACCTTGACGGTGGCCCTCCAGTCCTCGTCGCAGAGCGCCAATCCGCGGGCCTTCACCGACACCTCCGCGGTCTACGTCAACCGGCAGATCTTCGACTCCCTGGTCGACCAGGACCCCGCCACCGGCGAGATCCTCCCGTGGCTGGCGTCCTCGTGGCACGTCAACGAGACCGCCACCGAGTTCACCTTCCACCTGCGCAGCGGCGTCACCTTCTCCGACGGGACGCCCCTGACCGCGGACGTCGTCAAAGCCAACTTCGACGACATCATCGCCAACAAGGCCAAGCTCAACCCGGCGATCGTGCCCGTCGTGCAGGCGCTGACCGGCGCGAAGGTCGTCGACCCGCAGGCCGTCACCGTGAGCTTCGCCAAGCCGAACGCGGCGTTCCTGGTGAACGCGGCCCGCGTGGCATTCGCCATCCAGGCTCCGGCCACGCTCGCGCTGCCGTGGGACCAGCGGGTCGACAAGGTCGTCGGGTCCGGGCCGTTCGTCCTCGAATCGTTCAGTCCCAACCAGGTGACCCTGAACCGTCGCGACGGGTACACCTGGGCGGGGGGCAGCCTGCACACCGCGGGCGCGGCGCACCTCGACAAGGTCGTCTTCAAAGTCGTCCCCGAATCGGGCGTGCGGACCGGGAGCCTCAAGTCCGGTCAGGTGGACGCCATCAACGACGTCCCCGCCGCCGACATCCGGACGCTGCGCGACAGCGGCCAGCAGGTGGTGACCTCGCCGAGCCCCGGTCTGGTGTGGGGCCTGGTGCCGATCTCCGCCCGCGCCCCGCTGGACGATGCCAACGTCCGCCGCGCGCTGAGCCTGGCCGTCAACCGCACCGAGGTCCGCGACACGGTCCTCACCCAGGACTTCGCCACCGCCACCAGCGTCCTCGCGCACACCACGCCCGGCTACGTCGACCTCGGCACGTCGCTGACGTTCGACCCGGCCGAGGCCGGCCGGCTGCTCGACGCGGCCGGCTGGACCCGCTCGGGGGACAACGTGCGGGAGAAGGACGGGAAGAAGCTCACGCTCGTCGCGGCCTGGTTCCGGATCTCCAGCGCGGCCCAGAAGTCGCTGGAGCTGATCCAGGCGCAGCTCGCCAAGGTCGGGGTGGACCTGCAACTGCTCGAGCAGACCGGACTGCAGATCGTGGACGGGCTCAAGCAGGTCAAGTACGACTTCTTCTGGACCAACGGCACCTCCGCCGATGGCGACATCCTGCGCTCGTCGTTCTCCAATGCCGCGCCGAACTACTACCGCATCCCCGACGGGCCGCTGCAGCCGCTCCTGGAGCAGCAGTTGTCCGCGGGCGACCCGGCCGCCCGCAAGCAGCTCCTCGCCCAGGCCCAGCAGCAGATCGTGCAGCAGACGCTGTACCTGCCGGTCTACGAGCAGACCACGGTGCTCGCCGCCGGCAAGAAGGTGCACGGCCTCGAACTGGCGGCCGGAGCCGGACTCGCCCCGCTCGTCAACGTCTGGCTGTCCTGACCACCTTCACCTCAGCACAAGGAGGATCGCCGCCATGCCGGTGCCACTCGACGCGGCCACCCGCGCCCTGTTCGACGGCCGCAACTTCCCCGTTGTCGCCACGGTGAAGGCCGACGGCAGCCCGCAGGCCTCGGTGGTCTGGATCAAGCGGGACGGCGACACGCTGCTGTTCGTCGCCCCGGCAGGCCGCGGCAAGACCGCGAACCTGGCCCGCGACCCGCGGATCAGCATCAGCGTCCACGACGCCGAAAACCCGTACCAATCCGCCGAATTGCGGGGAACCGCGCAGCTCACCGAGCAGGACGCCGGCCGATTGTCCGACGAACTCGCCCGGAAATACCTCGGCGAAACGCACGCGCAGGACGACGGAGTGCCGCGCGTGGTGGTGCGCGTCGTGCCGGACCGGGTCATCTCGTTCCCCGGCACGTAAGCGCTCCTGATCCGGTTCCCGCTTCCCGCTTCCCGTACGACGCCGGCCCGACACGAAGGAGGACTCCCATGCCGTCCCGGATCCTGGTCGTCGACATTCCGTCCAACGGCCATCTCTTCCCCAAACTCGCGGTCGTCACCGAACTGGTGGACCGCGGGCACCATGTCACCTACGTCACCGTCGAGGAGTTCGCCGACAAGGTCCGGAGCACCGGTGCCGAAGTGCTGCCGTACACCTCGGTCAAGCCGCTGGAGAGCTTGGCCGCCGACAGCTCCATCACCCCCACGGAGGCGTTCTTCCGCGAGAACGTCGCCATCCTGCGCGCCGTCGAGGCGCACTACGGCGACGACCGTCCGGACCTGATCGCCTACGACGAAGCGGCCTTCCAGGCCGGGCGCGTGCTGCGGGCGACCTGGGGGCTCCCGGCCGTCCACCTGGCACCGAGTGTCGTATCGAACGCGCACTACTCGTACTTCGAGCGGATCTTCGCGCTCGCCCCCGACTTCCGGCTCACCGACCCCGTCGAAGAGATCACCGCCGTTCTCGACGGCTACGGACTCGCCGACCAGGTCCAGGACTACCTGTGGACCAAACGCGAGCCGGACGAGCTGACCATCGTCTTCGTGCCGCGCGAATTCCAGGCCGCGTACGAGACGTTCGACGAGCGCTTCGTCTTCATCGGACCGAGCCTGGGGGAGCGCGCGTTCCTCGACGACTGGGAGCCGCCGGCCGACGGCCACCCCGTCGTCCTGATCTCGCTGGGCACCGTCAACAACGTCCACCTGGACTTCTTCAAGACCGCCGTCGAAGCGTTCCGCGATCAGCCGCTGCACGCGGTGATCTCGGTCGGCGGCGGCCTGGACCCCGAGGACCTAGGGCCGCTCCCCTCCAACGTGGAGGTACACCGCTGGATACGGCATTTGAAGGTGCTCGAACAGGCGGTCGCCTTCGTTACCCACGGCGGCACCGGCAGCCTGTCCGAGGCGCTGCACAGCGGCACACCGGTGGTGGTCGTCCCGCAGGGCGTCGACGTCCTGCCGTACGCCGAGCGCGTCACCGAACTGGGCATCGGCAGCGTCCTGCCGCCCGAGCACCTGGATGCCGCCGCCCTGCGCGACGCGCTGCTGACCGTGTCGCGGGACGAAGACATCGCCGCAAACGTGGCCCGGCTCCGGAAGCACACCCGCGAGTCGGGCGGCGCCCGGCGCGCGGCCGACGCGATCGAGACCTACCTCAAGCAGGAACAGCGATGAAATTCCTCCTCCTTCCCCACCTGCCCCGGCAGGACAAGCCCGACGACGTCCAATTGCAGGACCTGGTCGAGCACGCCGTCCTCGCCGAGCAACTGGGCTTCGACGCCTACGGCATCGGCGAGCGGCACGACCGGCCCGCGGTCTCCTCGTCGCCGCCGGTCATCCTCGCCCACATCGCCGCCAAGACCTCCACCATCCGGCTGTTCACCGCCGTGACCACCCTCGGCATGCTCGACCCGCTGCGTGCCTTCGAGGACTACGCGACGCTGGACAACCTGTCCGGCGGCCGACTCGACCTCATCATCGGGAAAGGCGGATACCCCCGCTCCAGCAGGCTCTTCGGGGTCACTCCCGAGACGCAATGGGCGCGCCTCCAGGAGAACTACGCACTCTTCCGCCGCCTGTGGTCCGAAGACAACGTCACCTGGGAGGGGCGGCACAGCCGCCCGCTCGTCGACGCCGAGCCGTTGCCGCGCCCGGCACGCAAGCACATCCGGATCTGGCACGGCAGCGCGAGCAGCGAGGACTCGGCCGACTTCGCCGCCCGGCACGGCGACCCGGTCTTCTCGTCCAACGGCAGCGGCCCGCTGGAGCGCTACGCCAAACTGATCCGCCACTACCGGGAACGCTTCGCGGCGCACGGGCACGATCCGCGCGACGCCCTGGTCGGTGCGGGCACCGCCGGCTACTTCGCGGCAGCGACCTCGCAGGAAGCCGTCGCCAAGTACCGGCCCGCCTTCGAAGCCCGGCTCGCGATCAACAAGCGCTACGACGCCTCCTCCATCAAGTACGAGACCGTCGAGGACTGGATCGAGCACAGCTCGGTCCTGGTCGGCAGCCCCCAGCAGATCGTCGAGAAAGTCCTGGCCCAGCACGAGCAGTTCGGCCACGAGATGCTGCACATCCACGTCGACGGCGACATCCTGGACCGCAAGGACTACCTCGGCACGCTGGAGGTCTTCTTCGCCGAGATCGCCCCCGTGCTGCGCCGCGAACTCCCCAGCCGGTCCCTCGACGAGAGCCCCTGACCCCGTGGCCGGCGGGCGCGGGATGCCGCGCTATCTCCTGTGGCGGGTCGGCCAGGCGCTGTTCGTGATCTGGGCAGCGTTCACCGTCTCCTTCGCGGTCCTCTACACCCTGCCCAGCGATCCGGTGGAGGTGATGGCGGGCCCGAACTCGGAACTCACCCCGGACCAACTCGACGCTATGCGGCACGAGTTGGGGCTTGACCGGCCGGTACTCGCGCAGTACTTCACGCAACTCGGGCACCTGCTCCGCGGCGACCTGGGCCAGTCCATCCAATCCCGCGAGCACGTCTCCGACCTGATCGGGCAGGCCCTGCCCCCGACCGCGGCGATCACCGCCGCGGGTCTGGGGGTCGGGGTCCTGCTCGGCACCGCCCTCGCCTTGGCGACGTCCCTGGTGCGGCTGCGATGGCTGCGCGGACTGCTCGACAGCCTGCCGGCGTTGGCCGTGTCGCTGCCCACGTACTGGGTGGGACTGCTGCTGCTCCAGCAGTTCTCCTTCCAGTGGCATCTGTTCCCGGCGATCGGCAACGACGCCCCGGGCGCGATGGTGCTGCCGACCATCACCCTGGCACTGCCCGCCGCGGCCGTCATCGCCCAGCTGCTCGGCCGCAGCCTGGAGGCGGCCCTGCGCGAGGGGTATGTCGACACCGCCCGGGCGAAGGGCGTCGGGCGGGTCGCGGTCCATGTGCGGCACGGGCTGCGCAACGCCGTGCTGCCGGCCTTGACGATGGTCGGCCTGCTGGTCGGCGGCATGCTGTCGGGGTCCGTGGTCGTCGAAACGGTCTTCTCGCGGGACGGCCTCGGGCGGCTGACGACCACCGCGGTCAGCCAACAGGACCTTCCCGTCGTCCAAGGGCTGGTCCTGCTGGGGGCGACCGTGTTCGCCACGGTCAACCTGCTGGTCGACCTCCTCTACCCGGTGCTCGATCCGCGGATCGTCCGGGACGGCGCGGTCGGGCGGGGCCGCGGCCGGCGGCAGGCCGGGCACGCGTGACCCGTGCTCCGGGACCGGTGGCGGTCAGTCGGCCGAGCAGCCGCCCGCGTCGTCGTGGCCGGTGGCGAGGCCGGCCACCGGGTCCGGACCCACGGTTTCGTCGATCCGCAGCTTCTCCAGCATCGCGTCCGCGGCTTCGGTGAGCGCGGCGAGCTGTCCCGCTTCCAGCGGTTCGATCAGCCATTCGCGGATGTGCGCGGCCCGCCGGGGGAGGGCGGCGAGGATGGCCTCGCGGCCGTGGTCGGTCAGCGCGACCATGGTGGCGCGTGCGGCGTCGGGACATCGGTCCCGGTTGATCAGGCCGCGGCCGACCATCCTGGTCAGCTGGTGGTGCAGCCGGCTCTTCTCGAACTGGGTGACGCCGCTGAGTTCGAACGGCCGCAGGCGCCCGCCTGGCGACCGCTGAAGCGCGCTGAGGATCGCGAACTCCGGCTCCGACAGCCCGGTGTCCTGCTGCAGCAACTGGGCGAGCTTGCGCCAGAACCGGACCTGCATCTCGAAGAAGGACTGCCACGCCTCGTTCTCGTGCGGGGCCAGCAGGTCGCCCGGGTCCGACCGGTGCCAGGAACCGGACTCGTCGGCGGCGTGGTTCACGTCGGGTCCTCACGAAAGTCGATGCGGGTTGACATGTCAACTTTACGTGAGTCCGAGGGGCCGGGGGAGGGGTGTGTCCTTCGTGCGGTCGGTGCGGCGTCACCCGGTACGGGTCAGAGCGCGGCCCGGGCCCGCAGCGGCTCCCACCACTGCCGGTTGCCGCGGTACCACGCGACGGTCTCGGCGAGCGCCGTGTCGAAGTCCCGGCGGGGGCGGTAGCCCAGCTCGGTGCGGATCTTGCGGTCGTCGACCGAGTAGCGCCGGTCGTGCCCCTTGCGGTCGGCGACGTGCTCGACGCGGTCCCAATCCGCGTCGCAGGCCGCCAGGAGGCGGCCGGTCAACTCGCGGTTGGACAGCTCGGTCCCGCCGCCGATGTTGTAGATCTCGCCCGCTCGGCCGCCGCGGCGCACCAACTCGATGCCCTGCACATGGTCGTCGATGTGCAGCCAGTCGCGGACGTGCAGGCCGTCGCCGTACAGCGGCACCGGAAGGCCGTCCAGGAGATTGGTGATGAACAGCGGGATGACCTTCTCGGGGAACTGGTGGTGGCCGAAGTTGTTGGAGCACCGGGTCACGCGGATGTCGAGGCCGTGGGTGCGGTGGTAGGCCAACGCCAGCAGGTCGCTTGCGGCCTTGGACGCCGCGTAGGGGGAGTTGGGGCGCACGGGGTCGGTCTCCGGCCATGAGCCGACCGGGATCGAGCCGTACACCTCGTCGGTCGAGATGTGGACGAAGGCCGCGACGTTGTGCCGCACGGCGGCGTCCAGCAGCACCTGGGTTCCGGTGACGTTCGTCGCGACGAAACGCGAGGCGTCGGTGATCGACCGGTCGACGTGGCTCTCCGCCGCGAAGTGGACCACGTGGCCGTGCTCGGCGGTGAGCCGGTCGACCAGGTCCGTGTCCCGGATGTCGCCGTGGACGAAGCGGAAGCGGGGATCGCCGCGGACCGGGTCGAGGCCGGCCGGCGTGGCGGCGTACGTCAGGGCGTCCAGCACCGTCACCGCCGGGCCGTGCGGATCGGCGAGCACCGTGCGGACATAGTGCGAGCCGATGAATCCGGCACCGCCCGTCACCAGGACGGCGGTGTCGTCGCCGCGGCGGCCGGTCACGACGCGATCTGCACTTTGCTGTAGTCGCCCAGCACCAGCCGGTGGGCGGAGCGGATCCGCGGCGCGGGGGTCACCTGAACCGTACGGCCGATGAGCGAGGCCTCCAACCGGTGCACCCCGGTGATCGAGGCGTCGGACAGGATGATGGAGAACTCGATCTCGCTGTCGTGGATCCGGCAGTTCTCGGCGACCGAGGTGAACGGTCCGATGTAGGAGTCGGTCACTTCGGTGCCCGCCCCGACCACGGCCGGGCCGACGATGCGCGAGCCGCGCACCGTCGCACCCGGCTCGATCCGGACGCGCCCCACGATCTGCGAGGCGTCGTCCACGCTGCCCAGGACGCCCGGGGCGAGCCCCTCCAGCACGGTGCGATTGGCTTCCAGCATGTCGTCGACGTCGCCGGTGTCCTTCCAGTAGCCGGTGATCGTCGTGGCGCGTACGTCGAGTTGCCGGTCGATCAGCCACTGGATGGCGTCGGTGATCTCCAGTTCGCCGCGGCCGGACGGCTTGATCTCGTCGACCGCTGCGTGGATCGCGCTGGTGAAGAGGTAGACGCCGACCAGGGCCAGGTCGCTCCTGGGCTGCTCGGGCTTCTCCTCCAAGCGCACCACGCGGCCCGACCCGTCCAGCTCCGCGACCCCGAAGCGGCGCGGGTCGCGGACCCGGGTGAGCAGCACCCGCGCGTCCGGGCGGTCGGCCTCGAACTCCCGCACCACGTCGGTCACGCCGCCGACGATGAAGTTGTCGCCGAGGTACATCAGAAAATCGTCGTCGCCGAGGAACTCCCGGGCGACGAGCACGGCATGCGCGAGTCCGAGCGGCGCGTCCTGGCGGATATAGGTGACGTTGATCCCGAACTGCGATCCGTCGCCCACGGCCGCTTCCACTTCGGCGGCGGTTTCACCGACCACGACGCCGACGTCGGTGATCCCGGCGGCGGCGATGGCCTCCAGCCCGTAGAAGAGGACCGGCTTGTTCCCCACCGGGACGAGTTGCTTCGCCGAGGTGTGCGTGATCGGCCGCAGGCGCGTCCCCGAGCCCCCGGAAAGTACCAGTGATTTCATGCGTCCATCGTTCCTGCGGCCCGGCCCGGCGGCCCCCCACGGTGAGGGGCCGCCACCCCCTATATCGGCTGCGGGATTACGCGCGGACGGTCTTGAGCGCGGCCGACCAGGACTCGACCTGGTCGAGCACGCGTCCCAGTTCGTCGGCACGGCTCTCGGCCGGCGTGAACGCCGGGTACGACGGGAAGTCCACGGCCACCGGCAGCGGCAACTGCGCCTGCACCGTGGCAAGCTGCAGCTCCGCCGCCACCGCGCGCAGGTGCTCCGCGGCCCGCACACCGCCCGACGAGCCGAGGCTCACCAGGCCGGCGGCCTTGTTGTGCCACTCCGCGTAGATGTAGTCCAGCGCGTTCTTGAGCGCGGCGGGGATGCTGTGGTTGTACTCCGGCGTGACGAACACGAATCCGTCGAACTCGGCGATCTTCGCGGCCCAGCGCTTGGTGTGGTCGTTCTTGTACTGCCCGTAGTGCGGCGGCAGTTCCTCGTCGTACTCGGGGAGCTTGTAGTCGGCGATGTCGACGAGTTCGTACGTGGCGTCGGGCCGCTTCGCGGCGATCGTGTGCACCCACTCGGCCACCTCCCGCGACACGCGCCCGGGTCGCACGCTGCCCACGATGACGGCGATTTTGGTCATGACGGAGTTCCCCATCCCTCAACGAGTTGATGTGTCACCTCAAGCATGGGTTTTGCTGAGGTGACACGTCAACCCGATCGCGGATCCGTCAATATCCGCCGTCCAGCCCGAGCGTCGTACGCAACCGCTGAGCGCTGTCCTGGAGTTCGGAAGCGATGCGGCGGATCCGCGAGGCGGCCCCCCGGGTCCAGGTAGTGCCGACGCCCAAGGCGAGGTAGCTGCGCCCGGCCCGATCGGGGATCGGAACCGCCACCGAGAGCTGGAGAGGTCGCAACTCGCGGTCCGCGACGGTGTACCCGCGTTCCGCGGCGGCGTCGAGGTCGGCCCGCAACTGCGCCGCGGTGCCGATCGTCCGCTCGGTGAACCGTTCGAACGGGCCGAGCCGCTCCAGTTCTTCGTCGCTCGGCCGCGGCCAGGCCAGGAGCGCCTTGCCGAAGGCGGAAGCGTGCAGCGGCACGGAGTTGGTGACCCGCGTGTCCCAGTGTTCGGGCGCCCATGCGGCCGGAAGGTCCGCGACCACCAGCGCGTCGCGGCCGTCCCGCAGTGCCAGCACGGCCGCACCGGACGTCGCTTCGGACAACCGGTGCAGCTCGGGGCGGGCGAGGTCGAACCGGCGCTGGTCGTGCAGCGTCCGGTTCAGTCCCGCGATGGCGGTGCCGAGCCGGTAGCGGCGGGTGGCCGGATCCTGTTCGAGAAAGCCGGTGTGCTCCATGGCGCGGACCATGCGGTGCACGGCGCTGACGTTGAGGTCCATCCGGCGGGCGATCTCGGCAACCGTGGCAGGTCCCGGCAACTCCCTCAGGCAGTGCAGGACTTCGAAGGCGCGCTCGACGGTCTGTGCGCCTGCCGGAGGGCGCGCGCCGTGGTCGGCGCCGGGGTGCTGGTGGGGCATGGGCCTCGGGATCCTCTGGGGTTCACGATGTCGTCGGACGTCGGGGGTGGGTGGGGCGATGGGTCTTGCCGTGCCCAGGCAGGTTGTCAGAGTCGAACTGGGCACGTTGTGAGGCGAGTTGCGGGCATCTTCGGAGGTCGGTCGATGAAGGGCGCCGTCGGCGCAGCCTAGCAACGAGCGCCGAGTTGTTGCCGATATATGAAGTCTCGCGTCACTATTTGACATGGGAGTCGGCGCGCTCCAATGCTGAGCGCATGACGGTCACCGACTACGTCGTGGTGGGCGCCGGAGTAGCGGGATCGCTCGTCGCAGCCCGGCTGGCGGAGCTTCCCGGCACCTCCGTGCTGCTCCTCGAAGCAGGCGAGCGACTTGCGGACGGCCCCGCCACCCGCGACCCCGCACGCGCCGCCGATCTGTGGGGCACCGAGGCCGATTGGGCCGACGAGACGGTCCCGCAGGCCGGCCTCGCGGGCCGCCGCGTGCGGTGGTCGGCGGGCCGCGCACTCGGCGGCTCGTCGGCGGTCAACGCCGCCTTGTGGGTGCGCGGCAACCCCGCGGACTACGACGCCTGGGGCGCCTACGGCGGCGCGAACTGGAACCGCCGAAGCGCGCTCGACGCGTTCCGCCGCATCGAAAGGAACGACCGTGTGCCTGCCTCCCAGGCGGGCATGGACGGGCCGCTGCCCATCGAGTCCGGCGCCCCGAACGCGTGGTCCGCGGCGCTGGCCGCAGCCGCGCACGACCTGGGCCTCGCCCCGACCGACGTCAACGGCGCCCGGCAGGACGGCGTCGACACCCTCCAATTGACCGCTCGGTCCGGGCTCCGTGTCACCTTCGCCGACGCCTTCCTCGGATCCGGCGGCGCCTCGCGGGCAGGAGACCTGCACGTGGTCACCGGCGCGAGGGCCACCGGTGTCGTGGTCGAGGACGGCCGTGCGATCGGCGTCACTTACCGGGACCGCGACGGGTCCGCGCGGCGTGCCGCGGCCCGCCGCGAAGTGCTGCTCGCGGCCGGCGCGGTGCGGACCGCGCACCTCCTGCTGCTGTCCGGCATCGGACCGGCCCGCGACCTCGCCGCGGTCGGCGTACGGCCGCTCGTCGATCTGCCCGGAGTCGGACGCGGCTTCCACGACCACGTCGCGCTGGGCGGCGTCGTGCCCGCCCCGGCATCCGCGCCGCCGCTGCCGGACGGCGGCGGCGGGGTCGTCGTTTTCGCCCGCGCCGACGGCCGTCCGGGCGTGCCGGACCTGGAGATCGTCCTGGCGCCCGGGATACCGGGCACGGATGCCGGTTCCACGACGCCGGAACTGCGGTTCGGGGTCGTCGCCCTGCAACCGCGCAGCCGAGGTTCGGTACGTCTGTCGAGCTCCGATCCGCTCGCCGCGCAGCCGATCGATCCGGGCTATCTCACCGACCCGACGGACACGGACATCGCCACGCTGACCGCCGGGTGGAACCTGGTACGGCGGCTGCTCGGCTCGCCGGCGGCCGCAGCGGTGGCGACGGCGCCGCCTCCGCCGATCGACGCCGCGGGCGTGCGACACACCGCGGGTCCGATGTTCCACGGTGTGGGCACGGCCCGGTTCGGCCCCGAAGGCGACCCCGACGCCGTCCTGGACGGCGAGCTGCGCGTGCGCGGCGTCGCGGGCCTGCGCGTGGTCGATGCGGCGGCGATCCCCGTGGTGACCCGAGGCCACACCATGGCGGCGACCGCCGTGATCGCCGACCGGGCGGCGGCGTTGATCGCGGCCGCTCATGGTGACGCCGCACATCGTGACGCCCCGCATGGTGACACCGCACATCGTGACGCCCCGCAGCGCGTCGCCGTATCCCCGACGCGGGCCGCTGAGCCACGCCGATGTCGGCCCCGGCCGACGAAATGACCGTTACCGCAGGGGTGTCCCACCCCTCCACGCCGATGATCCGAGGAGCCCCGACCATGCCCGTGAAGATCCTCTGGTACGTCCAATCCGCGGACGGTCCCGTCCCCTGGACGGACGACGGCGTGTGGTCCAACGACCTGCCCCGCCTGCGCGCGCTCGCGGAGGGCATCGACCGCGCCGGCTTCTACGGTGCCCTGCTGCCGACCGGCCCCCACGAGCCGCTGGCACTCGCCGCCGCGTTCGCGCCGCTCACCGAGCGCATGCGCTTCCTCGTCGCGCTCTACCCGGGCCTCCTCTCGCCCGCCAAGCTCGTCGACATCGCCACCGTCGTCGACAACTTCAGCGGCGGCAGGCTGCTGTTCAACGTCGTCAACGGGCACGACTCGTGGCTGCCGGAGTACGGCATGTTCCTGGCGCACGACGAGCGGTACGAATACAGCGCCGAATACTGGGACGCCTTCGCCCGCCGCTGGGCCGATCCCGGGGAAGGCTACGCGGGCAAGCACATCAATCTCGCCGCCCGCACCTTCGACATCCCGCTGACCTTCTTCCCCGAAAAGGTGCAGCCCAAGGTGGAGTTGTGGGGCGCCGGCGGCTCGCCCGCGGGCGTTGCGCACGCCGCGAAGGTGGTCGACCACTACCTGACCTTCGCCGACCTGCCGGAACGCCTCGGCGAGAAGTTCCGCCAGGCCGGTGCCGCGGCGGCGGACCACGGCAGGAAGCTGCGCTTCGGCACCCGCTTCCAGGTGATCGTCCGCGACACCGAGGAAGAGGCGTGGGGATACGCCCGCCACCTCCTCGAACGGACCTCGCACCAGAAGGCCCTGGAACTGTCCGCGTACAAGGAGGGCCCCGGTTGGCTGGATCGGGACGTGCCGACCGACGATCCGCGCGCCCGGCGCTGTGTCGACGCCTTGCGCGCAGGACGGCTGCCCGACGTCGAGGATCTGGTCGTCCATCCCAACGTGTGGCTCGGCCCGTCCGTCTTCGGCTTCGACGTCTTCGGGCCCGGCGCCGGCACCTGGCTGGTCGGCACGCCGACGCAGGTCGCCGACCGGATCAACGAATACGCCGCCCACGGCGCCGAGTCGTTCATCCTGTCCGGCTGGCCGCTGCTGCCCGAAGCCCTGCGTTTCGGCCGAGACGTCCTGCCGCTGCTCGACCTGGACCACGGCTTCGCACCACCCGCATACGACGAAGCCGCGAACGCCGAACTCCTCGCCGCTTTCCCCGCACTCGATCGCCACCCGGTCGCGCACCGGTGACCGCAGCCGAGCCACTGGACCGGATCTGGCTGACCCGCTGCCCCGTTCCGACCGCGAGCGGCATCGCACACCGGCTGGGCCTGCTCGCCGAGGAGTTCCGGCGACACGGCGTCGCCGTTGCCGAACTCGACGACGGCGCCCCGCGGCTCGCCCGGCACCACCTGGACCACGGACTCCCCGGCCTGTTCCGCGAAGGCGGCAGCATCCCGGCGCTCGCCGCCCGCGCGGCGGGCGCCCCGACCCGGCTGATCGGCCTCACCTGGATCGAGGAACGTCAGGTCATCCTGGTCCGACGCGACTCCGGCATCACCACACCCGCCCACCTGTCCGGCCGCCGCGCCGCACTTCCCGTGCACGGCCCGGAGCCCGGTGCGGGGATCATGCGCGCGATGGCCCTCCAAGGCTTCCGCGGCGCCCTCGCCCTCGCCGGACTCGACCTGGACGCTGTCCGGTTCACCGAAGTACCCGACGCCCGAGAAGGCTTGCCCGATTGGACCGTCAACGGCCCGCTCGCCCGCCCCTGGACCGGCATCGACGCGCTCGCCCGCGGCGACGTCGACGCCGTGTACGCCAAAGGACCGGCGGCGCTCGACCACGCGGCGCGGACCGGCGCCGTCATCGGCATCGACCTCGACGCCTACGACGATCCCGCCTGCCGGGTCAACAACGGCACGCCCCGACCGATCACCGTCCACGCCCGCACACTCGACGAACACCCGTGGGCAGTGGCGCTCTTCCTGGCCCAGACCCTGCACGCCGCGGCCTGGGCGGCACACCACCGCGACGACGTCCTGCGGCTGCTCGCCCAGGAGAGCCACGGGACCGGGGACGCCACGGCCGCGGCGCACCGCGGCGACTTCCACCGCCGCCTGCGCCCCGACCTGTCCGACGCACGACTGCACCTGCTCGACCGACAGAAGGAGTTCCTCGTGTCCCACGGATTCCTGGCACGCGACTTCCCCCTCGCCGACTGGATCGCCCCGCACCCCCTGCACGCCGCCGAGGCATGGGTGGCGCACCGATGAGCTTCGACGAGTTCCGCGACAGCCTCCTCGCCGACGCAGCCGTCGCCTTCCGCGTCCTGCGGAAGACCGGCACGCTCAGCCCCGGCGCCACCCTGAGCTTCGTGGTGCGCGTGCCCGGGGGAGGCGAGGTGGCGAACGTGAAGCACCCCGACCCGTTCCACCCCGACGAACCGCCGCGGGTGACCCTGACCACCATCGTGGACGGCCCCGGCGCCGTGCGCCCGTGGGGCGACGGCATCCGCTATGCGGCGCTCTTCGCGGCACATTCCTGGATGGGCGCCGTCGCCCACGTCCACACCCCGTACCTGGCCGGCTGGGCGCTAGCCCACCGCCCCCTGCCGCTCCGCTACGTCCCGGCCCAGCGCGAGACGACCTCCCGCGAACTACCCGTCTACATCGACCGCCACGAAGCCGAGGACGCTTTCATTCTCCGGGCGCTGACGGACGACCCGGACCTCCCCGGCATCCTGGAGGCCAACGGCGGCGCAACCCTGTGGAGCCGCGGCGGGCTTCTCGACCTGGCCCGCCTCATCCTCGTCGTCGAAGAGGGCGCCCGCGCCCAAACCACGGCTGAACTTCTCGGAGGCGCACAGGACTTCGGCCCCGGCGTGCTGGCCCAGCAGTGGGGTGCCACGGGGCGCGACGGTTCGCCACGGGCCCAGGCCCGAATTGCCGAGGTGGAGGCACGCCACACGCGCTTCCCGGCCCCGTCGCCCTCGTCGCTTCGCTGAACGGGGCGCAGTCGGCACCCGGACGCAGATTGCTGCGCCACGGCGCGGACGACGCGGCTGCATGTGCGGCGGAGCGGAAGCGCTCCGCTGCGTCGTCGTGTCCAAATTACGCCGCCCGAGGACGCCCGGCACAGTACGGAAGGCCGCTCTGCGCAGATGCGTTCGCCCCCGCCGAGCGCCTGCCTAGGCTGAGTCACTCCGAGAGAGCCGGTAACCGCCGGAATTCACAGGCTGGTTGGGGGCGTCAGGATGACCGTGGCGGGTGCACCGATACTGCGCTGTGCGGGAGTGGCAGCGGCCGGGGCGCTGCTCCTGGCGAGCGGCGGGACGGGAGCCGCGCACGCGGCCCCGGCCGACATCCCGGGAACCGCCCAGGCGGCTACCGCGAGCACGGCCAAGGGCACCACCTACTACGTCGACGCAAGCCGCGGCTCGGACGACGCCCCTGGGACCTCCGCCAAAACCGCGTGGAAGAGCCTCGCGCGGGTTGAACGAGCGGCGTTCAAGCCCGGCGACACCGTGGCGTTCAAACGTGGCGGGAAGTGGTCGGGGCAGCTCACCCTGCGGGGCGACGGCACGGCGCAGCAGCGGATCACCTTGACGTCCTATGGGCTGGGCAGCCGTCCCCGCATCTCCGGCGGGGCGGACTGCCTCGACGTGCGCGGTTCGTACTGGATCATCGCCAACGTGCAGGTGTCCGGCTGCGGTTGGGCCGGGGTCGAACTGCGCGGGTCGTACAACGTGGTCGCCGGGGTCCGGGCGGAGAAGAGCGTCGCGGGGGTCGTCGTCGACGACCAGTCGCACCACAACACGATCCGAGACAGTCAGATCGTCGGCAACGACAGGATGGTGGCCGGCACGAACGGCCCCGACGACGACGCCGGGGCATTCGGGATCCTGCTCAACGGCGACGACAACCTCGTGCGCCGCAACCTCATCACCGGCAGCAGCGCGCCCAGCCCCGACTACGGGCAGGACGGCGCCGCCGTGGAGATCTACAACGGCGACCGCAACCGCGTCGACTTCAACGTCACCCGGCAGAACGACGCCTTCACCGAACTCGGCCACGCGCCGGGCAAGACCGCAGCCGGCAATGTGTTCGCCTACAACGTCGTGACGTCGTCGCTCGAACACGGATCGTTCCTGGTCACCCGTGGCGCGCAGGACAAAGGCCTCGGCCCGGTGGCGAACACCCTCGTCGAGAACAACTCCGTGTATCTGACCGGCGCGAAGACCGAAGGCTGGACCTGCTACGCGGGCTGTGCGCCGGGCATCCTCAAGCTGCGCAACAACGTGGTCAAGGTGGGCGGCCGCACCGGCTGGGAGGACGCCAAGGGCGCGGACGAGGACACCGGCGTCTACGCGGGCGGCCGTGGAACCTTCACCCCCGGACCGCGATCGGCTTTCGTCGAACCACAGTTCGTGAGCACCACCGACCTGCACCTGCGGACCGGTTCCCCCGCCGCAGGCAGAGCAGGGGAGCCGACGAAGTACCACACGGACGTGGAGGGCAAGCCGGTGCCGACCGACGGGCCGCGGGTCGGGGCGTACCAGGAGACCCGCTGAGGCGTGCAGCCTCGCTCTGACTGACGATCTCCGGCCGACGGCATCCGCGACGGACCCGATTCGACATCGAACTGCTCTCCGGCTCGCTGCCGGGTCGGGTCAGGTCGGGTCAGGTCGGGTCTACATGGTGTTGACGATGAGGCCGATGTGGGTGAAGTAGTTGAGGGCGCCGAAGGCGAGGAAGGCCAGGCCGGCCAGGCCCCAGCAGACACCGACGACGGTGCGGACCGGGGCGGCTCCCCGGCGCAGCGCCAGGGGGAAGAGGATCGCGCCGAGGCCGAGCAGAACGTACAGGCCGGAGATGAAGGTCGCCTCGAGCATCGGATGGTCGGCGAACTCGCCGGAGATCGGCTCCTCTTCGGGTGCGGCGAACAGCGTGTACTTCCACCCGGCCGCCGCGATGCCGAAGCACGCCAGGCCGGCGCCGAAGACGAAGACCGAGATGGGCGCGGCAAGCCGGGACACGGCGAGCAGCCGTTCCTCCACCGCTCCGGGGTCGGCGAGCACAGCACCACGTTTCCAGAGGAACATGGACGCGGCAGCCAGCAGAACACCGAAGACGAAGCTTGGTTCGCCGAAGATGATGTTGTCGAACGGGAATCCCTGTCCGGCCAGCGGCCACGTCAGCGTCATGTGGATGCCGGTGACCAGCAGCACGAACGCCAGCGCGCCGAACGCCATCGCCCACGCGTCCGGGACGATGGGCTTGCCCTTGACCAAGTACCAGCCGAGCGCCACCACGAGCAGCAGCCCGGCACCACCCGCCAGCGACATGACGGTGTTGTACGTCGGCATACGGGCCCAGTCGATCTTCAGGCCTTCGGCGAGGAGCATGTCGGGCTGTGAGGTGCGCATGGCGCGGAATCTATGGTCATTTCTTGCCCATCCCGGCAACCAAAGGACGCATGTCTCCGAATTCGATCGATAGTGCATTCATCTGGCGTATATCGATCGACTCCCCACGCGGCCGTGCGCAGACGTCGACCACGCGCTGGGCGTTGGCCCGGCATGCGGCCGCCGCAGACACCGCACCGATCTCCTTCGGCCCGGAATGAGGACCACGGCGCCGCGGAAGCGTCGGCGCTCAGATCGGCGCAGCTGAGGGACCCGGAACCGTGCGCGGAGCGGGACACGTCTCGCGCTCCCGGTCCTTGCCCACCCCATCTGGCTATTGCATCGCCCCCGTCGCTGGTTCACTGGACGGCCGCCGAGTTTGGTACGACCGACTCCAGAGCCGGAGGGGCGTGGCCGCAATGGATCAGGAACCGGGTCGGTTGCGGCGCTTCGGGAAGCGTGTCCGCGCGGTGTTTGGGGGAACCCGGTCCACACCTCCGCCACCGAATCCCTGGGTCGCCACGGTCCTCCCGACCACCACGACGCACCTCGGCAATGCCGGCCCCGAGGTCGCCGCCGAAAGGGTCGACGCAACCAGTACACCGGCGGTCGGCCGTGCGGCCGCCCTCGTTGTGTACGACTCCACTTGCCCAGGGGTCACGCCGGACGATCCGAACGTCGGGCGAATCATCCACGCCTCGACGACGGACGAGGTCGAGGCGCACTTCATACGCACGGTGAACGAGCTTCACGGCCGCGACAGGTACGACGGCAGCTGCTGGGCCGACCTCGAAGGTGCCGATCTCCTATCCGCGAAAGAAGCTGCGATCACCCTGTTGCACGCAGAGATGATCCTGCCCAGCCCCGGATACCTCGGTGTGTCCCTTGGATCTCCCGAATTATTTCTCGGGAAAAGAAGAAAATCAGTGATGGCCGAAGCCCATGGGGACGGGGATATCGTCCTCAACGCGCGATTTTTTGGCGAAGGCCGCAGAAGCACCCTTCTCGAAATGCTGCAGGTGCAGCACGACCGGAACTTCGTCATCGGCGGCGGGCACTACGGCGGTGCGCCGGCCCTCCTCCATGAGAAAATGCATACGCTCCTTTCCGAGGTGGACCCACCCGATGCAAAGAGCGTGAACACGACAGACAAGGCAGAGTCCAAGACAGCAGGCTTGGACGCGAGCTCGTGGACGGTCAACGCCCCGCCGGTCAGGCATGCACGGGAATCCGCAAGGCTCCGGCGTTCAGCACCGGACTTGGCGAGGTCGGCGAGCGCGGCCGACGCCCGCCCGCCCCGTCCCGCAAAGAAGATCGGCAGGAGCTTCGACCCCGCTTCGACAAACTCTCCTCATGCCCTCGAGCCGCTCGGAGGGTACGCCCGCAGAAGCCCGGGAGAACGATGGGCCGAGGGCGGTCGGCTGGTGGCCGGTTTCGGGAGCGCGGCCCCGAAGGAGGCCAGGGAGGTCTGGGAGTACGCGGTGCCGATGGACGCCGGCCGTTGGGCAGCGCTCGACCGGCAGGTGGCCAACTTGCACCGCACGCTCGACGCGCTCTACGAGCGGACCGACCCGGCTACGGGACAGCAGCTCGTCGCCGTGCAAGACCGCGCGTACCGCGCCTCCTCGATCGCCGCATCAAAGGGTTTCAACCTTCCCCGGAGGCGGGGCCGCGGCTTCGAGGTCAATGGAACCGTTCACGGCATCAACGCTTCGCGTCAAAAGGTGCGCGACAATATGCCGACATTGCCCACGTGGGTAGGACGGGGACAACGCCGTGATCCTCCCGAGAACACCATGGATATCATCTAGGCTTCCCATCGCAATCTCCATGGCATCGGCTTCGGGCGCGGTCGGGCCGCGGATGTCACCCGAAAGCCTCCGAGTGCCGGAAGTGCCAAGGCCGCGCGGTTGCCTACGGTGAGTCGCATGAGCGCCACCGCTGCCGAAATCGACGACTACCTCTCTCGCTACGCCGGAACCCTCGCCGCCTTCGACGCCGGGGCGGCGGCAGGGCTCTGGGGCACCCCCGGCATGATCCTCGACGACCGCAGTGCCGGAGTTCTGGACTCCCGGGAGGAGATGGCCCGCGGCCTGGAACGGTCCTATCCGCTCAACCGCGAACTCGGGGCGCCTCAGCCGTTGCCCGCACCCGGGTCGGCGAACCTCTCCTCCAGAATCCCGGTGGCCTGCCCGACCTCGATCAGGTAGCCGTCCGGGTCACGCAGATAGCACCGCAGCTCCGCCGTGCGGTCGATCGGCCGGGTCAGGAACTCCGCGCCCTTGGCCGTCCACTCCCGGTAGCACCGGTCGATGTCGGCGACGCGGAGATTGAGAAAGCTGCTGACCCTATGCGGGTCCGTCGGTGTGCTCAGTGTGACGTCGGGCTTGTCCGCAGTCGGTCCGCCGCCGGGGTTCATGATGATCCAGCCGCCGCCGAGCTTGACGACGCACGGGTTCTCCTCGAGGACCACCTCGCCGCCCAGGACCTCGCTGTAGAAGGTGCGGGACCGCCGCACGTCACCCACTGTCAGAAAGTGGGTGAGCAGTACTCCGGTGCTCGGGGACGGGAAATCGGCGCCGCTCACGATATGCCTCCGATGAAGTGTGGCAATTCGCATGGTTGCACCTCCGCCGGTTACCGGCGCCTTGACCGTCGGGCATTCGGCGTAAACGCGCGCTGACGCGCCCCACCGCTTCAGGATCTGGCGGTGGCGGCGCGCCATCACGCCGTCAGACCCCTGGCTTCCGGCCTTCCAGGCTTTTCGTACGGCACACGTCCCGCGGTCGTCGAGGAAACGGCCGCCGAAGGCGTGTCAGCTCGCGGGCAGCACCTTCCACGAGCCGGTGCCCGGACCGCGGTCGGTGTAGTGGCTGGTGGAGACGTCGTACTTGGCGCCGGACGCGCTGGAGACGCCGTTCGTGTCGAGGAATCCGCCGTTGGCGGAGCCGTAGTCGTTGAGCAGGTTCACGATGTCGTCGGTGCGGACGGCGCCGTCCGTCGGCGAGGACGTGCGGCCGAAGATGTGCCACTTGCCGGTGCCGGGGCCGCGGTCCTTGGTGGCGGTGCTGGAGACGGAGTACTTCGCGCCGGACTTGTCGGAAACTCCGTTGGTGTCCAGGTAAGTGCCGCTGCCGTACTGGTTGACGAGGTAGACGACGTCGCCGCTGGTGACCCGGGTGCCGTCGGCCTTGCCGGTCGCGGAGACGACCTTCCACACCGAGGTCTTGGGGCCGCGGCTGTTGGGCGTCGCGTTGGTGGAGACGTTGTAGGTGGCGCCCGGTTGGCTGGAGACCCCGTTGGTGTCCAGGTAGCCGCCGTCTCCGCCGTACTGGTTTTGCAGCAGGATGTCGCTGCCGTAGGTCAGTTCGCTCCCGGCTGCCGAAGCCGGGGTGGCGAACGGGGCCGCCGTGGCAGCGAGGGCGGTGGCGGCAGCGCACGCCGCCAGTCGCTGCTTGAGGGTACGGAACACACTCACTCCAAGAAACAAACGAATGGTTGCTGAGGGTGAGTGTGCCGGAGAACCAGGCGCCGTGCGCGCGTCGACGCGGCGCGTTGCGCAGCAACCCCCGAAAGGCGGAGTCGCCGTCGTCATGAGGGTCGTCGGGACCATGCCGGTGAACGGCGACGTCATGACGATCGACCGATGAGTTTTGTGCGGATCGGTGGTCGATACGGCTGGATACGCCGACAGCGATGGGGCTGTGCGGGGAACGTTCCATTGCGGGAGGAAGCACATGGAGGCAGAGATGAGCGTCGACGACTTCGGCCAGGGGCACGCGACCCGGACGGGCGGGCAGGGGACGCGGGGGAGTGGTCCCAGGGTATTGGTGGCGGGGGCGAGCGTCGCGGGACCCGCGTTGGCCCACTGGCTGCGCCGGCGGGGCGCCGAGGTGACCGTGGTGGAGCGGGCTCCCGAGCTGCGTCCCGGCGGGCAGGCGGTGGATGCGCGCGGGGTCGCCAGGGAGGTCATCGGGCGCATGGGGTTGACCGCGGCTGTGCGCGCGGCGTGCACCGACACCGCGGGCGCACACACCGTGGACGCGGAGGGGGCGGTGCTGGAGACCTTCCGGGCCGACGACGACGGTGGCGACGGGTTCATCGCGGACATCGAGATCCTGCGCGGCGATCTGTCCCAGGTGCTCTACGACGACACCCGCGACGGTGTCGAGTACGTCTTCGGCGAGCGCATCACCGGCCTCGTCCAGGACGCGGACGGGGTCGACGTGGTCTTCGCGGGCGGCAGTCGGGGGCGCTTCGACTTGGTGGTCGGCGCGGACGGGCTGCACTCGGAGCTGCGGGCGATGGTCTTCGGGCCGCACGAGCGGTTTCTCCGCCACCTCGGGCACGTGCTCGCCTTCTCCAGTGTGCCCAACGAGTTCGGGCTGGACCGCTGGCTGCTCGAGTACCAGGAGCAGGAGTCCGGACGCTCCGTCCTCCTGCGGCCCATCCAGGACGCCACCCGGGCGATGGCCATGTTCTCCTTCGCCGCGGCCGACTTCGACGTCGACCACCGTGACATCCCGGCCCAGAAAGCCCTGTTGCGCGAGCGGACGGCGGGCATGGGCTGGTTGACCCGGGACATCGTCGCGCACCTGGACGACACCCCGGAGTTCTACCTCGACCAGGCCGCCCAAGTGGTGATGGACCGTTGGTCGAGCGGACGGGTCGCGTTGCTCGGGGACGCGGCGTTCAGCTCGTCGCCGCTGTCCGGGCAGGGCACCGGGCTCGCTCTGGTCGGTGCCTACCTGCTGGCCGGAGAGCTGGCCGCGGCCGGATGGGACCCCGACGCGGGGTTCGCCCGCTACGAGGCGCGGATGCGCTCGTTCGTCGAAGCCAACCAGGAGATCGGCCGGTTGAACGCCCGCAGCCGCCAGGTTCCCGTGCCGAACGCGGAGCCGGGTCCCGATTTCGCCGGCGAGTGGTTCATGGAGCTGGTCGGGCGCGCCATCAACGGCGTCGAACTGCCGGACTACGCGGAGGTGCCGGACTCCACAGCCGCAGCCGGATCGGCGCCCCGCACGCAGCTGTCCGGCGCCGTAGACCTGGGCGCTGCGCGATAGGGACCGTGGCGACGAAGCAGCACGCCGCGTCCCTACCCGGGCGGCAGACGCCCGTCGAGCAGGGCGCGGGCCGCGGCTTCGATGGCGGCGGCGTCGATGCCCGCGGCGCGGAGTTGTTCGGCGGGGGTGGCGGAGCCCGGCATGTCGCGTACGGCGAGGCGGATCGTCCGCGGGGGCGGCGTGCCGTCGCTGAACGCCGTCATGACGGCGTCGCCGAGGCCGCCCTCCGGATGGTGGTCTTCGACGGTGACGAACCGGCCGGTCAGCGCCGCGGCTTCGCGGAGCGCGGCGACGTCGACCGGTTTGAGCGAGTACAGGTCGAGGACCCGGGCAGGAATGCCGTCGGCGGCCAGCCGGTCGGCGGCATCGACCGCCTCCGGCACGGTGACGCCCGCCGCGACGAGGCAGATCCGGTCCTGCGCGGTGGCGCGGGGCAGTTTGCTGCCCCCGATCGGGAACGCCTCGTCGGCCGAGTACAGCACCGGCGTGGCGCCGCGGGCGGTGCGCAGGTAGCGGATACCGCCGCGGTCGGTCATGAGCGCGACCAGGTGAGCGGTCTGGTTTGCGTCGCAGGGGCACAGCACGGTGCTGCCGTACACGGCGCGGAACGCGGCGATGTCCTCCACGGCCATCTGGGAGGGGCCGTCCTCACCGATCGCGACACCGGCGTGGGAACCGACGAGCGCGATGTCGGCCCGACTGACCGCGGCCATGCGGACGAAGTCCTGCGCACGGCTGAGGAAGGCGCCGAACGTGGCGGCGAACGGATTCCAACCGCGGACCTGGAAACCGACCGCGGCGGCCACGAGTTGCTGCTCGGCGATGTAGAACTCGAAGAAACGTTCGGGGTGCCGTTTCGCGAACGCTTCGGCGCGGGTGGAGTCGGCGACTTCGCCGTCCAAGAGGACGACGCCGGGCCGGGCTTCCCCGACGGCGGCCAGCGCTTCGCCGAAGGCGTCCCGGGTCGGGACCTCGTCGCCGACGTCGTACCGGGGCAGATGGATCGTCCCACCCGCACGGCGCGGCCGCTCGGGGGCGGCAGGCGGGCGGCGGGTGGTCACCCGCAGGTCGCGGCGGCCGCCGAGTTCGGCGATGGCGGCCTCGGCGTCCGGAAGCGGTTTGCCGTGTTTGCCCTCCCGGTTCTCGACGGCGGCGACTCCGCTGCCTTTCCGGGTGCGGGCCAGGATCGCGGTGGGCCGGCCGTCGGTGCGCTCCGCGGCGGCAAAGGCGCGGTCGACCGCGGCCACGTCGTGGCCGTCGACGTCCAGGACCCGCCAGTCGAAGGCTTCGATGCGCCGCCGGTAGGCGTCGGTGTCCCAGCCGTGGCGGGTCGGCCCGCGCTGGCCGAGCCGGTTGACGTCGACAATCGCGACGAGATTGTCCAGGTGCTCATAGCCCGCGTGCTCGAACGCTTCCCACATCGAGCCTTCGGCCAGCTCGCTGTCGCCGCACAGCACCCACACCCGGTACGGCAGGTCGTCCAGGCGTTTCCCGGCCATCGCCACGCCGACGCCGACCGGCAGGCCTTGGCCCAGCGATCCCGTGGCGACGTCCACCCAGGGCAGCCGGGGAGTGGGGTGGCCTTCGAGCTTGCTGCCGGCCGTGCGGAACCCCAGGAGTTCGTCGTCGGTCACCGCGCCGGCCGCCTTGTAGAGGGCGTAGAGCAGGGGCGAGGCGTGTCCTTTGGAGAAGACCAGATGGTCGTTGGCGGGGTCGTCGGGGCGGTCCCAGGCGTAGCGCAGGTGCCGGGCGAGCAGGACCGCCATCAGGTCGGCCGCCGACATCGAGGACGTGGGGTGCCCCGATCCCGCCGCGTCCGCCGCCCGGATCGCATCGATCCGCAGCTGCCGTCCGAGTTCGACCAGCTCGTGGATGTTCGGCTCGTGGATGTTCGGCTCGTGGTTGTCCATGGCGCGCCTATCTCCCGTCGTGCGGGGTGTCTCTCTTGCGCGCCTACCCGGCGGATGCGAGGTCACGCGGTCGACAGTGCGGCGACGGCCACAGGGTGGGGATGGGCGAGGTCCGGCCACATGTACTCGGGCGTGTCGAGGCGGGTGGAAGGCGACCGCGATCAGTCCTCAGGGCGGGTCACTCCGCGGGCCTGCCCTCGGTGGCCGCGGCCGGCGGCACGAAGTCGCCGGCACGCACGTGGCGCAGCGATGAGAGAGCCGCGGTTTCCTGGCGCGTCACGCCCAGATGGCATCGCATGACCGCGCGGACGGTGTCGGTCTCGGCGCCGGCCAGGTCCGGCAGCGGTCTCGGCGCCGGTCCCGCAGCGGGTTGAAGAGCAGGAGTCCGGTAAATCTTGGTCGGAGTCCGCCTTCCGCCGGCGCGTCCCGCATCGATCCGGCAGTCGAACGGACTATCGGCGTTCCGGCCCACCAACCGACAGCCCGCACTTCGTTCGAACACGTGCAGCGGAAGCTCCGTTCCGCCCCCGGCGGTGGACGGAACTACGCGATCCGCTGTGTCGACCAGCCGTTGCGCGTTCGCCTTTCGTAGGCGCGGATCAGATCGTCGGCGACGGTGCCCACGTGCTCGGTGCGACCGGTCGGGAGGGCTGCTTGCGGACGAACGCCGCCCGCAAGGCATGGTAGGGCGCGCCGGGGTCGAAGAAGGTCCGCCGCATACGGGCGAGTTCCTCGTGGCGGTAGGCAGCGAGTGGTTTGGCGGCCTCGTCCCGGGCGCGGACGCGCTTCTTGTCGGTGATCCGTTGATGCGTCTCCGGATCCGCGGCGAGTTCGGCCGCCATCTCGGTGACACGGCGGCCGAAATCCGACGGAGAAGCCGTCACGATCCGGTCCACGAGGCCCATCCGCTGCGCGGCTGATACGCCGACGGGCTCCGCCGCCCGCATCAGGGCCTCGGCCTGATCCGGGCCCACCCGGCGCGGAAGGCTGTACGTCCAGTATTCGGATCCGGGCAGGCCCATCAGGCGGTAATGCGGGTTGAGGACGGTCCCCGAACGGCACCACACGTCGTCGGCGGCGATCGCGAGCATGGCGCCGCCCGCGGCCGCATTGCCGCCGAGCGCCGCGACGACGAGCCGGTCGGTGGTGGCGAGGACCGCCCCGACGAGGTCGTTCATGGCCTGGATGTTCGCCCAGGATTCCCGCGCCGGGTCGGACGCGGCCTCGATGACGCCGAGGTGGATGCCGTTCGAGAAGAAGTCCCGGCTGCCGCCCAGGACGACGACCCGTGTCGGCCGTCGGCACGCATGGCGGTATGCGGACAGCACGCGTCGGCACTGCGCGGTGCTCATGGCGCCGCCGGGGAACGAGAAGCGCACGAAGCCGACATCGTCGTGTTCCTCGTAGCGGACATCGGCGAAGGTCCTGCGTGCCGCCGGGGTTTCCGGGTCGGCATACAGCTCGGGCACATCCGGAAGCGAACTGCCGAGCGCGACGGTCGCCGGGAGCTTGACGGATGCGGGTTCGCCGGTGCGGCGAGGCCGCCGCAGCTGCGGGATCCAGACCGCACCGTCGCCGGTGGCGACGCAGACGGCTTCCGCACGGGTGGCGACGACCTCGCCGGGCACGCCGCGCAGCCGGTCCTCGGCATGGCCGCCGTGCAGGTACCACGGCCCGCCCGGGAGACGGTCGTCGAGGACCCCGGGTTGTGAATCGGCCGCCCGTAGAGCACGCAGGATGCCGTCGGTACCGGATGCCCAGTCGATGCGGCGCACGTCCTGCCGCAGGACGGGCCGGACGTGCACGGTGTGGCCCTTTTGCGGCGACGGGCGATACGTGCCGGACTCGAAGCGTTCGATGGCGAGCGTCAGTGCGTCCATGGCGGCGTCGCTTACTTCGCCGCGATACAGATCGCTCTTGCCGACGCACGCCACGGGGAAGGACGTCGACGCCCAGATGGCTCCGGCGTCCATCTCGCCGTCGGCCTGGAGCACCGTCACTCCCCAGGTGTCCCGGTCCTCGTGAATCGCCCAGTCGAGTGAGGACGGGCCGCGGTCGCCGGGCGGTCCAGGATGGACGATCAGGCAGGTGTGCCTCGTCCACACATCCTCGGGAACAGCGGTCTTGAGCATGGGCGCGACCACGAGTTCGGGACGGTGCCGCCCGACCGCATCGCGTACCTCATGATCCGCGTGCACCACCTCGGTCGCCACCGTATGTCCCCGGTCGCGCAGTTCGACCTGCACCCGCTGCGTCAGGCTGTTGAAAGCGCTCGCGAGGAGAAGAATCCGCACCGCGCCCCACCTCCTTTCCGTCGCACCACCCCCGGTACGCGGTGCCGAAACCGCGGCGGTATCCGGATCCTGCCGTCGGCGTGGTTCTCGCCGCTTCGACTTCCGCCAAATGCCTCCGCACTTCCACCGAATTGGTGAACCTCACCGGACTTCGGACGTACGGCGTGCACGGCCCGGACCCACCTCGCCGACGTCCTGCGCGGCCGCACCGGCCCGCTCACCCTGCTCTGCGACCAACCTGCCACGGCAGCTCGGTGGGCACCGGGCGAAGTCCAACCGGAGGAGCGGGCGTTCCTCGTCGCCTTCGACGCCGCCGGGCGGTCGAAGCCATGACGCTCGTCCTCGCACGCGAGCTGCGCGGCCGCGACATCCCCGTCAACGCCGTCGCGCCGGGCCCGACCGCGACCGAACTCTTTCCGGACGGCAAGGACGAGGCCACCATCGACCGCCTCGCCAAGCAGCCGCCGCGCTGGAACGGCTCGGCAATCCGGAAGACATCGCCCGCGTCGTTGCTTTCCTCGCGAGCTCCCGAGGGCCACTGGGCAACGGCCAGATCGTCCGTGCGAACGGCGGGATCATTTGACGGGCATCGGTGGCGCTCGACCGGAGACGCGCCGATCCACGACATCGCCGACCGCACGGGGGCATGCCTCAAGCCGGTGTCGCGCGCTACTTCGGCGTTCGCTCGTTGCATGACGACGGTGGCTCCGGGTAGCCGCCGACCGTGACCGCTCCCGTGGTCGTCTGAGCTTGATCCGATTTGACGGACACCGTCGTTGTGGTGGTCAGGCCGCGAGTGCGGCTTCGTATTCGACGGGTGTGCGGTAGCCGAGGCTGCTG